>NZ_LMBZ01000011.1:206-161340 GCF_001439635.1 Solibacillus cecembensis | reverse complement strand
ATAATTTGTTTAAGTTCATCACTTAAACGTTTAAATCATTAACGTTTGCTTGTTCAGTTTTCAAGGTTCATGTTGTTATCGAAACGACAACTTTAATATCTTAACATAATTCTTTGTGTAGTGTCAACAACTTTTTTAAAGTTGTTTTCGTCATCTCTCGATAGCGACTTTAAATATATTAACAAATACTTTTCAACTTGTCAATAACTATTTGTTATCTTCCAAATCAATATGTATTTATTTAAATGACTTTTTATATAATATCAAACAATATAATATACGTCAACAGAAAAAAATAGAAATAACAACTACATAATTCTATAGCTTTTATTTGGCAACAAAGATCGTCACTAATATCATAAACATCTCCCTAATTAAAATTAATTGAGGAGATGTTCCTTTTTATATCCGAGCAACTTTTTATTACTTACTTATAATAGTACAAAGCAAATATGACTTTAATATTATTTTGTAATTACTCGTGAAATGTAAAAGTTACGATTTGTTGCTAAATCAATAATCTCACCGGAGTTTATTAATCTAACAAGTGGACGCGTTGGTGCATATTTGTTGATGAACATTACTTCACCTAGCTCTAAATTTGATAATTCAATTTTCGTACCAATCGGTAAATCCACAACAAGATCAACGAGTGCTTGGACAACCTGAACATCAAATTTCCCGAACTCCTCTTCCTTAATCATTTCGATTACTTTAAAGGGAGACTGCTTTAAACGATATAATCGTTCACTTGTCATTGCGTGGAATACATCTGCAACTGCAATAATTTGGCCAAATGTTGTAATTGCACTCATCTTTTCACCCTTTGGATAACCACTTCCATTTAATCGCTCATGATGCTGATATATTGCTACTTTCATAACTTCTTTAATGGATGGTAGATCCTTGACAAGTAAATAACTATAATAAGGGTGTTTTTTTACTTCGGCAAATTCAATTTCTGTTAATGCACTTTGCTTATCACGAATACGAGGTGCTACCTTAGCCATACCACTATCTGCCAACATTCCCGCAATAGCTACTTGAATAATTGTACCGCGATCATGCCCCAATTTTTTTGAAATAATTGAAGCAATTAGTCCTGTCGCAATACAGTGATGAAATAAATAATCTTTGGCATTAGAATAAGTATTTAAATCGAATATATATGATCGATCTTCTAATACCTTTTCAATTAGGGGGATAATCATTCCTCGAACTTTTGTAAGATCGATTTTTGCACCCGCTTGCCAATTTCCAAATTCCTTTTTTATTTGAGCAATTGCATCATAATAATAAGTTTCGAAACTTGTATACTTCGGCAATGTAATGATCGTTGACTCAACTTCTGATTGTTCTTCAGTTAGTACTTCTAGTTCTTTTTCTTTATATATTAAAATCTCATTTAAATTAAACATCTCAAAAAGGCGGAAATGTTCATGATTGATTTTTGCATTTTTATAAATAATTGGATATTGTGTATTGGCAAAAATATCTTCAGCTACAATTTTCCCTAATCGTAACTCTTCAACCCTCATAACTGTCGTTTCCAATGTCACACACCCCTAATTTAAGTAATTTATTCCTATTGTATCGAACAATTTAACTATTGAGAAGATACTTTTAAAGTTTTATTGTTCATAATTCACTTGATTTAAGCGGAAATTAAAAGGAGCCACACAAAATGTGCAGCTCTTTTCAAAAAACTTATTCAGAATCTACTTCTTCTTCTTCATCAATTTCTGATGTATCATCGTCTTTCTTAACACGCGCTACAGTAGCAACGTATTCTTCCTCTGCCAGACGAATTAAACGAACACCTTGTGTACTACGGCCAATAACAGAAATATCTTTAACATCCATACGAATCAGCATACCATTAATAGTAATTAACATAATATCCTCTGTTCCATCAACAGCTTTAACAGCACACATTTTACCGTTTTTCTCGGTAATTTGCATCGTTTTTAAACCTAAGCCGCCACGACTTTGTAAGCGATATTCGGCTTCAGGTGTACGTTTACCGTAACCTTTTTCTGTTACGACTAAAATTTCCTGCTCTGGTTCTAAAATTTCCATGCCAACAACGTGATCACCTTCACGCAGCTTAATACCACGTACGCCAGCTGCTGTACGTCCCATTGAACGAATGTCCTCTTCTTTAAAACGAACTAACATCCCATCACTTGTACCGATAATAATTTCCTTCGTACCATCTGTTAAATGCACAGAAATTAAATCGTCATCATCGCGTAATGTAATCGCAATTAACCCATTTGTGCGGATATTAGCAAATTGAATAACTGGTGTACGTTTTGTAACACCTGTTTTCGTCGTAAAGATAAAGTATGCATCTTCTTTAAACTCAGCAACACGAATCATTGCCGTTACTTTTTCTTCTTTATCAATATTAAGTAAGTTTACAATTGGTAAACCTTTTGCTTGGCGGCCGTACTCTGGAATTTCATATCCCTTTGCACGGAACACTTTCCCTTTTGATGTGAAGAATAAAATTGTGTCATGTGTTGAAGTGAATAATAAGTGCTCTACGAAATCATCTTCGTTTGTACCCATTCCTTGTACACCACGACCACCACGTTTTTGCGAACGATATGTATTCGCAGCTAGACGTTTAATATAGCCATTATGCGTTAATGTAATAACTGAGTTTTCACGTGGAATTAAATCCTCGTCCTCAATCATTTCTAATCCACCCGCAGTAATTTCTGTACGACGGTTGTCATTAAATCGCTCTTTTACTTCAGCAATTTCTGTACGAATAATTTCTAAAACTTTTTCTTCATCAGCTAAAATGGCTTTTAATTCGCCAATTAATATTTGAAGTTCTTGATATTCTGCTTCAATCTTTTCACGTTCTAATCCACTTAAACGAACAAGGCGCATATCTAAAATAGCTTGCGCTTGGCGCTCAGATAAATTAAATCGCTCCATTAATTGAGGTCTTGCTTCTTCACCATTTCGAGAGCCACGAATAATTGCAATAATTTCATCAATATGATCTAAAGCAATACGTAAACCTTCTAAAATATGAGCACGCTCTTCTGCTTTTCGGAGTTCATATGCTGTACGACGTTTGATAACTACTTTTTGATGCTCTAAGTAATGGTAAAGCACATCTTTTAAGCCTAGTACTTGTGGCTGTCCATCGACAAGCGCAAGCATATTCACACCAAAACTAGATTGCATTGCTGTTTGCTTATACAAATTATTTAATACAACATTTGCATTTGCATCACGGCGTATTTCGATGACAATACGCATCCCATTACGGTCTGATTCATCGCGTAAGTGCGTAATGCCATCAATCTTTTTATCACGTACTAGCTCAGCAATTTTTTCAATTAGTTTGGCCTTATTCACTTGATAAGGAAGTTCATTTACTAAAATTGTCTCTTTATTAGAAGTTTGTTCGATTTCAACCTTTGCACGAATTGTAATAGAGCCGCGCCCTGTTTCATAAGCACGACGAATACCACTGCGTCCTAAAATAATCCCCCCTGTTGGGAAATCTGGACCAGGGATAATTTCCATTAACTCTTCTGTCGAAATGGCTGGGTTATTCGCAATAGCCAAAACACCGTCAATTGTTTCGCCTAAATTATGTGGTGGAATATTTGTCGCCATACCAACAGCAATACCAGTCGCTCCATTAACAAGTAAGTTTGGGTAACGTGCTGGTAAAACTTTTGGCTCACTTTCACTACCATCATAGTTTGGTTCAAAGTCGATCGTATCTTTGTTGATATCGCGTAACATTTCCATCGCAATTTTTGACATACGTGACTCGGTATAACGCATCGCTGCTGCACCGTCACCATCAATCGAACCAAAGTTCCCATGGCCGTCTACAAGCATATAACGATAACTGAAATCTTGTGCCATACGCACCATCGCATCATAAATAGAAGAGTCACCATGTGGATGGAATTTCCCCATTACATCTCCAACAATACGGGCACTCTTTTTGTAAGGTTTATCTGCTGTATTTCCTAATTCCTGCATCCCATATAAAATACGACGGTGTACTGGTTTTAGTCCATCACGAACATCTGGTAAAGCACGCGAAACGATAACACTCATCGCATAGCTTAAAAAGGATGATTTGATTTCAGTTGTAATATTTCTCGATTCAATATGTCCATGTTGAATGTCCGACAAAATAAGGACCTCCTTCCAATTACGTTAACTCTTAAACGTCCAAGTCTTGCACATATACCGCATTTTCCTCGATGAAATCACGACGGGGACCTACTTCATCACCCATTAAGTGATCAAAGATTCGATCGGCTTCAATGGCATCATCCAGTTCTACTCGAATTAATGTACGTTGGTCTGGATCCATTGTTGTATCCCATAATTGCGTTGCGTCCATCTCACCTAAACCTTTATAACGCTGTACAATTGGCTTTGGTAATTTAGGTAGACGCTCTAAAATTTCTTCTAATTCACTATCTGAATAACAGTATTCTACATGCTTACTTTGTTTCACTTGGTATAGTGGCGGTTTAGCTGCATACACATAGCCAGCTTCGATTAACGGTCGCATGAAGCGGAAGAAGAACGTTAATAATAAAACACGAATATGCGCGCCATCTACATCGGCATCAGTCATAATAATGATTTTATGATATCTCGCTTTTTCTAAATTAAACTCCTCACCAATACCTGTACCGAAAGCAGTAATCATTGCACGTATTTCGGCATTCGATAAAATACGGTCTAAACGTGCTTTTTCGACGTTTAAAATTTTCCCTCGCAACGGTAAAATTGCTTGGAAATGTCGGTCACGTCCTGATTTAGCAGAACCACCGGCAGAGTCACCCTCTACAATATAAATTTCTGATTCAGCAGGGTTCGTAGATGAACAATCCGCTAATTTACCAGGTAAGCTTGATACTTCAAGAGCCGATTTTCGACGTGTAAATTCACGCGCTTTCTTGGCAGCAACGCGTGCACGGGCTGCCATCGTTCCCTTTTCAATAATTTGACGGGAAATTGTAGGGTTTTCTAGCAAGAAACGTTCAAAGCCTTCAGAGAATAACGCGTTTGTAATTTGACTTACTTCTGAGTTACCTAGCTTTGTCTTCGTTTGCCCTTCAAATTGTGGATCTGGATGTTTGATAGAAACAATTGCTGTTAATCCTTCACGTACATCTTCACCCGTTAAATTTGTATCTGCTTCTTTTATTATGTTTGCTTTGCGGGCATAGTCATTAATAACACGTGTTAATGCCGTTTTAAAACCTGATTCATGTGTACCGCCTTCATACGTATTAATGTTGTTGGCAAAAGACATAATTGTTGAGTTAAAACCAGAATTATATTGCATTGCGATTTCTACCGTAATACCTTCTTTTTCACCAAACACATCAATTGGGTTATGAATTGGTTCTTTATTGCTATTTAAATGTTCAACGTATTCTCGAATTCCGCCTTCAAAATGGAATGTTTCAGAACGTTCTTTTCCTGTGCGTTCATCTGCGATTGCAATACGAATTCCACGGTTTAAGTAAGCTAATTCTCGGATACGCGTTGCTAAAATATCGTATTCATATTCTGTTGTTTCTTTGAAGATTTCTTCATCCGCTTTGAAACGCGTGGTTGTACCGTTGGATTCAGTCTCACCAACGACTTTTAGTTTTTGAACTGTATGACCACGTTCAAATTTAATTTCATGAACTTTGCCATCACGTTGTACTTGTACAATTGTTTCGCTCGATAATGCGTTTACCACTGAAGCACCTACGCCATGTAAGCCACCTGACACTTTGTAGCCACCACCGCCAAATTTTCCTCCGGCGTGTAAAACAGTCATAATGACTTCAACAGCAGACATACCCATTTTTTCCTGAATATCAACTGGAATTCCTCGGCCATTATCCTCTACACGAATCCAATTATCTTGCTCAATTGTGACTGAGATGTCCGTACAATAGCCTGCTAATGCTTCATCGATACTGTTATCGACGATTTCCCATACAAGATGATGTAAGCCTTTTGAACTTGTTGCACCAATATACATCCCAGGACGTTTACGAACCGCCTCTAAGCCTTCTAATACTTGAATTTGATCCGCATCATATGACTGATGGACTTTATGTTCTTCTAAAGTCACTATAGTTCACCTACTCTTTCATAACTTCAGTATGCTTCTCTTTATAAAAGTGTAATACTTTTATTTTTTAAACGCTCACTTTTATTAAAGCTTCACATCTTGCTATTCAATACTTCCTTGTTGTACAGAAAATAAATTGGCTTGTTTAATCGTGTCATGATGAATCCCATCCACACTTGTTGTTGTCACAAATGTTTGGACCTCACCTTGAATTGTATTTAATAAATGTGATTGACGATAATCATCTAATTCTGATAAAACATCATCAAGTAGTAAAATTGGCGTTTCTTTTGTTTCTTGCTTAATTAATTCAATTTCTGCAAGCTTTAAAGATAATGCCGTTGTCCGTTGTTGACCTTGAGAGCCATAAGTTTGAACATCATAATCATTGACAAAGAATTGTAAATCATCACGATGTGGACCAACTAGGGTAACGCCACGGTCAATTTCTCGTTGCTTTACTTCAGCGAGTTTTTTTTCCAAGTATTTGGCCATTTCTTCAGCAGTCCAACTAGCTTCCATTCCTGCTACAGGACGATACTTAATAACTAGTTTTTCTAAACCACGAGAAATACCGAAATGAATTGGTTCTGCCCATTCTTGTAAGAGCTCCATAAATTGAAATCTTTTACGAATAATTTGAACAGCAGCTTGGATGTATTGCTCCGTATAAATATCAAACATCATATCTTTTGCTAATGATGCTTTTCCTTGATTACTTTTTAATAAATGATTGCGCTGTTTTAAAACTTTTTGGAATGTTAGTAAATCGTGTAAATAAATCGGTGAAATCTGCCCTATCTCCATATCGATAAAGCGTCTTCGAATTTGGGGGCTCCCTTTTACAACATTTAAGTCTTCAGGAGCAAACATGACAACATTCATTTGCCCAATATAATTACTCAACTTAGTTTGTTCAAGATGATTAATCTTGCCCTTTTTACCTTTTTTTGAAATCGTTAACTCGATCGGAACACGACCATAACGCTTTTCAATTACACCTTCTATTTTACCATAATCGGCTTCCCAACGTATTAATTCTTTATCATTCGACGTCCGATGGGATTTTGCCATCGCTAAAACATAAATTGACTCCATAACATTTGTTTTACCTTGTGCATTTTCGCCAATAAAAACATTTGTTTTGGATGAAAAATCCAGTGAGAGCGATTCATAATTACGATAGTTTTTTAGCTGCAGGCGTTCGATATTCATGAATTACATTTCCTCGTTTTGAATAAATGCATCTATGATACGGAAACGTCCTGCACCTGGAATATTTACAAGATCTCCGTGACGTAACTTTCTTCCTCTACGATCTTCTTTTTCTCCGTTTACAAATACCTCATGCTCACTTAAAAACCATTTTGCCATACCACCAGAACTAATTGTATTGGTCATTTTCAACGCTTGTCCGAGCGTTATGTATTCTGTGTCAATTACTAAGTCGTTCATTGTAACTCAGCCTCCTCGAAAATAAAGTCTATCTTTCTATCATACCTAAAAATTGGTGAGAAGTAAAAAAAGACAGCCACTGGAAGGTGACTATCTTAATAAACCATATTGCGGAATATTCAATTAGTACGTACGAACAGGTAAAATTAATTGTAAAATCGCATCATCTGCTACTGAACGTAAAATAAATGGTCTCATCGCACCAGTGAATTGAATAATAACATCTTGCCCGTCAATTGCTTTTAGGGCCTCCATCATATATTTCGCACTGAATGAAATTTTTAAAGCTTCCCCATCTAACGCCTCAACTTGAATTTGCTCTTCTACCTTCCCAATTTCAGGTGAATTAGATGAAATTTCAACCGTATTGGCTTGTAATGTTTCAAAACGTACAACATTATTTCGATCCTCACGAGCAAGTAATGAAGCACGATCAATTGCTTGTAATAATGATTTTCCGTTAATTGTTACATTCGTTTTGTAATCTTCTGGAATTAAACGTGATGTGTCCGGATAATTGCCTTCAAGTAAACGTGAGAAGAATAGAACATCATCTGTTTTAAATAATACTTGCTGGTTTGTTAAAACAATTTGTACCGGATTTGTCGAATCATCTAAAATTTTAAAGAGTTCATTAAGACTTTTTCCTGGAATAACAACGGATGTGATATCTGTTGGTAAATTTTCCAGTTTCACTTTACGTCTTGCAAGGCGGTGACTATCCGTTGCGATGCATATTAATTCATCCTCTTCTACCTTCCAGTTGACACCTGTCAACACGGGGCGACTTTCAGAAGTAGCTACTGCAAATACTGTTTCGCGAATAATTGATTTTAACAAATCAGCTGGAATTGAAAATTGTCGATCTGCTGATAGTTCAGGCAATAATGGATATTCAGATGCATCTGAGCCAATTAGGTGGAATTCCGATTTACCTGAACGGATATTTGTAGCAAAGCTATTTGTTACTTCAATTTCAACTTCATTTGTTGGTAATTTTCGAACAATCTCATTAAACATACGGGCTTGTAATACAATTGAACCGGTTTCGCTTATGTTTATAATTTGTTCGCCATTTTCCTCAACAGGAATGAATGTTTGAATTGTAATGTCTGCATCACTACCCGTTAGATTAATTCCTTCGTTCGTTACATCTATTTTTATTCCCGTTAAAATTGGAATTGTTGTTTTTGAATTAACAGCTTTCATAACGTCATTTAATCCATTTAAAAAACGGTCACGTAAAATATCAAATTTCATTATTTAACCTCACTTATATATTATTTATTTATTAAAGATATTAATAGATATAGTAATAGGGGCTGTGGATTTGTGGATAACTACTATTCTAGCCAGTATTCGCACGTTATTCAGATGTTAGTAACGTGTGAATAAGATTGTGTGAAAAAGGTAGAGTTATACACAGCTTATTTACCTAACATACTACGGATTTGTTTAATGTCTTGCTGTAATTGTTGATCTATTTTTGATAGTTTAGAAATTTTCTCATGTGCATGGATGACGGTTGTATGATCTCGTCCCCCAAATTCTTCCCCTATTTTAGGCAATGAAAAATCCGTTAATTCCCGCGATAAAAACATGGCAATTTGACGTGGAAAGGCAATTGATTTCGTACGTCGTTTCGTAGTGAAATCTTCAAGGCGGATATTGAAATGCTCTCCAGTAGCTGTTTGTATATCAAAGATGGTAACCATTCGTGGCTTGGAGTTTGGCATAATGTCTTTTAACGCCTCTGCTGCCAGTTCTGGTGAGGCATCCTTATTTACTAATGATGAATAGGCAACTACACGAATTAAAGCACCTTCAAGTTCGCGAATATTTGTATCAACTTGATTGGCGATGTAAAGCATTACTTCATTCGAGATATCTAAACCATCTGCTTTCGCTTTTTTACGTAAAATAGCGATACGCGTTTCTAAGTCTGGTGGTGCGATATCAGTAATTAATCCCCATTCAAAGCGAGAACGTAAGCGATCTTCTAATGTTGGGATTTCTTTAGGTGGTCGGTCACTTGAAATAACAATTTGCTTTGATTCTTCATGCAGCGTATTGAATGTATGGAAAAACTCCTCTTGTGTGGATTCCTTCCCAGCTAAAAACTGAATATCATCGATTAGTAGAACATCTACATTGCGGTATTTGTTTCGAAAATCAATTGTTTTATTATCTCGAATTGAGTTAATAAATTCATTTGTAAATTTCTCAGAAGAGAGGTAGACAACATTTGCCTTTGGGTTATGTTCCTTCACATAGTGTCCAATTGCGTGCATTAAGTGTGTTTTACCTAACCCAACGCCCCCGTAAATAAAGAAAGGGTTATATGCTTTTGCAGGGGCCTCAGCTACAGCCAAACTTGCTGCATGGGCAAAGCGATTTCCAGAACCAATAACAAATGTATCAAATGTATATTTAGGATTAAGCATCCCTGGTGCCGTGTCGTGTTGATCACTATTCCTTGCTTGTGTAATCGGTGGGGGAAGTTCAAAATCATCTGTATTTTGATCCTTCTGAACAACAAACTTTATGACCAGATCTTCGCCAGTCAACTCATTTAAAATGCCTGTAATCATATGGACATAATAATTTTCAAGCCAATCACGAGCAAAAGAGTTAGGAGCTGAGATTGTGACATTTGTACCGCTATGGGCCAGCAGTTTGGTTGCTTTCAACCAAGTATCGAAGCTGGGCTTTGAAATTTTCTGTTCAGCTTGGGTAAGCACAGCATTCCATAAATTATCTAAATGTTCCAAGCTATTTCTTCCTTTCATTAGTTCATATCTTTCTAAGGATAGTTAAAAAGAGATGCAATAAGATTCATTTATATAGTCATTCAACAGAGCGTTAAAAATAGTCCTTTTTTAATAGAGAATATAAGGTCATACACATAACTATACGCTGTGGATAACTGTTATTCAATACAGGTGTAAAAAATAGTCCACAGATTACTAACAGTTGTGGATAAAATATTTCCCGAAAAAGAAATCCACAAAGTAAAACACAGTTATCGTAACAAATAAATGCAGGCATTTCAATACTTAAACGATCTTATCCACATAAAAAATGATTATTAACGTTTGAGTTGTCCACAGGCATAGAATTTGTGAAAAAGTTGTAGATAAGGGGTGTGGATAAAAAAAGAGGGTGAAATAATTGCACACAACTTATGGGGACAATTATTGTGGATTTGTGGATAACTTGAAAAGAAGGAAAACTAGCTTATTTATCTTTGAGTGAGCAGCCATGTTTAACCCAACATCAAGTAAAAATAATGTTCAAACGAGATTTAAAGTGATTTGGAAGTAAGTAAACGATAGAAATGTTTGGTTTAGGCATTCATTAACGACTATTTATGCAAGTATCATATAGATAAGTAGCCCGGAGTGAAGAGGAAGGTGTAAGTAGGGTTTTGTCTGAATTAGATCCTATCCGAGTGATAATGACTAACTAATTTGCAACATGCGTGCTATAATGTTTGAAGTGCTACATACAATAAAATTTCGAAAAAATTGAATAGGCATTGACAAACAGTTAAAATTATTTATATAATGTCATGGTCTGTATGTAGAAATAGATATAGTAACATTCGAATGTAGGAGGTGTATACAAATGAAACGTACGTACCAACCTAAGAAACGTAAGCACTCTAAAGTTCACGGTTTCCGCGCTCGCATGAGCACAAAAAACGGCCGAAATATTTTAGCTGCTCGTCGTCGTAAAGGAAGAAAAGTATTATCAGCATAAGTCCACTGAGCCACATCAGTGGTCTTTTTTTCTTTTATTTTCGATTGAAGCAAAAAAAGAACCAATGATTAGATGGGACAGGTGAATGGATCAATGAATAAACGCCAACGTATTAAGAAAAATGAAGACTTTCAAAAGGTGTTTAGAAAAGGTAAGTCATTCGCGAATCGCCAATTTATTGTTTATTGCTTAAAAGGTGAACAACAAGAGGCGTTTCGCATCGGCTTATCAGTAAGCAAAAAAGTTGGAAACGCGGTTACACGTGTTCGAGTAAAACGTTATGTACGCCAAGCTTTTCTTGAGTTAAAAGATGAAGTAAGAAAAGATATGGATTATGTTATTATCGCCAGAACGCAGGCGGCCACATTAAATTTTCATGAAACAAAAAGTAGTTTAGAACATGTACTAAAGGTTGCACGTGTTTTAAAAAAATAATAATCAATTACGCCGAGGAGTGGTTGCGTCTAGATTTTTTCGAGCTTGCTCGAAAAGTTTCCCTTAAAAAATCTATGACATCCGCCGAGGCTTAACTTTATTCAGTCTGGGTTTGAACGCTCGATTAGTAAAAGTAGGGGAATTCTGCTGAATCAAGTTAATAAATTATTGGAACAATTAGTAGTATAAAAACATATTCACATGGTAAAATATCGACATAAAATTGAATAGGTTTGCTTTAGGAGGAAGAAGATTGAAGAAAAATCTTTGGGTAATGCTGTCACTTGTATCAGTAGTTTTACTTCTTTCAGGTTGTACAGAATTTGATCAGCCAATTTCATCTAAAAGTGAAGGCTTTTGGAATGAATTTATCGTTTGGCCACTCGTATCATTTATTAAACTTTTTGCTGAAATGTTTTCGAGCTACGCATTGGGAATTATCGTTGTAACAATTATTATTCGATTAGTAATTTTACCGTTAACAATCAAGCAAATTAAAAGCTCTAAAAAAATGCAAGAGATTCAACCAAAGTTAAAAGAGTTACAAGCAAAATATAGCTCTAAAGACGCGGCTACACAAAAAATATATCAGCAAGAAATGATGCAGTTAATGTCGACTTCTGGGGTTAACCCACTTGCTGGATGTTTACCAATCTTTATTCAAATGCCAATTTTAATCGGTTTCTATCATGCGATTAGCCGTATGAACGCAACACCAGCATTTGAATTAGGTACATTTTTAACACTACCATTAGCAGAACCAAGTATATTATTAGCAGTTATTGCAGGTCTTATCCAGTACGTTGTGTTAATGACAGGTCCAGCTGTTGACAATCCACAAATGAAAATTATGATGTATATCATGCCATTAATGATTATCGGTTTCGGTATTATTTTACCAGCAGCCTTATCACTATATTGGGTAGTCGGAAATATTATTTCTGTATTACAAAACCTTGCAATTTACAAACCTTGGAATAAAAATAAACCGGAAGCTGCCGACACAGGAGGAGCGAAATAGTGAAACAAACTACGCAAATAGGCGCAACATTAGAAAAGGCGATCTCATTAGCGTTACAAAAGCTTGGCCATTCTCGTGATCAAGTTGATGTGGAAGTTTTACAAGAAGGTAAAAAAGGATTTTTAGGTTTTGGGGCACGTCCTGCTGAAGTGCGTGTCACTGTAAAAGAAGTTGTTCAACTAAAAGTGAATGAGGAAACAGCCGAACAGCCAGTTATTGTTGAAAAACAACAACAAACGGCTACAGAAAATCTTGAGGATGAATCAAATTATATAAATGATGATCAACCAATTCACCAAGAACTGCTAGCAGAGGTAGACCCGATTGAGGAAGCAAAAAAGTATTTAACGAGTATTGTCGAACCAATGGGAATTACAGATTTATCAATCGAACATACGTCGGATGGTAAAAATGTTTCGTTTAAATTATCAAGTGAGAAAGCAGCTTTATTAATTGGTAAGCGCGGCTATACATTAAATGCGCTGCAGCAAGTAACACAGCTGATGTTAAACAAAACAGCAAAATCGTTTATGATTTTGCAAATGGATGTAGAGGATTATCGAGAACGTCGCCAAGTAGCATTGGAACAATTAGCAGAGCGTATGGCAGATAAAGCAACATATACGCGTAAGCCTGTAGCATTTGAACCAATGGCATCTTACGAACGGAAGATTATTCATAATGCATTAGCAAATCGCCTGGATATCGAAACATATTCAGAAGGCGTTGAACCAAATCGCTATTTAGTTATTGAACCGATTCAATAACTAAATAGCGAATTATTATATTTATACAGACAATAAAAACGGCCTATTCCATTGGAAAGGCCGTTTTTATATTGCTATTAATCATATTCTGAGTCGAGAAGCAATTATATTTTTAATAATTGCTAACATAGAGTTAAACGACATTACTTTAGATTTTACTTAAAATATGTTAGTCTAAATTGTTAGATAGTACAGTTCGGTAGCAACTTATCCACATGTGGATAAGGCTAAATTAGGAGGATACAAATGGAATTCGATACAATTGCTGCGATATCCACACCAATGGGAGAAGGAGCTATTGCGATTGTCCGTTTAAGTGGCGATGAAGCAGTAGAAATTGCAGATAAACTATTTAAATCACCAAACGGGAAACATTTAACAGAAGTACCGTCACATACGATTCACTATGGGCATTTGATTGACCCAAAAACAGGCGAAGTAGTAGAAGAGGTCATGCTATCATTAATGCGCGGTCCAAAAACGTTTACGCGTGAGGATGTTGTTGAAATTAATTGTCACGGAGGCATTATTTCAGTTAATCGTGTATTACAATTAGTATTGCGTTCTGGTGCTCGATTAGCAGAGCCAGGAGAGTTCACAAAACGCGCCTTTTTAAATGGGCGAATTGACTTGTCACAAGCAGAAGCTGTAATGGACTTAATTCGTGCAAAGACAGATCGTGCAATGAATGTAGCACTCGGTCAAATGGATGGAAAATTATCAAGATTGATTGCCTCTTTACGCCAAGCATTACTTGAGACATTGGCACAAGTAGAGGTTAATATAGATTATCCAGAGTATGATGATGTAGAAGAAATGACGATTCCCGTATTGTTAGAGAAATGTAGCTGGGTACGTGAAGAAATTATTCAATTACTACAAACGTCATCTCAGGGGAAAATTTTACGTGAAGGATTGTCTACCGTTATTTTGGGACGACCAAATGTAGGGAAATCCTCACTTTTAAATAGTTTAGTACAGGAAAATAAAGCGATTGTAACAGAAATTGCAGGGACAACGCGTGATATTATAGAAGAATACGTTAATGTGCGTGGTGTACCATTACGTTTAGTAGATACAGCAGGAATTCGTGAAACTGAGGACATTGTAGAACGAATTGGCGTGGAGCGTTCGCGTGAAGCGTTAAAGGGAGCAGATTTAATTTTACTTGTTCTTAATTATGGGGAAGAATTATCAATTGAAGATGAGCGTTTATTCGAAACAATTCAAGCGATGGATTACATTGTCGTGGTGAATAAAACGGATATAGAGCGTAAAATAGATTTAAACCGTGTACATGAATTGGCAGGTAAGCATCGTGTTGTTACGACTTCATTATTAAAAGAAGAAGGTATAATCGAGCTTGAAGAAGCGATTGCTGCTTTATTCTTTGAAGGTCAAATTGAAGCGAATGATTTAACATATGTTTCAAATGCGCGTCATATTGCATTACTTCATCAAGCGCAAGATACCATTGAGGAAGCGTTAATGGCAGCGGAATCAGGTGTACCAGTAGATATGATTCAAATAGATGTAACACGTACTTGGGAAATTCTTGGCGAGATTATTGGAGATACAGTGCAAGAAAGCTTAATTAATCAGCTATTCTCGCAATTTTGTTTAGGGAAATAAATTTAACTTTAGTGAAGAAAGGAAGAACAGCATGCCAACAAATTATGAGGCAGGCACATTTGATGTGATAGTTGTCGGAGCAGGACATGCCGGCGTCGAAGCAGCTTATGCAGCAGCAAGAATGGGTGCAAAAACACTCATGTTAACAATAAATTTAGATATGATTGCATTTATGCCATGTAATCCATCAGTAGGTGGACCAGCAAAAGGGATCGTTGTACGTGAAATTGACGCATTAGGCGGATTGATGGGGAAGGTTATTGATAAAACCCATATCCAAATGCGTATGTTAAACACAGGTAAAGGACCTGCTGTACGTGCATTACGCGCACAAGCAGATAAATTCCAATACCAGCATGAAATGAAGCGCGTATTAGAAGAAGAGCCAAACTTACAAATTCATCAAGCAATGGTCGATGAATTAATTATTGAAGAGGGCGAAATAAAAGGGATTATCACACAAATCGGTGCTATTTACCGAGCAGCGGCTGTTATTATTACATCAGGTACGTTTTTACGTGGTGAAATTATTATTGGTAATTTGAAATATTCGTCAGGTCCAAATAACCAGCAGCCATCCATTAAGCTAGCAGATAATTTAAAAGAACTTGGCTTGGATTTAATTCGCTTTAAAACGGGTACGCCCCCACGTGTGAATAACCGTACAATTGATTATTCAAAAACGGAAATTCAACCGGGTGATGATGTGCCACGAGCATTCAGTTATGAAACAACAGAATATATTATGGATCAGCTCCCATGCTGGTTAACGTATACTAGTGAACAAACACATAAAGTTATTGAAGATAATTTGCATTTATCCCCGATGTTTTCTGGGATGATTAAAGGGACAGGCCCACGTTACTGCCCATCTATTGAGGATAAAGTAACGCGCTTTAGCGATAAACCGCGCCACCAAATTTTCTTAGAGCCAGAAGGACGTAATACGCGTGAAGTTTATGTACAAGGTCTTTCAACAAGCTTGCCAGAACATGTGCAAAAGCAATTAATTGCCAGTGTTCCAGGCTTAGAAAATGCAGAAATGATGCGTGCGGGTTATGCAATTGAGTATGATTCAGTCGTGCCAACGCAATTATGGCCGACACTAGAAACGAAGAAAATTAGTGGTTTATATACGGCTGGTCAAATTAATGGAACATCTGGGTATGAAGAGGCAGCGGGTCAAGGGTTATTGGCAGGAATGAACGCAGCAGCAAAAATATTAGGTCGCGAAGAAATCATTTTAAGCCGCTCAGATGCTTATATGGGTGTACTAATTGATGACTTAGTAACAAAGGGAACAAATGAACCGTATCGTTTATTAACATCACGTGCAGAATATCGTTTACTTTTACGTCATGATAATGCTGATTTACGTTTAACAGAAACAGGCTATAAGGCAGGTTTAATTTCAGAAGAACGTCACGCAAAATTCCAACTGAAAAAGCAACGAATCGAAGAGGAACTGGCACGCCTTCGTGAAGTAATCATTAAGCCAAATGAAACGACACAAGCCGTTATTCGTTCTGTTGGTGGAGCCGAATTAAAAGATGGTATACGTGGAGCCGATTTATTAAAACGTACGGAAATGCATTATGAGCATATTGCGTCTTTAATACCGTCAGATGTAGTGCTATCTGAAGATGAACAAGAGCAAATCGAGATTCAGTTAAAGTATGAAGGCTATATTCAAAAAGCGATGCAACAAGTAGAGAAAATGAAAAAATTAGAGAATAAAAAAATCCCTGAAAATATTGATTATGATGCCATTTCAGGAATTGCAACAGAGGCGCGGATGAAGTTAAAAGATGTACGTCCATTATCCATTGCGCAGGCTTCTCGTATTGCAGGTGTAAATCCGGCAGATATTTCGATTTTACTTGTGTATATTGAGCAAGGGAAAATTGCCCGTATCAATATGAACTAATTATAAGAGCGCCCTTTAAGAGCAATATTCATTTGCTAAAAAGAGACGTAGTGGAAAGCTTGCTACGTCTTCTAAAGGCGCCTTTTCATAAAGGAGAATAGGCCATGAACGAGCAACAATTCATTGAGGCATTAAGAAGTAAAGGCATTGAATTAACGGAACAGCAAATCGCACAATTTAAAACATATTTCGAACTACTTGTTGAGTGGAATGAAAAAATGAATTTAACAGCGATTACAGACTTAGAAGGTGTTTACTTAAAGCATTTTTACGATTCAATTAGTGCATCTTTCTATTTTGACTTTACAAAAGTAACAACGGTATGTGACGTTGGAGCAGGTGCAGGCTTCCCAAGTATTCCGATTAAAATTTGCTTCCCTCATTTAGAAATTACCATTGTTGATTCATTAAATAAGCGCATTACATTTTTAAACCATCTAACAGATCAATTACAATTACAAAACATGACGTTTGTGCATGCTCGTGCAGAGGAATTCGGTCAAAATAGTCAATATCGTGAGCAATTTGATGTTGTGACAGCACGCGCGGTGGCACGTCTATCTGTTTTATCTGAGCTATGTATTCCACTAGCAAAAGAGGGCGGCTATTTTGTTGCATTAAAAGCAGCAGCGGGCGCAGAGGAAATGAAAGATGCGGCAAAGGCAATTACTACTTTAGGTGCGAAAGCAAAAGAAGAGTTTGCTTTCCTTTTACCAGTTGAAGAAAGTGAGCGTTCTCTTTATATTTTTGATAAAGTAAAGACAACACCTAAAAAATATCCACGTAAACCAGGTGTACCAAATAAAAGTCCTATCAAATAAAGAGGAATCTTAGTAAATTAGGAGATTTCTAATCTGTTGACGGTTAACACCCATCACATAAATTATGAAATGTTTTCGTCTTTTGATGCATACATATTGATAATTATGTGGATATTGTAAAATTACCGTTCATTGTACACTGTACTTTTGCGAGCGAATCATAAATAATATTGAATATGAGCTAGATAGTTACTTAAAGGTGGTGCCACACGGATGAAGAGTACTTTTTCACGTTTTTTCGGAGGCGGAGTGAAGCAGGAACTAGAGCCAGAAGTAAAAAGTGAAGTAGAAGAAATAGAAAATGTATCTATGGCTTCAGAAGAAGTAGTTAAAATTCCAATAGAAAATATCATTCCAAACCGTTATCAACCTCGTACCGTTTTTGATGATGAGCGGATTGAAGAGTTAGCAAGAACCATACACACACATGGCGTAATTCAACCAATTGTAATTCGTCCAATAAGTGATCAACCAGGAAACTATGAGATTATCGCAGGTGAACGCCGTTTCCGCGCGATGAAATCTTTGCAATGGACAGATGTACCTGCCATTGTACGTGATTTAAATGATAGAGAGACCGCTTCTATTGCACTTATTGAAAATCTCCAACGTGAGGAATTAACTGCAATTGAAGAAGCGCTGGCCTATCAGCAATTGTTAGAGCTGCATTCACTTACACAAGAGGCACTTGCACAGCGTTTAGGCAAAGGACAATCTACGGTAGCAAATAAACTGCGCTTGTTAAAGCTTCCGCAATTTGTCCAAGAGGCGATTTTAAACCGCCAAATTTCAGAGCGACATGCGCGAGCACTAATTGCTATTAAAGATGAACAACTACAATTACAACTAATAGCTGCAACGAAGGAATTTGACTGGAATGTAAGGCAGTTAGAGGACCAAATCCAAAAGCTATTGCACCCAGAAGAGCCAGAAGTAAAAAAACAGAAGCCAAAGCGAAAAGCAATTAGTAAAGATGTTCGAATTGCTTTAAATACGATTAAACAATCTTTGTCTATGGTAAGTAAAAGTGGTATTAATGTAAAAACAGAAGAAGAAGATACAGAGGATTACTATCAAATCACTGTTAAAATACCAAAAAAGAAATAAACAAAAATCTCCTATTGTAAAATATAGGGGATTTTTTAGGATTTAAACGAATTATTTATGCAAATTGGATTAAATTACAAAATAAATAAATTTCATGCAACGTTTTAGATGATTTTTTGTTAGAATTGAAGTAGATTAGAATTAATTTCAGAAAATACAAAAAAATAACAAAGAATTTTAAGATCTTGATTAATGATTCAACCTAAAACGAAGTGATGAAAGCAGGTGCGCATTTGGGACGTATAATTGCAATTGCCAATCAAAAGGGTGGCGTTGGTAAAACGACGACATCTGTAAATTTAAGTGCATGTTTAGCTTTTTTAGGAAAGAAAGTATTATTAATTGATATCGACCCCCAAGGCAATGCCTCTAGTGGACTTGGCGTTAGAAAAGGTGACTTAGAAAGTTGTATTTACGATGTTTTGATTAATGATGAGGACATCAAGGAAGTAATTCAACAAACAAAGATTGATAATTTATATGTTGTACCTGCAACAATTTCGTTAGCTGGTGCTGAAATTGAGTTGGTGTCGACCATTTCACGTGAAGTTCGCTTAAAGAAGGCGTTACAAGAAGTGAAGGAGCGCTTTGATTTTATCATAATTGATTGTCCTCCATCATTAGGGTTATTGACGATTAATGCTTTGACAGCTGCGGATGCGCTAATTATCCCTGTGCAATGTGAATATTATGCGCTTGAAGGATTAAGTCAGTTATTATCAACAGTCCGCCTTGTACAAAAGCATTTAAATAAAAGTTTAATGATTGATGGTGTGCTTTTAACAATGCTAGATGCCCGTACAAATTTAGGCATCCAAGTAATTGATGAAGTAAAACGTTATTTTCAAGACAAGGTATATCATTCGATTATTCCGCGTAATGTTCGATTAAGTGAGGCACCGAGTCATGGAAAACCAATTATTATTTACGATGCAAAATCGCGCGGAGCAGAATTATATTTAGAGTTTGCAAGGGAAGTGATTAAAAATGGTTAAAGGTTTGGGAAAAGGAATTGAAGCACTATTCCATGAAGAGGCTGTACATATGGAAGATCAAGTACAACAGATTTCTTTGACAAAAATTTTAGAAAACCCTTTCCAACCAAGAAAAATATTTGATGAAACAGCTATTACCGAGCTATCTGCATCGATTATTGAACATGGAATTATTCAACCAATTATTGTTCGGAAAAAGGGCAAAAAATACGAAATCGTTGTTGGCGAACGCCGTTTCAGAGCTTCTAAGCAAGCTGGCTTGATGGAAATCCCAGCTATTGTGAAGGATTTTGATGAGCAGCAAATGATGGAAGTGGCAATTTTAGAAAACTTACAACGAGAAGATTTAACACCAATTGAAGAGGCAGATGCTTATAATAGTTTAATTAATCAGCTGAATTTTACACAGGAGGATTTGGCAAAACGATTAGGAAAAAGTCGACCTCATATTGCTAACTTGATTCGCTTATTACAACTACCTGACGAAATACGTGAACTTGTAAACAACGGTGAACTTTCAATGGGACATGGCCGCGCGTTACTAGGATTAAAAAATAAGCGCCGTATACCTGAAATTGCACAGAAGGTTATAAAAGATCAATTAAATGTTCGCCAACTTGAAAAGTTAATCCAATTATTAAATGAGGACGTTCCACGTGAAACAGAGAAAGTAAAAAAGGATGTTCATGTCCAAGCTACTGAATCGCAGCTAAGGGACTACTTTGGAACACAAGTACAAATTAAAAAGGTGAAAGATAAAGGTAAGATTGAAATTGAATTTTATTCAGATGATGACTTACATCGAATCCTAGAAATTTTAAAGTTAGAAGAGCAATAAAGAACTCATTCTATAAGTCAAAAATGGCATTTTGATTCAAAATCAAAATGCCATTTTTGTACTCCAAATAAAAAGATGGAATTCCATCTGCATTTTAAAACGTTAGAGTGTTAATATTAGTAATATTGAATAAATTCTATTGCGAATTATAAATATGCTACATAGAAAGAGGAAAAGTCATGATGTTACTAGGATCATTATTGAATGCTTTATTTATTATTATTGGTGCATTACTTGGGCGCTTGTTTAAAAATATACCTGAATCAATGAAGCAAACGGTCATGTCGATTATCGGCCTTGCAGTGGCAGTGCTAGGTATTCAGATGGGGCTTGAAAGTGGTAATTTTATAATAGTCATTATTAGTTTAGTATTGGGTACAATGATTGGTGAATGGTTAAACTTCGATAAACAGTTTAATCGCCTTGGCCAAAAGGTTGAATTGCTTTTTGGAAAAAAGGCAGCACAAGGTTCCATTGCAGAGGGATTTGTAACGGCAACTTTGATTTTCGTCATTGGTTCTATGGCCATTATCGGTGCGTTAGATAGCGGTTTGCGAAATGACCATAGTGTTTTAATAACAAAAGGAATTATTGATGGATTTACATCGATTATTTTAGCATCGACATTAGGAATTGGTGTGTTGCTTGCTGCTGTTCCTGTTTTTATTTATCAGGGGACAATTACCTTGTTTGCTGGTGTTATTAGTACATATATTCCTCAAGAGGCGCTTGATTTATTTATTAAAGAAATGACAGCAACGGGTGGGATTATGATTTTAGCCATCGGTTTGAATATTGCAGGTTTAACGAAAATCCGCGTAGCCAATTTGCTTCCGAGTATTGGTATAGTTGCGATTTTGGTTACCGTTACTTTTATCCTTCAGTAAATGACGTTGCCAAGCAAGCATGAGCGCTCGAACAACTTTATCGCCCATTGAATACGTTAAATGTAGCCTTGTATTTTGTAACACGGTTGCCTCCATAAAGCCTCCAACATTAACAATTCCCTTCACTGAAATATTTCCGATTGGAGGTAATTGTTTTTTTACAGCCTTTCCAGGATAAAGAGGTCCTTGATGAAGTAATATAGAACCAATGGCATCTGATTCACCTAGACAAGCGTCAATTGCAATAATAAATGGATTTTGAAACTCAATGTGCAACTGTTCATGTTTTTCTATTAAATTTAAAGCATGTAACGGTTGTTCTAATGTGCCAACAATGCGAAATGGAAATGAAAAAGCACTATTTAATTGACTACCAATAATCGGACCAAGTGCATCACCGGTAGAGCGGTCCGTGCCAATGCAGCAAAAGACGAGCGCTTCATGATCAAATGGGATAAGCTTTAAGAAGGCGTCACTTAGGTCCCAAACGGCACTTGTTTGTTCATAATGAATGGAATAATTTTGTGGAATACAATCATAGTTTTTCATAATGCATAAACTCACTTTCCTATTTTAGTGGGTGACCTTAGAAATCTCATAAGATACGATATATTTATGCAGTATATTCAATTTGAAAGACTGTTATACAAGAGGTGGGAAATTTGGAAAAATACTTATTTCTAACAACGACGGATTTAAAGGGAATAGCGCGTCACACAACGAAACTTTGGAATTATATAATGAGACAACAATTTTGGGATATAGTTATTACAGCATCGTTTAAAATATTGATGATTCTCATTTTTTCTTATTTGGCTGTTGTTATTGGAAAGAAAGTTATTGCACGCGCTTTTATAGTCCGTATACACAATAATGAACGCCGTCAAATTACAATTGTAAAGTTATTGCAAAGTGTACTCAGTTATTTAGTCTATTTTTCAGCAATTATGGGGATTTTATCGGTAATTAGTATAGATGTTGTCGGATTATTAGCAGGAGCCGGGATTGCGTCTGTTGCCATTGCATTTGGTGCGCAAAGCTTAGTGAAAGATGTCATAACGGGATTCTTTATTATTTTGGAAGAACAGTTCAGTGTAGGGGATTATGTAAGAATTAACGTCGCTGAAGGAACTGTAATGGAAATTGGTCTTCGTACAACGAAAATAAAAGGGATTACGGGAGAACAATTTATTATTCCAAATGGTACGATCAATGATGTAACGAACTTCTCAATCAATAATTCAAAGGCAATGATCGATATGCAAGTTGCATTAGAGGCGGATATTGAAAAAGTTCAGAAAGTAATTCAAACGTATTTAGATACTTTGCCACAACAATATGAAGAGCTTGTAAGTACCCCATTATTTATTGGGGTGACAAATACAACAAGTACAGAGGCGACAATCCGCATATCATTAGAAACATTGCCGTTACAGCAATATGCAATTTCACGCATTGTTCGTAAAGATGTAATCGATATTTTAACGAAAAATGGCATTCCACTTGCGGTGCCGAAAATGATGTTTTATGAAAAAGGTCAAGGGGGAGAATAAGTAATGGAAGCAAAGCAATATCTATTAAATGACGTTGTTGAAATGAAAAAACAACATCCTTGTGGTACAAATGAATGGAAGATTATACGATTAGGTGCGGATATTCGCATTAAATGTGAAGGCTGCGGGCATAGTGTCATGATTCCACGTCGAGAATTTGACAAGAAATTAAAAAAGGTACTTCGTTCAGCAAGTGCCCAATAAATTGTAAAATAGACTTTTGTACGAGGAATCAATATAATAGACAAGGTTATCGAAAATAGATATTTACGGACTAAACATAGAAAGGTTGTGTCATTTATGGCATTAACAGCTGGTATAGTTGGTTTACCCAATGTAGGGAAATCAACATTATTCAATGCAATTACAAAGGCGGGGGCACTTGCTGCCAACTACCCATTCGCAACAATCGATCCAAACGTTGGAGTAGTAGAAGTTCCAGATTATCGTTTACAAAAGTTAACGGAACTTGTTACACCGAAGAAAACAGTTCCAACTTCTTTTGAGTTTACAGATATCGCGGGTATCGTAAAAGGAGCTTCACAAGGGGAAGGTTTAGGTAATAAGTTTTTATCACATATTCGTGATGTAGATGCGATTTGCCAAGTTGTTCGTTGTTTTGAAGATGAAAATATTACGCACGTATCAGGAACGGTTAATCCAATCGATGATATTGAAGTAATCAACTTAGAGTTAATATTGGCTGACTTAGAATCAGTAGACAAACGCCTACAAAAGGTTTCGAAAATGGCGAAACAAAAAGATAAAGAGGCGCTTATTGAAGAGCCAATTTTAGCAAAAATTAAAGAAACTTTAGAAAATGAACAACCTGCACGTGCAGTTGAACTTTCTGAAGACGAATTTAAAGTAATTAAAGGCCTACATTTATTAACGATCAAACCAATGCTTTATGTAGCAAACGTATCAGAAGATGAAGTGGCTGATGCGGATAACAATAAGTATGTTCAAATGGTACGTGATTTTGCAGCAAAAGAAGGCGCTCACGTCATTACAATTTGTGCAAAAGTAGAAGAAGAGATTTCTGAGTTAGAAGATGAAGAAAAAGAGATGTTCTTAGAAGAGTTAGGCATTAAAGAATCGGGATTAGATCAATTAATCCGCTCTTCTTATGACTTACTTGGCTTAGCAACATACTTCACTGCGGGTGTACAAGAAGTGCGTGCGTGGACGTTCCGTAAAGGTATGAAAGCACCACAATGTGCGGGCGTAATCCATTCTGACTTTGAGCGCGGCTTCATCCGAGCAGAAACAGTTGCTTTTACTGATTTAGTAGAGGCTGGTTCACAAGCGGTAGCAAAAGAATCAGGTAAAGTTCGTTCAGAAGGTAAAGAGTACGTTGTCCAAGATGGCGATGTTCTATTATTCCGTTTCAACGTGTAAGAAAAAGAAAGAGTTGTCCAAAAGTGAATTTTGGGGGCAACTCTTTTTTTGTAGAGAAGAAGGGGTAATATTTTAAGTGAAGTTATGAAAGAAAGGAAGAAAGAACAAGATGCTAAATATGGCGATAAAAATAGATGAATTAGAAAATACTAAAACATTAACAAAAGAAATTTTAACTGCCCTTTATGAACATAAGTTATTAAAGATTTTTGTACCGGATACATTAGGTGGGCTTGGGAAAAACTTATTGGATGGTATAAAAATTTTCCGTCAGATGGGTCAATTAGATGGCAATATTGGGTGGGCTGTAACGATTGGTTCTGGAGGAAATATGTTTCTTCCATTGTTTCAACAAGCTGTAGGTGAAATGTATTTTAAACCTGAAGCTGCAGTTATTTCAGGAAGTGGCAAGCCAACTGGTACAGCACGTAAAGTAGAGGGTGGCTATATCATTTCAGGGAGATGGCATTATTGCAGTGGCGCGGACTACGCAACTACTTTTACAATGAATACAATCAATGAAGAAAACGGAGAAATGATTACATGCAGTGTTAATCGTGCGAATGTAACAATTGTACAAGATTGGCAAGCAATCGGGTTAAAAGCAACTGCTAGCCATACGATTCAACTTGAAAATGTATTTGTTCAGGATTCTGAAACATTCCAATTTGACCAAATTCAAAATAACTATAACTTACCTGTACATAGCTTCCCATTTTTAACGTTTTCAGAAAGTTCATTCTTTTCGTTGGTTATTGGGATGGCCTATAGCGTCTTGATGAAACAGCAACAGTCGCTTAGTGGAAAATTCCCTGTGGAGCATAGCCGCTATCAACTCGTTTCGGAAAAAATCCAACAAGCGCAAACAATTATTAACGAAATTGAAGTGGCGTTTGATACACGAGTAGAAACACTATGGCAACAGCATACACAACTACAAATAGATGAGCAATTACTACAAGAATTTTCTCAATTTTGTCAAACTGCATGTAGTGAAATAACGAATGTGCTCCAATTACTGATGCGCTATTTTGGTATGGAGGCAGTTTTGGAAACAAGTGAACTTAGTTACGCATGGCGCAACTTTTGTACAGCGAGTCAGCACGCCTTTTTAACACCTTAATGTAGCCATAAAAATGATTGAAAATAAAACAATAGTAGGAGAAAGAAAGATATCACTTGAATGTCAATATGTATTGTGCTAAAATTTATTGATGTGAGTAATAGAATTTACTTACTCCTTGCTCCCTATTTTTAGGAGAGCCCAAGTCCATAAGGAGGTGCAATTACAAATGAGAAAGTACGAATTAATGTACATTATCCGTCCAAACATTGAAGAAGACGCGAAGAAAGCTTTAGTAGAGCGTTTCAACGACATCTTAACTTCAAATGGTGCTGAAATCGTTGAAGCAAAAGATTGGGGCAAACGCCGCTTAGCTTATGAAATCAACGACTTACGCGAAGGTTTCTATCAAATCTTAAAAATCAACGCTGATTCAGTTGCAATCAACGAATACACTCGTTTAGCTAACATCAGCGAAGACATTATCCGTCACATCGCTGTTCGTGAAGATGCTAAATAATTTTTAACTTAACTGCTGAAAAAGGAGGTTGAACTGATGATTAACCGTGTAGTATTAGTCGGAAGGCTAACAAAAGATCCTGAGCTTCGATATACACCTAGTGGCATTCCAATGGCACGTTTTACAATTGCTGTAAATCGTACATTTTCAAGTCAATCGGGTGAAAAAGAAGCAGACTTTATTGGTTGCATTGCTTGGAGAAAACAAGCGGAGAACTTAGCAAACTTCATGAGAAAAGGAAGTTTGATTGGTGTTGAAGGGCGTATCCAGACAGGTAGCTTTGAAGGACAAGATGGGAAACGTGTTTACACGACAGATGTTGTAGCAGATGCTGTGCAGTTCTTAGAACCACGCGGAGGAGCGAATGCATCTCAAGGTATGCCAAATCAGCAGCAATATGGTGGTCAAAATTATGGAGGCGGTCAGCCGTCTTATAATAATAGTCAACCAAATGCTCAATATGGCGGCGCGCAACCACAACAGGATTCTTATGGTTCGTATCAACAACAGCCACAGCCTCCTCAAAATCAGCAAAACTATACACGTGTAGATGAAGATCCATTTGCGAATAGCAAAGGACCAATTGAAGTATCTGAGGACGATTTACCGTTCTAAGAGTTCAAACAACTACAAATAAAAAATTTAAAGGAGGACACCACACATGGCACCACGTCGCGGAGGCCGCAAACGCCGTAAAGTTTGCTACTTCACTTCGAATAACATTACGCACATCGACTACAAAGATGTAGATCTTTTAAAGAAATTCATCTCTGAGCGCGGTAAAATTTTACCACGTCGCGTAACTGGAACTTCAGCTAAATACCAACGTAAACTTACATCTGCAATTAAAGTTTCTCGTATTATGGCTTTACTTCCATTCGTTGCAGAAGAAAAATAAGAATTGCTTTGGCGTTATAAGCGCCCAAACATTCAAAACCGGTTAACTTTCTTGAAAAAGAAAGTTAACCGGTTTTTTTGTTGTTCAAATAATAAACATTGTATGGGGAAATGAAGGAAATATAGCTGTAATAGCAAATTATTTAGCATTCCGGTAACGCATATTTGTTTGCACATCCAAAGATGGTACAATAGAGTAGTGAGAAAAGTTTTTCGAATTAGATAAAGGAAGGTTCTCCATGCAAAATAATCAATCAAAGAAGCTAGCACAAGGAGCTATGATGATTGCGCTATTTACTGTTTTAATGGCCATTATTTTTTACGTACCATTAGCGGGTTTTATTGCAATGCTCATTGCCCCCTTACCGATCATTTGGTATAGCGCAACATATGATAGAAAATCATCATTATTAGTTACATTTATAGCCGTTATCATTACGTTTTTTATTGGTGGCTTAATCATTTTACCAGCATCATTAATCTTTGCTGCTGCCGGAATGGCAATAGGTGATGCCATTTATAATAAAAAGAGTAAAGTCTTTATGTTTATTTCCACAAGTATTGTGTTATTAATCACATTTGCTATTCAATATTTGATTTCCTTACGTTTATTTGAGTTTGACTTTATTAATGATTCACTTGTAATGGTGAGGAAAAGTTATGAAGAGTCACTTAACTTAGTTGAAAAAATGACGGGGCAGACGCCGATTTCTAAAGAAGCTTTAGCAGATATGTTTAGTATGTTGGAAATGACAATTCCTGCTTCGATTACATTAGCAGTTTTTGTATTTGCATTCGTATTCATTTCAATTAATTTACCAATCGTAAAACGCTTTAAAGTAGATGTTCCAAAATTCTCGAATTTTAGTAATTTACGATTACCGAAAGCCGTTTTATGGTATTACTTAATTACACTGACAATTAATTTATTTATTCAACCAGAGCTTGGCACATCATTATATGTAGTGATGATCAATGTATCGCTCATTTTATGGATATTGCTTACGTTACAAGGGATTTCAGTTATTCACTTTGCACTTGATACATTTGGGTTACCGAAAATGTTAAAGGTTCTTAGCACGATTGTAGCTATACCGCTGTATTCATTTGTCATCTTGCTTGGGATTATTGACTTAGGATTTAATATTCGCGAGTATATTCAGGCAAAGAAACAAAAATGAGGAGCTGATTTAAATGGGGACTATTCGTAAAAGACCAATTCGATACCCACTTATAGCACTATCCGCACTCGGTATAGTTACAGCTATCCTTATGGTAAATTGGAATTTATGGATTGGTATTGCGTATATTTTAATTTTTATTGTATTCATTGTATATGCTTGGAAAGTGGAAGCAATTACGTATACAGAAACAGAAAAGCACATTGAATCACTTTCTTTCCGAATGAAAAAGGTTGGCGAAGAAGCATTTTTAGAAATGCCGATTGGAATCTTATTAATTAATGATCAATTTGCTATTGAATGGGCAAATCCATTCATGTTGCAAGTGCTCGATACAGAGACGCTAATCGGTCATGATTTATTTGCTTTATCTGAAGGTTTGTATACGTTAATCAATCAAGAGCAAAAGAGTGAAATGACGATTACGATTCGTGACCGGAAATATCGTGTGTTTTATAAGAAAGAGGAAAAGCTGCTTTATTTCTTTGATGTGACAGAGCAAGTAGAGATGGAAACGCAATATTTTGCAGACCAAACCGTATTAGCTATTCTATTCATTGATAATTATGATGAACTTACATCTGGTATGGATGATCAATCACGTAGCTTAACGAATACGATGGTTACTTCTATCATTAATGAATGGTCCGCGCATTATGGCATTTATGCAAAACGTATTGCATCTGATCGATTCATTGCTGTCTTAAATGAATCCATCTTAGGCGAATTAGAGCAAAAACGCTTTTCAATTTTAGATGTTATGCGTGAAAAGACGATTCAGAAAAACCTGTCATTAACATTAAGTGTTGGTATAGGTACTGGCTCAGCTTCTTTAGTGGAGCTAGGGCAACTCGCACAATCCAGTCTTGATTTAGTTTTAGGTCGTGGTGGTGACCAAGTAGCGATTAAACAGCCAAATGGGAAGTTACGTTTCTACGGAGGGAAAACAAACCCTGTTGAAAAGCGCACAAGAGTACGTGCGCGTGTCATTTCACATGCTTTACGTGATTTAATTCAAGATAGTGATCGGGTATTTGTTATGGGTCATAAACATCCGGATATGGATTCTATTGGTGCCTGTGTGGGTGTACGGAAGATGGCAGTAATGAATGAAATTGATGGCTATGTCGTCGTTAACTTTGATGAAGTACGAGGTAGTGTCGGGCGTTTGATGGATGAAATCAAAGAAAAAACGGACTTTTATGATTGTTTCATTACACCAGAAGAGGCACTATCTAAAATTACGTCGAAATCGCTTGTAGTAGTTGTTGATACTCATAAACCAAGCATGGCAGTGGATCAGCGTTTACTTAGTAAAACGGATAAGGTGGTCGTTATTGACCATCATCGTCGTGGTGAGGAATTCATTGAAAATCCGACACTTGTCTATATGGAGCCCTATGCATCTTCTACTGCAGAGCTCGTAACAGAATTATTGGAATACCAACCGCAATTAGAAAAGTTAGCAATGCTCGAAGCAACAGCATTATTATCAGGCATTATTGTCGATACGAAAAGCTTCACTTTACGAACGGGTGCTCGAACATTTGAAGCAGCCTCCTATTTACGGACACGTGGAGCAGATACGATCTTAATTCAACGCCTTTTAAAGGAAGATGTAGATACGTATGTAGCCCGTTCGAAAATTATTCAAACGGTTCAATTCCCTCATAAAGGGATTGCCATTGCAAATGGTGAAGATAATAAGACATATGATTCAGTATTAATCGCACAAACTGCAGATATTTTACTGACAATGAAGGATGTCTCAGCCTCATTTGTGATTGCACATCGCAGTGATGGCCTTATTGGAATAAGTGCCCGTTCGCTTGGAGAAGTCAATGTCCAGCTTGTTATGGAAAAGCTCGGTGGTGGCGGACATTTAACGAACGCGGCAACACAAATGGAAGCAAACTCAATTGATGAAGTGAAAACGCATTTAATTGAAGCAATTAATGAAATAGTCGAAGGGAGTAATGAACAATGAAAGTCGTATTCTTAAAAGATGTAAAAGGTAGAGGTAAAAAAGGTGAAATTAAAGATGTAGCAGAAGGGTATGCACGCAATTTTTTAATTAAAAACGGTCATGCCAAAGAAGCAAACAACCAAGCGATGAGTGAATTACAAGGTCAACAACGTTTAGAAGAGAAAAATGCAGCAGCTGAGTTACAAGCAGCAAAAGATTTAAAAGAACAATTAGAAGCGGTAACAGTAGAGATTAAAGCTAAGTCTGGAGAAGGCGGCCGTTTATTTGGTTCAGTATCAACAAAACAAGTAGCAGATGCACTACTAAAGAAACATGGCTTTAAAGTAGATAAACGTAAAATGGAATGCAATGACGGTATTCGTTCTTTAGGCTTTGCAAACATCCCAGTAAAATTACACTTAGATGTAAAGGCTACGTTAAAAGTACATGTAATTGAAGAATAAGGAGCGACAACTATGAACGAATCCATGATGGACCGCGTTCCGCCACATAATCATGAAGCCGAGCAATCGGTAATTGGCGCGATATTCCTTGAACCACAAGCACTTATCACAGCATCCGAAATCGTTATGGCAGATGATTTTTATCATATCGCACATCAAAAGATTTTCCAGACGATGCTGACGTTAAGCGACAAAGGAAAAGCGATAGACGTTGTTACGGTAACAGAAGAGCTTTCAGCAAAAAAAGAACTTGAAGATGTAGGCGGACTTAGCTATTTAACAGAGCTTGCAAGTGCAGTTCCAACAGCTGCGAACATTGCTCATTATGCAAAAATCGTTGAGGAGAAGGCATTATTACGTCGTTTGATTCGCGTTGCCACTAAAATTGCAGAAGATGGCTATACGCGTGAAGATGAGGTAGAAATCCTTTTAGCTGAAGCGGAAAAGAAAATGCTCGAAGTATCCAATCGCAAAAATGCAGGAGACTTTAAGCATGTAAAGGACGTTTTAGTTCAAACATTTGATAATATCGAGCAACTCCAATCACGTGAAGGAGATGTAACGGGGATTCCAACAGGCTTCCGTGATTTAGACAAAATGACAGCCGGTTTCCAACGTAATGATTTAATTATTGTTGCAGCTCGTCCATCGGTGGGTAAAACAGCCTTTGCACTAAATGTCGCGCAAAGCGTTGCTGTAAAGGCACGTGAAAATGTTGCGATATTTTCTCTGGAGATGGGTGCAGATCAGCTTGTTATGCGTATGCTATGTGCAGAAGGTAATATTGATGCACAACGTTTACGTACAGGAGCTCTAGAACCGGAGGATTGGCGTAAGTTAACGATGGCGATGGGGAGTCTTTCGAACTCTGGCATTTTTATTGATGATAGTCCAGGTGTACGGATGACGGATATTCGAGCGAAATGCAGACGTCTAGCGAAAGAAAATGGACTCGGCATGATTTTAATCGATTATTTACAGCTCATTTTAGGTAGCGGGAAACCTGGCGAAAACCGTCAACAGGAAGTATCCGAAATTTCACGTTCCTTAAAAGGATTAGCACGTGAGTTACAAGTTCCAGTTATTGCTCTATCACAGCTTTCTCGTGGGGTAGAGCAACGTCAAGATAAGCGACCGATGATGAGTGACCTTCGTGAATCAGGTTCGATTGAGCAAGATGCTGATATTGTCGCCTTTTTATATCGTGATGATTATTACGACAAAGAAACAGAGAGTAAAGATATTATCGAAATTATTATTGCGAAGCAGCGTAATGGTCCGACGGGTACGGTGAGCCTTGCATTCCGCAAAGAATACAATAAATTCTTAAACCTTGAATTTACACCACCACAAAGGGAAGAATAGTTATAGCTGTTGAAATAAGCGAAACATATAAATAAAATGAGAAACCATTACTCTGCCTTTAATCAAAGGTAAAGTAATGGTTTTTTGCTATGACGTTGTTAATAATCCGTAACACCTACTGGTCAATATGTGTTACTCGAATTACCAAACTAACCTAATTTTATCAATAGAGAGAATAAAATACTTATTTTTTGAATACAAAAATGGAAAAAAGCCCATTACTATAAAAATATATGTCAAAAAAATTCAAAAAATAATACAGTTTCATTACAAAAAGCACATACTTGTTCATTTGAATTAAGAAATATGATACATTAACGGAGTGTATTTTTTCTTGTTTCTCCTACTTCTATAAGTGAAGGATGATTGTCTATATAGGCAATGCTATTCAGTGGAGATTAAAACCCTAGCTGAAACAGTGAGGGGTAGGTTAAAAACGCCGCGTCGTAATTGATTATAAAAGTAATTATATACATTAAATGAAATGATATTTTGGAAGGGGCTTTACCATGTTTTCGAAAAGAAATAAATCAGACTTCAAAACATTAAGTCTAAATCTATTGAAACGTCATAATACAAAATTTAAAGCAGCAGCGATCTTTGCACTATTAATGTCAACGGTAACGCTTAATTCAAGTTTTGCCAATGAAACAAATAAAGAAACGTTTGAGAAGATTTTCCATGTATATGTGGGGAATTTATATATTGGAGCAGTTGCAGATGAAGCAGCTGTACAGCAAATTATTGAGCAAAAGGAAAAAGATGCGAGTGCTCAATTTAAGGGGTTAACTGTAGATGCGAGTTCAAATATTAAAATAATACCTGAACAAGTATTTAAAGTAGATGCAGATGAACAAGCGACATTAACAAAACTACAAGATAGAATTACAGTTCAGGCACAAGCCTATTCGATAAAAGTAGATGGCAATGATGTAGCGTTTTTAAAAGATGAAAATGATTTTGAGGCAGCAATTAACGGATTGAAGCTTAAATATGTTTCACCAACACAATTAAATGAAGTAGAAGCAAGACCAGCTACAGCCTCTTTACCCCCATTACAAGATTCTGAAACACGAATTGTTGATGTGAAATTATCATCGGAAGTAAAAGGTCAACAAGTTGCAGTAGCACCAGCTGAAATTGTTACAGTGAATGAAGCAATTCAATTATTACAAACAGGTTCAGTAGAAAAAGAATTATATACTGTTCAAGCTGGGGATGTGTTAGGTTCAATTGCAAAGGCGCATAGCTTAACGACAGCAGAATTAGTTCAATTAAACCCGTCAATTACAGTGAACTCAGTATTAAAAATCGGTCAGCAACTAAATGTCACAGTGGAAAAGCCATATGTGTCAGTAAAAGCAGTTTATGAGAAGAAGCAAGTAGAAGCCGTTGATTTCACGAAAGTTGTGACAGAAGACGATACAATGTTAAAAGGTAAAAGCGTAGTAAAACAAGAGGGCGCTATCGGTAAAAAAGAAGTATCATATGTAATTTCAGAAGAGAATGGCGTTCGTACAGAGCGTGTGCAAACGAATGAAAATATGTTAGTCGAGCCAGAAGACCGTGTAGTTATAATTGGTACAAAAGTAGTCCCTTCTATTGGAACAGGTACATTTGCGTGGCCTGCAAATGGAGGACGTATTTCAAGCCAAATGGGTACTCGTTGGGGACGTTATCACTATGGAATTGATATTGCCCGCCCATCTGATTACACAATAAAAGCATCAGATAACGGTACTGTAAAAACGGCAGGTCGCCATGCAACATACGGAAACTATATCGTAATTAACCATAATAATGGATATGAAACACTATATGCACATTTGTCAAAAATTGGTGTTAAAGTCGGACAAGTTGTGGAGAAAGGTTCTTCACTTGGTGTGATGGGTTCAACAGGTCGTTCTACTGGAACACATCTACATTTCGAAGTTCATAAAAATGGTTCAGAAGTAAACCCATTATCTTATTTAAATTAACTGATGAGGAACAGTCCAGTTTGGGGGCTGTTCTTTTTCTAGTAGGATAAGGATATTTATATAAAACTAGCTATTGCCCCTCACCAATATCGAATGAAAATCCAAGTTATATTTGGATAATATTTATTCTATTATTTCCCGGAAAATATTTACCTTGATTCAGCAGAAGTTCAAACCCATGCTGAATCAAGGTAAGCCCCGGCGGATGTCACAGATTTTTTAGAGGGGTTTTTCGAGCGAACTCGAAAAAAATCTGGACGCAATTACGCCTCAGCGTAATTGATTGGAAACACCTCTATAATGCAACGAAATGAAAAGCATGTTAGAGTAAAGTAAGTGAAATAAAAAGAAATTGTGGATTATATAGAATTATAACTTAGTAGGAAATGGGGCAATCTGTGTGAATAAAACAATATTAGTTGTAGATGATGAAAAGCCAATTGCGGATATTTTACAGTTCAATTTAATTAAAGAAGGTTATCGTGTCATTTGTGCTTATGATGGAGATGAGGCCTTACAAAAGGTGGAAGAGGAACAACCGGACTTAATGTTATTAGATATTATGCTTCCAAAACGTGATGGGATGGAAGTCTGTCGTGAAATACGTAAAAAATATGATTTTCCGATTATTATGTTAACGGCAAAAGGCTCAGAGATTGATAAAGTACTAGGATTAGAAATGGGCGCAGATGATTATGTGACAAAGCCATTTAGTACGCGTGAATTAATTGCACGTGTAAAGGCGAATATGCGCCGATTGAATGTTCCTGTCCAAGTTGAAGAAGCCCAAGAAGAAACGAATGATATTGTTGTGGGCCCTTTAACAATTCAACCAGATGCCTATTTGGTATTAAAACGAGAGGCTTCTATTGAGCTAACCCATCGTGAGTTTGAGTTATTACATTATTTAGCGAGACATATTGGTCAAGTCTTGACGCGTGAGCATTTATTGCAAACGGTCTGGGGCTATGATTATTTTGGCGATGTTCGTACAGTAGATGTAACGATCCGTCGTTTGCGAGAAAAGATTGAAGATAACCCAAGCCATCCATTGTTGATTGTAACAAGACGAGGAGTGGGCTATTACTTAAGGAATCCTGAACAGGAGTAGACTACTATATGCAAAAAGTAAGCTTCTTTAAGTCTATACATGTCAAGCTGGTGCTGATCTATGTATTGCTCATTGTTATTGCCCTTCAAATTATTGGGATTTATTTTTCCAAAGAGCTTGAGGATAGTTTAAAAGGTAACTTTCAAGATTCCATTTTGCAAAGAATGGAGCTTGTTCAATATAGTATACGAGAAGAGATGCTAAAGGAAAGCAATGAAACAAACTCTACATCTACGACTACGCCTGAATCGGGCATAGATGCTATTTTGCGTGAATTCTCAACCGATGATATTAATGAAATCCGCGTAATTGATAGGCGAAATCGTATTTTAGCAACATCAGATAGGGATAATCAATCCATGGTCGGGCAACGTTCAAATGACGATATTGTCCGTACGGCGATGTCAGTTGAGGCGTTACAAGATAATATTGCTCTTGATAAACAAACGATGCCGATGCAGCGAGTCTGGGTTTTAGCAGCGCCTATTACCGATACAGTTGGACCAAATAGTGAAGTATTAGGTGCGATTTACATTGAATCAAATATTGAAAAAGTGTATGAACAAATGAGTGAAATTAATCGAATCTTTGCTGCGGGCATTGCTGTATCCCTTGCTATTACGATTATATTAGGAATATTAGTAGCGCGTACAATTACACGGCCAATTTCTGATATGCGTAAACAAGCACAGGCAATGTCAAAAGGGAACTTTTCTAGAAAAGTACGTGTATATGGTACCGATGAAATTGGTCAATTAGCAATTGCCTTTAACCATTTAACAAACCGTTTACAAGAGTCACAATCGACAACGGAAGCAGAACGCCGGAAGCTTGCAAGTGTACTTAGTAATATGACGGATGGTGTAATCGCGACTGACCGCAAAGGAAAGATTATTTTAATAAATGAGCCCGCGCTTAGCTTATTGCATGATACGCGTGAATCTACTTTAAATCGTCCAATTGCGTCCGTTTTAGGCTTAGATCAAGAATATAGTTTTGAAGATTTAATTCATATGAAGGAATCAGTGAGTCTCGATTTTAGTACAAGTGACGCACCATATATTTTGCGTGCAAATTTTTCAGTCATTCAAAAAGAAACGGGCTTTGTAAATGGTCTTATTACCGTACTGCATGATATCACCGAGCAGGAAAAGATTGATATGGAACGCAGGGAATTCGTAGCGAACGTATCCCATGAATTACGTACACCACTTACAACAATGCGTAGTTATTTGGAGGCACTTGCAGATGGTGCTTGGCGAGATGAAAATATTGCACCTACTTTTTTAAATGTAACGCAAACAGAAACAGAACGAATGATACGTTTGGTAAATGATTTGTTACAATTATCGAAAATGGACAGTCAAGAATATGAATTAAACTTTGAGTTTGTTGAGTTTAATAAATTCTTTACACATATTATTGATCGATTTGAAATGTCTAAATCTAAAAACGTAGAATTCCTTCGCCTCTTACCAGAGACAAGTTATTTTGTGGATGTGGATGCAGATAAGTTAACGCAAGTAATGGATAATATCATTTCGAATTCGTTGAAATATTCCCCAGATGGTGGAAATATTCGATTTGGTGTTACTGTACATGAAAATATGTTGCGCGTCATGATTTCAGATGATGGAATGGGTATACCAAAGGAAAATGTCGGGCGAATATTTGACCGTTTTTATCGAGTGGACCGTGCACGTGCGCGTTCGATGGGAGGATCCGGACTAGGACTGGCGATTGCTAGGGAAATGATTGAAGCACATGGTGGAAGAATCTGGGCAGAAAGTGAGGAAGGGGTAGGGACAACTGTCTTCTTCACATTACCTTTTGAACTGGATGGAGCGGGGGATTGGGAATGAAATATATTGAACAAATTAAATCCTACCTACTAGCCTTTCTTGTTTTGCTCAGCATAGTTTTGACCTTAATGATTTGGAATTATAAGCCTGAGTATACGGTTATTGAGGAAGCACAAGTAGATGAAATTATGATTGGCGATACGAAGCAATTACAAGATATATTGAAACCGTATCGATTACTATATCGCCAAGAAGATCAATTTTATGGCACTGTTTCAAATGATGTGATACAGAGTGTATATGATAAATTATCAACTTGGGACGCTCATGAAGTGGATCTGATAAATAGTAACTTATCGGATGAGCAAATGAACAAAATGTTGCGTGAGAATAATCGCCTCACGCTATTCTTTAATGAAGAAGTGCCATTACAAGTATTTAGTGGCATTTTACCTTTTAATGAAAGAGAAGTACCTGATGCAAATTTTACACGATTAATTATAGATTGGTCGGAAGTTTTATCCAACAATCAATTGCAGCTACTGTTTTTAAATACTAAAAAACGAATTTTACTTCGCTCAACGATAGATATTTCCAATTCAATGCAGTTTATGGAGGAAATCGTTGACCCAATAAAAGAGTATCAAGCTTATTTCGAGGTTGAACGTGAATCATTGCTATCTTTGTATGTCGCACAAGAAGCAATGGAATCAATTCAATATACTTATTTTATGGATAAGACCTCACCAGACCTTTATAAAAACATACTTTTTGGTGACCTAGGTATCGTCAAGCGCAGTACCGATAATACAAGGGAAGAAAAATATAACGATGGGACATCTGTAATGACCGTCGATACACAAAATCATATTTTGAATTATGTGTACCCGCAAGCAGAAAGTATTGCACCCATTCCATCTGCGACCTTGTTGTCTGATAGCTTCAATTTTATAAATGACCATGGAGGATTTACAGCGGATTACCGTTTCTCTTCGATGAATGTAGGTAAACATGTGACAGAATATCAGCTATTTATACAAGGCTATCCTATTTATAGTTCAATTACGACGTCCCGTATTATTACGACATGGGGTGAGAATCGGATTTATCGCTATCGTAGACCGTATTATTCGATTGATAATGAAATTCGAAGTTTTAGAACGACAAAGCAGCTGCCATCTGGAGATGAGGTTATTGAATATCTTAAAAACATGAAAGATCAGCCGTTTGATGAAATTGATGAAATAATTGTTGGCTATTCTTTAGTACAGGATATAAAAAAGGGAATATTTTTACTTGAACCGAGCTGGTTTATTATTTCAAATAATGTATGGACACGCATTTTACCCGAGCAATTAGGGGGTGCTAACGATGGATTGGAATAGATCAAAAACGATTTTTATCGGTGTGTTTTTAATACTCAATATTTTTTTGTATACTCAATATTTAAATAGCTATAATGGTGGACAACAATTAGAAGTAATAGGAAAAACAACGGAAATTGCATCGCGTTTAAAAGAAGATAATATTACGTATGTTACCCTTCCGACAAATGTAGAAGTGACATCCTATTATTCGGGGACAATCAAAAACTTCAAACCATCTGAAGTGCCTTATTTTGCAAATCAACAAACAGAAATTGTGAATGAAAATAAACTGGTTGTAACATTGGAGAAACCCATTAGTCTGCGAGAAACTACTACGAAGGACAGCTATACGGAATTTTTGCATAGCTATGTCCATGAGGGTGCTTCATATACTTTATGGGAAGTAGATGAAGAAAAGCGACAAGCGACATTTTTCCAAAAGGTGAATGATCGTACACTGTATTATAATGTACGAGGCTATGTTCAAATTTATTGGGATGAAGAGGGCCGTGTATTTGCATATGAGCAAACACTCCTTGAAAACCATGAAAAATTCGATAATAAAAAGTCAATATTACCGCCAATCCAAGTGCTGCAAATATTATATGGGAAGAATTTATTAAAACCAGATTCTCAAGTGACCCATATGAACCTTGGCTATTCAACGCTTGTTCAAATTACACAAGCACAAGTATTTGCCCCGACATGGGAAGTGCGAGTGTTAACAGCTGAAAAGGTAGAGGAAATTCATTTTGTTAATGCAGTGGATGGCAAAATTGTTGATATTCAAAATGATTTAACAGAAATGGACGCAGTTGAGGATACAGAAGAGTAAGGAGTTTTACGAATGCGATTTAGTGTTTTAGCAAGTGGTAGTTCAGGGAATGCCATCTATGTCGAAAATGATGAACATTCCTTTTTAGTAGACGTAGGTTTAAGTGGGAAAAAAATGGAGCAGCTATTTGCAAAAATTGATCGAGATATGAAAGATTTATCCGGCATTTTAGTAACACATGAGCATAGTGATCATATTAAAGGTTTAGGTGTCGTTGCTCGAAAACATAAGATTCCCATTTTTGCGAACGCACAAACATGGAATGCAATGGACGGATTAATAGGCAATATTCCAACTGAATTACGCTTCCATTTCGATATGGAAACAATGAAAACTTTTGGTGGCATGGATATTCAATCATTTGCCGTTTCACATGATGCCATAGATCCTATGTTTTATACGTTTAATCAAGATGGACGAAAGCTTGTTGTCATTACCGATACAGGCTATGTCAGCGATCGTATGAAAGGTCATATTGCAGCAGCGGATTCTTATGTATTTGAAAGTAATCATGATGTCAGCATGCTGCAAATGGGGAAATATCCTTGGAGCATTAAGCGCCGTATTTTATCGGATGTAGGGCATGTTTCAAATGAAGATGCAGCTGTGGCAATGAGTGAAGTGATTGCAGAAAAGCCAACTCAAATTTATTTAGCCCATTTAAGTAAAGATAACAATATGAAAGATTTAGCACGTATGAGCGTTACCCAAACATTACAGTCTTGTGGTGTGATTACTGGGGAATATGTGAATTTGCACGATACAGATGCAGAGGAACCAACAATGCTTATAACCGTGTAAAAGCGGGAAAAGAACTTTGTGAAATTATGCAAAGTTCTTTTTTTGTTGGGCAAGCTATACTATTCTAAGGAAAATACTATAGGAAATGAAAACTTTAGTTATTTTTTAAGTAGGATTTAAGTAATTTTCATCTAATTTTAATGTTTTATGTGTATTCTAACAGTAAGCAAAATAGTGAAAGGATGATTAAGATGAATCATTTCCCAGAGGACGAACAAAAATCCACGATTAATGATAGAGCAACAGAATTAGAAGAGCGTTTAAAACGTGAAGAAATAGAGAGACAGCAGCGATTACACAAGAAAAGTAATAAAGGCGGCAGTAAAATCGGCTATTTTATTTCAGGGTTGAGCGGTATTGTTGTAGGCGCATTATTAGTATGGTTACTCCTGCCATCACTTGCAGGTCAATTACCTGGTACGAATGCACCTGAAAACAAAACTTCGACAATTGACCAAACAGCAACAGAAGTAAAGTCGGATGTCGTAACAGCGGTTGAAAAGGCTTCGAGTGCTGTTGTAGGAATTACAAATATACAAGAGGTTATGCCAAACTTCTGGAATCAAAGTTCAAATACAACACAAGAAGTTGGCAGTGGTTCGGGTGTTATTTATAAAATAGAAGGTGACCGTGCATTTATTATTACGAATCATCACGTAGTAAACGGGGCAAAGCAGTTAGAAGTAACGTTAGAGGACGGTTCAAAAGTTGCAGCTGAAAATGTAGGTAGCGACATTTGGACAGATTTAGCAGTCATTTCAATTCCAAGTAAAGGTATTCAAACGGTAGCAACATTTGGAGACTCAGATGTATTGAAACAAGGGGAAACGGTTATTGCTATTGGGAATCCACTTGGCTTAGATTTCTACGGTTCTGTAACAACAGGTGTAGTATCAGGTAAAGATCGTTCAGTACCAGTAGATTTAAATGAAGATGGTGTAGAAGATTGGTCAACAGATGTTTTACAAACAGATGCAGCAATCAATTCGGGGAACTCAGGTGGTGCCTTAATTAATATTGCTGGTGAATTAGTCGGAATTAATTCCATGAAAATTGCTGCTTCATCGGTAGAAGGTTTAGGCTTTGCGATTCCAATTAACTCAGCAATTCCAGTTATTGAAGAGCTTGAAAAAACAGGTGAAGTAAAACGTCCATCAATCGGTATTTCACTAGTTGATTTAACAGAAGTACCGGCTTATTATCAACAACAAACATTACAATTGCCAGCAGAAGTGACAAATGGCGTTGTCATTACACAAGTTGTGCCAGGTTCAGCAGCAGATAAAGCGGGCTTAAAACAATATGATGTCATTATAGATATGGATGGACAGAAAATTGATGGGGCAATTGCACTTCGAAAACATTTGTATAATGAAAAAGAAATGGGCGATACATTAAATATTAAAGTGTATCGTCAAGGGAAAATAGTTGAAGCAGAATTAGTATTAACAGATAGTGCACAATTGTAACTGTGGATAACTGAAAAGGCTAGAATTAATGAATGACGGGTAGGAGGAAAATAGCTTTCCTTTGCTACTCGTTTTTTCTTTGTTACAATGGATTGTGGATAACATTGTGTGAATTGTGCATAAGTTTGTGGAAATTTCTGAATAGAAAGAAGGTATGAAAATTGCAAAAATATAGCTGTGAAACCCATATAGATCACGCTTTAGATATGCACGTAGCAGAAACGGGAGAGTTCCCAATGATGAATTTATTGAACGAAGAAGAAAAGTTATCAACAGTTTGTTCTTACTGTGAAGAGCAGGCAACATATATTGTATCAAGTAAATAACTTTACACAATATATAGGGAATGCATGTGGATATGTGGATAACTTTTGTGGATAACTTGTTTGTAAACGGAAAGTAAAGGTGGATAAGTTGTGAATATTACGGTTGTTTCAGTTGGAAAACTAAAAGAAAAGTATTTAAAAATGGGAATTGATGAATATGTAAAGCGCTTAAGCAGCTACGCAAAGATCGAAATTGTCGAAGTCGCGGATGAAAAAGCACCAGAACAATTAAGTGAAGCTGAAATGGAGCTTGTGAAAAAGAAGGAAAGCGAGCGCATCTTAGCTAAAATAAGCGATGGCACCTATGTAATCGCCCTTGCATTAGACGGCAAAATGAAATCAAGCGAGCAAATGGCAGCAGACCTCGATTCTCTCATGACATATGGCAAAAGTAAAGTCGCTTTTGTCATCGGCGGCTCACTAGGTCTACATGATGATGTATTAAAACGCGCGGATGAAAAATTGTGCTTTGGCAAGATGACATTGCCGCATCAGTTAATGAAGTTAGTTTTGATTGAGCAGATCTATCGGAGTTTTAGGATTATTAAGGGAGAACCGTACCATAAGTAAGTGCGATTTTTTGATTGAGTTATATAATAATTTTCTTAGTATACATGTTTGTTGTTATGTAAAAGATGTCCTTATTACTAAAAACACAGGATAACTCTACAATTTAACGGGGATTCGTATAAAGAATTATTAAATGATTTTCTGGACTTTGAACATGATTCGAGTAAATTTTGGCGATTAATCGCAAATCGTATAGGGGTACCATATGAGTGGCCAATTAAAATTGATCAAGCGAATGGACCTATTTACATGAGACAACATGAATTTGATGTAGAACCAGATATAGAAGAAGAAGCGTAAATAAAGGCATTTTCATACGGAAAAGCTGTGGGAAGAAGCTAATATTTCGATATCTTTTAGACGGAATTAAAAACCGCACATAGACCAGTCGCTTACAACTGTATTATCAGTTAGTACAATTTTTCCAAAATAGAAAATATGAAAAGGTATGTGAATAGAGATGTTTGCATGCCTTTTTAGATGAGGTGGATTCCAAAAGGTAGTTATATTTGAGAATCCCCTCGATGAAAGTTAAAGACAGTTAAACATAGAAGAGTTCTTTTATGAAGGCTTCTCTACTTTTTTGAATAAAAGGATCATCATAACTTTATTATAACTGTCCGGGGATAATATTCGGAATTATAGAAATTTAAATAATTTCTATAAATAAAAGAATCTAAAAATGCCTATATCTTTTTTGTTAATCTGAAATTTTGTTGATTACGACTTGTTATTTTGACGCATATTTTTACAAAATTTATAGGAGTTCATTCTATTACAAATAAAAAATCTCCATATGAATAATTATGCGTTTTATATAATAAATATACTAATTTTATATAATACTGTATTTAGTATTTTTTTTGTGAAAAGAGTAAATGAATTAATTTTCATAGAGATTAATCACCAAAAAATATTAAAAAATAAATTGACACTCAAATATTTATGACTTAATATGAGTCTCAGCATAATAATATAGCTCTTATTAATAACCGTTGAGACGAGGGGTCGAAGATACGGTGGCCAAACAATTTAGTTCAAGTTGAATTAAATCCAGTGGGCCGAACCTGAGCACAAATTTACTTTTGTGAACAATAAGAGGAACAGCAGATGATAACTTTCGAAGCTTTCCTTAAAATTGGGTGAGCTTTTTTTTTGTGCCCTAAAACTATAATTTTGTTAGGAGCAGTGAAAATTGTCAGAAAAAGTATTATTCACATCGGAGTCTGTATCGGAAGGACATCCAGATAAAATTGCAGACCAAATTTCAGATGCAGTATTAGACGCAGCATTATCACAAGATCCGCTATCACGTGTGGCATGTGAAGTATTCACAACTACAAACACGGTAATTGTTGGTGGAGAGATCACAACAAAAGCAGAACTAGATATCGAAAAAATTGCCCGTGATACCCTAATTGGCATTGGTTACACAGATGATAAGTTCGGTATTGATGGTCATAACTGTAATGTACAAGTTTTAGTACACACACAATCTCCTGATATCGCAATGGGTGTTGATTCTTCAAGCGATACAAAAGAAGTTGGTGCAGGTGACCAAGGTATTATGTTCGGGTTTGCGACTAATGAAACTGAAAACTACATGCCTTTAGCAATTGAAATGGCGCATATGCTTGTAAAACGTGCAACTGAGCAACGTAAAAATGGTCAATTCAAATGGGCTCGCCCAGACATGAAATCACAAGTAACCATTGATTATACAGACAGTATGCAACCTAAAATTGATACTGTTTTAATGTCAATACAACATGATGATGATTTTGACCAAGTAGCATTCATTGAATACGTTACAGAAAACGTAATTAAAGCTGTTGCGAAGCAATTTGGACTGAATGAAGACTTCCGTATTTTAATTAACCCAACTGGTCGTTTCGTAGTAGGGGGACCACACGGAGATGCTGGTTTAACAGGACGTAAGATTATTGTTGATACTTATGGCGGCGCAGCTCGTCATGGTGGTGGCGCATTTTCGGGTAAAGACTGCACAAAAGTTGACCGTTCGGCGGCTTACGCAGCGCGTTACGTTGCAAAAAATATTGTTGCAGCAGGCTTGGCAGATAAATGTGAAATCCAATTATCCTATGCAATTGGTGTAAGTGAACCAATTAGTATCGCTTTAGAAGCATTTGGTACAGAAAAAGTAGCAAAGGAAGAAATTTTAATAGCGATTCGTCAATTATTCGACTTAACTCCAACTGGCATTATCAACATGCTAGATCTACGTAAACCACAATATCAACAAGTAGCGGCTTATGGTCACTTTGGACGTAGTGATGTAAACGTAACTTGGGAAAAAACAGACAAAGTTTCGGAAATAGAGCAACTATTAGCAGTTGCTATGGAACAATAATGCAATGCGTGCAAGATCGAGTGGCTACAGAGGAATTTTTAGTCACACAAGATCGCATGCCATTATTTGAAGCTTTAGTTAACTATGCTAAACAAGACGTTACGCCGTTTGATGTACCTGGACATAAAATGGGGCTAGAAACAAACCCTTTAAAATTGACCCTAGGAGAAATGACATTAAGAATGGACGTCAACTCGATGAAAGAGCTTGATTTATTAAGTCATCCGGAGTCAGTTATTAAAGAAGCGCAGCAATTGGCGGCACAAGCATTTAATGTAGATTACACTTACTTTTTAGTAAATGGCACTTCTGTCGGTATTCTGGCGATGATTTTAGCGACATGTAAACCAGGAGATACAATAATCGTACCTCGTAACTGCCATAAATCAGTGATGAACGGCATTATATTAAGTGGAGCAAAACCAGTATTTATCCAACCTGAAGTGGATCAACATTTTGGTATTGCACATGGCATTTCAGTTGAAAATGTAATATTGGCACTTGCAGAAAATCCACAAGCGACAACTTTACTTGTAACGTACCCAACATATTTTGGTTCAATGAATACACTGCAAGAAATATGTAAGCTGGCACATGAAAAAAACGTAACAGTACTTGTAGATAGTGCCCATGGAGCACATTTAACATTTTTACCTAATGCAAATGATGCAATAAGTGCTGGTGCGGATGCAGTAGCGATTAGTATGCACAAAACGGGTGGTTCATTAACGCAAAGTTCGCTTCTTTTACTACAAGAACAACGAATCGATTCGAAGCATTTGCAAAAAGTATTAAATATGCTTCAAACGACGAGTGCCAATTATTTATTAATGAGTTCTTTAGATGTAGCAAGACGTGATTTAGCATTGTTTGGACAGCAACGTTATAGCAAATTAAAGCCAATTGTTGATGCGGCAATTGTTGAGATTGAAAAAAATTCAAGCTATGAAGTACTAAAAGCTGAATACGTACAACAACACTTTAATCAGTCCTATGATTGGACGAAACTTGTTATTCGTGTGAACGGTATTGGTTTAACTGGTTTTGAAGTTTACGCAATAATGAAACAACAATATGGCATTCAATTAGAACTTGCTGAAGGCTACGTCATAATGGCAGTCATTAGTCATGTTGATACGAAAGAAACAATTGAAAAATTAGTACAGGCGTTAAAACATATAGAATTTAAACATGCTAAAAAAGATGGGATTCAGTCAGCTCATGTGACAGCGAGTCAAATAAATATTTTAGCAATGACACCGCAACAGGCGTGTAATGCAAAAACAGAAACAATATCAATTTATAATGCGGTAGGTCGAATTAGTGCAGATTCATTAATGATTTATCCACCAGGAATACCACTAATAATCCCCGGAGAAGTTATTTCAGAGGACGTAGTAGAATTATACGACTTCTATTTTCTTAATTTTGGGAATGTTCTGATTGAAGCAAAAGAAAAAAATCACATCACGGTCGTAAGGGAGACAAATAAATGAGCATTGAATTATCAACATTAGGTAGACACGTATTAATTGAATTTTATGGTTGTCCAAGTGAAATTATTGAGCAAAATGCTTTAATTGAGCAGTTTATGAATGAAGCTGCAGATTATTCTGGGGCAACAATTGTAGAATCATGTTTCCATCATTTCAATCCTTATGGCGTTTCAGGTGCAGTAATTATTGCTGAATCACATTTAACGATTCACACTTGGCCAGAATACGGATTTGCTTCAGTAGATGTTTACACTTGTGGTGACTCAGTGAGCCCTTGGAAGGCAGCAGAATATTTAGAGCAAAAACTACAAGCGAAAAAGACAGAATCATTTGAAGTACCTCGTGGAATGGCAGATAAAATTCGCCAATTTGCAGAACAAAAAATTGATACGATTCTAGTGAAACAAGAAGTATTAGAGGGCGTGATTTAATGAAATGGTATACAGAACAATGGAGTGATCACTGTAAATTTTCAATTGGATATAGCGAAGAAATTCATAGTGAGCAATCTCCGTTCCAAAAAATAGATTTTTATAAAGGTGAAGAGTTTGGTACTTTCTTCACTTTAGATGGATTGATGATGGTCAATGAAAAAGATGAATTCGTTTATCACGATATGATCACTCACCCAGCATTCGCTACCAACCCAGCTATTAAAAAAGTATTAATTATCGGCGGTGGTGACGGTGGTACTGCTCGTGAAGTGTTACGCTACAAATCAGTAGAAAAAGTAGTAATGGTTGAAATCGATGAGTTAGTCTTCCGTTTAAGCCAAAAATATCTTCCAATTACAGCAGCAGGTGTTGAAGAAGATCCACGTATGGAAATGATTTTCGATGACGGCTTAGCTTACGTACAAAATGCTGCTGATCAATCATTCGATTTAATATTAGTAGATTCAACTGATCCAATTTCAGTCGGTGAAGGTTTATTTACAACAGCTTTCTATAAAGAGTGCTACCGTGTATTAAATGAAAAAGGAATTTTAATTAACCAACACGAATCACCATACTTTGCTGAGTATGCAGAAAACATGCGTAAAGCACATAAAAAGATTAATGGGATTTTCCCAATCGCAAGTGTATATCAATTCCATATGCCAACTTATCCATCAGGGCACTGGCTATTCGGATTTGCTTCTAAAGCATTACATCCAATAAAAGATATTCAAGTAGAAGCCTGGGACAAATTTGGGCTTAAAACGAACTATTACAATACAGATTTACATGTTGGTGCATTCGCACTACCTACATTTGTGAAAGAGGCGCTTGATCGTGATGAATAAACCTTTAAACGTTAGCACTTTTATTGGTTGTGAAAGTGACTACTCTAATTCAGAAATCGTATTATTCGGTATTCCTTTCGACGGAACAACTAGTTTTCGACCGGGAACTCGCTTTGCAATGCAAGCAATTCGTCCGGATTCATACGGATTAGAAACTTACTCTCCATATTTAAAGAAAGATCTTGAAAATTGTACGATTTACGATGGTGGCGATTTAGAAATGCCATTAGGAAATACGCAAAAAGCGATGGAGACGATTTTAGAATATACACGTGGTTTAATTCAAGATAATAAAAAATTCTTAATGGTTGGTGGCGAGCACTTAGTAAGTTTCCCGACAATCCAAGCAGCATATGAAAAATATCCAGATTTACACGTAATTCATATCGATGCCCATACAGATTTACGCGATGAATTTTTAGGTGAAAAACTTTCACATGCAGCAGTTATTCGTCGGTGTCATGATTTCTTAGGAGACGGACGCATTTTCCAATTTGGTATTCGTTCTGGAACTGAACAAGAATTTGAATGGGCAAATGAACATACGTACTTAGAGCCATTCTATTTAAATACTGTAAAAGATATCGTTGAGAAACTTCGTGATGTACCCGTATACATTACAATTGATTTAGACGTTTTAGATCCAAGCGTTTTACCGGGTACAGGTACTCCTGAGCCAGGGGGGATTACGTACCGAGAATTATTAAATGCAATCGGGTCCTTTCAAAAATTAAATAATATTGTGGCAGCAGATGTGGTAGAATTATCGCCTCAATACGATCCATCTGGCGCATCAACAGCGGTAGCGTGTAAAACAATTCGTGAAATGCTGCTGACTTTAGCTAAATAAGTATAAATAGCTAAGCATTCGAAGTGATAAACTTTTAATGCGCATCTGGCAATATTTTTTGGCGATTGACGTAAAAAACTACAACTGCCGGAATTGCTGAAGGAATTGAGTAATTGGCAGAAATAATTGAAATCCCCCTAGGTCGGAATTTGCGACTTAGGGGGATTTACTTGTTGGGATATTATGGGGTAGGGGAGTGCATTTTTCAAATATGGGAGCGAAATTAACCACATATATCGAAATACGTTATTTAGGACTAAACTTTGACGACGCGTGACAATATAAATTTATTACCTATAATCTGGCGAACCGTATCATAAGTAAGTGCGGTTTTAATTTGTTGAGTAAGAAAATATAAATTTTCGCAAAAGGTAACATTGAAAATGCTATTATTTACGTTTATGGCAAAGCGCTTTTGTTCATGATTTTAATTGATAGACCCCAAAAATTTTATGGAAACAAAAAAAATGCAACATCTCACAAGGAGATGTTGCGGTAGAATTCTTTGTTCCTGAAGAACTCTAATGGGTTTGGCACCCAATAATGCTAATTTGTTTAATCTGAAATTACCATTATTCAGTGTCAATACTTGTTGTTTACCACTTAATTAGTATAGCATAGCAATCTGTGAAATAATAATTAATTATGTATTCCGTGTATATGTTACACAGAATACATAAAATTGAAGACACATTCGATTTATGTTTAAGCGTTGTATAAAAATCGCACTTAAGCCTATTACGAAGAACCGTAACATAAGTAAGTGCGATATTATCGGCATGTTCTTGAGCAAGCGCATATATTATTAATCATTAGCTAGACCTATTCAGATAAAATGGATAAGTCTATTTTTTTGCAAAATTTGAAGTGCTTTAACATCTAGCTAGTTATTTAAGTAAAGAGGGGAAGATATGGACTTTGAGGAAATCTATCAAGCATATTTTCATGATTTTTATTTTTATATGAGATCACTGGAGTCAGATGAAAATATTGCAAAAGAAATTACACAAGAAACATTTTTTAAGGCACTAAAGTCCATTCACCAATTTGACGGCAAAAAAGATATACGAGCATGGCTGTTTACAATCACAAAAATACATATTTTACGCATAATTAATAAATTCACATGAGCATAGTTTTTATACATAGCAACACTGTAATATTGAATAAATTTAAATACTTCCCCCATAAACTTTTCAACAAGCAAGGATAAAAAAGTAAATATTGATACGAACAATTATCTAGTCAAAGCGCATAGTATATTGAATAACAATTACACGAAAGGCGGAATCCGTTGTATCATCCACAATTTCAATTTCAACCATCTAATGTTTCACGTGAAATGACCGTGATAGGGAATGGAGAAATAGTAGCGCAGCCTGAGTATGTTCAAATTCAGATAGAAGTACGTACAGAAGGAAAGGATGTCAGTCTAGCTCAACAAGAAAATGCCATAATTATGAATCGCGTCATTGATTCACTCGTGGCGTTAAATATTCCAAGAGAGGAGATCCAAACAACTGTCTATACGATTTCTCCTAACTACGATTATATTGAGGGAAGACAGGTGTTCAGGGGCTTTGAGGTGCAAAATGCAATTACTGTTAAAATAACGGAGATTAGTCAAGCGGGTATGGTTATTGATACAGCTATACAAAATGGGGCAAATCATGTTTCAGCTATTCAGTTTAAAATTGAAGATTCAGATGCTTATTATCAACAAGCTCTTAATTTAGCACTAGTTAATGCAATGGGGAAAGCCAAATCCATGGCTGAAACGATGCATATTCCATTGCAACTAATACCAATTGAGATTATTGAAGAGACCCATAATGTTACACCAGTTTCTTATAAGGCGGTTCAAATGAGTAATCAGGAATTTATAACACCTATAGAACAGGGAAGAATCTCTATTAATGCCTCTGTTCGAGTTAAATTTCGATTTTAATGTAGCATATTCTAAACTAATCCCCCCTTTGTCCGTGATTTGGTAGAGGGGGATACTGTTAATCGTTATTTTGCGTAAAATGAATGGAGTTTTTTATAATCCATAAATCTTAGTGAACGGAGTGGTATAGTATTAACTTGTGTTATGGAGAACCGTACCATAAATACGTACGGTTTTATAAAGGTATTTTTGACAGTCTAACAAGCTAAGTTAGGCTGTTTTTTGTAAACGAAAAGGAGATTGAACGCATTCAATCTCCGTATGTGTATGCCGCAACGATACACCGCTATTAGTTGTATATTAACACTATTAAAAAAGAAGTAAATTAATTAAGCGGTTACTTTATCAATAATACCAAGGGATTAGTTCCTATTATGAATAATGCACTGGACAAAAAAAGCATACAGAAAGTTGGACATCGAAAGGAATGGGCGCTTAAACGATTACTTCCCATTTTTATAGCTGGACTTTCTAACAACTTTCTTAAAAAGAAATCCGAAGTTTAAAGGCATCCGAAATTCACTTCTCTCATCATTATGACAGGGCAGGGGAAGCCTCCAATTATAGTGAATGGCAGACATCCGGATTATGATTACAATAAGGACGGTAAGTGTGAGCTCAAGGGGAGAATCCCATCCAAGCCAAATAGAGAGTGCACATAAAATTGTTAAAATGGCATGAATTTCTTCCTTCAATGCCAGTGGTTTTCGACCTGCGATAACGTCCCGAATCATTCCGCCACCCACACCAGTAAATAACGCTGCTAAAATCATCACGCCTAAATCATTGGAAAAAACTTCGCTGGCTAGCATTGCTCCTTGAAGAGCGAAGGAAGCAAGTCCGATGGAATCAAAAAATAATCCCCAGCGTCTCCAATGATCAATCCACTTTAGTGGGATTAATACGATGATTGTCAATGTGATTAACACCGTTAAAATAGCAGAATGCTCCCAAAGTTCCGTAGCAGGAACCCCAATAATTACATTTCGAATCAGTCCTCCCCCAAAAGCTGTAATAAAGCCTAATGCGTATACCCCGATAAAAGAAAATCTCGTTTCAAGAGCAATGAATGCTCCAGTTGCTGCATAAGAAATAATGCCGATATAATGTAGGACAATCCAAGACATACTTTAAAAACCCCCTTATTATTTTTAGTAGGAAGTGCAAGTTAAATTTCTACACAAAAAAACTCCACCACAAGAAGTCTTGTAAAAAGACCTTGTAGTGGAGTAATCAATTAGCAATACCTACTAATGAATCAATCCATTATTGAAAAACCAAAATAGCGTTCTAACAAAAAAATTATTAGAATTCCATTTAAAAGAGTGGCTAAATTATGTGCATTTCTTCCATTATACTACTCTGTTTAAAAAGAACATAGAGGGTAATTTAATTTTCCTACAATTTTGATGTATAGTTTTGAATAAACAGGGGGCGAAAACATGAAGAAAAGGGAAACGGTATTTAATGAAATTGTACGAAAGGTTCGTAAAGAAATCTATGGAAAAGGACCGGAGAGAATCCACACTCATTTCGTGGAGAATATGGCTGTCACTACTATGTATGGCATTCTAACACCAACTGAAAAATTTATCATACAAGCTGAAGAAGGTAAAAAAGTAATTCATAATGCTAGAACTCAAATGATTCAAGAAGTGTATAAGGTGCAAGTCCCTGAAGGAATGGAAGAGCTTGTCGATTCAAAGCTACTTCATTTATTTTCTGATATAAAGGTTGAAGAGGATATGGCTGTATCGGTCTTTATATTTGAAAAGCCAATCGTATAGAAACTTTTGAATTTTACGCAACTGAAGTTTTTGTAAAAAAGTGAGAATGCGAGGGCTTCATTTAGCTGTGTTATGGAGAACTGTATTACAAGTAAGTGCGTTTTTTTATGAATGTTATTAGTATCTAGTTAGTGATCATTTTGTTAATGTCAACAAAATGGTCCGACTCGGTTCTAATGCAGAACGTGAAATAGAGGACATTATACTATCAAGATACGTTTGTTATTTAGTTGTACAAAATGAAGATCCCACTAAAGAAGTTTGCTTGTAATATAAACCTCTATATATAGCGAATAAAAACCACCACCACAATACTTTTGGACTATACTTATACGTCATATATCACAGATTAATGGCTAGTATTTGTTAAATTTCCTTGAATTTTGTAGAGCAACATGAGATTATAAGTGGGTGTGATTTTAAACTAAAGCTATAGAAGTTAAAGGCAAACTGTTCCGAAAGGGCAGGACGCAAAGCCTAGGATCTAAAGTTTAGAGGACTATCAAAAGTCCTTTAATCATAAACAATGATCGCCTGGTTACCGAATTTATGAGTTACTATATATAAATTCCTTGGCTACTCTATATTAAATAGATTAGCCTTTTTGAGTGTTTAAAACTACCTGGCAATAGGGAAAAGTCATAGCTAGAAAGAATTAAGAGATTCTAAAAATTACCGATTTAAAAGCTTTAAAGCAATAGCAGTCTAAGCTTAATCTACTATTAATTAAAAGGAGAGGATTGTAGAAATGGATAAGAAAAGATTTTCGTTCAAGGCAAAATTATTAGTTCTCTCTTTACTACTATCATTAGTACCGATAGTTCTTATTGGCGTTATAGTTAATAAAATAGTTAGCGAAAAAACTAAGGATGATTACATTAGTTTCAGCGAGAAAGAAATTAAACAGGTGGACAATGGAATTGCGCTCTATTTTGAAACGATTAGGGAAAATGTTAATTTATTGGCGAATGACCGTTTCGTTGTAGATGCCGATTCAACGATTACTTCCTATAAAGATATTGCAGGAGAAGGTTCAATCGATATGACCCCTTCAGCAAATGGGGAGAAGGAGAAAGCTATTTTCGATGTGTTTTCTCGTTTTAGTGATAGTCATCCTAAAGCTCCTTATATTTATATGGGTACATCGGATGGTGGCTATGTCCAATATCCAGAAGGTCCCGTGCCAGCTGGTTTTGATCCTCGAGACCGCCCCTGGTACAGCGCAGGTATTGAAGAACCAGGGAAAGTAAAATTAACAAGTGCCTATGCAGCAACGGGGATAGAGGGAATTATCGTAAGTAATGTCGTTTCAATTGAAAAAGATGGAAAACAAACTGGTGTGTTAGGTTTAGATGTAAGTTTGGATGGCTTAACAGATATAATTAAGGAAATCAATATAGGTAAAGATGGTTATGTAATTCTTGCACAAGAAGATGGAACAATCCTTGCACATCCAAAAAATTCTGAATTGAATTTCCAACCAATTTCTTCATTAAATATCCCATCATTAGATTTTTTCGAGGAAGATGGCTTATTTGAAACTGAATTAGATGGCGAAGACTATATGTTAAATACAATTTCTTCTGAAATTGAAGGGTGGAAGTATATTGCTGTCATCAAGAAAGCTGAAATATTAAGTACAGCGACTTTCATACGAACAATGCTTTTCGTAATAGGTGGAGTTATTGCCATTCTTGCTGTAATCGCTTCTATTATTATGAGTTTACGTATAACGAAGAGAATTAATAGTATTAGTGATGTATCTTTAGCGATGTCTAAAGGTGATTTAACTCAACAAGTCACGGTAAAGGTAAATGATGAAATTGGGGATATGGGCAAGAATTTCAATACGATGTCAAACAGTTTAAAAGAAACGATGCAAAAAATTGCGCATGAATCTCAACAATTATCCGCTACATCCGAAGAGCTGGCAGCATCTTCAATCCAAAATCAAACAGCTTCTAATGAAATATCTGAATCGATTCAACTTGTTGCTACTGGAGCGGATGAACAGGATGCCGCTATGAAAAACGCAGTAGGTATTATCAATGAAGTGATTAAGCATGTAGATGATGTGACAGTGAGTATGGGCAACGTAAAAGATTCGATTCATTATTCAACGGAAACGGCCAAGCAAGGTAGTGATGTCGTTGAACAAACGGTAAATCAGATGAGTGAAATTGATAAAAATGTGAGCTCATCTGCTGAAAAAATTAGCATGTTAAACGAAAAATCCAATGAAGTTAGACAAATTAGCTTGATGATACAGTCTATTTCAGAGCAAACGAATTTACTAGCTTTGAATGCTGCAATTGAAGCGGCAAGAGCGGGTGAACATGGAAAAGGATTTGCAGTAGTAGCAGATGAAGTTCGAAAACTTGCCGAGCAATCTAGCAACTCCGCATTGCAAATCAATGAAATTATTCAAGATATCGGAAAAGGTATTGAAGATTCAATGGGCCTTGTCAATCTAGGGGTAAATTCAGCAAAAGAAGGTATGAAGCTTGTGAATGAAAGCGGGAAAGCGTTTGGAGAAATTAAAGATTCCATTCTCGCGGGTACAACAAAAATTACTGAGGCTAGCATAGCAATGGAAAACATGAAAAATCATATAGCTGAAGTAGTAGTTCACATAGAAAAAGTTTCAAAGACGAGTATAGAAGTAAATAATTATTCACAAAACGTCGCGGCATCTTCTGAAGAAATGAGTGCTTCAATGGAAGAGGTTTCAGCAGTTTCTCAAGAGTTAGCTCGAATGTCAAGTGAATTGGAAATGGCCGTGCAGCAATTTAAATTGTAATTTACGGCAATAAAATATATAAATGATTTAGGCTTGTTGTAAGTGTTCTATACTTATGACAAGCCTTTTTTATGTGTCTCTTCCCATTAAAATGGGCAAAACACTAAGAAAGTCTTAAGAATTAATGTGTGTGTTTGTTAAGATTTAATTAGTATCATAACCTTATACGAATCCTATAGGGGTGATTGCGGGAACCTAAAGAGTTGGAGGAGTGAATGGAATTGAACATTTTGATTTGTGATGATGATAAAGAAATTGTAAGAGCGATTAGCATTTATTTAGAAAATGAAGGATATCAAGTATTCAAAGCGTACGACGGGATTGAGGCAATTGAGCTTGTTCAAGAACATGTGATTCACCTCATTATTATGGATATTATGATGCCAAAAATGGACGGGATTACGGCGACGATGAAAATTCGGCAAGATAATATGATTCCGTTAATTATGCTTTCTGCTAAGTCGGAGGATCATGATAAGATACTCGGGTTAAATATTGGGGCAGATGATTATATGGCCAAGCCGTTTAATCCATTGGAACTGATGGCCAGAGTGAAATCGCAGCTAAGACGGTATACGACATTTGGCAGTCTTGAGGTGAGTAATCACGTATTTCAAACGGGTGGGCTTACGATTGATGATGAACAAAAGGTCATTTCCGTTGATCATGCTGAAGTTCATTTAACACCAGTGCAGTATAAAATCGTAAAGCTTCTCACAGCAAATGCGGGGAGAGTATTCACAATTGAAGAGATTTATGAAAAGGTATGGAATGAAAGGGCCGTTAATCCAGAAAATACGGTGGCGGTTCATATTCGAAAGATTCGAGAAAAAATTGAAATTAATCCGAAAGAGCCGAAGTATTTAAAAGTTGTATGGGGAGTTGGGTATAAAATTGAGAAATATTAGTCATGCACTCATTACGAAAGTGATTGTGTTTCTACTTGCGGTCGTTTGTATAACGGGTACAGTTAAGGCGATTATTAATATGGAAGTAAATGAGATTCATCTTAGTAGCATAAATCAAAAAAATTATTTTGAAAGCCGAGCATTCGCTGATGAAAGTTACCGCATTATTTCCCCTTTAGCACAAATAATCGGGAAATATAAAAGTGAAGAACATATTTTAAGCGGGAAAACACTAACTAAAGAAGATATTAGACAAATTGAAAGAAATTTTTATACTGAATTAAGTTATCCATACGAATATAATCCAAATTTGAGTGATAAGGAAAATCATCGCATATTTAAAGAAACATATGCTGATGACATCAATCGTAAAAAAGACGAAAGCATGAGAGAGCAGGTAAGGGAATTTTACCGGTTACTCAGCACTTTAGAAGCAAATAAAGGAATCATCTATTATGCGAGTAATGGTGAGCAAGTATTTTCTAATAGTGGATTTAATAAGAAAGAACAATTTGAGGCGTATAGTACGTATATGTTATTTGAGGATTATCAACAAAAGATGGTCCCAAATGAAGCGAAAGAAAGTCGATATTTTGATTACTTTATGCATGAAATTGATAGGCTGAATCCACAAACAGATGTCATTTACATGGCGTATAAAGAACCTTACTTACAACAAAAAATACAAGAGTGGGAAAGTAATAAAGCAATTTCTAAACGCTTACTTAATGAATTCCTTGTATATGTAGCAGGATTAATTTTAACTTTTGTTTATTTAATTATAGTGATTGGCAGAACATCATTTAAAGATAAAGAAGTTCATTTGAATGTTATGGATAAACTATATAATGATCTCAATATTGTAATCGTCATTAGTTTAGTTTCGATGTCGATCGCGTTAGTTATTGAAGGGTTCCACGATATATATATGCTTCTTACAGTACCTATTTTTAGCATAGCCTTACTGCTGATTTTATCACTCGTTAAGCATATCAAAAATAGATCAATACTTTCACATACACTCATTTATCAACTGCTTAAAAAGGCATTTCTTGCTGTAAAACATGTCTTTGATAGTGGCAGTCTCGGTGTGAAAACCGTACTTCTTGTCATTGGTTATCCCGTAGTTGTTGTGGCAACATTTTTCATGTTCCCAATTACGATTGGTCTTGCAGCTTGGCTTGCACTAAAGAAAGTGAAGTCGTTTAACCGCATTAAAGAAGGCGTAGAGCAAGTTAAAAATGGCGAGCTTCATTACCGAATTGAAGTGGGTGGTAAAGGTGAATTTAGTCAACTTGCAACGAATATTAATCGTATTACCGATGGATTAAATAAGTCAGTGGATAGTGGGATTAAGAGCGAGCGTTTAAAAACAGAGCTCATTACAAATGTTTCTCATGATATCAGAACACCATTGACGTCCATTATTACGTATGTCGATTTATTAAAAATCGAAAATAATCCTGAAAAAATTGCTGAGTATATCGATGTGTTAGATCAAAAATCGAAAAGACTTAAAAGTTTAACGGATGATTTATTCGAAGCGGCGAAAGCTTCAAGTGGTAGTATGCCTGTTCAGTTAGAACGAATTGATATCGTATCATTACTAACGCAAGGCATAGGAGAGATGGATGAAAAAATTGAAGCGTCGGCATTAGATTTTAAGTTAGCTCACCCAACAGAAAAGGTGTATGTGGAGGCTGATGGCAAACTGCTATGGCGCTCTATCGAAAATTTATTCTCGAATATTTTTAAATACGCACAGCCTGCATCAAGGGTGTATATTGATGTGGAAGATTTAGAAAATGAAATACGTGTAACCTTTAAAAACATTTCAGCATATGAATTAAATATTTCAGCGGATGAGCTAATGGAACGCTTTACGCGCGGAGATGAATCAAGAACGAGCCAAGGTAGCGGGTTAGGGTTATCGATTGCCGAAAGCCTAATTAATATTCAGCGCGGCAAGTTTATCGTTCAAGTTGATGGCGATTTATTCAAAGCGATGATTTATTTACCGAAGTTTACAAAAGAATAATTTAACTTGATTCAGCAGAATTGGGGAACAAAGGCTAAACCCGTCACGTCCTGTGACAACGCCTTTGTAATCAACATCGTGTTGACCCAAGCCCCGGCGGATGTCACAGATTTTTAAGGGAAGTTTTTCGAGCGAGCTCGAAAAAATCTGGACGCAATTACGCCGAGGCGTAATTGATATGGAGGAATAGGATGTGAGTATGTCCTATTCTTTTTTTGTGTTTAATCAAATATTAAAACTGCAATTCTACAAGTGAGGGACAACTATATTACAAGTTTGTGGAGTATTTTTAATCGGTTTATCTCTTTGTAAAAAGGGATAAACTTGTTAAATATAGTTCACACATCCAATCAAAAATGTATACTATAAACCCGAGTAAGTATAGAATAGGACAGTTAGCATTTGGTGTAGAGAGGGTGATCAATATGTTCAAAGCATATGCTTGGCTAACAGTTTGTGTGATGGTATGGGGAAGCAACTTTGTATTTGGGAAGATGTTAGTACAAGACTTTTCTCCAACGTTATTAACGATGCTTAGACTGCTATTTATTGTACTATTTTTAATGGGAATATCATTATATAAAAAACACTTTAAACGAGTGAATAAATCGGATTTACTCATCGTTATTTTACTAGGGGTTATTGGTGTTTTTATTAATCAATGGTCTTTTTTTGTGGGGTTACAAACAGCTGATCCAACAACATCTGCATTAATTTTGGCAACTACGCCTATTTTAACGGGTGTATTAGCAGCTATTTTCTTGAAAGAAAAATTAACGATTCGTATGTTTTTGGGATCCATTGTAGCACTCCTCGGTATTTATTTCGTTGTAGCAAAAGGAGATATATCTTCTTTGCATATTGATAAAGGTCTATTTTGGATTGTTCTAACGATGATAACATTCGCTATTATGATTATTATGACGAGGCTCCTTTCTCATAGAATAGATCCACTTACGATTACTTTATATTCAAATGTTGTCGGTTTCATTGTGTCGATTCCTTTTGCTTTTACATTAGACAAGCCTTTACATGTAAGCACGCAACTGTCAGATTGGCTATTTCTCATTGGAACGGCCGTTGTTGTGCATGGTATCGCAACATTAATTTGGAATAATAATATTAGACATGTCGACGCTTCAAAGGCTTCGATATTATCCAATCTAGAGCCTTTTGTAGCAATGGTTATGGGATTAATCTTGCTATATAAACCAATAACAGGAGCGGAAATATTAGGTTCACTATTTATTGTTGGAGGAGTCGTTTTATCTACATATCAACGGAAAAGGTGAGGTAAGTTAAAAATTTGATAAATATGTTAATATAATAATTAGCATGTTATAATTTATTTTGTTGTAAATGTATACTAATTTATTTCAATGGCAACTAGATACTCTTAAATGAAGGAAGTGAATCTATGGATTGGTTTGGCAATATATTGAATGAAATAAATACATTATTATATTCATATGTATTAATTATATTGTTAGTAGGAACGGGTATATTTGTAACCTTTAAAACAAAGTTTATTCAATTTAGATTAATTCCAGAAATGTTTAAACTCATTACAGAAGCAGCACCAACAGATAAGTCAGGGAAAAAAGGAATATCTTCTTTCCAAGCCTTTACAATATCTGCGGCATCTCGTATTGGAACTGGGAATATAGCGGGTGTTGCGACGGCAATTGCTCTAGGTGGTCCTGGTGCGATATTTTGGATGTGGATGATTGCGCTAATTGGGGCGGCATCTGCATTAATTGAAAGTACATTAGCACAAGTATATAAAGTGAAAGACAAAAATACTGGATTGTTCCGTGGTGGCCCTGCCTATTATATGGAGAAGGGTTTAAATAAAAGATGGATGGGTATTCTTTTTGCCATCGCGATTACAATCACTTACGGTTTTATTTTTAATGCAGTACAGGCAAATACGATTTCCATTGCTTTTGAAGATAGTTTTGGTATAAATCGTGTTGTTGTAGGTTTAATACTAGCGGTTTTAACAGCAATTATTGTCTTTGGTGGGTTAAAGAGAATTGTAAGCTTTACACAAGTAGTTGTTCCGGTCATGGCAATTTTGTATATTGTACTTGCACTCATTGTTGTAGTCTTAAATATTTCTGAACTTCCGAATGTGTTTGTCCTAATTATTAAATCTGCCTTCGGTTTGGAAGAAGCTTTTGCCGGAATGATAGGAGCAGCCATTATGAATGGGATTAAACGTGGTTTATTCTCCAATGAAGCAGGGATGGGTTCTGCACCGAATGCAGCAGCAACTGCATCTGTTTCCCATCCAGTAAAGCAAGGTTTGATTCAAGCACTTGGTGTATTTATTGACACATTAGTAGTATGTACTGCAACTGCTGCAATCGTATTACTAGGTGATGCATATCTTCAATCTGACGCTACTTCAGTCAATTTAACTCAAGCTTCTTTAGTTGGAAACTTAGGTGATTGGGCAGGGAGTTTCTTAGCAATCATTGTATTTATGTTTGCCTTCAGTACAGTTATTGGTAATTACTACTATGGTGAATCGAATATTCGATTTATTAAAGAGTCAAAAATGGGTTTATTAGTATTCCGTATATTTGTCGTATGCTTTGTTATGTTTGGCTCAATTGCAAAGGTACAAGTTGTATGGGATTTAGCAGATCTATTTATGGGCATTATGGCTATCATCAATTTAATTGCTATTCTGTTACTTTGGAAAGTGGCCAAACCGGTTATTGATGATTATTTAAAACAACGTAAACAAGGAAAAAATCCTATTTTCTATAAGAAAAACATACCTAATATTGGAGAAGTTGAATGTTGGGGAGAAGATGAGGAAATAGAAAAAAATCGTTAAATGAAAGAGAGTGCCCATTTTTTACGGGGCACTCTCTTTTTAGTATTGTTTAATTTAGATTTACTTTGCAATTTCCTTTACAACATCGATTGTAAATTCTGCCCCGTAATGACCAGCTTTTTCTAAGTCTTCAATATTGTCATCTGTTACTTCAGAGTTAGAAATTGTTCGTAATGAAAGGAATGGAACATCTAGTAAATGAGTAACTTGAGCAACAGCAAATGCTTCCATTTCTTCACCGCTAGTTCCAAAGTTTTCGTGGAACCACTGAATACGGTCAATTTCTCGATTCCACCAGTCACCACTTCCGATAACTCCCTCTACAACGTTTCCATGTTTATATTTGTCAGCTACATTTTTAGCGGCTTCAACAAGTTTTGGATCACTTGGTAATGAAGAATAGTTTTGTGTCTCTCCATTTTCATTTTTAAGTTCTGTTGCCATATGAATCCAGTTTTCTGGTTTCATCCCTTGCCCATCTTCCATACGTTCAGAACGGAAGCTTCCGATATTGATAACTTCTGTAGCAATTACTGTATCGAATACGTGAATATCCGGATCATGTCCACCAGCTGTACCTTGATTGATTACTACTTTAGGATTATATTTTTCAATTAGTAAAGTAGTTGATGCCGCTGCATTAACCATTCCCACTTCTGTTTGAGATACTACAACCGGAATACCTTCAATTTCACCTATATAAAATGAGAAATTACCGTGTTTCTCCTCTTTATAATCACCCATTGCTTTTAAAAACTCTGAAACTTCAACTGCCATTGCTCCTTGAACAGCAATTGGTTGTTCTTTTGTCTGTTGCTTGTCTAGTTCAGTAGACTTTTCTTCATTAGCTGAACATCCGACTAACAATAAAAGTAAGATAGCAATATTCGTAAATAACTTAAAACTCTTGTTCATTATTTCTATTTCCTCCGCGACATTTGGTTAAACACGAACATTAACCGGTTTAACGTTATGATAGTTTGCATTTAGGAGTATACTATATTAGAAAAACTTTAACAAGGGAGAATTTTAAATATAACTTATAAAATCTAATTGATAGTGAAGATTTTTTCGAGCTCGCTCGAAAAACACCCCTAAAAAATCTGTGACATCCGCTGGGGTCTGAACCTCCATTGAATCAAGTTAAATGAAATATTATTAAGTTTACTTTAAATAATAAAGGAGAATTATTAAGTAAAATTGAAAGATTAAATGGGTATAGGAGGGATTGTTATAACGATAATAAACAAGTTAGCAACACAGCTTAATCGTAGGGATGAAGAACCGAATATTGAGGTAGCACATGAATTAGTTAACAAAAATGATTATGAAGGTATTGAAGAAGTAATTCAAAATTTATTTAATAAGGATAAAGGAATTCAGCAGGATTGTATGAAAGTAGCATATGAAATTGGAGAAATGAAACCTGAACTGATAAGTGAGTATGCGTTAATTTTCATAGACCTTCTAAAAAGTCGTAATAATCGTTTAGTTTGGGGAGCGATGACCGCATTATGTAACATTGCCCTAGTAGCATCTGAGACTATTATGGACCATATTGAACTTTTATTTTCAACAGTGAAAACCGGCTCAGTTATTACTGTTGATAAAGGAGTCTTAACTCTAGGCAAGTTAGCATCCGTAAACAAACAAAACAATGAGCGGATTTTTCCGTTCTTACTCACCCATTTAGCAACATGTAGATCAAAGGAAATTCCTCAGCATTCTGAAAGTACCATCATTGCCGTAACAGGTGATAATAAAGAACAATTTTTAGCTGTGTTAAAAAATAGAGAAACTGAACTTACAGCACCCCAATTAAAAAGAGTCAAAAAGGTATATAAAATACTTGAGGTAGATTAATAAAATTTCAAGGGAAAAAGAACAGCATCTTTAACTTTGATGAGATGCTGTTCTTTTAATTGGAAAGCTAAATGAAGAAAGAAAACGGATAAAAGAGAGCCTTTTTCCAGTTACTTTTTAATAACAGGAATCCACATTTCACCAAATACTAAGCCGTCTCGCTGCCCCATTTCAACTACTGTATTTGGCCCACCAACATAGGCGAAGTCCTTTACTTCTGGTAAAGCTTTACCGAAAGCAAGACCAGTAAGTGTATTACTCAATTCAGTAGCAGTTTTCGCTTCCCCTTTAACAACGAGGTATTCGCCCGTAGGAAATTCAATAATTCTTGACACTTCTTGTATAGATGATTCAGCCATAACCCCAGCATAATGCATCATTTTATTATTAACGGCTTCATTCACGGAAAAAATATAGTTATTTGTTGCAATTGCTTTTAAAGCATCTAGTCGTCCATCTTGTGCAATCGCTGACCAAAAATCATTTTTTTCTTTGTTTATGCCAGCAAAGTCTGTGTAATCACTCTTCAGTTCAACCCCAATACCTAAAACTGTAAAGCCGTCTTTCTTTTCTAACGTATAATTTGCCATATTCAAAACCATCCTCTTTGTTAAATTATTCAAATGATTTTTCTTTTCACTTGATAAGTTTATAATAACTTTAAATCATGTCAAAAAATGATACCGTTTAGGAGACTAAGATGAAAAAAGTTGAACGAATTAATACGATCATGCGGTATATCAACAACCGCGCCCACTTTACAATTTCTGAAATCATGCGGGACTTTAACATTTCTCGTTCGACAGCTATTCGAGATATTCGAGAAATTGAAGCTATGGGAATGCCACTTGTCGCTGAAGTTGGAAGGGATGGCGGTTATTTTGTCATGAACAACTCTGTCCTGCCAACTGTTCGTTTTACAGACAATGAGATTAAAGCCCTTTTTATTGCCTTTATGGCCACAAGAAATCAACAACTTCCATATTTAAAAAGTCGTCAATCTTTAGCTGAAAAGTTACTAGGTCTCATTTCAGAAAACCAGCAAGATGATCTTGTCCTGTTAAATAAAATCTTGCTTTTTGAAGGAACGAACCCTATTAATCCCGATCTGCTGGAGCTATCCGACTTGCCACATCCAATGTTGGAAAAACTTATTCAAATCCTCCTTTTGGATAGTTATTTATTGATTACTATTGAAGAGAATAGGGCAATCAAATCGTATCCAATATATCTTTTGTATCTCTATCATGAGAAAGGCGTTTGGTTCATTGAAGGCTTTAACTTAAACGATGAAAGTAGAAGGATTTTCCTCGTCGACAATTTGACCAATGTTAAACCATACGCTACGAAAAAAAGAATAAGTAAGAAAAAGATTTTAGAAAAGCTAACTAATCAGGAAGAAGTAATTAATCTTGTCCTTGAACTCGGTCCAAAGGCAATTGCCCAGTTCAAAAAATACCACCCTCTGAATATTTCAATTTCCTATACGAACCCTTATCAAGCGACAGCCATTGTAAAAACTTTTATTAATGTAAATAATTCAGAGGAATTGACGGACATAATAAATTGGCTGCTCTTTTTGGGTGGGGATATTAATATCAAGGAAATGCCAGCAGATATTTTAACAGGTTTACAAGAAAGACTATGTTTATACTGTCCATAATTGGCGTTAGTTAAAACTTTTAAGGCTCTAAATTTTTCCATTTGTTTAATTGGTGTATAGGGCATTATATGATGGAAATAAATAATCTAACTTAAACAATAACTTCAAAATCCCATTGAAAAGTGGATATTTACTTTTCAGTGGGATTTTTCTTTCCACTTGCATCTAACGTAACGTAAGATTTTATAATGGAGCAAAGGGAGTGGATTTTATGTATTCGATTGGGCAATTTGCGAAAAAAACAGGATTAACAGTGAGGGCATTACGATTTTACTCGGATAAGGGACTACTTGAACCTTGTCATATATCCGAAGCAGGACACCGTTTTTATAACGATGAAAGCATTGTACGAGTACAAAAAATAATGACGTTAAAGTATTTGGATTATTCGCTTGAAGATATAGAGGTGTTATTTTCAAAAGGAGAAATCCGGTTAATTGAATCGTTACAGTTTCAGCGGAATCAGTTAGAGAAAAAGAGAAAGCAACTTGATAATGTCATTGGATATTTAGATCAGGCCATTGCAATTGGTGAGCGCAGTGAGACGATTGAGCCAACTTTATTTTTGTCAGTCATTCATAATTTGCTGAAGGAAGAGGAGCAGAAGGAATATTTACGATCTTATTTACCGGAAGCGCTTGTTGATAAAATTTATGATTATTTTGGAATGAATTTAATTGAGATGAATCACCAATATATTCAGCTAACACATCAACTAAAACAAGCCTATATAGAGCCAGTTCCAGATAAGTATTTACAGTCTTTAATTGAACAGTATTCCATGATTATTCCTCAGGAAATAGCTATGGAAATTGCAGAAGCATTAAAGGATAGTGATCTTACACAAATGGATGAGTGGCTATTCCCTTCACCATTTTCCCAAGATGAAGAGGAGTGGTTTCTAGAACAGGCAGAGCGTTTAGGATTATATGGGGGTTACGATGATGAATAGTTCTTACAAGGGAATTTGGCAGCTTGTGCATAATAGTAAGCTTTCGAAAAGGCTTATGATTGGGACGCTGCTATTAAGCATTTTTGAAACATTAATCGGGCTCGGTGTACCACTCATTACAATGCGCATGATTAATGACTTTTCAACTATCGGTTTTTCATTGCAAGCTATTTTGCTCGTTGGTGTATTTCTTATTTTTCAAGCGGTACTTGGTGGTGTTACGTTTTATATGATGCGCAAATTGGGCGAGCGTATTGTTGCGAATTTACGTAGTACGGTGTGGGGGCATGTGTTACGTTTAAATGTACCTTACTTTGATGCACATGAATCGGGCGAAACGATGAGCCGTATTACGCAAGATACGAATGTCATTAAAGCGCTTATAACAGATCATTTTATTAGTTTTGTTTCAGGCTTATTTGCGATTGTCGGTGCAGTTGCGATCTTAATTTGGATTGATTGGAAGATGACGTTACTTATGTTAATAGCAGTGCCATTAGCAATTGGTGTATCATTACCACTTGGTCAACGCATGAATAAAATTGCAAAGGCGAATCAAGATGAATTGGCAAAGTTTAGCGGGCATTTAGGGCGTGTGTTAACGAATATTCGTCTTGTAAAAACTGCACAAACAGAAAGCTTTGAGCAACAAAATGGCGAACAAAGAATTCAAAAGCTTTATTTATTTGGATTGAAGGAAGCGCGTATTATGGCTGTGTTATCACCAATAATGACGCTTATTATGATGGTGGTGTTAATTTTATTATTTGGTTATGGTGGTGCAAAAGTATCGACGGGCGCGATTTCAGCTGGTGAACTTGTCGCAATTATGATTTACCTCGTGCAAATTATTATTCCGTTTACACAAATGGCAACATTTTTTACAGCCTTACAAAAGGCCATGGGTGCAACGGAGCGTGTGCAGGAGATTTTGCAGCAACCGATTGAGACAGGTGGTAATGCTGTCGTGGTACAAAATAATGAATCGATCGTATTTGACCGTGTTGCTTTTGGATACAATGAGAAGCCGCTCCTTGAGGAAGTATCATTTGAAATTCCAATGGGTAAAACGACGGCTTTTGTTAGTGCAAGTGGTGGCGGAAAAACGACGATGTTTTCATTAATGGAGCGCTTTTATGATACGACAGGTGGAGAAATTCGATTTGGTCAGCAACCAATTGATCAAATGGATTTAGCAAAATGGCGTGGATTGTTTGGCTATGTAACACAGGAATCTCCTTTGATGAATGGGACGATTCGTGACAATGTAACGTATGGCAGTGGGCAAGTTTCAGAAGGGGAGATTGAGGAAGCGCTAAAGAATGCAAATGCATGGGATTTTGTGAACGAGCTGGAACAGGGATTAGCAACAGAAGTTGGTGAAGGCGGTATTAAATTATCCGGTGGGCAACGTCAGCGGATTGCTATTGCCCGCGCATTGTTAAGAAATCCAGCCATTTTATTACTAGATGAAGCAACATCAAATTTAGATAATGATGCAGAACGTGAAGTACAAAAAGCGCTAGAACAAGTGATGAAAGGGCGTACAACGGTAATTATTGCTCACCGCTTGTCTACAATTACACATGCCGATCAAATTTTAGTATTTGAAGACGGACGAGTGACTGGTGCAGGTACACATAGTGAATTGCTTCAAAAACATGCCTATTATCAGCAACTAATTCAACTGATGATTCATTAATCGTAAATAAAACGGGTGTGGTAAAATATTACTTAAAAAGGGTTGATACGAATGGAACAAACATTTCCGTTGCTTGAAACAGAGCGCTTAGTTTTAAGGGGAATTACTGTAGAAGACGCGCCAAGTATTTTGAACTATTTATCCGATAAAGAAGTGATGAAATATTATGGATTAGAACCTTTTCAAACTGTAAAAGATGCGATAGATGAAATTTCATGGTACCAATCAATATTGAGTAATAAAACAGGCATTCGTTGGGGAATTACAGTAAAGGGTCAACTAGAAGTAATCGGAAGCTGTGGTTTTTTAAATGTGGATGCGCAACATGCGAGGGCTGATATTGGTTTTGAACTAAATCAAACGTATTGGGGTCAGGGGATCGCAAGTGAAACACTAAAACCAATTATTACATATGGTTTTAATCAATTACAGCTACAAAGAATACAAGCACTAATTGAACCAGCAAATACCGCATCTCAAATGCTAGTAGAAAGACACGGATTTGTAAGGGAAGGCTTGTTAAGAAGTTACGAATATACTTGTGGCAAATATGATGATCTATATATGTATTCGTTGCTAAAACGAGATTTTGAAATGGCAAATAATAAGTAAAGTTTCTAATTCAATAAAAGTTGCTCGAAAACTAATTTTCATTTTAGGCTTTCGGGCTTTTTTAATTCATCCCATATTATATGAATACTCATCGTGTACCCGCACTGCATAAGATATCTGCTGGGGGTTTAACTTCTCAACAATGGTTGAAATGATATAACTGAAAAATCTGACCCTTCCATTTTTATGTAAATTGGCTATTTATTAAGGGTTAAATATAGCTATACTAAAACTATACTAACCACAAGGAGATGTTGAGAAATGAAAATTTCATTAGGGTCAGATGTAGTAAGAAAAGGGATGTCACTTATCCAAAATGGTGGTGTCATTATGGATGTAATGAACGCAGAGCAAGCGAAAATTGCTGAAGCAGCAGGGGCAGTCGCTGTTATGGCATTAGAACGTGTGCCATCTGACATTCGTGCAGCTGGTGGGGTAGCTCGCATGGCAGATCCTCGTATTATGGAAGAAGTAATGCGTGCAGTATCTATTCCGGTAATGGCAAAAGCGCGTATTGGTCATATCGTTGAAGCACGTATGTTGGAGGCAATGGGTGTTGACTTTATCGATGAAAGTGAAGTATTAACACCTGCTGATGAGGAGTATCATTTATTAAAGAGTAAATATACAGTACCATTTGTATGTGGCTGTCGTGATTTAGGCGAGGCAGCACGCCGAATTGGTGAAGGTGCAGCAATGCTACGAACAAAAGGTGAGCCAGGTACAGGGAATATCGTCGAAGCAGTGCGCCATATGCGAAAAGTAAATGCACAAGTTCGTGCCGTTGTTGCGATGAATGATGATGAACTAATGACAGAGGCAAAAAATTTAGGTGCACCGTATGAAGTATTACTAGCGATTAAACAAGCAGGTCGTCTACCCGTTTCGAACTTTGCAGCTGGTGGTGTATCAACACCTGCAGATGCAGCATTGATGATGGAATTAGGAGCGGATGGTGTATTCGTTGGTTCGGGTATTTTTAAAGCAGAAAACCCAGAAAAGTTTGCCACTGCTATCGTTCAAGCGACAACCAATTATCAAGATTATGAATTAATAAATAATGTTTCACGTGGAATCGGATCACCGATGAAAGGAATTGACATTCGGGGTTTAGCACAACATGAGCGAATGCAGGACCGCGGCTGGTAATAATAAATAAATAAATAAATAAATAAATAGTATGTTAAAAGTGTAAATTAAAACGGTCATTCCGCTTTGATGTACACTTTTTTTGTACAACAAAAAAGATAGCTGTTTTATGATAATAGCCATATGTACTTTCAATAGAATCAATTTCGCTTTTCCCTGAAAAACATGCCATAATAGATAGATTATGAAACAGTGAGGATGACTCGATGGAACAGATACGTGAATTATATGTAAATCCAAAATTTATTAAGCAAATGACGAATGGTTATCCGCTTATTTTAAAAGAAGCGGTTGATATGCCAGAAGTGGCGATTGCAGAAGGAACAATTGTACAACTACTCGATGCACAAGGCGGTTATATTGCGACAGGCTATTATGGTGAGCAAAATAAAGGCATTGGTTGGGTACTATCCCGCAAACAAAAAGAAGTAATTGATGTGCGTTTCTTTACGAAAAAGATTCGTGAAGCGGCTGAAAAACGTGCAGATTTTTTTGCATCAGAAGACACGACTGCTTTCCGTGTATTTAACGGAGAAGGTGATGGCGTTGGTGGTTTAACAATCGATTTCTTCAATGGGTTTTATATGGTGAGTTGGTATAGTGAAGGGATTTATGCTTTCCGTGATGTAGTGTATGAAGCATTAAATAAGGCACTTAATACGCGCGGTATTTATGAAAAATTACGCTTCAATACAAACGGCCAATATGTGGAGCAAGATGATTATGTATCTGGTGAAAAAGGGGACTTCCCATTAATCGTTTTAGAAAATGGCATGAACTTTGCGGTTGATTTAAACGACGGGGCGATGACTGGTATTTTCCTAGATCAACGTAATGTTCGTAAAGCACTACGCAATCAATTCTCAATGGATAAAACGGTGTTAAATACATTCTCATATACAGGTGCCTTTTCGGTAGCAGCAGCACTAGGTGGCGCATCAGGTACGACGAGTGTTGATTTAGCGAAACGCAGCTTGTCTAAAACAATTGAACAATTTTCAGTGAATGAAATTGACTATGAGTCACAAGATATTAAGGTAATGAATGTATTTGATTACTTTAGTTATGCAAAGCGTCATGATTTGAAGTTTGATGTTGTCGTACTAGATCCACCGAGTTTTGCACGTACAAAGAAAATGACATTCAGTACAGCAAAAGATTATCCGAAGCTATTAACAGATGCACTTGCGATTACGAATGATCACGGTATCATTATTGCTTCAACGAATAACGCGAGCTTTGACATGAAAAAGTTTAAAACATTTATTGATAAAGCGTTTAAAGATGCAGATACACAATATAAAATTATAGAACAACATCAGCTACCAGAGGATTTTGTTGTACCACATAACTTCCCGGAATTTAACTATTTAAAAGTTGTAATCATTCAAGTCATAAACTAAAAGGATCAATAATTATGAAATATAATAAAACAATTATGCTAAAACTTATTAATGAGCATCGTGAGTTACATGACGAGCTAAAAAGATTAAAAGCAGAAATGGGCTTAGAAAAAAGCTTTGCAATTAAGGCAGTGTACCACTCATTTGTTGCAAGCGATGGTCCGTATATTAGAGATTATCAAGATTTAGAACGCCTACAGAAATAACTGTATTTAGCCGATTCGGGATAGTTAGAATCGGCTTTTTTCTATTTTAAAAACAGCATTGGGCAAACTTTACTAATTTTCCATCGAAAGTAACCACAGAAAATCATCTTCAACAAGCAATTGAAGATCAATGCCAAGATCAATTAGTTGTTCTGCTTTTTGCTGTTTTGTGCTTATACCACGACGTTTATTTCCGAGTATAACGAAATCGGTTTCTGCTGTAACAGCACCTTGTAAAATTCCCCCGTAGGCATTCACTCTTTTTGCAGCTTCCGACCGAGTCATTGTAGAAAGAGCCCCTGTAAAAACGAATTGTTTCTTATAAAAAGGATGTCTTAAGCGTTCATTTGAATTTGTAAGATAGACGACATCTAAGTTGTTGTTATCTTTATGCATATTAAATCTCCCTAACTTTCATTAATGTTGCCGATACACCTATTATGACATTTTCAATCATTCATTGACAAAAGCATCGTATTGAAATACTAATTTTGGTAAAATGAACACAAAAGAAATAAACGGAATACTCAATACAATATTTTTGAGTAATGAATGGAGGTGCATACATATGAATAAACGAAAACGAGCATTATGGGGATTTATTATCGGTGATGCGTATGGTGTACCGATGGAGTTTATGGAGCGAGATTCTTTTGAAATTCATGACATGATTGGCTATGGATGTTGGGATGTACCAGCTGGAACATGGTCGGATGATAGTGCGATGACGCTTATTACGATACAGCATTTAATTGAAGATACATCCATTGCCGATTTAAAACGTGCTTTTTGTAATTGGGTCTATCGTGGACACTGGTCATACAATGATGAACCCGCATTTGATGTTGGCATGACGATTGCAGAAGTTATTAGCAGATGGGAAACAAAGGGACTTTTTGAAGCAGCAAAAGATGATGATCAATGCAATGGCAATGGTGCTCTTATGCGCATTCTTCCAATTGCCCTTTATAGCTATGGACGTGCAATTGAGGATCGCTATGTAAAGGATTATGCAACATTAACACACGGGCATATTCGTTCGACACTTTGTTGTTTCCATTATACATATATGGTGCATGCGTTAATGGACGACTTGTCATTGGAAGCTAGCTTAGCACGTGCAAATGAACAGCTACTTATTAAATTGAATGAGTACCCTGAAGAAATGGTCCATTTTGAACGAATCTTGAATATTGCTGCGTTATCACGAGAGGATATTCAAAGTAATGGTTATGTCATTCATACACTTGAAGCGGTTTATTGGAGTTTGTTGAATAGTGAAAGCTATTATGATGCCATTTTCAAAGCGGTGCATTTAGGCAATGATACGGATACAATTGCTGCAATTACAGGTGGCCTTGCGGGTATTTATTATGAGGAATTAAATATTCCAAATGACTGGATGGCACTCATTCCAAAGCAAGAAGAAATCGATCATCTCATTAATCGTTTTGTGAAAGTTATTTTCTAAATGTAAAATTTTTGAATCTTTTTATATGTTCGCTCGTAATTGTATAAAGGGAAAGTAAAGCACGACGGTTTTGTTAAATTGAAGGGGGCGTATTTTATGAAGCAACTTTATATTAAACAAAAGGTGTTCAGTCTTGGTGGTAAGTTTACGGTAAAGGATCAGCAGGAAAATGACCGATATTACGTGGAAGGCAGCTTCATGCAAATTCCAAAAACGTTTTCGATTTTCAATGCAACGAGAGATGAAGTCGCGCTCATTACGAAAAAAGTATTTAGCTTCTTACCAAAGTTTTTTGTTGAGGTAAATGGTCGAGAAGTGCTGACAATCCAAAAGGAATTTTCACTTTTCAAGGCACGCTATACGATTGAAGCAGCAGGCATCGAAATTAATGGGAACTGGTGGGACATGAATTTTCAAGTGCTGCAGCATGGAGAAGTTATTGGCAAGGTGAGCAAGGAATGGTTCACATGGGGTGATAGCTATAAGGTCGATATTTTAAATGATGAGATGGAGACTATAATTATTGCGATTGTTGTGGCCATTGATTGTGTGAAAGCGGACCAAGCGGCTTCTTCCTCGGCTTAAAGGATGTTCTGAAAATCTGTACAGGTGAAATCAAATGCCTGTACAGATTTTTTTAGGTTAGAAAGATGTTGAATGCCCTTGTAATCATCTTTATTTCGTATATACCAAATAGTAATATAAAAGTTATTTGGAAAAGGGAGCGGAAATATGCAACGTACAGTAAAAAATAAAGTGACAGGTGAACAAATTACATTTATAGAAACGGCAGAAGAAACAAATGGTCGTTACTTGTATATTGAAGTGTCATTACCACCTCAAGGAGACGGACCACCTCTACATATACATGATGAGTTTGAAGAAGAGTTTGAAGTCATTTCAGGTAGATTAACAGTTACGTTAGGGAAAGAGCAGCATGTTTTAATGCCAGGCGATCGTCGTATAGCAGCCCTTAAAACGCCGCATACATTTACAAATAATCACGATGAACCAGTTGTTTTTCGTGTGCGTCTAACACCGCCCAGTCAATTTGAGTAATCAGTTCGAATTCACTATGGCTTAATTGATAATGGATTAGTCGATAAAAAGGGAAACCCAAAGGAAATAGCACATACGGCGTTAATATTATCGATGCAAAATACGCTAATTGTAGGTATTCCGTTTTGGCTACAACGCAGGATTTTTAAATGGATTGTGAAGCGTGCAAAAAAGAATAATCGCTATGCAGGATTTTCAAAATATATAGGGAAATCGATATAGAAAAAAATAGAAGCTATAACGAATCCGTTTTTTACTTTTAACGGAAAATAAATTCCATGTATTCTTCCAATACAAAAAATGCTCACAATTGCTAGAGATTTCTTGAAATTAGTAAGCTTTTCAATAGCTTAGTACTAAGCCAACCTGAATATATTTTAATCTTTTAACAATTGTGTTACACTACAATGAGTTAAAAAATGATACAGAAAAAAATAGGCGCAATTATTTTTTTAGTCGAACATTAAAGTGAGCGCTTACATTATTTCTGCAAATCGTAATATATATATAAGGGAAGGTAAATATGAGTAACAAGCATATTAAATCAGACGTTATTTTAATTGGTGCCGGTATTATGAGTGCGACTTTAGGTACAATGCTTAAAGAATTAGCACCCGAATGGAAAATCACAGTATTTGAGCAGTTAGGTAAAGCAGGAGAGGAAAGCTCTCACGAATTAAACAATGCAGGTACAGGACATGCTGCATTATGTGAGCTTAACTATACAAGTGAAAAGTCAGATGGCTCTATTGATATTACAAAAGCAATTGCAGTAAATGAACAATTCCAAGATTCACTACAATTTTGGTCACATCTTGTGAAAAATGAACAAATTAAAAATCCTCAAGATTTCATTATGCCAATACCTCATATGAGTATGGTTCAAGGGGAAAAAAATGTTGAGTATTTAAAAAAGCGTCATGAAACAATGATTGCAAACCCTCTATTTAAAGGAATGGAATACTCAGAGGATGCAGCGACATTAAAACAATGGATTCCATTAATTATGAACGATCGTAAATCAAGCGAACCGATTGCAGCTACAAAAATCGATTCAGGTACGGATGTAAACTTCGGTGCATTAACGCGTATGTTAATCACGAATTTACAAAGCCAAGATGCAGATGTGAATTATAACCATAGCGTTAAAGGTATAAAACGCTTGCCAGACGGTTCTTGGGAAGTGAAAGTACATGACAAAGAGACGCATAAAATGGAGTATCATTCAGCTAAGTTTATATTCTTAGGTGCTGGTGGTGGTAGCTTAGAGTTACTACAAAAAACAGGTATTCCTGAAAGTAAGCATATCGGTGGATTCCCTATTAGTGGTCTATTCTTAGTATGTAACAATCAAGAAATCGTCGAACAACATCACGCAAAAGTGTATGGTAAAGCGGCAGTTGGTGCACCACCAATGTCAGTACCTCACTTAGATACACGTTATATCGATGGTAAAAAGTCATTATTATTTGGCCCATTTGCAGGATTCTCACCTAAATTCTTAAAAACAGGTTCAAACATGGATTTAATTGCAACTGTAAAGCCACATAACTTAGTTACATTATTAGCTTGCGGTGCGAAAAATATGGACTTAACAAGCTATTTAATCGGTCAAGTATTATTATCAAAAGAAAAACGTGTTGAAGAATTACGTAGTTTCGTTCCAGGAGCGAAGAGTGAAGATTGGGAAGTAATCGTAGCTGGTCAACGTGTACAAGTAATTAAAGATACAGACGCTGGTAAAGGTACATTACAATTCGGTACAGAAGTTGTAAGTGCACAAGATGGCTCAATCGCAGCATTACTTGGTGCATCTCCGGGTGCTTCAACAGCAGTTTCGGTTATGATAAAGGTAATCAAACAATGTTTCCCAGAGGAAATGAAGAAGTGGGAACCAAAGCTTAAAGAAATGATTCCTTCATATGGTAAGAAACTTGCTGAAAATCCAGAACTGATTAAACAAGTTCACGCTTCAACAGCTGAAACATTAGGCTTACACAAGAACTAGTTCGTTATAAAATAGAGAGGACCTTTAATCATACATAAGATTAAAGGCTCTTTTTTTGTATTGAAGAAGGAATCGTATAGCACACTAATGCACAATCAGTATATTAAAGAACTGAAATTTAGTAAAATACTTAAAATAAGACGTATTTAAACGGAGGAAAAGATATGTACAAATTAGATTTTCCATCACCACTTGGCATAGTTGAAATTACGAGCACAGAGAACGCGATTACATCGGTACTTTTTGCCGAACGAGAGCAAGCAATTTATGAACAAACGGGTGAAACACCAGCTGTATTAAAGGATTGCTATGATCAACTAATACAATATTTTAACGGTGAGCGTACGGAATTCAACGTTCTATATGAAATGAATGGCACAGAATTTCAAAAAAATGTTTGGACTGCTTTAACGACAGTACCTTTTGCCAAAACCGAATCTTATAAAGATATTGCAATTAAAGTAGGCAATGAAAAGGCTGTACGTGCAGTAGGAACAACGAATGGAAAAAATCCCATAAGTATCATTGTGCCATGTCATCGTATTATTGGTGCGAATGGTAAACTAACAGGTTATGGAGGCGGTCTATGGCGAAAAGAATGGCTGCTTGAACATGAGAAAAAAACGGCGAAAGAATAGGATTGGTTAAATGAATGAGCAGCAATATGAAAAACAATTAAATATTAATACATCGGGCTTTCAGTATGGTTTTCCAAAATTAGCACAGTACCACCGCTATGAGCCAACACCTTATAGCGGATTGGACCAATTATTTGAGCATTACATATTACCTGAAAATGCATGTCTTGTTGATATCGGCTGCGGAAAAGGACGTGTACCTATTTACGTGCACGACCAATTTCAAATACCAGTAGTCGGAATTGAAATGGATCAAAAGTTTTTTGTAGAGGCCGAGCATAACTGCGATCAATATTTAAAGAAAAATAAAAAGAATGGTGCATCAATTCAATTTATTAATCAACTAGCAGAAACTTATAAAATAGCTGATAAAGATAATGTATTTTTTTTCTTTAATCCATTCTCGATTCATGTTTTTCGGCAGGTGATGAATCATATTTTGGATTCATTGGAACGGAAAAAGCGAGTGATTGATATTATTTTGTATTATCCTGCTCCAGAATACATGCTCTATTTGCAGCAAGAATTAGCCTTAAATTGTCTTGTAGAAGTTAAATTAGCGGATGAAAAAAATGAAAATGAACGAATTATTGTATTTCGAATTTCGTAAATGAATGCCCGTCATATATGAAGGAGTCTGCAAGAATAGTAAGGGTACAATAGTTTTAGTTAGAAAATACTAAATATACAGAAAAATCACACTAGACTAAAAATAAAGTTTCGATTACAATACAGAAGTTAGAATAAATGGATGTCAAAGGTCACGATTCTTTTGTTCAGAAAATTAAAAAAATAGATTGTTAAGATGGTAAGTATTAGGTATAATTATCTGAAATATCTAACAACTCTAGTATTCGGGGGGAATTTTAATGACACAGAAAAACAAAATGAAAAAGTACGGCTCTCTATTTATGGCAACTGCTTTACTAACAGGTGCTCTAGCTGGATGTAATACGGATGAGGATACGAGTTCTTCAGGTGGGAGCGGTAATTCTGCATCAGGTGATGTTATTAAAATCGGTGCAAACTTAGAACTATCAGGTGGTGTAGCATCTTATGGTTCTTCAATTGGTGATGGTGCCAAACTTGCCATCGAAGAAATCAATGCAGCGGGCGGTATTGATGGTAAGCAACTTGAATTAATTACAGTTGATAATAAATCAGAGAACTCTGAAGCAACGACAGCCGCAATTCGTTTAGCTGAAAAGGAACAAGTAGTAGCAATGCTTGCACCAGCTACTTCGGGTAACGCTTTAGCGACAGTTGAAATTGCGAATAAATATAAGGTTCCAATTGTAACAGGATCAGGTACTGCACCAAATGTAACGGTAAATGACAACGGTTCGGTAAATGAATTTGCGTTCCGTACATGCTTCATCGATCCGTTCCAAGGGACAGTAGCGGCAAACTTTGCAACGAAAGATTTAGGGGCGAAAAATGTAGCAATTTATGCGGATAATGCATCGGATTACGCAAAAGGCTTAGCTGCTTCATTTAAAGAAACGGTGTTAGCAAATGGCGGTACAGTCGTTGCTGAAGAGGCATATGTTGCAAAGGATGTTGATTTCAAATCAACATTAACAAATATTAAAGGGAAAAACCCCGACTTCGTGTTCATTCCAGGTTATTACGAAGAGGTTGGCTTAATTGTTAAGCAAGCGCGTGATCTTGGCATTGATGTTCCATTAATGGGGGCAGATGGTTGGGATTCACCAACGTTAATTGATTTAGCAGGTGCCAAAGCATTAAATAACACATACATTACAAATCATTATTCTTCTGAAGATCCTGATGCGAGCATTCAAAAATTCGTTGAAGCATTCAAAGGAAAATATAAAGAAGCACCAAATGCATTCCACGCTCTAGGCTATGATTCAATTTATTTCATTGTTGATGCCATTAAACGTGTAGATGGAGATATTACAGGTGAAGCCATTCAAAAACAACTTGCTGCAACGAAAGATTTAAGCTTAATTACCGGTACCTTCACAGTAGATGAATTCCATAATCCAGTAAAATCTGCTACAGTTCTGGAATTCGTAGATGGCAAACAACAGTTCAACTCTAAAGTTAATCCTTAATTCTGTACAAGTAAGGGAGGGCGAACTAGCCCTCCCTTTTTATTATAGTGTCATATTTCATCATACACAAAGGAGTGAAATTTATGGAATGGATCCAACAACTTGTTAATGGTATTTCACTCGGTAGTATCTACGCGCTTATTGCACTAGGCTATACGATGGTATACGGGATTATTAAATTAATCAACTTCGCACACGGTGACGTATTTATGCTAGGTGCCTTTATTGGCTTTTTTGCCATTGCACGTTGGGAAATGAACGTCTTTTTAGCCTTAATTTTAGCAATGGCTTTATGTGCAATTATTGGCGTTATTATAGAACGTGTTGCGTATAAGCGATTAAGAAATGCAACGCGAATAGCAGCGTTAATTACAGCAATCGGGGTTTCATTACTTATCGAATATACGGTTATCTTCTTTAGAGGAGCATCACCAGCTGCGTATCCGACTGTTTTTGAAACGAGTAATTTTGAAATTTTAGGAGTAAAAATTAGTACGCAATCTATTTTAATTTTATCTGTATCTATTTTCTTAATGGTTTTATTACAATTTATCGTTCACAAAACAAAAATCGGAAAAGCAATGCGTGCGGTATCTCATGATGCAGATGCAGCGAAATTAATGGGTATTAACGTTGATAATACCATTTCTGCAACATTTGCGATTGGTTCTGCATTAGCAGGTGCGGCAGGCGTCATTTTTGGTATTTATTACACACGTATTGACCCGTTGATGGGCGTATTACCAGGGATTAAAGCGTTCATTGCCGCTGTACTTGGTGGAATTGGCATTATTCCAGGTGCAATGGTCGGCGGTTTAGTATTAGGTGTCGTAGAAACAATCGTATCCGCATTAGGCTACTCATTATGGCGCGATGCAGCCGCATTTGTTATTTTAATTCTTATTTTAATTATACGACCATCGGGTATTTTCGGTAAAAATGCTCGAGAGAAAGTGTAGGTGGATAGCGTATGAAAAAATCAAAAGTTTTTTGGAGTTATCTCGCACTAGCGCTAGTAATCTATGCAGTCGTTCAATTTTTAATTAGCGGTAATATGGTGAGTTATGCTAGCCAAAACATGTTAATTACGATGTGTATTAATATTATGTTAGCTGTTAGTTTACATGTTGTAATTGGAATAACAGGCCAGTTCTCAATTGGTCATGCAGGGTTCTTAGCTGTCGGTGCTTATATTTCTGCAATATGTACAATGAAATTAGGGATGCCGTTCGTGACAGCTATTTTAATAGGTGCTGTTGTTGCAGCGCTTGCGGGTCTTTTAGTCGGGATCCCGTCCTTACGTTTAAAAGGGGACTATTTAGCAATTGCGACGTTAGGATTTGCTGAAATTATTCGTATTGTCTTTTTAAATATTGATTATGTCGGTGGAGCAGCTGGAATGCAAGTGACGCATCAATCGACTTGGACGTATGCATTCTTTGGTGTATTTATTACGATATTAGTCATTTCCAACTTTACGAAATCCCGTCATGGACGCGCTTGTATAGCGGTACGTGAAGATGAAATCGCGGCTGATGCCATGGGGATTAACACAACATACTATAAAGTCATTGCCTTTGCGATTGGTTCTTTCTTTGCAGGCGTTGCAGGTGCTATTTATGCACATAACTTCTACATTATTCAGCCAACTGCTTTTGGTTTCTTAAAATCATTTGATATTTTAATTTTCGTCGTATTAGGTGGGTTAGGTAGTTTATCCGGTTCAGTCATTGCAGCGATTTTCTTAACAGCCATTTCGACTTACTTACAAGGGTTCCCAGAGACGCGCATGATTATTTATTCATTAGTTTTAATTTTAGTTATGCTTTACCGTCCAAAAGGATTAATGGGAACGAAAGAAATTACGGACCTCTTTAAGTTTGGTAAAAAAGGAGGAACACGTATATGAGCGCACTTCTTAAAGTAGAAAACTTAGGCATTCAATTTGGTGGATTAAAGGCTGTACAAAATGTCAATTTGCAAATGAATCAAGGAGAGCTAATTGGTTTGATTGGTCCGAACGGTGCTGGGAAAACGACAACATTCAACATGCTGACAGGTGTTTATGCCCCGACAGAAGGAAAAGTGCTTTTTGACGGGAAATCGATTGGTGGATTAGACCCTTATAAAGTAACAAGACAAGGGATTAGCCGGACATTCCAAAATATTCGTCTGTTTAAAGAGTTATCCGTGTTAGATAACGTAAAAGTAGCGAACCACGGACTCGCAAAGCATAATGTGTTATCAAGTATTTTTCGCCTGCCAAGCCATTTTTCAGGTGAGGTTAAAATGGAAGAGGAATCATTAGCTTTTTTAAAAATATTTGGTCTAGAAGGTTTCCGTGACGAGCTTGCTAAAAACTTACCGTACGGGATGCAGCGCCGTTTAGAAATTGCCCGTGCGCTTGCAGCAGGACCAAAACTGCTGTTACTAGATGAGCCAGCAGCAGGGATGAACCCCCAAGAAACGCATGATTTAATGGAACTCATTTCCTTTGTGCGTAAGGAATTTAACTTAACAATTTTACTGATTGAACATGATATGAACTTAGTAATGGGGATTTGTGAGCGGATTTATGTGTTAGACCATGGGCAATTAATTGCGGATGGAACACCAGCTGAAATTCGTTCAAATCCAAAGGTAATTGAAGCTTATCTTGGTGAGGAGGTTACAGAATAACATGCTAAAAGTGAATGACATCGATGTGTATTATGGCAATATTCAAGCGTTAAAAGGAATCTCCCTCGAAGTAAATGAAGGTGAAATTGTCACGTTAATTGGTGCGAATGGTGCGGGGAAAAGTACATTACTCAAAACGATTTCTGGATTATTAAAGCCAAAGCGCGGGTCGATTGAATATTTAGGTTCAGCGATTGATGGTAAGGCAGCACAATCTATTGTGAAAGCAGGAATTTCGCATGTGCCAGAAGGTCGTCGCGTATTTGCGAATATGACAGTAGAGGAAAACTTGGAGCTTGGAGCTTATTTACGAAATGATCGTGACGGCATTAAAAAAGATATGGCGCATGTTTACGAGTTATTCCCTCGTTTACTGGAGCGTCGTAAGCAGCTATCCGGGACATTATCTGGTGGTGAGCAGCAAATGGTAGCGATGGGACGCGCACTGATGGCCAAGCCAAAGTTAATCATTATGGATGAGCCGTCAATGGGTCTGGCACCACTTATGGTGAAAAATATTTTTAATATTATTGAGATGGTGAACAAGGAAGGGACGACCGTGTTACTTGTCGAGCAAAATGCGAATATGGCATTATCGGTTGCACACCGTGCCTACGTATTGGAAACAGGGAAAATTGTTCTTTCAGGAACAGCAAAAGAGCTACAGGAAAGTGATGAAGTGAGAGCAGCTTATTTAGGTGGTTTATAAAATAGGGTTATACTAAAGTAAAAAGCCAAAACGTGGATGAATCGCGTTTTGGCTTTTTAATATTCAAAATCACTTATTGTCTTGGTGTATAGTTTAGCAATGTAAATAGTTCTTCTCTTTCTTTATCCGTTAAATCACGCCATTGTCCAACTTTTAAATTACCTATTTGAATATTCATGATGCGTATACGTTGCAGTCGTCTTACAGAATAGCCAAGTGCAGAACACATACGGCGAATTTGACGGTTTAACCCTTGCTCTAAAATAATTTTGAATACATGTGATGAGACTTTTTCTACACGACAGGGCAAAGTTTTTGTATCTAAAATTTCAACACCAGCACTCATTTCATAAAGGAAGTCTTCAGTAATAGGCTGATCCACTTGGACAACATATTCTTTTTCATGATGGTTTTCTGCACGAAGAACCTCGTTGACAACATCCCCATCATTTGTAAGTAATAATAACCCCTCTGAATCTTTGTCCAAGCGACCGATATGAAAAACGCGCAGTGGGTGATTCACAAAATCGACAACATTCCCTTGGATATGCTTTTCCGTTGTACTTGTTATGCCAACAGGTTTGTTCAGCACAATATAAACGAGTTGCTCCTCTTTTTTGACCGGTTTCCCGTCTACGCGAACATCATCGCCGTCTTCAATTTGACTGCCGATTGTTGCAAGTTTGCCATTAATTGTAATACGTCCTTCTTCAATCCACTTATCTGCACCGCGACGTGACACGATGCCGGTTTCTGCTAAAAATTTATTGATTCGCATAATTTTCACCTACTATTAGAATACATTCAGTATACAATACATGCCGCATAAATTCGCCTCGTTTGTGTTTTGTGTGAGTGAATCAATTTTGCCTTGGCTAATTTTTGTCCAAATTTTGAATGAAATTAATTAAGGATGTTAGTAAGAGTTTCGGCGTTCATAACGTGTTTGAACATCGATTAAAGAGGATGAATATTGCATTTCCCTCACTACTTATTGAGTTAGGGATTTCCTGCTCAATGAAGATAAACGATGTAATAAAAGATGAGAAAAAACATTTTTCGAAAAAGCGAAGTTTAAAATTGAAATCTTCCTAGTTTTCTGACAATATAGTAATTGAAGATATCTTTTTTATAGAGTTTGCTTTTTTAAGTGAATGACGGTCTCTATATAATTCAGAAGGTATTGCTCAAAATATTATTGCAAAGGGGAGAATTTTCAATGACAGAGGTTAATGTAATTTCAAACGTTTATGCAAATCCAAATACGGAAGGTGCGCTTGTACATTTTAAGGAAAGTTATGACAACTTTATTAATGGTGAGTGGGTAGCACCAACAAATGGGGAGTATTTTGACAATATTACACCAGTAACAGGTAAAGTATTCACAAAAATTGCACGTTCAACAGAAGCGGATATTGAATTAGCATTAGATGCCGCTCATGCAGCTAAGGACGCTTGGGGCGCAACATCAGCTACGGAGCGAAGCAATATTTTACTTAAAATTGCGGATCGAATCGAACAAAATTTAGAAATGTTAGCTGTTGCAGAAACGTGGGACAATGGTAAAGCAGTGCGTGAAACATTAAATGCGGATTTACCACTTGCGGTTGATCATTTCCGTTATTTTGCTGGAGCATTAAGAGCACAAGATGGTTCACTTAGCCAAATCGATGAAAATACAGTTGCGTATCATTTCCATGAACCAATTGGTGTAGTCGGTCAAATCATTCCTTGGAACTTCCCGTTGTTAATGGCGGTATGGAAACTAGCACCGGCCCTTGCTGCTGGGAACTGTGTTGTTCTTAAGCCAGCTGAGCAAACACCGGCTTCTATTTTAGTATTAGCTGAATTAATTGGAGATTTATTACCTCCAGGTGTATTAAATATTGTGAATGGTTTTGGCTTAGAAGCAGGAAAGCCGTTAGCATCAAGCCCGCGTATCGGTAAAATTGCCTTTACAGGTGAAACGACGACGGGACGCTTAATTATGCAATACGCATCACAAAATTTAATTCCTGTGACGCTAGAGCTTGGTGGGAAGTCACCAAATATATTCTTTGAAGATATTATGGATGCAGACGATGCATTTTTAGATAAGGCAGTAGAAGGCTTTGTATTATTTGCGCTTAATCAGGGAGAAGTATGTACATGCCCATCTCGTGCGCTTATTCAAGAGTCGATTTATGAGAAATTTATGGAGCGCGTTTTAAAGCGTGTTGAAGCGATTCAAACAGGGAACCCGCTAGATCCAAACACAATGATGGGTGCGCAAGCTTCATCTGAGCAAATGGAAAAAATTCTATCTTATTTACAAATTGGTAAAGAAGAAGGCGCTGAGTGTTTAATCGGCGGTGAAAGAAATGAGCTTGATGGTGACTATGCAGAAGGTTACTATATTAAACCAACTGTATTTAAAGGTCATAATAAAATGCGCATTTTCCAAGAGGAAATTTTCGGACCTGTTGTAGCAGTAACGACATTTAAAACGAAGGAAGAAGCGTTAGAAATTGCGAATGATACATTATACGGCTTAGGCTCAGGTGTGTGGACGCGCGATATGAATACAGCGTATCGCTTCGGTCGCGGAATTCAAGCTGGACGTGTATGGACAAACTGTTATCATGCATATCCTGCACATGCAGCGTTTGGCGGTTATAAAATGTCAGGTGTCGGACGTGAAAATCACAAAATGATGCTTAATCACTACCAACAAACGAAAAACTTACTTGTAAGCTATGATGAAAACCGCTTAGGCTTCTTCTAAGAGAGGAGGGTCAAAATTGGTTGAACGTGTTGTGGCAACCGATGCAGCATTGGCGTTAATCGACAAGTTGAAAGTACGTCACGGTCAAGTTATGTTCCATCAATCAGGTGGTTGCTGTGACGGTTCCTCGCCAATGTGTTATCCAGATGGTGATTTAATCGTCGGCAATCAGGATGTTTTATTAGGTTATATTGGTGAGAGTCCATTTTATATGCACAAAAATCAATATGATTATTGGAAACATACGCAAATTATTATTGATGTTGTGGATGGGCGTGGGGGCATGTTTTCCCTTGAAGGAGTCGAAGGGAAACGCTTCTTATCACGCTCCAGAGCATTTAATGAGGCGGAACTCGAACAACTAAAAAGTTAATAGTGAGCACGGAAAAGTAGCAACTTCAACTTTTTCGTGCTTTTTTGATGTTAAGAAAACCATTAACTTCAATCAATTAAGCGTATAATAACTTTTAGGAACATGAGGCAATGCAAAATGAAACATTCCAAATTTGTTAATTCTATTTTCACGTGGAACAATTTTACTGATAAAAGATGAAACATATTTTAGTTACAAACTTAAAGTTAAAGAAATAGAAGCAATAAAGGAGCGATGAAATTGAAAGAAACGAAATTATGGATTAATGGTGCTTGGGAACATACAAAAGAATACTACCATTTAAATGCGCCTTATACAGGAGAAATCATTGCAAAAGTGGCAAAAGCGACGCCAGCAGATGTAGCGCGTGCAATTGAAGGTGCCCATGATGTATTTCAGTCATTTAAAAAAATCCCAGCCTATGAGCGTGCTGAAATTTTATATAAAGTTGTTGCAATTATGCGTGAACGAAAACAAGAGCTGGCTGAAATTTTAGCAATGGAAGCTGCCAAACCAATTGCAACAGGTTTAGCGGAAGTTGAACGAACAATTGCTACTTATCAGTTTGCTGCTGAAGCCGCGAAGCAATTAACTGGGGAGACGATACCAATGGATGCAGCTCCAGGTGCGACGGATCGAATGGGGTATACAAAGCGTATTCCTCTAGGTGTCGTTACAGCAATTACGCCATTTAATTTCCCATTTAACTTGGTCGCACATAAATTAGGTCCTGCTTTTGCAGTGGGCAATACAGTCGTGTTAAAACCTGCTACACAAACGCCATTAAGTGCGCTTGTTATGGCTGAAATTTTTAATGAAGCCGGATTACCAGATGGTGCGTTACAAATCGTTACAGGAAGCGGAAGTGAATTAAGTGATTGTTTAGTGACCCACCCTCTCGTAAAAAAGGTAACGTTTACAGGGAGTGGGGCAGTCGGCTTAAAACTGAAAGAAAAGGTCGGCTTACGCAAAATGACGCTAGAGCTTGGTTCAAATGCTGGCCTAATTGTAGAACCTTCAACACCACTTGAAAAAATAATAAAACGCTGTGTGAGTGGGGCATTTGGTTTTGCTGGTCAAGTTTGTATTTCATTGCAACGCATTTATGTACAGCAATCGATTTATGAGGAATTTACGAAGTTATTTGTGGAAGAGACGAAAAAGCTTGTCGTGGGTGATCCACTTCACGAAAATACGGATGTAAGTGCAATGATCCATCCTGATGAAGTCGCGCGTATTAAAAAGTGGATTGAGCAGGCAAAAAATGAGGGTGCGGTTGTCGAAACAGGTGCGGAGTTTACAGCGCGTACATGTACCCCGACAGTTATGACGAATGTACAGCCCCATATGAAAATTGTATGTGAGGAAACATTTGCACCGATTGTTTCGATTGTCCCTTATGAAACACTGGATGAAGCCATTGGATATATCAATGAATCACAATTAGGACTAAATGCTGCTATTTATACAAATGTTTTAACGGATGCTATGAAAGCCGCAGATTTATTGGAGGCGGGTACGGTTATTATTAATGATATTCCAACGTTCCGTGTAGACCACATGCCATATGGAGGCGTAAAAATGAGTGGCTATGGTAGAGAAGGAATTAAATATGCAGTGGAAGAAATGACAGATTTAAAATTCATTACAATGAAACTTAATTTTTAAATGCCCTTAGGATGATTTGACTAGAGAAATCTTAAGCTGGAAAAGTGAATAGGAGGATGTTTTACAATGAATGCTGTATTACCAATGAGTTTTTCTCGTACAATTCAAACACGATTAGTATTACCACCCGATACAAATCATCATAATTCTATTTTTGGTGGGAAAGTATTAGCTTATATCGATGAAATCGCGGCCATTACAGCGATGAAGCACGCGCAAGGGGAAGTGGTGACGGCTTCTTTTGACTCGGTTGATTTTGTTTCTGCTGCGTATGCGGGGGATATGATTGAGTTGGAGGCAATAGTAACTGGCACTGGACGTACATCGATGGAAGTGTATGTCCGTGTTGTTACTCGAAATATTAAAAATGGCTCTAAAAAACTAACGACCGAATCATTTGTAACGATGGTTGCCATTGATGAACAAGGTAAGCCAAGGGAAATCCCAGCTGTTGAGCCAAATACTGAGTTTGAAAAACATTTATTTGATACAGGCCCGATTCGTCAAGAGCATCGAAAAGCGAAACGCGCATTATCCAAAAATAGAAGAGGTTAGTGGATAGACGTAAAAATCCAGCATGTCGTTATAAAACGAAATGCTGGATTTTGATTTTGAAAAACTTACTTTAATCGTGTAATTCATGCACAATGCGTAATAAAGAATCTGATGAAGTGGATACGAGTGTAGTGGTTTGCGTTAAGCCTGTTATAACAGTAGAAATGGATTGGATATCTTCTGTCGTTTCTTCATATTTTGATCTAATTCCTGACACTGCCTCGGTAATAGATGTAAAGGAATCAGATAAACTCTTTTGTGTTTTGACACTCATTTTTATTTGCTCATCGACGCTCGTAACGGACGTTGACATTTGTTCAATATTTGATTCGGTTTCATGAATGAGGTGCGAAACATTTTGCACGGCATTTTTCGTTTCTTCCGCCAATTTTCGTACTTCATCTGCGACAACCGCAAAACCTTTCCCATGCTCGCCAGCCCTCGCTGCTTCAATCGAGGCATTTAAGGCAAGTAAATTCGTTTGATCAGCAATTCCTGTAACAAGGCCAACAATTTCAGAAATCTTTTGAGATGAACGACGTAAATTAATCATGGAAGATTCTAAAATATCCACGCCATCTAATACAGTTGCCATCAGAGCGGTTTGGGTAGCAAGATGGGCAGTCCCGATTGTGGATTTATCCTCAGTTTCTGCGACTAAACTTAGTCCTTCCTTTGTAACGCCAGTGATGTCTTCTGTTTGTCCTGCAATTTCTTGAAGGGACGCATTTGTTTCATCACTAATACTATTTAATTCCGTTGCGGTACGTTGAATACGGTCAATTAACTTTTGTTTAATGAGCTCCCCTTCATTTCGGATGCGCTGTTCTTCAAGCTCGTACGCTTCAATAACGAGTTGTTGCTCAAAGTTAATTACTTTAGAGAAGGCATTGATAGCGCGTCCCATATCATGTGAAGGCATATTGATTGTTTGGATAAAATCAATAAATGTTGTCATCAATGATTGGAATGAGGCGATATACCATTTGGATTGTAAGCCGATTCGTACATGGACATGCGCAATAATCTTTCGTTCCTCGATGTAAGCAGAATCAATACGACAATTAAAAATATCCTTTAAATGTTTATGTAATGTCACTTTTAAACGCTCGATTTGCGTAGTATTTTTAATAATTTGTACTAAATCTACGCTTAAACTAATGGCTTCATAAAATTGTTCAACCATGACTGGAATGAGGTCATTTGTATAGGGCTGAAGCTGTTTAAGAACTGCTAAATCTTCACGTGTCAACTTTAATAATTGAAGCTGCTTATTTAATTCAGGGTATTTGGAAATGTCTAAAATAACTTCCTTAGAATATTTTGCGGAATCAAAAAATGTTTGATTTGAAGCTTTAGATGACTTAGAGAACCAATTAACCATTGTTTTCCTCGTTTCATAATTTTCTGTCTTATATACATAATACGCTTTTTATGTAAGATAATCAGTATTATTTTACTATTTGTCGTGAAAAAAGTGACATTTGTATTTTAAATTTAAACAATGTAAAATATAGGATGAAAACATAACTTATATTTCCAAGCAAAGGACGTTGTATGATGCAGTTTCATAAAAGTCGTTTAAAATTTGTATTACCTTTATCTCTTGGTGTTGCGATTGCCGCGAATATTATGTTAGTGAATAATTATCAAGAAGTTCCAGACCAAAATCGAATATACATCGTTATTGGTGCAGCTCTTTTAACGGCAGTGATTTCATATTTCTTGTTTCCTCAAGACGGGGATCATCCCGAAGATCGAGATTCAAAATAATGGCGTCATACATAAAATAACTCGACTTAAATGTGTCGAGTTTTTTTATGTTCAAAAGGAGATAATAATTTAAGGGTATCATTAATATTTATGAATCTTTTTAAAACTTCGCACGTAAATAAGATAATACTCCTATGTAGGAGAAATAACGAACCCTATTAATGCCGTTCCAAATAATTAAAAACAAAGTGAGGTTGATTACAAATGGAATCTAAATGGTCAAAAGTAATTATTCATGCAAGCGCATTTTTTGCTCCTTTTTTAGTCCCGATTCTATTTTTCTTAATAAGTACGGAAGAAGATGTGAAACGAATTTCGATGCAAGCATTATTATTCCAAGTTATATTTGGTATTTTAATTGCGATTGCGGGAGTATTGTCATTTATACTAATCGGTCTACCATTCTTATTAGTATTCTTAGCGATTTTCTGGATTGCCCCTGTTATCGGTATCATCAAAGCGTTATCCGATTCGGACTGGAATTATCCAATTGTAGGTCGTTGGATTTAACAAATAACGTTTCTATAAACCACTATTTCAACTGTTGTTGGAATGGTGGTTTTGTACTATAGAACGGACAAATATCGCTCAAACGAAATAATAAATGTATAATTTTTCAAGAAAAACCCCATAAGTAAAGAGAGAAATTAACTTGTTTCAGCAAATTCCTTTTGTACCGTAAGCAAGGGCTATAATTTGCATTTCGTTTTTTGTCTATTGTATATTTAAGTCAAAGATAGTCAAAGTCAGTGGGTTGTGAGGTGAGAGACAGCATGAGGAATATATCTGACATTATTGAAGGGTATTTAAAAGAAGTTATTGAATTAAAAGGACAAGGACATATTGAAATTAAACGGAGTGAACTTGCCGATAAGTTCCAATGTGTACCTTCGCAAATTAACTACGTCATTAATACACGATTTACTGCTGAACATGGTTACTTAGTAGAAAGTAAGCGTGGAGGTGGAGGCTATATTCGAATTTTGCGCGTTACCATTCACTCCAAGAAAGATTTATTAGATGAAATGGACACACAAATTGGTGATGATATTGCGCAAATAAATGCCAATCGCATAATATACCGAATGCTTGAAGAAGCGATTATTTCCGAGCGTGAGGCAATGATTATGAGAGCGGCGATGGAACGCGAGACTTTGCAATTACCGTTGCCATTACGCGATCAACTAAGGGCGAATATTATGCGTGCCATGTTAAAAGTAATTTCGTTTGAGAAGTGAGGGGGATGTTAGATGATATGTGGACATTGTAAGCAAAGACCTGCCAATGTGACCGTTACACAAGTTCAAAATGACCAAAAAGTTGAACGGTATTATTGCGAAATATGTGCCGCACAATTTCACCCATTTCAATTTGAGGTAAGTGAGGAGCCCGTTTCAATTCAACAATTTATTTCCAATTGGATGAATTTCTTACCAGCTTCGACTACGAAAGAAATTAAACAGGCGACAGAGAAGAAAACAACAAATTGCCCAACATGTGGTTTGACGTATCGCCAATTTTTAAAACAAGGTAAGTTTGGATGTGAAAATTGTTACGAAACGTTTAATGCGCAATTACCACAATTGCTTGAACGCATTCAAGCGGGCACTAAACATGTTGGTTTTAAAGAACAAACGATATCAATAGAAAAGATAAAGCACCAAATTGAAACACTACGAGAACAATTGCAGCAGGCCATTGTGGCGGAATACTTTGAAGATGCCGCCAAGATTCGTGATGAAATACGCTTGCTTGAGAGCAAAGTATATTCGGGAGGTGAGGGGCAATTATGAATATCGAGCACTTTTTAACGAATGCCAATCCGGGCTGGATGAAAAATGAAGATGGTTCGGATATCGTCATCAGTACGCGCATTCGACTTGCTCGTAATATTGCTGGGACACGATTTCCGAATAGCTTTACTGAAGAGGAAGCACAGGGAATAGAAGATCAGGTGATGAACGCGTTATTTTCTATTGAACAAAACCCGTATCACTTTTCTTACTTTCCTATAAAGGATATGCCGCAATTGCAACGTCAGATTTTAGTTGAAAAACATTTAATTAGCCCTAATTTAGCGAAACGTAAAAAAATTGGCTCCGTTTTTATCACAGAAGATGAAGCATTCAGTATTATGGTGAATGAAGAGGACCATATCCGAATACAATGTTTAGCCTGCGGAATGCACATTGAGGATGCATTTGAGAAAGCGCGAAAAATAGACCGTTATTTAAGTCGACATATTACGTATGCTTATCAGGAGAGATATGGTTATTTAACGAGCTGCCCAACAAATGTCGGTACAGGTTTACGCGCCTCGGTTATGCTACATTTACCAGCCCTAACCGTTACAAAACAAATGAATGCATTAATTCAAATGATGACAAGATTAGGAATGGTTGTAAGGGGTATATATGGAGAAGGTAGTGAAAATTTGGGGAGTGTTTACCAAATTTCAAACCAAATAACGCTAGGGAAATCTGAATTGGATATTTTGCAGGAGTTACGTGATGTTGTTGAACAAGTGATACGAAAAGAGAAAAGTGCCCGAAAAGCATTACTTATTCGTGCACCATCGACATTAGAGGACCGTTTGAGTCGGTCACTCGGCACTTTAAAATATGCCAAAATTTTAACGAGCGAGGAAGCGGCGAGTTGCTTATCTAATGTACGGCTCGGAGTAAGTTTAGGGCTATTAGAACCGATTTCTCAAAGTCGATTGAATGAGTGCATGTTATTAATTCAGCCGGGATTTATCCAGCAATATGTCGGTACTACGTTGCAACCAGCTGAACGCGATATGTATCGTGCGAAGCTGTTACAAGATAAACTAAGTGAACAAGATGAAAGTGTTAATAATGGGGAAAAAGGGGAGGATTCTATATGATGTTTAATCGATTTACACAACGCGCACAAAAGGTGTTACAACTTGCTCAAGAAGAGGCAATTCGTTGGAAGCATAAAGAAATTGGAACAGAGCATATTTTACTTGGCCTTATTCGTGAAGGTGGTGGGATTGCCGCTAAAGCGTTAGAGGCGATTAATATTAGCCCACAAATGATTGAATCGGGTATTGAAGAGCTTGTAGGAAAAGGAACAGAAGAAGTTGGTCCGATTGTTCATTACACACCGCGAGCTAAAAAAGTAATTGAATTATCTTTAGATGAATCACGTAAACTCGGTCATGCTTATGTAGGGACAGAACATATTTTATTAGCGTTAATTCGTGAAGGAGAAGGCGTTGCCGCACGTGTATTAGCCAATACAGGCGTTAGTATTAATAAGGCACGTCAGCAAGTATTATTACTTTTAGGGAATAATGATTCAACTAATGGAAGTAGCACGCCGATGAATCAAACGGTTAATACACCAACATTGGATAGCCTAGCACGTGATTTAACAGTGGTAGCACGTGAAGGTTCCCTTGACCCTGTTATCGGCCGTTCAAAGGAAATTACTCGTGTGATTGAAGTTTTATCTCGCCGTACGAAAAATAATCCCGTATTAATCGGTGAGCCAGGTGTTGGTAAAACAGCAATTGCAGAAGGGTTAGCGCAGCAAATTGTAAACAACGAAGTACCTGAAATTTTACGTGACAAACGCGTTATGACTTTAGATATGGGAACTGTTGTAGCGGGTACAAAATATCGTGGTGAATTCGAGGATCGTTTGAAGAAGGTAATGGATGAAATACGTCAAGCAGGTAATATTATTTTATTCATCGATGAGCTGCATACATTAATTGGTGCAGGTGGTGCAGAGGGTGCGATTGATGCATCGAATATTTTAAAGCCATCATTAGCGCGCGGTGAATTGCAATGTATTGGTGCAACGACATTGGATGAGTACCGTAAGTATATTGAAAAGGATGCAGCACTTGAACGCCGCTTCCAACCAATTAAAGTAGATGAACCGACTGTTGATGAAACAATCCAAATTATTAAAGGGCTACGTGATCGTTATGAAGCGCATCATCGTGTAAAAATTACGGATGAAGCAGTGGAAGCGGCAGCGAAATTATCAGACCGTTATATTTCAGATCGTTTCCTACCAGACAAAGCAATCGATTTAATTGATGAGGCTGGTTCAAAAGTACGTTTACGTTCTTACACAGTGCCACCAAATTTAAAAGAGCTAGAAGATAGTTTAGAGAGCATCAAGTCTGAGAAGAATGCTGCTGTATCGAGCCAAGAATTTGAAAAGGCTGCAGCGCTTCGTGACTCAGAACAAAAGGAAAAAACGAAATTAGAGCAAATGAAAAAAGAGTGGAAAGAGAAACAAGGGAAAGAAGAGTCTACAGTAAATGTGGATGACATTGCGCAAGTTGTGGCGATGTGGACGGGAATTCCGGTTTCAAAAATCGCTCAAGAAGAATCCGCAAAACTATTGAATCTTGAAGAAGAATTACACAAACGTGTAGTTGGCCAAAGTGAGGCAGTAGAGGCAATCTCTCGTGCAATCCGTCGTGCTCGAGCGGGGTTAAAGGATCCGAAACGTCCGATTGGTTCATTTGTATTCCTTGGTCCAACAGGTGTTGGTAAAACAGAGCTAGCACGCGCTTTAGCAGAGGTCATGTTCGGTGATGAAGATTCGATGATTCGCGTCGATATGTCTGAGTATATGGAAAAACACTCAACTTCTCGCTTAGTTGGTTCACCTCCAGGCTATGTAGGGTTTGATGATGGTGGTCAATTAACAGAAAAAGTTCGTCGTAAACCATATTCTGTTGTGCTTTTAGATGAAATTGAAAAGGCGCATCCAGATGTGTTTAATATTTTATTGCAAGTACTGGAAGATGGCCGATTAACAGATTCGAAAGGTCGTACAGTAGATTTCCGCAATACAGTGGTTATTATGACATCGAACGTTGGAGCAGATGCCCTTAAATTCCAAAAATACGTTGGCTTTAATGTTGGCGATACAACAACGAAAAATAAAGATATGAAAGGGACGATGCTTGCAGAATTGAAAAAAGCATTCCGTCCAGAATTCTTAAACCGTATTGATGAAATGATTGTGTTCCATTCATTAGAAAAAGAGCACTTAAAAGAAATCGTTACGCTGATGGCACAGTCTTTAATAAATCGTTTGAAAGAGCAGGATATCGTATTGGAGCTAACGGAAGCGGCCCTTCAAAAAATTGTCGAGGAAGGCTATGATCCACAATATGGAGCGCGCCCATTACGTCGTGCAATCCAAAAACACGTAGAGGACCGCTTATCAGAGGAGCTATTAAAAGGCGAAATTGATAAGACGCAAAAAATCGTGTTGGATTACGTAAATGAGGAATTTATGGTACACAGTCAGCAAAGTAGTGTGGCTACAAACTAATTTCACAAAAATATAACACTATAAATGAATTGCGGGGTAGGATTTTTCTACCTCGTTTTTTTGTTCAAAAAGAAACTTTAGCGAAAAGAATAGGCGCTGTGAATGGTTTCATGTACAATATAAGAACAAACATTCGGAGGTTTAATACATGGCAAAGAAAAAATCAAAATTTATGTGTAATAGCTGCGGCTACGAGGCGGCAAAATGGATGGGGCGTTGTCCTGGCTGTGGTGAATGGAATACGATGAATGAAGAAGTCGAGGTCATTTCAAAGGGACCACGAGGAGCTTTTCAGCATTCCTCAACGACAACAAAAGCAATTCCTATCATTAATGTAGACACACCAGAAGAAACGCGTATTGTCACACAAATGAATGAATTTAACCGCGTTCTTGGGGGCGGTATTGTACCGGGGTCATTAGTGTTAATTGGGGGAGACCCAGGGATTGGGAAGTCTACTTTACTGCTCCAGGTTTCGGCACTGCTCTCCAATCAAGGAAAGCGCGTATTATATATTTCTGGTGAGGAGTCTGTTCGTCAAACAAAGCTACGTGCAGAGCGTCTAGGTGTTAAGTCGCCGGAGCTATACATTTATTCGGAGACCAACTTAGAATTTTTAAATCAAACAATAGAAGAGGTTCAGCCGAAGTTTGTAATTGTCGACTCCATTCAAACAGTGCATCATCCTGAAGTGACAAGTGCACCCGGAAGTGTTTCGCAAGTAAGAGAATGTACGGCGGAATTGATGCGAATTGCGAAAACAAAAAATATCGCCATTTTCTTAGTCGGGCATGTGACGAAGGAAGGGCAAATTGCAGGGCCGCGTATTTTAGAACATATGGTTGATACCGTACTTTATTTCGAAGGAGAACGTCATCATAATCATCGTATTTTGCGCAGTCAAAAAAACCGTTTCGGATCAACAAATGAAATTGCGATTTTTGAAATGTTACAGGGCGGACTGAAGGAAGTATTAAATCCTTCTGAGCTTTTTTTACAGGAACGTTCACAAGGCGCACCTGGTTCGACGGTTGTTGCTTCGATGGAAGGAACACGTCCGATTCTTGTTGAAATTCAATCGCTGGTCACACCCACGAGCTTTAATTACCCAAAGCGTATGGCAACGGGTGTAGACCAAAACCGTGTGCAATTGCTGATGGCTGTGTTAGAAAAACGTATGGGCATGATGCTACAAGCCCAAGATGCGTATATTAAAGTAGCTGGTGGTGTAAAATTAGACGAACCCGCAATTGATTTAGCGGTTTTAACAAGTATTGTTTCAAGTTTTAAAGACCAGGCAGTTCGCCCGACAGATTGTTTTATTGGTGAAGTTGGCTTAACAGGTGAAGTGCGTCGTGTTTCCCGTATCGAACAACGTGTACAAGAAGCAGCGAAGTTAGGTTTTCAGCGAGTAATTATTCCAGCTTCGAATATTGGTGGTTGGGATTTCCCAGAAGGAATTCAAGTCGTGGGTGTCGAAACGATAAGTGACTCTTTAAAATCATCGTTTCGAGATTTATAAAGAAATAAAAAGGGGAAGTTCACCAAAATGGCGACTTCCCTTTCTATTACGCTTTTGCAGATGAAGTTTTTTTCGCGAATGCTTCTCTTGTGAAAATACCAAATGGCTTGCCAATCGGTAAAAACTTAAAGCCTAAATGCTTATTTAAAACATTTGCACCAGCACCATAAAATGATAGAAGGGCAATAATTAGTTCTGAATAAGCAGCTAGTAAGTGCATGCCGTTCTCCATAATGCCAAATGAACTTAAAGCTAAACCAACGAATAGGAAATCAATCATAACGAAAATGGCAAATAAAACTTTATTCGTTTCTGCTGCTCCAATCGTCATGAACAGGGTTAAGATTAAGTAACCTAAATAAACAACACCTAGCTGACGCGTATCAGCAGATGCTTGTAATGCTTCACCGAACACGCCAGCTTGTACTAACCAGCTTGTACCAACACCCATCCAAAATAAGCCGTAAGCACCGAATGCTGTTGTACCAAATGTATTATTATGTTTTGCATCTAATGCAGATGCATAAAACTGAGCAATGCCGCCTAAGAAAATTGCCCAAGGAAGAACTAAACCTAACCCGTCTGTCCATCCAAGTTTTTGAGTGGACGCAACAAACGTCACGATTGCTAATCCAAATAAACCTATGGCTGACGGATCAGCAGTCGAAATTTTTATTTCTTTTGTTGTATTCAAAACGCATTCTCCTAACTTATGATGTATTCGAAACTGTTATATTACGGATAATATACTAAAATAATGTAATCAACTACAAGATGGTATATTTTTGAAGGAAGAGTGTCATTAAAGAATGAATATAATACAAATTTAACAAAGGAAATATCGTTAAAAGGCTCATTTTTGAGGAATAATAAAGATAAGGTAGCGCATTTTGTTGTAAATCAATGAAATATATCGAATACTGTTGTAGTACAAATTTGGGACTTGTTCGTCGCATCAAATGAATGATACATGTATAATTATTTTTAGGAGGTGAATAGCATGTTAAAGCGAATTATTCAAGTAGCTTTTTTATTTATCGGGGGAGTATTAGGTCTTAATTTCTTACCGCCATTATACGAGTTTATGAATTTATCATCTAGTCCATGGCTTACTAATCCATATATCTCGGTTGCGATAGGTGCTGCTTTGTTATTTGTGTTGTCCTTTGTGTTATCCGATTATTTTGTGAGGCTCATTACATGGTCTGAGGAAACATTGTTTAAATTACCTGTTGCTGATTTATTATTCGGTACGTTTGGTTTGATTGTTGGATTAAGTGTTGCAACATTGATTGGAGTCGGGATAAATCGATTGGACCTTTTCGAGGTGACAGCAGTTGTTCCGGTGATTTTATCGATTATTTTAGGGTATTTAGGATTCCGATTTGGCTTTAGTAAGCGAGAAGAGCTTCAGAACATGTTTACGGGAAGTGCTACTTCCAAAAAAAGATCAGCAGAATCACCTCCAACGGAAGCAAGGGAGCGTTATAAATTGCTTGATACGAGTGTCATTATAGACGGTCGAATTGCAGATATTTCTACAACGGGATTTGTTGAAGGGATACTTGTTGTTCCACAGTTTGTACTAACAGAATTACAGCATATTGCGGATTCTTCAGACACATTAAAGCGTACACGTGGTCGTCGAGGTCTAGATATTTTAAAGCGTCTCCAAGATGAACGTGCTTCAAAAGTTTTGATTACTGAAATTGATTTTGACGATGTAGCAGAAGTTGATTTAAAATTAGTGCGTTTGGCGAAAAAAATGGACGCGCAAATTTTAACAAATGATTTCAATTTAAATAAAGTTTGTGAATTGCACAGTGTTCAAGTATTGAATATTAATGACTTAGCGAATGCGGTTAAACCTGTTGTTATCCCGGGTGAAAATATGCAAGTTGTCGTCATTAAAGATGGGAAAGAACATAATCAGGGCGTTGCATATTTGGATGACGGCACAATGATAGTAGTAGAAGGTGGTCGCAGCTATATCGGGCAGGCGATTACGGTAACAGTAACGAGTGTACTCCAAACGTCGGCGGGGCGCATGATCTTTGCGAAGCCGAAAGAAGATTAGGGAAGTGAAGATTTTGCGTTATGAAGTCGTTTTACCAGCAGCAGGTAGTGGGAAGCGCATGGGAGCTGGGCAAAATAAATTATTTTTACCATTAGCAGGGAAGCCTATTTTGGTGCATACATTATTGGTTTTTGAGCAAGATGAAAATTGCACAGGAATTTGGCTTGCCGTAAAAGATGAAGAACGTGCATCTATTCAAACATTGCTTGAACAATATCAAATTACCAAAGTAAAGGGATTACCAACAGGTGGTTTGGAACGTCAGCATTCGGTTCACTCTTGTATTAAAGAGATGACAGCGGTGGAAGTCGTACTTGTCCACGATGCGGCCCGCCCATTCATTACGACACCAACGATTACAAAGCTGGCACAAGTTGCGTTTGAAAAGGGCGCGGCTATTGCGGGGGTTCGTGCGAAAGATACGATGAAAATTGTAAAGGAAGGGCTTATTAAAGAGACGGTAGACCGGGAATCGTTATGGATGATTCAAACCCCTCAAGCATTTCGTTTTGATTTAATTGTTGAAGCGCAAGATGTCGCAGAAAAAGTAGGCTTTTTAGGAACGGATGAGGCAATGCTCGTTGAACGTTTAGGACATGAAATTCATATTGTGGAAAGCGATTATGAAAATGTTAAAATGACAACGAAAGAAGATTTAATTTTTGGCGAAGCGATATTAAATCATCATAAAGTGTAAGTAACTATAAGCATCTTGGAAGGGGTTTAAACTTCCGAGGTGTTTTTTTCATTTAGGATTTATCGGAAAGTCTAAGATTTTAGCCTACCGTAGTTAAGAGGAATAAACCAATTAGAACGGTGATAAGTAGGGAACGAATAAATGATTCAACCGTATCGTACAACTTGGGTCGTGCACCAAAAATGCGCTAGCGATTTTGTTAAATTGCACAAAAATTAGTGCTTTTATCGGAAGTTGATTATACTAAGGTTAAAGAGAAAATTAGAAAGAAGGTGAAGGCTAGTTTATCTACATTCGATAGGCTAGCGTGATATATGTTTCGAATTGGACAAGGATTTGATGTACACGCATTTGCGGAAGGTCGCCCATTAATTATTGGGGGTATCACAATCCCGCATGAACGTGGACTTTTAGGGCATTCAGATGCAGATGTACTTTTACATACGGTGACAGATGCAGCGCTTGGGGCAATTGGAGAAGGGGATATTGGACGTCACTTCCCAGATACAGATCCAGAGTGGAAAGATGCGGATTCAGCCAAATTACTAGCGTATATTTGGAAAATGGTAGAGGAGCGCGGCTACAAATTAGGGAATGTTGACTGTACGATTATGGCACAACGTCCAAAAATGGCACCGTATATTGTACCGATGCAAAATCGCATTGCTGAATTATTAAATGCAGAGCCGTCTCAAGTGAATGTAAAGGCGACAACAACGGAGAAATTGGGCTTTGTTGGTCGTGAAGAAGGCATTGCTGCGATGGTAACAATTTTATTAATCAAAGCGTAAAATACGAGGTGCGCCGAATTTCGGCTAGAGCAACTTTTATTTAGCATTTGCAAATGGTAAAATGGACAATGATAAAGATTAAAAATAAGAATAGAAGCAAATTTAGGAGGCACAATCATGACTAAAACAGTTCGCGTTCGTTATGCACCATCGCCAACAGGTTTTTTACACATCGGCGGGGCACGTACAGCGTTATTTAACTATTTATATGCAAAACATCATAACGGTACTTTCGTGGTGCGTATTGAAGATACAGACATTGAGCGTAATGTAGAAGGTGGAGAAGCGTCACAGCTTGATAACTTACGCTGGTTAGGTATTACACCGGATGAGTCAATTGATATTGGCGGACCTTATGCACCATACCGTCAAATGGAGCGTTTAGATATTTACAAAGAGCATGCAGAGAAAATGCTTACTGCAGGTCAAGCTTACAAATGTTTCTGTTCTTCAGAAGAATTAGAGGCTGCTCGCGAAACTCAAAAAGCAAACGGTGTAGCGGCACCTATGTATGAGGGCAAATGCCGTCATTTATCAGCTGAAGAAGTAGCACAAAAAGAAGCAGCGGGCATTCCACATACAATTCGTATGCGCATTCCAGCTAATGTCACGTATAAGTTCACAGATTTAGTTCGCGGTGAAGTATCATTTGAATCGAAGGATATTGGTGACTGGGTATTAGTAAAAGCAAATGGTATCCCAACATATAACTATGCAGTTGTATTAGATGATCACTTCATGGATATTACACATGTATTCCGTGGAGAAGAGCACTTATCAAACACACCAAAACAAATGATGATTTTTGACGCGTTTGGTTGGGAATATCCACGATACGGCCATATGACGTTAATCGTAAACGAAGACCGTAAAAAATTATCAAAACGTGATGAGTCAATTATTCAATTCGTTACACAGTATAAGGACATGGGTTATTTACCAGAAGCTATGTTCAATTTCTTCGGCTTACTAGGATGGTCTCCAGAAGGGGAAGAAGAAATCTTTACGCATGATGAATTTGTTCAATTATTCGATGAAAAACGTTTATCAAAATCACCATCAATGTTTGATAAAACAAAGCTTACTTGGATGAATAATCAGTACATTAAAAAGTTATCTCATGAAGAAGTAGTGGCACTTGCGCTACCGCATTTACAAAAAGCAAATGTTCTACCAGAAACGTTAACAGAAGAGCAACATGCTTGGGCTTCTGCAGTAATCGGTCTTTACCATGAGCAAATGAGCTTTGGTTCGGAAATTGTAGAACTTTCTAGCCTATTCTTCACTGAAGAAATTGAATATGATGAAGCAGCAAAAGAAGTATTAGCAGGTGAAATGGTACCAGCAGTAATGGCTTCATTTAAATTACAATTAGAAGCATTAGAATCATTTGATGCGCCTTCTATTAAAGCGGCAATTAAAGCGGTTCAAAAAGACACAGGGGCAAAAGGTAAAAACTTATTCATGCCAGTTCGTGTTGTAATAACGGGTCAAACACATGGACCTGAGCTAGCAGATGCAATTAGCTTAATTGGTAAGGAAAAGGCGATTGCTCGCGTAGAAAAATTTGCACAGTAGTAATCAAAAACATTGATTTTTCATAGAATAAATGTAAAATGAATGTACATTACACATAACATAACGCGTTGAGAAGGAGAAGTACGTGGCGCACGCCTATTAGAGAGGATCATCATCGGCTGAAAGTGATCTAGGTTAGGGCAAAACTGAAATGCACCTTCGAGTATTTAGTTGAACGTTGTAGTAGGCTAAATCGCTTTGTCCACGTTATCGGGCAATTTTAAGCGGAAGAGTCTATGTACTTCTTCAACCAGAGTGGAACCGCGCGATACAAGCGTCTCTGTCACCTAATTTAGGGTGATAGAGGCGTTTTTTTAGTGGCTAAAAAAAGAAATAAATGGGGTTTTAAAAAGGGGGAGGGAACTGTATGTTTAAAAGAATGAAAGAAGATATTGATAATATTTTTGAGAATGATCCAGCGGCACGGAGCGTATTTGAGGTTGTTTTAACGTACTCTGGTTTGCATGCGATTTGGTCGCATCGTATTGCACATTGGTTTTTCAAAAGAAAATTATTCTTCTTTGCTCGTGTCATTTCACAAGTAAGTCGATTTTTTACAGGAATTGAAATTCATCCAGGGGCAAAAATAGGTCGCCGTTTCTTTATTGATCATGGAATGGGTGTCGTTGTTGGCGAGACATGTGAAATTGGGAATGACGTAACGATTTATCAAGGCGTAACACTAGGCGGTACAGGGAAAGAAAAAGGAAAGCGCCATCCGACATTAGAAGATGGTGTGCTCGTAGCAACCGGTGCAAAAGTGCTTGGTTCGATTACAGTCGGTGAAAATAGTAAAATTGGCGCGGGCTCGGTTGTGTTAAAAGAGGTTCCACCAAATGCAACAGTCGTAGGGATTCCTGGGAAAGTGGTAATGATTGATGGTATTCGTACGGGGGCGAAGAAATTAGACCATCAAAATATTCCCGACCCAGTTGGAGATCGTTGCGATTCATTAGAGAAAACAATCCAAAAATTACAACAAGAAATTTCTAATTTGAAAAAGGAGCAATGATAATGACGATTCAAATTTTCAACTCACTTACAAGACAAAAAGAACCCTTTCATCCAATCGAGGAAGGGAAGGTAAAAATGTATGTTTGTGGTCCAACTGTTTACAACTACATTCACATTGGGAATTCACGCCCTGTAATTGTGTATGATACAGTTCGCCGTTATTTCCAATACGCAGGCTATGAAGTGAAGTTTGTTTCGAACTTTACCGACGTTGACGATAAAATTATTAAAGCAGCCAATGAATTAGGCGAGGAAACAACTGCTTTAACTGAGCGTTTTATTGCGGCGTATTTTGAAGATATTACGGCATTAGGTTGCCAAAAAGCAGATGCTCACCCTCGTGTGACGGAACATATGGATGACATTATTGAGTTTATAAAAGTATTAATTGATAAAGAATATGCGTATGAATCACAAGGAGATGTTTATTACCGTACACGTAAATTTGATGGCTACGGAAAATTATCGCATCAATCTGTGGACGATTTAAAAATAGGTGCACGTATCGAAACGGGTGAAAAGAAAGAAGACCCACTTGACTTTGCACTTTGGAAAGCAGCAAAACCAGGAGAAGTGAAATGGGAATCTCCATGGGGCGAGGGTCGACCAGGCTGGCATATTGAATGTTCAGTAATGGCGCGTGAACATTTGGGCGATACAATTGATATTCATGCAGGTGGGCAAGATTTAACATTCCCACACCATGAAAATGAAATTGCACAATCAGAAGCACATAATGATAAAACATTTGCGCGTTATTGGATGCATAATGGGTATATCAATATTGATAACGAAAAAATGTCGAAATCATTAGGGAACTTTATTTTAGTGCATGATATTCGTCAACAAATTGACCCACAAGTATTACGATTCTTCATGTTATCTGTTCATTACCGTCATCCGATTAACTTTGCGCAAGATTTAGTGGAAGCAGCAAAAAATGGTCTGGAGCGCATACGTACAGCTTATGCCAATGTCGCGCATCGCCTAACAGCAACGGCGGGACTTGCGGAAGGAAGCGAACAGTGGCTTGCGGAAATTGCACAAGTAAAAGTGAATTTTGAAGAAGCGATGAATGATGATTTCAATACGGCTAATGCAGTTTCAGCATTATTTGAACTTTCACGTATTGCAAACGTCTATTTAAAAGAAACGAATACAGATTCGAAAGTGTTACAAGCAATTTTAGAAACATTTACAATTATCGGGGATGTATTAGGCATTCAAGTGAAAGTAGAAGCAGGCCTACTTGATGAAGAAATTGAAGCGTTATTAGAAGAACGTATTGCGGCGCGTAAAAACCGAGACTTTGCACGCTCTGATGAAATTCGCGATCAGTTGCTTAGCATGGATATCGTTTTAGAAGACACTCGTCAAGGGACGCGCTGGAAACGAGGTCAGTAAATGCATAATTTAAGACAGCAAGATGTAAAACAACTGAATGCTTTAGCGTTAGCTTATATGGGAGACGCCGTGCTAGAGCAAAGAATTCGCGAGCATTTACTATTACTAGGTAAAGTAAAGCCGAATACGCTCCATAAAGAAGCGACGAAATATGTCTCAGCAAAAGCGCAGTCAATAATCGCTTACCGTATGATTGAAGAACAATTTTTAACAGAAGAGGAGCAGGCAGTATTTCGCAGAGGGCGCAATGCCAAATCTGGCTCCGTTCCGAAAAATACCGATGTGCGCACTTACCGAAATAGTTCTGGTTTTGAAGCGGTACTAGGTAGTCTATTTTTAAGTAAACAGCATGATCGTGCCAATGAAATTATTGACTACGCAATTCAAATCGTAGAACAGTCAAAAGGAGTGTCGTAACATGACGGAACAAACTGGAGAAATGATTGCAGGAAAGAATCCGATTTTAGAAGCATTACGCTCAGGTCGCGAAATGAATAAAATTTGGATTGCTGAAGGTGTAAAAAAGACAGGGATTAATGAATTGCTTGATTTAGCACGAGAGCGCGGTATTTTAGTGCAATTCGTACCAAAGAAAAAAGTAGATCAATTAACGGATGCCAATCACCAAGGTGTGGTGGCATCGGTTGCTGCTTATGATTATGCAGAGCTAGATGATTTATTCAATGCCGCGCAAGCAAAAAAGGAAGATCCGTTCTTTATCGTATTAGATGAGTTAGAGGACCCGCATAACTTAGGGTCAATTATGCGTACAGCCGATGCGATTGGCGTGCACGGCATCATTATACCGAAACGTCGCGCGGTTGGTTTAACTGCGGTCGTAGCGAAAGCGTCAACAGGTGCCATTGAGCATGTTCCAGTTGTGCGTGTTACAAATTTAGCGCAAACGATAGATGAATTAAAGGAACGTGGCGTATGGATTGCTGGAACCGATGCAAAAGGTTCGGCAGATTACCGAAAAATGGATGCTACATTACCGCTCGCTTTAATTATTGGTAGCGAAGGAAAAGGAATGAGTCGTCTATTAAAAGATAAATGTGATTTCTTATACCACTTACCAATGGTTGGACATGTAACATCTTTAAATGCTTCGGTAGCAGCGGCATTGCTTATGTACGAAGTGTACCGCAAGCGACAAGAAGTTAACGGATGAGGTGATGCGAAATATATTGCTAGTAGACGGCTATAATATGATTGGTGCATGGAGTGAGTTACGTCCGTTGCGTGAACCGCATTTTGAGGATGCGCGTAATCGTTTAATTGAACGTATGGCGGAATATAAAGCACACACGGGATGGCGCGTCATTGTTGTGTTTGATGCACATCTCGTTCCAGGTACCGAACAGCTATACGTGCGTCATGCTGTGGAGGTTATTTATACACGTAAAAATGAAACAGCAGACGAACGCATTGAAAAGTTATCGACTGAGCTAAAAGGAAGAAAAATTCAAATTCATGTTGCGACATCCGATATGACCGAACAAAATGTTGTATTTGGACATGGTGCATTACGCAAATCTGCACGTGAATTTGAAATTGAAATGCAAATAATCCAATCAAAAATTTCGACAAAAGTTAAAGAAACGCAGGAAGATATGCCAGCCTCGAGGATTAAATTGTCAAAGGATGTAGAGTTACAATTTGAAAAATGGCGTAGAGGTCTCAAGTAATCGTTTGCCCATAAATTCCAGTTAAGTTATACTATTCCTAATGATTCTAGCGTAGCTGAGGTGATGTCATTGCTTAAAAGTGAAAAGATTCAAGTCATACAGCAGTTTGAACAATTAACAGATGAAGCCATTGTTGGACAAGTGCATCAAGGCAATTCTGATGCGTTAGATTTTTTAATTTCGAAATATCGGCTTTTTGTGAAAGCAAAAGCTAGATCTTATTTTTTAATTGGTGCGGATAAGGAAGATATTATCCAAGAAGGAATGATTGGCTTGTATAAGGCGATTCGTGACTTTAAGGAAGATAAACTTGCGTCGTTCCGTGCATTTGCAGAATTATGTATTACTAGACAAATTATTACCGCGATTAAAACAGCGACACGTCAAAAGCATATTCCGCTTAATTCATATATTTCATTAGACAAACCGATTTACGATGAAGAGTCTGAGCGAACATTGATGGATGTTATCACGAGCCCGATTTCAGAAGACCCTGAGCATTTAATAATTAATCGTGAAGATTATAGTCATCTTGAGAAAAAGATGGGGGAAGTTTTAAGTGAATTGGAGCAGCAAGTGTTGATTCGTTATCTGGAAGGACAATCATATAATGAAATTTCAGAAGAATTGAATCGACATGTGAAATCAATTGATAATGCACTGCAGCGTGTGAAGCGGAAATTGGAGCGTCATATTGAGTTGAAAGAAATGACTTAATGAGTATTGACGCGTGTTGACAGCAAGAAAATTAGGTGTTAGTCTTTAAAAGACAAACTGCCGAAAAGGTGATCGTTAATGGCGAAGAAGGTTGTTTTAAGTTGTGAAAAATGCGGCTCAAGAAACTACAATGTACCAAGAAAAGAAGGTACAACAGAGCGTCTTGAATTAAAGAAATTTTGCTCGCATTGCAATGAACATACAGTGCATAAACAAACGTTATAAATGTAGCATAGATAAACAAGTTGTTCGGAGGTTAGGCTAAGATGAGTAAAGTGACAAACTTTTTCCAAGATGTCGGTTCAGAAATGCGCAAAACAAGCTGGCCGAAAAGTAAAGAGCTAACAAAGTATACGGTCGTAGTTATTTCAATGGTTATCGTTATGGCGTTATTCTTTACAGTAGTAGATTTAGGATTCTCAGAATTATTCCGTTGGTTCTTGTCTTTATAAGTTGTCCCATGTTAATATTTCGAAATAGCCCGTCCATATTATATAACGGGTTTTTTCATTTGCCTTTACTTCTTTGATGGAGTTCTCACGTTTTTATAAACGGTGAGATAAATGAAGGTCTAATTAAGTTGCTATTTTGCGAGTGTCCAAACAATCGCAAACAAGACACGATTATGCTGAGGTATAATTGATATAGAATGAAGAATTTTTGTGCACAGGCAGTAAAATGCCTAACACATTTTTAAGTAAAGGAGGGACGGACGATTTAGTCCTACCTATATGGAGAAAAATTGGTATGTAGTCCATACTTATTCGGGTTATGAAAACCGAGTGAAAGCAAATTTAGAAAAACGCGTTGAAACAATGGGAATGCAAGATAAAATTTTCCGTGTAATTGTTGCTGAACACGAAGAAACTGATGTAAAAGAAGATGGTAAGAAAAAGGTAGTAATGCGTAAAGTTTTCCCAGGTTACGTATTAGTAGAGTTGATCATGACAGATGACGCGTGGTATGTAGTTCGTAATACACCAGGTGTAACAGGATTTATCGGCTCATCAGGTGGTGGGGTAAAACCAACACCGTTATTACCAGAAGAAGCGGACCGTCTGCTTGAACAAATGGGTATGACAGAAATGCAAATGGGTGAAGTTAACATTGCTGTTGGTGAAGTTGTTGAAGTATTAGAGGGACCTTTTGCGCATTTCCAAGGTCGCGTAGAAGAAGTAGATGGCGAAAATGCGAAGTTAAAAGTCCTTGTTGATATGTTCGGCCGTGAAACAGTAATGGAATTGGATTTTGCACAAGTTAAAAAAATATAACATTTAAATTACTTGATTAAGCAAATTAAAAGTGTTATTATTTCATAGGTCACCCTGTCTATTTGTTTGATAGGTGATTATTTTAGTTTTAATGTTATCGGCAAGTTAGCTGACGAACAGATATTGAGTGGGAGGGGTAACCCAATTACCACATCACGGACTTAAGGAGGTGTGTCTCGTGGCTAAAAAAGTTATTAAAGTTGTAAAACTTCAAATCCCTGCTGGTAAAGCAAACCCAGCGCCACCGGTTGGTCCTGCATTAGGTCAAGCAGGTGTTAACATTATGGGATTCTGTAAAGAATTTAACGCTCGTACTGCTGATCAAGCTGGTCTTATTATTCCAGTTGAAATTTCAGTATTCGAAGACCGTTCATTCACTTTTATTACAAAAACTCCACCCGCAGCAGTGTTACTTAAAGTAGCAGCTGGTATCCAATCAGGATCTGGTGAACCAAATCGTAAAAAAGTTGCAACGGTTAAACGTGATAAAGTTCGCGAAATCGCAGAACAAAAAATGCCAGACCTTAACGCTGCTTCAGTTGAAGCTGCTATGTTAATGGTTGAAGGTACTGCACGAAGCATGGGTATTACTATCGAAGACTAATAACCATCTTCACACTTGATGATGTTTTGTTTTTTAAGAAGGTTGCGGCGCTCCGATAGTGATTGAAGAGTACGCAACCTTTATTCGTGGGAGGTCAAATCCGTTAAAACCACAATCAAGGAGGAAATTATAATGGCTAAAAAAGGTAAAAAACTGCAAGATGCAGCTAAATTAATCGACCGCGCAGCTCTATATTCTGTAGAAGAAGCAGTAGCTTTAGCGCAAAAAACAAGCACAGTAAACTTTGATGCAACTGTAGAAGTAGCATTCAAATTAGGTATCGATACTCGTAAAAACGACCAACAAATCCGTGGTGCAGTTGTACTTCCACACGGAACTGGTAAAACTCAACGCGTATTAGTTTTCGCTAAAGGCGAAAAAATTAAAGAAGCACAAGCTGCTGGCGCTGACTATGTAGGTGATGCAGAGTTCATCCAAAAGATCCAACAAGGTTGGTTCGAATTTGATGTAATCGTAGCAACTCCTGACATGATGGGTGAAGTTGGTAAACTTGGACGTGTATTAGGACCTAAAGGTTTAATGCCAAATCCTAAAACAGGTACAGTTACATTTGACGTAACAAAAGCTATCGAAGAAATCAAGGCTGGTAAAGTTGAATACCGTGCTGAAAAAGCTGGTATCATCCACGCTCCAATCGGTAAAGTTTCTTTCGATACTAAAAACCTAGTAGAAAACTTCTTAGCAGTATTTGAAGTAGTTCAAAAAGCAAAACCTGCTGCAGCAAAAGGTACTTACATGAAGTCTGTAAACATTACAACTACAATGGGTCCTGCTGTGAAAGTGGACACTAGCTCAGTAGCTAAATAATCTATTCCGGTTATTGAAACCGTTAATTTAAATTATATTAATTGACAACACACCGCTTACTTGGTAAGATGGATGCTGTTGTGAATCATCCATTTGTACCGTAGACAGTAGGAGTGACTTGTCACTTAATGATCCTGCCGAGGACATAGGAGTTCGGATTCTTTTTAAGATGATGTACTTTCTGCCTCTATGTCTATTAAGATGTAGAGGCTTTCTTTGTCGGTATAAATGACTCATTCTAATAGGAGGTGTCATCATGAGCAAAGCAATCGAAACTAAAAAAGTTCAAGTTCAAGAAATCGCTGATAAATTTTCAGCTGCTGCTTCTGTAGTAGTTGTAGATTACCGTGGTTTAACTGTTGCGCAAGTAACTGAATTACGTAAGCAATTACGTGAAGCGGGTGTTGAGTTTAAAGTTTACAAAAATACTTTATCTCGTCGTGCTTCTGAATCTGTTGGTCTTGAAGGAATCAATGAATTTTTAACTGGTCCAAACGCTATCGCATTCTCTAACGAGGACGTAGTAGCTCCAGCTAAAATCATCAACGATTTCGCTAAGAAAAACGAAGCGCTTGAAATTAAAGCGGGTATTATCGAAGGTACTGTGGCATCTGCTGAAGACGTTAAAGCCCTTGCAGAACTTCCATCACGCGAAGGTCTACTTTCAATGCTTTTATCTGTACTTCAAGCTCCAGTGCGCAACTTCGCACTTGCAACAAAAGCTGTTGCAGAACAAAAAGAAGAGCAAGGCGCGTAATTTTCGCATCTCAACTTCAAAAAACGGCTTAACGGCCTAAAAACCATAAAACATTCCATAGGAGGAAATTAAAATGAACAATGAGCAAATCTTAGAAGCTATCAAAGCTATGACAGTTCTAGAATTAAACGATTTAGTAAAAGCAATCGAAGAAGAATTCGGTGTAACAGCAGCAGCTCCAGTAGCTGTAGTAGCTGGCGGTGCAGCAGCAGCAGAAGAGAAAACTGAGTTTGACGTTATCTTAACAGCAGCTGGCGCAGAAAAAATCAAAGTAATCAAAGTGGTTCGTGAAATCACTGGATTAGGTTTAAAAGAAGCTAAAGAGGTTGTTGACAACGCTCCTAAAGCTCTTAAAGAAGGCGTATCTAAAGATGACGCTGAAGCTGTTAAAGCTAAACTTGAAGAAGTTGGCGCTACAGTAGAAGTTAAATAATTTCAGTTTAACTTTCGTTGCTAAGTATATTGCTTAGCTTCATAAGAAAAGCTCGTCACAGTATTGCGGCGAGCTTTTCTTTATTTCAATTTTTTGGGGGGCGTGTCACATGTCTGAACATTACTATTCCAATATGCCTCAAACTGATAGTAAACCACGCCAATGGAAGTTTACTTTATTAGGAAATACATTTATGTTCGAAACAGATACAGGTGTATTTAGCAAAAGCGAAGTAGATTTTGGCTCCCGTGTGTTAATCGATGCTTTTGAGATGCCAGAAGTTGCAGGGGATATACTTGATGTTGGTTGCGGCTATGGACCAATCGGGTTGTCTATTGCAAAGGTAAATCCAAAGCGTGAAGTATTGATGGTTGATATCAATACGCGAGCAGTTGCGTTGTCACAAAAGAACGCACAATTAAACGGGATTCAAAATGTACGTATTTTTGAAAGTGATGGCTTAAGTGCTATATCAACTGAAACGAAAGCAGCAGCTATTTTAACAAATCCACCTATTCGTGCTGGTAAGGATACAGTTTTTAAGTTTTACGACGGTGCCTATGAGTTACTAGTAGAAGATGGTGAATTGTGGGTTGTTATTCAGAAGAAGCAAGGTGCGCCATCAACAGTGAGTCATTTAGAGGGAATGTTTTCAGAAGTAGATGTTGTTGAGAAGAAAAAAGGGTATTGGATCATACGTGCAAAAAAATAAGTAAGATTGGCTCGGAAGATTGACTTGACAAATTGACTATGATAACATAATAAAATGCAAAAATATTATTTTGAGGTAGTGTGCCCTTTTGCATAACATAAAGTTTCTTATGGGTATACTTACTAAGAATAAATTTAGTTTAATCAAAAATGAGGCCTTATAAAAAGACTCGTTTTCTTTCCGTCTTTCGAAATCATACACTATTTGTAAGGTTTTGCAAAGACCTATTATCGCTTTATTGAGGGGTGAATGAGTTGACAGGTCAACTAGTTCAGTACGGACAACACCGCCAGCGTAGAAGCTTTGCGCGTATTAGTGAGGTGCTGGAGCTTCCGAATCTAATCGAAATCCAAACAGCATCTTATGAGTGGTTCCTTGAAGAAGGTTTGCGTGAGATGTTCCACGACATTTCTCCAATCGAAGATTTTACAGGTAATCTTTCATTAGAGTTCGTCGACTATAAATTAGGGGATCCTAAGTATGATGTTGATGAATGTAAAGAACGTGATGTAACTTATGCTGCACCATTACGCGTAAAAGTGCGTTTGCACAACAAAGAAACAAAAGAAGTAAAAGAACAAGAAGTCTTCATGGGTGATTTCCCATTAATGACGGAAACAGGCACGTTTATTATTAACGGTGCCGAGCGTGTTATCGTTTCGCAATTAGTTCGTTCTCCAAGTGTATATTTCCACGACAAAACGGACAAAAACGGTAAAAAAGGCTTTGCGGCAACAACGATACCAAACCGTGGTGCATGGTTAGAATATGAAATTGATGCAAAGGATGTTGTATACGTTCGTATCGATCGTACACGTAAACTTCCAGCAACAGTGATATTACGTGCATTAGGTTTCGGTTCAGATCAAGAGATTTTAGATATCATTGGTGACAATGAATACTTACGTAACACGCTTGAAAAAGATAACACAGAAAGCACTGATAAAGCGCTACTTGAAATCTATGAGCGTTTACGCCCGGGTGAGCCACCAACAGTTGAATCAGCGAAGAACCTTTTATATTCTCGCTTCTTTGACGCAAAACGCTATGATTTAGCGAATGTTGGCCGTTATAAAATGAACAAAAAGCTTCACATTAAAAATCGTTTATTTAACCAAACGATTGCAGAAACACTTGTGGATTCTGAAACAGGTGAAATTCTTGTAGAAGCAGGTACATTATTAGATCGTCGTACTTTAGATAAGCTAATCCCTTATTTAGAAGCAGGTACGGGCTTCCGTACATTATCACAAGTTGGTGGTGTATTAGAAGAGGATATTACAATCCAATCGATCAAAATTTTTGCACCAAATGACGAAGCTCAAAAAGAAATTAACGTTATTTCAAACGCTTATATCGGAGAAGAAGTAAAAAATATTACACCAGCTGATGTAATATCTTCTATATCATACTTCTTCAACTTATTATATGGCGTAGGGAATACAGATGATATTGATCACTTAGGTAATCGTCGTCTACGTTCAGTTGGTGAGCTTTTACAAAATCAATTCCGTATCGGTTTATCTCGTATGGAGCGTGTTGTGCGCGAACGTATGTCAATCAACGATACAGCTGCTATCGTGCCACAACAATTAATCAACATTCGTCCAGTAATCGCGTCAATTAAAGAGTTCTTTGGTAGCTCGCAATTATCGCAATTCATGGACCAAACAAATCCACTTGCAGAATTAACGCATAAACGTCGTCTTTCTGCATTAGGACCGGGTGGTTTAACTCGTGAGCGTGCTGGTATGGAAGTACGTGACGTTCACTATTCTCACTATGGTCGTATGTGTCCGATTGAAACGCCAGAGGGACCAAACATTGGTTTAATTAACTCACTTTCATCGTTCGCAAAAGTAAATAAATTCGGCTTTATCGAAACGCCGTATCGTCGTGTTGATCCAAACACGGGTGCTGTAACGGGAGATATCCATTACTTAACGGCTGATGAAGAAGATAACTATGTAGTTGCACAAGCAAACTCATTATTAAATGAAGATGGTACTTTCGTGAAGGAAGAAATCGTAGGACGCTTCCGTGGAGATAACACTATATTTAATAAAGATCGCATCGACTACATGGACGTATCACCAAAACAAGTTGTTTCTGCTGCCACTGCATGTATCCCGTTCTTAGAAAACGATGACTCTAACCGTGCGTTAATGGGTGCGAACATGCAACGTCAAGCAGTTCCATTACTTTACCCGAATGCACCATATGTAGGTACAGGTATGGAACATGTTGATGCTCGTGACTCAGGTGCTGCAGTCATTGCAAAATTCGATGGTATTGTTGAACATGTTGAAGCACGTTCTATTCATATTCGTCGTATTGAAACAATTGACGGCAAAGAAGTTAAAGGTGATTTAACAAAGTACAAATTACAAAAATTCATTCGTTCAAACCAAGGTACTTCATATAACCAACGTCCAATCGTAAAAATTGGTGATCGTGTGAAACCTCGTGAAATTTTAGCTGATGGTCCTTCAATGGAAAGAGGCGAATTAGCACTTGGTCAAAACGTACTTATTGCATTCATGACATGGGATGGCTTTAACTACGAAGATGCGGTTATTATGAGTGAACGCCTTGTAAAAGATGATGTATATACATCTGTTCATATTGAAGAATATGAGTCAGAAGCACGTGATACAAAACTAGGACCTGAAGAAATCACACGTGATATTCCGAACGTTGGGGAAGACGCGCTTCGTAATTTAGACGACCGTGGTATCATCCGCATCGGTGCTGAAGTTCGCGACGGTGATATTTTAGTAGGTAAAGTGACGCCTAAAGGAGTTACAGAGTTAACTGCGGAAGAGCGTTTATTACATGCTATCTTTGGTGAAAAAGCACGCGAAGTACGTGACACGTCTCTACGTGTACCACACGGAGCGGGCGGTATTATCCTAGATGTTAAAGTATTCAATCGTGAAGATGGCGACGAATTACCACCAGGAGTTAACCAATTAGTACGTGCTTATATTGTTCAAAAACGTAAAATCCGCGTTGGGGACAAAATGGCCGGACGACATGGTAACAAAGGGGTTATCTCGCGTATCTTACCAGAAGAAGATATGCCGTTTATGCCAGATGGCACACCGGTAGATATCATGCTTAACCCACTTGGTGTACCATCGCGTATGAATATCGGACAAGTTTTAGAGCTTCACTTAGGTATGGCAGCACGCTATTTAGGCGTACACATGGCTACACCTGTATTTGATGGCGCTAACGAAGATGATGTTTGGGAAACGATGGAAGAAGCGGGTATGGACCGTGATGGTAAAACTACGCTTTATGATGGACGTTCAGGTGAGCCATTCGATAGCCGTGTATCTGTAGGTATCATGTATATGATTAAACTTGCCCACATGGTTGACGATAAACTTCATGCACGTTCAACAGGACCATACTCATTAGTAACGCAACAACCGCTTGGTGGTAAAGCACAATTTGGTGGTCAGCGATTCGGTGAGATGGAGGTTTGGGCACTTGAAGCATATGGTGCTGCTTACACATTACAAGAGATTTTAACTGTAAAATCTGATGATGTTGTAGGTCGTGTGAAAACATACGAAGCCATTGTTAAAGGTGAAAGTGTTCCACAACCAGGTGTTCCTGAATCATTTAAAGTATTAATTAAAGAACTTCAATCATTAGGTATGGATGTGAAGATGCTATCAATCAACGACGAGGAAGTAGAACTTCGCGACCTTGACGATGAGGAAGAAGCAACTGCACCAGTTCCAGAAGTGGAAAGTCCAAAACCTACTGACGATAAAGAAGACCCAGTAGAGTCAATTGAATAATTTCAAATTGAATCGGGCAGGTTATGTCCTGCTCGATTCTTTTTTATAAGTGGTAATATATAAAGGCAAATTTCATTATGGCCTAATATGAAATATTGCAATTTCCGAGCTACAAATAAAGTCATTTAAAGACTTATAACTTAAGGGAGGTAGGCTCCTTGATCGATGTTAATGAATTTGAATATATGAAAATTGGTTTAGCTTCTCCTGACAAGATCCGTTCTTGGTCATATGGTGAGGTAAAAAAACCAGAAACAATTAACTACCGTACATTAAAACCAGAAAAAGATGGTCTATTCTGTGAACGTATTTTCGGACCAACAAAAGACTGGGAATGTCACTGTGGTAAATACAAACGCGTTCGTTATAAAGGCGTAGTTTGTGATCGTTGTGGAGTTGAAGTAACGCGTTCGAAAGTACGTCGTGAACGTCAAGGACACATCGAACTTGCAGCACCTGTATCTCATATTTGGTATTTCAAAGGAATTCCAAGCCGTATGGGTCTACTTTTAGACATGTCTCCTCGTGCATTAGAAGAAGTAATTTACTTCGCTTCTTATGTTGTGATTGAGCCAGGTCAAACTTCTTTAGGTTTCAAAGACTTGCTTTCTGAGAAAGAATACCGTGCATATCGCGAAAAATTTGGTAAAGATTTTGAAGCGGCAATGGGTGCAGAAGCAATTAAACGCCTATTAGAAAAAATCGATCTTGAAGATGAAACAGCATCTCTAAAAGAAGAGCTTAAATCTGCACAAGGTCAACGTCGTACGCGTGCGATTAAACGTTTAGAAGTAATCGAATCATTCCGTAACTCTGGTAACAAACCAGAATGGATGATTTTAGACGTACTTCCAGTAATTCCACCAGAGCTTCGTCCAATGGTGCAATTAGATGGTGGTCGTTTTGCAACTTCAGACTTAAATGACCTTTATCGTCGTGTTATTAACCGTAATAACCGTTTAAAACGTTTACTTGACCTTGGTGCTCCGAGCATCATCGTACAAAACGAAAAACGTATGTTACAAGAAGCAGTAGATGCCCTAATCGACAATGGTCGTCGTGGTCGTCCGGTAACTGGTCCTGGTAACCGTCCTTTAAAATCACTTTCACATATGTTGAAAGGGAAACAAGGTCGTTTCCGTCAAAACTTACTTGGTAAACGTGTAGACTATTCTGGTCGTTCGGTTATCGTAGTAGGTCCAAATTTAAAAATGTACCAATGTGGTCTTCCGAAAGAAATGGCAATCGAACTATTCAAGCCTTTCGTAATGAAAGAATTAGTAGAACGTGGCCTTGCTCATAACATTAAGAGTGCAAAACGTAAAATTGAGCGTTTACACAATGAAGTGTGGGATGTTTTAGAAGATGTGATTCGTGAGCATCCGGTATTACTTAACCGTGCACCGACACTTCACCGTCTTGGTATCCAAGCGTTTGAACCTACATTAGTAGAAGGTCGTGCAATTCGTCTTCACCCATTAGTATGTACAGCTTATAACGCTGACTTCGATGGTGACCAAATGGCGGTTCACGTACCATTATCAGCAGAAGCACAAGCGGAAGCACGATTATTAATGTTAGCTGCTCAAAATATCTTAAACCCGAAAGATGGTAAGCCAGTAGTAACACCATCTCAGGATATGGTATTAGGTAACTACTACTTAACGCTTGAGCGTGAAAATTCAGTTGGTGAAGGTTCAATCTTCAGCGACGCGAATGAAGTGTTAATTGCATATCAAAATGGGCATGTTCACTTACATTCACGTATTGCAATAAAAGCAAACTCTTTAAACAATCCAACATTTACTGAAGAGCAAAATAAATTGTTCTTATTAACAACAGTAGGTAAAGTAATCTTTAATGAAATTTTACCACGCTCATTCCCATATATTAATGAGCCGACAAACGTTAACTTAGAGCAAAAAACACCTGAGAAGTATTTTGTTGATTTAACAATTACTGAAGAATTACTGAAGGAAATCGAAGCAACTGAGGGCTATGCAGATTTATCTGAAGAAGAGCAAATCCAAGCACAACGTCGTGCAGTATTAGCGAAGCATTTCACAAATGTACCAGTTATCGATCCATTCCGTAAGAAATTCTTAGGAAATGTAATTGCTGAAGTGTTTAAAGAATTCCATATTACAGAAACATCTAAAATGCTTGACCGCATGAAAGACTTAGGTTTCAAATACTCTACTCGTGCTGGTATTACTGTAGGGGTATCCGATATCGTGGTGTTACCAGATAAGGGTGGTATCTTAGAAGAAGCACAAGAAAAAGTAGATAAGGTATTGATGCAATTCCGCCGTGGTTTAATCACAGAAGAAGAGCGTTATGATCGTGTCATTTCAAGTTGGTCAAATGCTAAGGATATTATCCAAGGCAAGCTGATGAACTCATTACAAAAAACTAACCCAATCTTCATGATGTCTGACTCTGGTGCCCGTGGTAACGCATCAAACTTTACACAGTTAGCTGGTATGCGTGGTCTGATGGCCAATCCGGCTGGTCGTATCATTGAGTTACCAATCAAGTCTTCATTCCGTGAAGGTTTAACAGTATTAGAGTACTTCATCTCTACCCATGGTGCGCGTAAAGGTCTTGCCGATACAGCACTTAAAACAGCCGATTCAGGTTACTTAACGCGTCGTTTAGTAGACGTTGCACAAGATGTAATCGTTCGTGAAGACGACTGTGGTACAGATCGTGGTTTATTAATTGGAGCCCTAATGGAAGGTAACGAAGTAATTGAAGCGTTAGACGAACGTATTGTTGGTCGTTATGCGAAGAAAACAATTCGTCATCCAGAAACAGGCGCCGTTATTTTAGGACCGGATGGTTTAATCACTCAAGATGTTGCTCGTGTTATTGAAGATGCAAAAATTGAAGAATTAACAATCCGTTCGGCATTCACATGTAATACAAAACATGGCGTATGTAAAAAATGTTATGGTATGAACTTAGCAACTGGTGAAGGCGTAGAAGTTGGTGAGGCAGTTGGTATTATCGCTGCGCAATCAATTGGTGAGCCAGGTACACAGTTAACGATGCGTACATTCCATACAGGTGGGGTAGCCGGTAACGATATCACACAAGGTCTTCCACGTATTCAAGAGATTTTTGAAGCGCGTAATCCTAAAGGTCAATCCGTTATTTCGGAAATCTCAGGTACGGTTGTTGAAATCGAAGAAATTCGTGAAGGTCTGAAAGAAATTACTGTCCAAGGTGACGTGGAAACACGTAAATATCAATCGCCATACAATGCACGATTAAAAGTGCAAGAAGGCGACACGATTATCCCTGGTCAAACATTAACAGAAGGTTCTATCGATCCGAAACAATTACTAAAAGTAAAAGACGTATCGACAGTTCAAGAATATCTGTTAAAAGAAGTACAAAAAGTATACCGTATGCAAGGGGTAGAAATCGGTGATAAGCATATCGAAGTAATGGTACGCCAAATGCTTCGTAAAGTTCGTGTAATCGAAGCGGGTGATACAGATTTATTACCAGGTTCATTACTAGATATTCACCAATTCTCTGAAGCAAATGCTGAGTCTGTTTTAAAAGGCAAAAACCCGGCAACTTGTCGTCCTGTCATTTTAGGTATTACAAAAGCTTCTCTAGAAACAGAATCATTCTTATCGGCTGCATCATTCCAAGAAACAACGCGTGTGTTAACGGATGCTGCAATTAAAGGTAAGCGTGATGAGCTTCTAGGTCTGAAAGAAAACGTAATTATCGGTAAACTTGTTCCGGCAGGTACTGGTATGCAACGTTACCGTCAAATCCGTATGGAGCAAGAGGGTAAAGAAGAAGTAACAGTAACTGAGTAACAGACTTTCAACATATTTAATTCCGGTAGAAGATAATCCTTCTGCCGGAGTTTTTCTAAAAATAACTGTCCATTTATAATGTTTGAAAAGAACAGATATTCTTTAATGATATTGGTTGACAGTGTAAGTTTGAAATGATAATATATTGAAGGTTGATAGTTAACTGTCTGTACTTAGGAGAACATGCAAATGTTTTATGAATAAGTAAAATAGACTAGTCAAACAATCATAGGTATAAAGCAAGCAGTGAAAGCAATGCATGCTGGACAAGTAACAGCTCTTTTGTTGCAATTAATGCAGACAATTGGGTAACCGATCCGGCCATTCTTCTCGCGAAAGAAATCGGAATACCAGTTTATCTTGTTAATTCAAAAAAAGAACTTGATAAAGCTTGCGGCATTCATGTTAGAGCTGCGGTTGTTGCGATTACTGCGATGTAGTTTTTGTGTGTATATATGCACAAAAACTTTGTTTTTACCCAAAAAATGAACCACCTGGATGTGTGGTATTGAAAAAACGAAAAAATGAAGGGAGGACAAATCGATGCCTACAATTAATCAATTAGTACGTAAGCCTCGTCAATCTAAAAACACGAAATCAAAATCTCCAGCGTTAAACAAGGGATATAACTCATTTAAGAAGTCTTTAACTAACGTTAAATCTCCACAAAAACGCGGAGTTTGTACTCGTGTTGGTACAATGACACCACGTAAACCGAACTCGGCTTTACGTAAATATGCGCGTGTACGCTTATCTAACCTACTTGAGGTTACAGCATATATCCCAGGAGAAGGTCACAACCTACAAGAACACAGTGTTGTACTTATCCGTGGAGGACGCGTAAAAGACTTAGCTGGAGTACGTTACCATATCGTTCGTGGTGCACTAGATACAGCTGGCGTTAACGGTCGTTTACAATCTCGTTCTAAATACGGTACTAAACGCCCGAAAGAAAAAAAATAATTTAACTTAAAATATGTAATCACTATTCGAAAGGAGGAAAACACATGCCTCGTAAAGGTCCTGTTTCCAAACGTGACGTGTTACCAGATCCACTTTATAACTCAAAGCTAGTAACTCGTTTAATCAATAAATTAATGGTTGATGGTAAAAGAGGTACTTCTCAAAAGATTTTATACGGCGCTTTCGAATTAGTTCAAGAGCGTTCAGGTCAAAATGCTTTAGAAGTATTTGAATCAGCATTAAACAATGTAATGCCAGTTCTTGAAGTACGCGCTCGCCGTGTTGGTGGTTCTAACTACCAAGTACCGGTTGAAGTACGTCCAGAACGTCGTTCAACTTTAGGTCTACGCTACCTAGTTAACTACTCTCGTCTACGCGGTGAGAAAACTATGGAAGAGCGTTTAGCTAACGAAATTTTAGATGCATCTAACAATACTGGTGCTTCTGTTAAAAAACGTGAAGATATGCACAAAATGGCGGAAGCTAACAAAGCATTCGCTCACTATCGCTGGTAATATGTTTTAAGCTCTAGGTAACTAGAGCTTAAATTTTACTTATACAGTTAACCCAATATGGAAGGAGAAATTTCCTATGAAACGCGAATTCTCTCTAGAGAATACTCGTAATATTGGGATTATGGCTCACATTGATGCTGGTAAAACAACAACAACAGAGCGTATCCTTTATTACACTGGTAAGATTCACAAAATCGGCGAAACACATGACGGCGGTTCACAAATGGACTGGATGGAGCAAGAACAAGAGCGTGGTATCACGATTACTTCTGCTGCAACAACAGCTCAATGGAATAACCACCGTATTAACATTATCGATACTCCTGGACACGTAGACTTCACTGTAGAAGTTGAACGTTCTTTACGTGTACTTGATGGTGCTGTAACTGTACTTGATGCTCAATCTGGTGTTGAGCCTCAAACAGAAACTGTATGGCGTCAAGCTACAACATACGGTGTACCACGTATCGTATTTATTAACAAAATGGATAAAATGGGAGCAGACTTCTTATATTCTTTAGGAACGTTACATGATCGTTTACAAGCAAACGCTCACCCAATCCAACTACCAATCGGTGCTGAGGATCAATTCTCTGCAATTATCGATTTAGTAGAAATGAAAGCTACATTCTACGGAAACGAAGAAGGTACAGCAGTTACTGAAGGCGAAATTCCGGCAGAACATTTAGCGCAAGCTGAAGAATACCGTGAGAAATTAATTGACGCTGTTGCAAGTGTTGATGAAGAACTTATGGAAAAATATCTTGAAGGTGAAGAAATCACTATTCCGGAGCTTAAAGCGGCTATCCGTAAAGCGACGATTGCAGTTGAATTCTATCCTGTATTATGCGGTACAGCATTCAAACACAAAGGTGTTCGTAAAATGCTAGACGCAGCAGTTGATTACTTACCAGCACCAACTGACGTACCAGCGATTAACGGTACTGACATTGATGGTGAAGAGGAAGTTATCCGCCATTCTTCTGATGATGAGCCATTCTCAGCTCTTGCATTCAAAGTTATGACAGATCCTTTCGTAGGTAAATTAACATTCTTCCGCGTATATTCTGGTACATTAGATGCTGGTTCATACGTACAAAACTCTTCTAAAGGTAAACGTGAACGTGTAGGTCGTATCCTACAAATGCACGCTAACTCTCGTGAAGAAATTGCGAAAGTATTCGCTGGGGATATCGCAGCAGCTGTAGGTCTTAAAGATACTACAACTGGTGATACATTATGTGACGAGAAAAACCTAGTTATTCTTGAATCAATGGACTTCCCTGAGCCAGTAATTTCACTTTCTGTAGAACCAAAATCTAAAGCTGACCAAGATAAAATGGGTCAAGCTTTACAAAAACTTCAAGAAGAGGATCCAACTTTCCGTGCTCACACTGACACAGAAACTGGACAAACAATCATCTCAGGTATGGGTGAGCTTCACCTTGATATCTTAGTTGACCGTATGCGCCGTGAATTTAAAGTAGAAGCTAACGTAGGTGCTCCAATGGTATCTTACCGTGAGACATTCCGTGACTCTGCTAAAGTTCAAGGTAAATTTACTCGTCAATCTGGTGGTCGCGGTCAATACGGTGACGTAACGATCGAGTTCTCTCCAAACGAAGAGGGTAAAGGCTTTGAATTCGAAAACGCTATCGTTGGTGGTGTTGTACCTCGTGAATACATTCCTGCTGTAGAAGCTGGTTTACGTGATTCTTTAGATCGCGGTGTAGTAGCTGGTTACCCACTTATCGATATTAAAGCAAAATTAGTATTCGGTTCTTACCATGACGTTGACTCGAATGAGATGGCGTTTAAAATTGCTGCATCTATGGCACTTAAAGAAGCTGCGAAGAGATGTAACGCAGTTATTTTAGAGCCAATGATGAAAGTTGAAGTTGTAATGCCAGAAGAGTACCTTGGTGATATTATGGGTAACATTACTGCTCGTCGCGGACGCGTAGAGGGTATGGATGCTCGTGGTAACTCACAAGTAGTACGCGCAATGGTGCCACTATCTGAAATGTTCGGATATGCAACAACTTTACGTTCAGCAACTCAAGGTCGCGGTGTATTCTCAATGACATTTGATCATTATGAAGAAGTACCAAAATCAATTTCTGAAGATATTATCAAAAAAAATAAAGGTGAATAATTGAATTTTCATCTTGCATGAAGTATAAATAATTTGTAAGCTATGATTGACTGATTACGATTGGGGCCCCTTTTGTAGTCAGCGATCTTAGAATAAAAAACCAAACATATATTTGAGGAGGCATTTTCTAATGGCTAAAGAAAAATTTGACCGTTCAAAAACCCATGCTAACGTTGGTACAATCGGACACGTTGACCATGGTAAAACAACTTTAACTGCTGCAATCGCTACAGTTCTTTCTAAAAAAATGGGTGGGGATGCGAAATCATATGCTGATATCGACAACGCACCAGAAGAAAAAGAGCGTGGTATTACAATCAATACTTCTCACGTAGAATATGAAACTGATACTCGTCACTACGCACACGTAGACTGCCCAGGACACGCCGACTATGTTAAAAACATGATCACAGGCGCTGCTCAAATGGATGGCGGTATCTTAGTAGTATCTGCTGCTGATGGTCCAATGCCACAAACTCGTGAACACATCCTTTTATCTCGTCAAGTAGGTGTTCCATACTTAGTAGTATTCATGAACAAATGTGATATGGTTGATGACGAAGAATTATTAGAATTAGTAGAGATGGAAATCCGTGACCTACTATCTGAATATGACTTCCCAGGCGACGATATTCCAGTAATCAAAGGTTCAGCTCTTAAAGCATTAGAAGGCGAGCCTGAGTGGGAAGAAAAAATCGTTGAATTAATGGACGCTGTAGATTCTTACATCCCAACTCCAGAACGTCAAACTGACAAACCATTCATGATGCCAATCGAGGACGTATTCTCTATCACTGGTCGTGGTACAGTAGCAACTGGCCGTGTTGAACGTGGTCAAGTTAAAGTCGGCGAAGTAGTTGAAATCGTTGGTATTACTGAAGAAGCGAAACAAACAACAGTAACTGGTGTTGAAATGTTCCGTAAATTATTAGACTTTGCTGAAGCTGGTGACAACATTGGTGCATTACTACGTGGTGTAGCTCGTGAAGAAATCCAACGTGGTCAAGTATTAGCTAAACCAGGCTCAATCACTCCACACACAAACTTCAAAGCTGAAGTTTATGTTTTATCTAAAGAAGAGGGTGGCCGTCATACGCCATTCTTCACTAACTACCGTCCTCAGTTCTACTTCCGTACAACTGACGTAACAGGTATCTGTAACTTACCAGAAGGCGTTGAAATGGTAATGCCTGGTGACAACATCGAGATGACTGTTGAGCTTATCTCTCCAATCGCTCTTGAAGAAGGTACAAAGTTCTCTATCCGTGAGGGTGGACGTACTGTTGGTGCCGGCGTTGTTGCTTCAATCCAAAAATAATTTTAGCTTATGCTAATAGTAAAAACCCCCTACTTGGACGCTTGTAGGGGGTTTTTACTATTTATTTTTAGTACAAATCAATGTTTTAAGCAATTATACTTAGACGTCACGAATTATAAAATAGAGTAAAAAGGCATTTTGATTAATTTCAAAATGCCTTTTTACTCGTATGGGAAAATTAGTTGGATTTTATATAAAAACCTTTTTTAACTTCTCCGGGAGCAATCTATTTAAAATTCGGCTAATACTAATAATCGTGGCTATAACGATTATGATCGACATGCCCCATTTAAAATACTTGTTTAAATCAAGTACTAAAAGCCAATCAAATAGCTGTGCGATCAATCCAAGACTTACAGAATAAATGCCTACATACGTAATGAAACCAAAGATTACTTTGTTTATTGGAAGCCCTTTTAATTGTTTGCGATGATTCAACATTTTAAAGACTGCAAAGACAGAAAAGAGTACAACTAATAAAATGGATATTTGCAAGATGTCACCTCTAATGTGTAATTCTTATTCTATTATACGAGATATTATAAGTAACGTCATGTAGAAGCATCTATTTTAATGAAGCGATATAGTTAAAGGGCATAATGATTATGCGAAATATGTATTTCATTTATATACCATTATAGAATTATAATAATAAACAAGAAGAGGGGATTTCTTTTCTAAGTGGATGAACGAATTTGTAATTTATTGCGGTCCACATGAAAATGGGACTTTGTTTTGTCCAGCTAATACCAAATAAAGATGTTCAAGGGGGATATTGTTCATGTCAACATATGTACAAGTGGGGAATTTACAAGTAGCATCAACTTTATACGATTTTATTAACGGGCAAGTACTACCAGGTAGTGAGGTAGAACAAGTAGTATTTTGGGAGGGCTTTGATCAACTGATTCTTGACTTAGCACCGGAAAATCAAGCGCTATTAGCAGAACGAGATTCATTACAAAAGGCAATAAATGAGTGGCATAAGGAAAATAAGGGGAATTTTGATTTTACCGCATATAAAGCTTATTTAGAGGAAATCGGTTATTTAGAGCCGAAAGTAGCGCCTTTTAAAGTGACCACTGAAAATGTAGATACAGAAATTGCATTCCAAGCGGGGCCACAATTAGTTGTACCAGTAAGCAATGCACGTTATGCAATTAATGCGGCAAATGCGCGTTGGGGAAGTTTATATGATGCACTTTACGGAACAGATGTTATTAGTAATGAAGACGGAGCTGAAGCAGGTAAAGGCTATAACCCGGTTCGTGGTGGCAAAGTAATCGAGTATTCGAAACAACTTTTAGATCAAGCGGCTGAATTACAAGGTGCAACTCACAAAGATGTTGTGAACTATGCGATTGTTGATGGCTTATTACAAGCGAAGTTATCAAACGGACAAACGACAGGTTTAGTTCAAGAAGGAAAATTAGTTGGCTATTTAGGGGAAGCGGCAGAACCAACTGCTGTAGTACTTAAAAATAATGATTTACATGTAGAAATTCAAATCGATCGCCTTGATGCAATTGGTAAGGATGATGCAGCGGGTGTGAAAGATGTTGTTTTAGAATCAGCTATTTCGACAATTATGGACTGTGAAGATTCCATAGCTGCTGTTGATGCAGAAGATAAAGTTGAAGTGTATTCAAACTGGTTAGGTTTAATGAAGGGCGACTTAACAGCTACATTTGCAAAAGGATCAAAAACGTTAACACGTACATTAAATCCAGACCGAGTATATACAAGCCCAACTGGTGGGACTGTGACAATTAATGGACGTTCATTAATGTTTATACGTAATGTAGGCCACTTAATGACGAACCCAGCGATTTTATATAAGGGTGGCCAAGAAGTGCCTGAAGGAATTATGGATGGTGTGATTACAAGTTTAATTGCAAAACATGAGTTGCTTGGTAACGGACAATACAAAAATTCACAAAAGGGCTCTGTTTACATCGTAAAACCGAAAATGCATGGCTCAAAAGAAGTGGCATTTGCCAATAAATTATTTGGACGTGTAGAAGATATCATTGGTGTAAGTCGTAATACATTAAAAATAGGTGTAATGGATGAAGAACGCCGTACATCGCTTAACTTAAAAGCGTGTATTCAAGAGGTTAAGGAACGTATTGTATTTATTAATACAGGATTCTTAGACCGCACAGGGGACGAAATTCATACATCAATGGAAGCAGGTCCAATGGTTCGTAAAGGTGAAATGAAAACGTCGACTTGGTTAGCGGCATATGAAAAGTCGAATGTTGTAGTCGGTTTAGATGCAGGCTTACAAGGGCGTGCCCAAATTGGAAAAGGGATGTGGGCAATGCCGGATTTAATGGCGGAAATGCTGAAGCAAAAAATTGCGCATCCACAAGCAGGAGCAAATACGGCATGGGTACCATCTCCAACAGCAGCGACGTTACATGCAATGCATTATCATGAAGTAAATGTAAAAGAAGTTCAAAAAGGAATGCCGACTTCAGAGGATTTACAAGATGCGATTTTGCAAATTCCTCTAGCTCCATCAACAGACTGGACGCCGGAAGAGATTCAACAAGAGCTAGATAATAATGCACAAGGGATTTTAGGTTATGTTGTGCGCTGGGTAGAGCATGGTGTAGGATGTTCGAAAGTTCCGGACATTAACAATATCGGTTTAATGGAGGACCGCGCGACATTACGTATTTCAAGTCAACACGTAGCAAACTGGTTACATCACGGGATTTGTACAGAAGAGCAAGTGCAGGAAACGATGGAGCGCATGGCGAAAGTAGTAGATACGCAAAATGCAGATGATCAAGAATATGTAGCAATGGCAGCGAATTTTGTTGAATCTGTAGCATTCCAAGCGGCTTGTGATTTAGTGTTCAAAGGATATGAACAGCCAAGTGGATATACAGAGCCAATTTTACACAAAAAACGTTTAGAAGCAAAAGCGAAATTTGCTCAAAAAGTGAACGCGTAATCTAATAAGGGGTGACTTTGATTATAGTTAATCAAAGTCGCCTTTTATTTTGTTTAGAATGCTGTTTAGTTTACTTAGGCATAAAATCACGTGCGAGTTCTATAAATTCACGAACAGCAAACGGTAAGTATTTATTTTTCTTCCACGTAATGCCGAGCTCTAAATGAATGACTTGCTCTTTTAAAGGAATGGTCTTAATCGTGTCATATGTAATCTTTTCAGCAATCTTTTGCGGGAGTAACGCGATGCCGAGCTTAGCTTGCACCATCTCGATAAATAAATCTTTTTGAGATGTTTCACAAACAATCGTTGGGAAATAGCCGGATTTTGAGCATTCTTCAATAATACGATCATATAAAATGAAATCATTGCGGTAAATGATAAATGCTTCGGATTGTAAATCGGACAGTTCAATAAATTCCTGCTTCGCTAGTGGGTGGTCATGATGAACAATTAATACAAGTGGATCTTTTACAAATCGAATGGTTTCTAATTGTTCATTCGTCGAGCAAACGCTACATACTAAGCCGATATCTAGTTCCCCAGCTTCAATCCCCTGTCGGATGCGTTTTGTGCCCACTTCAGTTAATAAAATTTCAATGTATGGATATTTTTCTTTGTAATAGCTAATCAATTTCGAAAAAAATTCTGCCCCGACAATTGGAGGAATACCAATTCGGATTTGCCCCTTTTTTAATTCCATTAAATCGGTTAATTCGGAGCGTAGGTTATGGAAAGACTCCAGAACTTGTAAGGCATTTACTAAAACAGCGTGTCCAGCGTCCGTTAACTCCAATTGCTTTGACGAACGGTAAAATAGCGGCACACCAAGTTCAGATTCTAAATTTTGAATCGCTTTACTGATGGAAGGTTGTGATACGTGCAATATGGTGGCGGCTTTCGTAAAGCTTGATTGTTTGGCAACTTCAACAAAATATTCAATTTGGCGGATATCCATGAATTCAAACCTCCTATACGAACGTTTGAATTCATTATATCAAACAAAGCATCTGGCGGTTGTCACAGATTGTGAATTGTGCCAAGCTAAAATGATGGGAATAGTTGTAAGTTTGCCGTTCGTGTATAATATAATAGCATTTAAAGGAGTGGATAAACTTGAAGATCATGCTAATAGAAGACGATCCATCAATTTTTGAGTTAATACGTGAGCGTTTTTCGCAATGGAATATTGATGTAGTAGGTCCTGAAGACTTTCAACAAGTAATGGATACATTTGAAAAAGAACAGCCTGAGCTTGTTTTAATCGATATTCAATTACCAGCATATGACGGCTTTCATTGGTGTCGAGAAATTCGCTTCGTATCAAAAGTACCAATCATCTTTCTATCCTCACGTGATCATCCGATGGATATGGTGATGGCGATGCAAATGGGGGCGGATGATTTTGTACAAAAGCCTTTCCATATGGAAGTATTGATTGCGAAAGTACAGGCACTGTTAAGACGAACATATACGTATCAAGAGCAGGCACCAGATATCATCCAATGGAACGGAGCGCAAGTAGATTATAGTCGAAGTGAAGTCAGCTTGAACGGCGAAAAAATGGCGTTAACAAAAAATGAGCTTTTTATATTGCGTGTTCTGTTATCTCAAGCGGATAAAATCGTGTCACGCGACGAATTAATGCGCAAACTTTGGGATGATGAGCGTTTCGTCAATGACAATACGCTAACAGTGAACGTGAATCGTTTACGTCAACGGTTGGAGGAAATCGGATTAGAAGAGGTCATTTTAACGAAAAAAGGGCTTGGATATATGGCGGTTACTTTATGATCTGGCTATTTTTAAAGGAACATGCACAGTGGTTTCTGTTTTACGTTTTATCATTAATTAGTTTGAATGGTTTGCTCGTACTGGATAGTGGGCTTTATCATGTGTCGATACTTTACTTAAATAGTGTATATAGCGTGCTATTCTTCCTTTTTGTTGGCTGGCGTTTTTTAAAGGATTGGTCGCATTTAAAAAGAATGGAAAATCAAAATTTCGAAGACTTAGACCGTATGCAGAGCCCCTATATGTCACTTTTAGTGGATCGTTTTCAACAAGAATATGCACATCAAACAAATGAGCTCAATCAGATGAAAATTCAAGTATTAGAGGAACGCGATGATTTGCTTGCATGGGTACATGAAGTGAAAACACCTTTAACTGCGATGAAAATTATGATTGAGCATGTAGAAGATGGGAAGCTACAAACGCGCCTTGAGCATGAGTGGCTTCGTCTCTATATGCTTGTTGACCAACAGCTTCATCAAACACGGCTCCAAACGATGGAACAGGATAATCGTTTAGAGCGTGTGGAACTACACAAAGTAATTTCTAATGAAATTCGTTCGTTGAAAGCTTGGTGTATGGAAAAGGGGATTGGTTTTGAAGTAGAAGAGTTGGAGCTAGAAATCGTAACGGATGCGAAATGGCTAGCGTTTATTTTGCGTCAAATTTTATCAAACTCAGTAAAATATAGTCATGAGAACTCGGAAGTGCATATTTTTATGTCTCAGCAACAAGAGAATTGGGCATTACATATACAAGATAGCGGGATAGGAATTGCACCAGAGGATTTACCGCGCATTTTCCGGAAGTCGTATACGGGTTCCGTTGGGAGAGAATCAACAGCTGCAACAGGGATGGGACTGTATTTAGCACGAAATGCTGCAACAAAACTCGGTATAAAGCTATTGGTAAATTCGAAAGTCAATGAAGGCTCAACTGTTATGCTAGTGTTTCCTGAACAAAATGAGTACACGAAACTTTACGGTATGTGACGTAATTGTCATGTACCGTTTCTTTTTGTCATGCAAATCAAACGATTAATGCGTATGAACCTTGTACAATTAAGGGCATAAGGAAGCTGAAGGGAGCACAAAGATGAGTATTTTAATTGGACGCAAAATTAAAAAGACATATGGTAAGAAACAGATGGCCTATGAAGTATTAAAGGGCATTGACTTAGAAGTAGAAAAGGGTGAATTTGTTGGGATTATGGGTTCTTCAGGATCGGGTAAGACGACACTTTTAAATGTTCTATGTTCCATTGACCGTGTAACAGAAGGGCTTGTAGAAATTGACGGGCAACAATTACAAAAAATGAAAGAGCGTGATTTAGCGAAATTCCGTCGAGATCAATTAGGTTTTATTTTTCAAGACTATAATTTACTCGATACATTAACAGTAAAAGAAAATATTTTACTGCCACTATCCATTACAAAAATACCAAAAGCAGCAGCAGAGGCACGATTTGCAGAGCTTGTGAAAATATTAATGATTGAAGATATTGCGAATAAATACCCGAATGAAATTTCAGGTGGCCAAAAGCAACGAACTTCTGCGGCGCGTGCCCTAATTTCTAACCCATCAATTGTATTTGCAGATGAGCCAACCGGTGCATTAGACTCGAAATCAGCAACAGCGCTACTGAGTAATTTAGTAAATATTAATGAACAAAAAAATGTAACGATTATGATGGTGACACATGATGCAGTAGCCGCGAGTTTTTGTTCGCGTGTATTGTTTTTAAAAGACGGACAGCTGTATACGGAGTTATATAAAGGTGAAAAAAACCGCAATGACTTTTTCCAGCAAATTTTGCATACGCAAAGTGTGCTAGGTGGTGACGGTCATGAAGCTTAATCAGTTAGTTTTTAAAAGTATGCTGAAAAATATAAAACATTATTATTTATACTTCTTTGCCCTAATTTTTAGTGTAACTTTGTATTTTTCATTTGTGACATTGCAATATAATGACTCAGTTTTACAGACGGCAGCGAATAGCGGATCTGCAGCAGCTGGTTTAAAAGCAGCAACGTACATTTTGTATTTTATCGTCTTATTTTTCGTGCTTTATGCAAATCATTTATTTATGAAACGTCGAAGTAAGGAAATCGGGCTGTATCAATTAATCGGGATGACGAAAGGATTAATTATTCGTCTTGTTGCACTTGAAAATATTGTCCTGTTTGCTGGTGCGGTGCTCGTTGGTATGGTATTCGGATTTTTAAGCTCACGATTGTTTGCGATGGTATTGTTAAAAGTTCTTGAGCAAGATACGGTTGTGGCGATGACATTTAGTATAGAAGCAGTGAAACAGACGTTGCTATTGTTTGCAATTTTATTAGCGGTTATTTTAGTACAGATGGCCTTTATGATTCGCAGAGTATCGTTATTATCGCTTTTTACCGCTTCAAAACAAGCAGACGAACGTGTGAAACGCTTTAGCCCGCTAAAAATGATGATGGGTGCTATCGGGATTGGATTGATTAGTTACGGCTATTACGCGTCCACACAGCTCTTTTCGGAAGACGTAGCAACTGACTTGTTTCTCAACATGTTAATCATTTTAGCGACGACGATTGGCGGCACGTTTTTTGTATTTCGTTTTTCAATCGCCTTCGTGTTGAATTTAGTGCGTATGAAGAAAAATGGGCATTTATCACCTGTGGATGTCCTTGCTTTAACACCGATTATGCACCGTATGAAAGGCAATGCGAAGTCACTTACATTAATTACTGTACTGACAGCTGTATCACTTGCTATTACAACACTTTCATATATTTCATATTATTCTGCGGACGAAAAGGCATTTTCAACTTCACCAACAGATTACACATTATATGAGGATAATGGGAAGGAATTTTTAGCTGCGCTGGATATGGAAGGGATTGCTTATGATGCAGTGGAGTTACGTCTACAAAAGGTGGAGTTTTCACTCGAAGAATTAGTCGCTGAGCATATGAAAAATAACGAATTGTGGAACATGGATATGGAGATTTACGCCGTGCCATTATCGGATTATATAAAACGTTATCCAGGACTAAAGCTAGCAGAAAATGAAGCGATTATTACGGGATATAATAATGTCCTATCAGAAATGATCCCATTACAACTAGGGAATGTGACGATGAAAGCGGAGGGGCAAAGCTACCCAGTCGAGGTCATCGAAGTAAAGGATGAGTATTTACTTGGCAATATCGTTGTAGGCGTAGGCGGTGGGCCGGTATTAATCGTAAAGGATGCTTTATTTGAACAGTTGGCCCAGCATAAAGGTATATCGGTTTGGCATAAGCAAACATCGATTTCATTGCATGACCAAGGTGATTTAGCTCGTGCAGAAATGCTCTATAAAGAAACAAATGCCTATCATAATGAATTTTATACAGCAGATAAAAATGGTGAATTACAATTAAAAACGCGCAATCAAGTAAGTAAGGAAAAATCGCGTGTCGATTATATTAGTGTAATGGGTGTTACCATTTTCACAACAGCATTTTTAGGGTTAGCGTTCTTGCTAGCAACGGGCAGTATATTGTATTTCAAACAAATGACGGAAGCGGAAGAAGAACGTGAAGCTTACACTATTTTACGTAAAATTGGTTTTTCGCAGCAGGAGATTTTGCGTGGTATTTATATGAAGCAAGCGTTTAATTTCGGTTTACCGCTCGCCATTGGTTTATTGCATAGTTATTTTGCAGTTAAATCAGGTTGGTTCTTATTTGGATCTGAGCTTGTTACACCACTTCTTATCACAATGGGACTTTATATCGTAATGTATATTATTTTTGCATTACTTTCTATAAGTTATTATAAAAAAGTAATTAAAGAGTCATTATAAGAAATGAGACTGTCAAATCAATTAAAATGTGAGTTGATAGTCTTTTTACATTGACAACATTTAAGTGAAATATTATACTTTAGCACATTAGTGATTTAGCATACGAAAGTGAAGTGTAATAGATGAATGCAGTTTTAGTGGCAGTTGGTATCATGCTTATATTGAGTTTAATGCGAATTAATGTGGTGTTATCTTTAACGGTAGGAGCCATTTTAGGTGGACTTGCAGGTGGATTAAATGTGCTAGACACGGTAGATGCTTTTGTTGGTGGATTAGGTGGAGGTGCTACGATTGCACTTAGTTATGCCTTACTTGGTGGTTTTGCGCTGGCTATTTCTCGTACAGGCATTCCGGAAGTTTTAGTGGGGCAAATTTTAAAGTTGGTGCAACGCGAAGGAGAATCGCAAAAGAAAGGTTTAGCGAAAGCGTTAATAATTTTTGTGCTACTAGCACTCGCAATTATGTCGCAAAATGCAATACCAGTGCATATCGCCTTTATTCCATTAATTGTGCCGCCAATGATTAAGCTAATGAATATGTTAGAAATTGATCGTCGTTTAATTGCGAGTACGTTAACATTTGGTTTAATTATGCCGTATATGTTTTTACCATTTGGCTTTGGTTTAATATATCAGGAGCTTATCGTGACACAGATGGGCTTAGCCGGCATGGAAATTGCACTTTCTGATGTTCCTAAGGCAATGATGATTGTTGCGTTAGGGATGGTTGTGGGACTTGTTGCGGCGTTTGTCGTGTATCGTAAGCCACGTAAATATAAAATGATTGAAGTAGAGACGGAAGAACAATCGAAAGTGGATGTAAAGCCGCGAAATATTTTATTTGCTGCAATTGCTTTAATCGCTTCACTAGCAGTTCAAATTCCAACGGGTTCAATGATTATCGGTTCGTTAGTTGGGATTAGCATACTCTATGTTACAGGGGCATTAAAGGTAAAAGAAGCAGATGAAATATTAACAGATGGCATGCGTATGATGGCATTTGTAGGTTTCGTTATGATTGCAGCAAACGGTTTTTCAGCTGTAATTAATGCAACGGGGGATGTTGAACAGCTTGTAGTGGGAGCAATGGATCTATTTGGTGGAAATATAGCGATTACTGTATTTGCCATGTTAGTTGTAGGGCTTATTGTTACGATGGGAATCGGTTCTTCATTTGCTACAATTCCAATCATTGCAGCCATTTTCGTTCCGCTTGCAATGGAACTTGGCTTAAGTGAGTTAGCAATTATTTGTTTAATTGGTACAGCCGGTGTACTTGGAGATGCAGGATCACCTGCATCCGACTCAACGCTCGGTCCAACAGCAGGGTTGAATGTGGACGGACAGCATAATCACATTTGGGATACATGCGTTCCCACGTTCCTATTTTATAATATCCCACAAATCATTTTCGGGTGGTTAGCAGTGGTTTTCTTCCTATAATATAGATACATCACTTTCTACGTTTAGAGGGTGATGTTTTTTTAATAACACAAGTAAGTTTTAAGAGATAATGCGCTGATTAATAAATTATATAGATTTAGAATCGTTTGGGTTGATTTCGATATGATAATCTTATATACTAATAAACGGCTCAAAGAGAGCGAATGTAGTAAATAAGAATAAAACATTTTAAAATGAATTTTGCTAAACCACTTGCAAATTTCTTTTTTATTGTGTACAATGTTTAATGTTAGTCTTTGACTGCGATGAAGCGAGAGGTTGCCGACACACCCGGCCGCTTTGCCATGGCGGTGTGTAGGAGAAATTTTCGTGGAGAATGTCTAGAAAATAGGCGAGAGGGAGGGAAAGTAATGGCAAAACAAAAAATTCGTATTCGTTTAAAGGCGTATGATCACCGTATCTTAGATCAATCTGCTGAGAAAATCGTTGAAACTGCGAAACGTTCAGGTGCTGGAGTATCAGGTCCGATTCCACTACCTACTGAAAGATCTGTTTATACAATCTTACGTGCGGTTCATAAGTACAAAGATTCTCGTGAGCAATTTGAAATGCGCACACACAAACGTCTTATCGACATCGTTAACCCAACACCACAAACTGTTGATGCGTTAATGAAGCTTGATTTACCATCTGGCGTTGATATCGAAATCAAACTTTAATGGTAAAAACAAATATACAAAACTTTTTCTTAAAATTAACAGGAGGTGTGACAAATGACTAAAGGAATCTTAGGTAGAAAAATTGGTATGACTCAAGTTTTCGCTGAAAACGGTGATTTAATCCCGGTAACAGTTATCGAAGCTACTCCAAACGTAGTTTTACAAAAGAAAACTGTTGAAACTGATGGCTACGAAGCGGTTCAATTTGGTTTTGAAGACAAGCGTATTAAGCTTTCTAACAAACCAGCACAAGGCCACGTAGCAAAAGCGAACACTGCCCCTAAGCGCTTCATCCGTGAGTTCCGCAACCTAGATGTAGCGGCTTACGAAGTTGGTCAAGAAGTCAAGGTTGAAATTTTCGCTGAAGGCGATGTAATCGATGTAACAGGTGTATCAAAGGGTAAAGGTTTCCAAGGTGTTATTAAACGTCATGGTCAATCTCGTGGTCCTATGTCCCACGGTTCTCGTTACCACCGTCGTCCAGGTTCAATGGGCCCAGTTGCTCCGAACCGCGTATTCAAACAAAAGAAATTACCTGGTCAAATGGGTGCTACTGTTATAACAATTCAAAACCTTGAAGTTATCAAGGTTGATGTTGAACGTAACCTATTATTAGTAAAAGGTAATATCCCTGGTTCTAAAAAAGCATTAGTAACAGTGAAAACTGCTATTAAATCAAAATAATTCTCTTAAAGAAAGGAGGAAACTCGAATGACAAAAGTATCTTTACTTAGTCAAACAGGTGCTTCAATTGGTGAAATCGAATTAAACGATGCGATTTTCGGAATCGAGCCAAACGAAGCTGTATTATTCGACGCAATTATTGCTCAACGCGCATCTTTACGTCAAGGTAATCACAAAGTAAAAAACCGTTCAGAAGTTGCTGGTGGTGGTCGTAAGCCATGGCGTCAAAAAGGGACTGGTCGTGCACGTCAAGGTTCGATCCGCTCTCCACAATGGCGTGGTGGTGGTGTTGTATTCGGTCCTACTCCACGTAGTTACTCTTACAAATTACCAAAGAAAGTTCGTCGCTTAGCTCTTAAATCAGCTTTATCAGCTAAAGTGTTAGAACAAAAATTAGTAGTTCTTGATGCATTAACTATTGATGCACCAAAAACAAAAGATTTCAAAGCAGTACTTGCTGCATTAGAAATCAACAAAAAAGCGTTATTCGTTACTGCTGAAGTAAATGAAAACGTAGCATTATCTGCTCGTAACATCCCTGGTGTTACAGTGTTAACAGCTGAAGGAATCAACGTATTAGACTTAGTAGGTCACGATAAAGTTGTATTCACTCAAGATGCTGTAAAAAAAGTTGAGGAGGTGCTTGGATAATGGAAGCACGTGATATCTTAAAACGTCCGGTCATTACTGAGCGTTCTTCAGAAATTATGGCAGAGAAAAAGTATACTTTCGAAGTAGACACTCGCGCTAACAAAACTCAAGTAAAACACGCAGTTGAAGAAATCTTCGGCGTTAAAGTTGAGAAAGTAAACGTAATGAACTACAAAGGTAAGTTCAAGCGCGTTGGTAAATTTGGTGGCTACACTAACAAACGTCGTAAAGCGATTGTTAAATTAACTGCTGAATCAAAAGAAATCGAGTTATTCGAAATCTAAAATTTGATATATTGAACTTTTAAGAAGGAGGGAAAACAAATGGCGATTAAAAAGTATAAGCCAACCTCAAATGGTCGACGCAATATGACGTCATCTGACTTTGCAGAGATTACAACTAATAAACCTGAAAAGTCTTTATTAGCTCCAAAAACTCGTAAAGCCGGTCGTAATAACCAAGGTAAAATTACAGTTCGTCATCACGGTGGTGGTCATAAGAAACAATACCGTATCATTGACTTCAAACGTAATAAAGATGACATTCCAGGACGCGTTGCTACAATCGAGTACGATCCAAACCGTTCTGCGAACATCGCATTAATTAACTATGCTGATGGTGAAAAACGTTATATCCTAGCTCCGAAAGGTCTTGAAGTAGGTCAAGTGATCGTTTCAGGTCCAGAATCGGACATTAAAGTAGGTAACGCGTTACCACTAATCAACATCCCAATGGGTACAACTATCCATAACATCGAGATGAAACCTGGTAAAGGTGGACAATTAGTACGTTCTGCTGGTACTTCTGCACAAGTACTTGGTCGTGAAGGTAAATACGTTATCGTTCGTTTACAATCTGGCGAAACACGTTTAATCCTTGCAGTTTGCCGTGCTACAATCGGTCAAGTTGGTAACGAACAACACGAACTAATTAACATCGGTAAAGCCGGTCGTTCTCGCTGGTTAGGTAAACGCCCAACTGTACGTGGTTCTGTAATGAACCCTAACGATCACCCACACGGTGGTGGTGAAGGACGTTCTCCAATTGGACGTAAATCTCCAATGACACCATGGGGTAAACCAACTCTTGGTTACAAAACTCGTAAAAAGAAAAATAAATCATCTAAATTTATTATTCGTGGACGTAAAAAATAATGTGGTAAACCTACGGTTCGATTCGCGAGCCGTGGACGTATCACGGAGGGAGGTTCCTAAATGGGCCGCAGCTTAAAGAAAGGTCCTTTTGCTGATGACCACCTAATTAAAAAGGTGGAAGCACAAGAGGCTTCTGAGAAAAAGCAAGTTATTAAAACTTGGTCTCGCCGTTCTACAATCTTCCCGACTTTTATCGGTTTAACAATCGCTGTATACGATGGTCGTAAACACGTTCCAGTATACGTGACAGAAGATATGGTAGGTCACAAACTTGGTGAGTTCGCACCAACTCGTACGTACAAAGGTCACGGTGCAGACGATAAAAAAACAAGACGCTAATTTTGAGAGGAGGTAAATCCTAATGACACAAGCTAAAGCTATCGCTCGTACAGTTCGTATCGCTCCTCGTAAAGTACGTCTAGTAGTAGACTTAATTCGAGGCAAGCAAATCGGTGAAGCAGTTGCAATTTTACGTCATACTCCAAAAGCGGCGTCTCCAGTCGTTGAGAAAGTATTAAAATCTGCAGTTGCTAATGCTGAACACAACTATGAGTTAGATATTAACAACCTGGTTGTATCTGAAATCTTCGTTGATGAAGGTCCAACTTTAAAACGTTTCCGCCCACGTGCACAAGGTCGTGCATCGGCAATTAACAAACGTACAAGCCACATCACTATCGTGGTATCTGAGAAGAAGGAGGGATAATCCGTGGGTCAAAAAGTACATCCAATAGGACTACGTGTTGGTATTATTCGTGATTGGGAATCAAAATGGTTCGCTGAAAAAGACTACGCTGATCTTTTACACGAAGATATCAAAATTCGTAAATATATCGAAACTAAACTTAAAGATGCATCTGTATCTAAAGTAGAAATCGAGCGCGCTGCAAATCGCGTAAACGTTACAATTCACACTGCGAAACCAGGTATGGTAATCGGTAAAGGTGGTACGGAAGTAGAAAACTTACGTAAACACTTAACTGAAGTAACTGGTAAACGTGTACACATCAACATTATTGAAATTAAACGTGCTGATCTTGATGCGAAATTAGTAGCTGAAAATATCGCTCGTCAACTTGAGAACCGCGTATCATTCCGCCGTGCTCAAAAACAATCAATCCAACGCACAATGCGCGCTGGTGCAAAAGGTATTAAAACACAAGTATCTGGTCGTTTAGGTGGCGCTGATATCGCGCGTGCTGAACACTATAGCGAAGGAACTGTTCCGCTTCATACATTACGTGCTGACATTGATTATGCACATGCTGAAGCAGACACAACATACGGTAAACTAGGCGTTAAAGTTTGGATCTACCGTGGTGAAGTCCTTCCTACTAAAAAGAACTCTGTGGAAGGAGGCAAATAATAATGTTATTACCAAAACGCGTAAAATATCGTCGTGAACACCGTGGTAACATGCGTGGTGAAGCGAAAGGCGGTAAAGAAGTATCTTTCGGTGAGTTCGGCTTACAAGCTGTTACAGCATCATGGATTACAAACCGTCAAATCGAATCTGCCCGTATTGCAATGACACGTTACATGAAACGTGGCGGTAAAGTTTGGATTAAAATCTTCCCGCACAAGCCTTATACGAAAAAGCCTCTAGAAGTCCGAATGGGTTCTGGTAAAGGTTCTCCTGAGGGCTGGGTAGCAGTAGTAAAACCAGGAAAAGTAATGTTCGAAATCGCTGGTGTATCTGAAGAGATCGCACGTGAAGCGCTTCGTTTAGCAGCACACAAACTTCCTGTAAAATGTAAAGTAATCAAACGTCAAGAAACTGGTGGTGAATCTAATGAAAGCTAATGAAATCCGTGACCTTGCCACTGCTGAAATCGAATTAAAAGTGAAATCACTGAAAGAAGAGCTTTTCAACCTTCGCTTCCAATTGGCGACTGGTCAATTAGAAAACACAGCTCGCATCCGTGAAGTTCGCAAAGCGATCGCACGTATGAAAACTGTGATTCATGAAAGAGAAATCAGTGCAAATAACTGATAAAGGAGGTTTTCAAGTATGACTGAGCGTAACCAACGCAAAGTTTACACAGGCCGAGTAGTTTCAGATAAAATGGACAAAACAGTTTCTGTTTTAATCGAAACACACAAAAAGCACAAGCTTTACGGTAAGCGTGTAAAGTACTCTAAAAAGTTTTATGCTCATGATGAGCTAAACACAGCGAAAATCGGTGATATCGTACGTATCATGGAAACTCGCCCGCTATCAGCTACTAAGCGCTTCCGTTTAGTTGAAATTGTTGAAAAAGCGGTTATTATCTAATAACACATTTCGGAATAAAACTAATTTCCGAAGGGAGGTAACCTAAGTGATCCAACAAGAAAGTCGTATGAAAGTTGCTGACAACTCAGGTGCACGTGAAGTTTTAACAATTAAAGTACTTGGTGGTTCTGGACGTAAAACTGCTAACATCGGTGATATCGTTGTTTGTACAGTCAAGAAAGCAACACCAGGTGGCGTTGTCAAAAAAGGTGACGTCGTTAAAGCTGTTATCGTTCGCACAAAATCAGGTGCTCGTCGTAAAGACGGTACCTACATCAAATTTGACGAGAACGCTTGCGTAATCATCAAAGATGATAAATCACCACGCGGAACTCGTATTTTCGGACCAGTCGCACGTGAATTACGTGATGGCAACTTCATGAAAATCGTTTCTCTAGCTCCAGAAGTTCTTTAATTTCATGACAGTACCAATCAAGGAGGTGCGACACATAATGCATGTTAAAAAGGGCGATAAAGTAAAAGTAATTACTGGTAAAGACAAAGGTAAAGAAGGCGTAATCTTAGCTGCTTTCCCAAAACAAGACCGCGTTCTTGTTGAAGGTGTAAACATCGTTAAGAAACACGTTAAACCTAACCAACTTAACCCACAAGGTGGAATTGTATCTCAAGAAGCTGCAATCCACGTTTCGAACGTAATGCTAATCGATCCTAAATCTGGCGAGCCGACTCGTGTAGGTTATGAGATCAAAGATGGCAAAAAAGTTCGTGTTGCAAAAAAATCAGGTGTAGTAATCGACTAATAAGTAAATTGAGAAGGGAGGTACACACATGAGCCGCCTAAAAGTAAAATATTTAAACGAAGTTTCACCTGCTCTTATGAGCAAGTTCGAATATAAATCAGTTATGCAATTACCTAAAGTTGACAAGATCGTAATCAACATGGGTGTTGGCGATGCTGTTCAAAACTCTAAAGCTCTTGATGTAGCTGTAGAAGAATTAACAATTATCACTGGTCAAAAGCCAGTAGTAACTAAGGCTAAAAAATCTATCGCTGGTTTCCGTTTACGTGAAGGTCAAGCGATTGGTGCTAAAGTTACATTACGCGGTGAGCGTATGTATGAATTCCTGGATAAATTAATTTCTATCGCACTTCCACGTGTACGTGACTTCCGTGGTGTTTCTAAAAAAGCATTCGACGGTCGCGGTAACTATACACTAGGTGTTAAAGAACAATTAATTTTCCCAGAAATCGATTACGATAAAGTTTCAAAAGTACGCGGTATGGACATCGTTATCGTAACAACAGCGAATTCTGACGAAGAAGCTCGCGAGTTATTAACACAGTTCGGTATGCCGTTCCAAAAGTAATTAAACAAGGAGGGCGAAAACGTGGCTAAAAAATCAATGATCGTTAAACAACAACGCACGCAAAAATTTAAAGTACAAGAGTATACACGTTGTGAGCGCTGTGGGCGCCCACACTCAGTATATCGCAAATTTAAACTTTGCCGTATTTGTTTCCGTGAACTTGCTTATAAGGGACAAATTCCTGGCGTTAAAAAAGCCAGCTGGTAATCCCCTAAATTGGGAAGGAGGTAAATTTTCATGACAATGACTGATCCGATTGCAGATATGCTGACACGCATTCGTAATGCGAACATGGTTCGTCACGAGAAGTTAGAGGTTCCTGCTTCTAACGTAAAGAAAGAGATCGCTGAAATTTTAAAGCGTGAAGGTTTCGTACGTGACGTAGAATATGTAGAAGACAACAAACAAGGTATCATCCGTATTTTCTTAAAATATGGTAAAGATAACGAGCGCGTAATTACTGGTCTTAAACGTATTTCTAAACCAGGTCTACGTGTATATGCTAAAACTAACGAAGTACCTAAAGTATTAAACGGTCTTGGTATCGCTTTAGTATCAACTTCACAAGGTTTATTAACTGACAAAGAAGCGCGCGCTAAAAAAGCAGGCGGCGAAATCTTAGCATACATTTGGTAATAAGTAAGAAAAGAACGGAGGTGCAACATAAATGTCTCGCGTAGGTAAAAAAATTATTGAGGTACCAGCTAGCGTAACAATTGAATTCAAACCTGAAAACACTGTTACTGTAAAAGGTCCAAAAGGTGAATTAACTACTCAATTCCACCAAGATATGAAAATCGAGCAAGAAGGCAACATTCTTACAGTTGTTCGTCCTTCTGAATCTAAAGAACACCGCACTAACCACGGTACAACTCGTGCGTTATTAGCTAACATGGTAACGGGTGTTTCTGAAGGTTTCTCACGCTCTCTAGAACTTATCGGTGTAGGTTACCGTGCACAATTACAAGGTAATAAACTTGTATTGAACGTTGGTTACTCTCATCCAGTAGAGTTTACACCTGAACAAGGTTTAGAGGTCGAAGTTCCTTCAAACACAAAAATTATCATCAAAGGTATTTCTAAAGAGCGTGTTGGTGCTTTAGCATCTAACATCCGTCAAGTACGTCCACCAGAGCCGTATAAAGGTAAAGGTATTCGTTACGAAGGTGAAATCGTTCGCCGTAAAGAAGGTAAAACAGGTAAATAATGCAGCCTAATACTGCATTAATCTAGAAAGGAGTGACCTCTGTGATTACGAAACAAGACAAAAATCAAGTTCGTAAAAAACGTCATGGGCGTGTTCGTTCTAAAATTTCGGGTACTGCACAACGTCCGCGTTTAAACGTATTCCGTTCTAACAAGAACATTTATGCACAACTGATCGATGATGTAGCTGGCGTAACTTTAGTTTCTGCTAACACTCAAGAAAAAGCTTTCGAAGGTGCTGGCGCAAACGTAGAAGCTGCTGCTAAAATCGGTGAAACAATCGCTAAACGCGCTGCTGAAAAAAATATTACTAACGTGGTATTTGACCGTAGCGGTTACTTATATCATGGTCGTGTAAAAGCTGTAGCTGAAGCTGCACGCGAAAATGGCTTAGAATTTTAAGAAGAAGGAGGGACATACTTCATGAGTCGCATTGACGCAAACAATTTTGAACTTGAAGAACGCGTAGTTACAATTAACCGTGTTGCTAAAGTTGTTAAAGGTGGTCGTCGCTTCCGCTTCACTGCATTAGTTGTAGTAGGAGATAAAAACGGTCATGTAGGTTTCGGTACTGGTAAAGCCCAAGAGGTTCCAGATGCGATCCGTAAAGCTGTTGAAGACGCGAAGAAAAACTTAATCGAAGTACCACGCGTGGGTGGAACTACTCCACACTTAGTGCAAGGTCGCTTCGGTGCAGGTTCAATCTTAATTAAACCTGCAGCTCCTGGTACAGGAGTTATCGCTGGTGGTCCAGTACGTGCTGTACTTGAACTTGCTGGTATTACTGATATTCTTTCAAAATCTCTTGGTTCAAGCACACCAATTAACATGGTGCGCGCAACTGTAGCAGGTTTAACTGAATTAAAACGCGCAGAGGACGTTGCAAAACTACGCGGTAAATCAGTGGAAGAGTTATTAGGATAAGGGGGGAATTATAATGGCAAAATTACAAATCACCCTTGTTAAGTCTGTAATTGGTTCTAAACCAGGTCAACGTAAAACTGTTGAAGCTTTAGGCCTACGCAAAACTAACCAAACTGTTGAACAAGCTGACAACGCAGCTATTCGCGGTATGTTAACAAAAGTAGCTCATTTAGTTACTGTTAAAGAAATTTAATTTCAATTATATGAACAAGGAGGTGCCACCCAAATGAAACTTCATGAGTTAAAACCAGCAGAAGGTTCACGTAAAGTACGTAACCGCGTTGGTCGTGGTATCGGTTCTGGTAACGGTAAAACTTCTGGTAGAGGTCATAAAGGCCAAAACTCTCGATCTGGCGGCGGCGTACGCCCAGGATTCGAGGGGGGTCAAAACCCACTATTCCGTCGTATACCTAAACGAGGCTTTACGAACATTAATCGTAAAGAATACGCGATCGTTAACCTTGATGCGTTAAACCGTTTTGAAGATGGTGCAGAAGTAACACCTGCATTATTATTAGAAACTGGTGTCGTGAGCAATGAGAAAACTGGAATTAAAATTCTAGGTCATGGTACGTTAAGCGTTAAGCTTAATGTAAAAGCTCACAAATTCTCTGCTTCAGCTAAAGAAGCAATCGAGAATGCTGGCGGAACAACTGAGGTGATTTAATGTTTCAGACGATCTCTAACTTTATGCGCGTTCGAGATATACGAAATAAGATCATCTTTACTTTATTAATGTTAATCGTTTTCCGTATCGGGACATTTATCCCGGTACCAAACGTTAACGCAGATGTATTAAAGGCGACTGATGAGTTTAACTTAGTAGGTTTCCTTAATACGTTTGGCGGTGGTGCATTGGCAAACTTCTCGATCTTTGCGATGGGGATTATGCCTTACATCACGGCATCAATTATTGTCCAGTTACTTCAAATGGACGTTGTACCAAAGTTTGCAGAATGGTCGAAACAAGGTGATGTTGGCCGACGTAAGTTAGCTCAATTCACACGTTATTTCACAATTGTACTTGCATTTATTCAATCTTTCGCAATGTCGTTCGGGTTTAACCAGTTCTACGGTGGATCGTTGATTCTAGATACGAGTATTCAATCGTACTTAACTATTTCGATTGTGCTTACAGGTGGTACAGCATTCCTATTGTGGCTATCTGAACAAATTACTGCTTATGGTGTTGGTAATGGTATTTCAATTATTATCTTCGCTGGTATCGTAGCTGCGTTACCTAACTCAGTAAACCAAATTTATGCACAACAAATTCAAGGCGCAGGAGACCAGCTTTTCATTAAGATTGTTATCCTAACACTATTGGTTTTAGTGCTACTTGCTGTTGTAGTTGGAGTTATTTACGTTCAACAAGCGTTGCGTAAAATTCCAATTCAATATGCAAAACGAGTTGCTGGTAATTCGCCTAAAGTGGGCGCACAACAAACGCACTTACCTTTAAAAGTAAATGCTGCAGGGGTTATTCCGGTAATCTTCGCGGTAGCGTTCATTGTAACACCTCAAACTTTAGCGACATTCTTCGGTGATAACAAAGTAACTGCATTCATTACAAACACTTTTGATTACTCAAAACCTGTTGGGATGATCATTTACGTTGGGTTAATCGTGGCATTCACATATTTCTATGCATTCATTCAAGTGAATCCAGAAAATGTGGCCGACAACTTGAAAAAGCAGGGTGCTTATATTCCGGGCATTCGTCCAGGTAATGACACACAAGCTTACTTAACAAAAGTTCTTTATCGTTTGACATTTGTTGGTGCGCTATTCCTTGTCGCAATTTCAGTCATGCCAATTCTTTTCATTAACTTTATGAACCTGCCAGCTTCGGCTCAAATCGGGGGAACAAGTTTAATAATCGTAGTTGGTGTTGCACTTGAAACCATGAAACAATTAGAGTCTCAACTCGTTAAACGTCATTATAAAGGCTTTATGAAATAAAGCAGGTTTAGGAGACATTTACGTTTCCTGAGCCAGCGCTATTTTAAAGGGGAGCATTCGTATGAATATCGTTTTAATGGGTCTACCTGGTGCTGGTAAAGGTACTCAGGCTGACAAAATTGTTGAGAAGTACGCAATCCCTCATATTTCTACAGGTGACATGTTCCGTGCTGCCATTAAAGAAGGCACAGAATTAGGTTTACAAGCAAAATCGTTTATGGATCAAGGAGCATTAGTTCCGGATGAAGTAACGATTGGCATTGTTCGAGAGCGTCTTGCACAAGCAGATTGCGAAAAAGGATTCTTATTAGATGGATTCCCACGTACAGTTCCACAAGCTGAAGCTTTAGATAGCATCCTTGAAGAACTAGGTCGTCCAGTTGAACATACGATTAATGTTCAAGTCGAAAAAGATGAATTAATAGCACGCTTAAGCGGCCGTCGTATTTGTAAAACTTGCGGCACATCTTACCACTTAATTTTCAATCCTTCAAAAGAGGATGGGAAATGTGATAAAGATGGCGGCGAATTATACACACGTGCGGATGACAATCCTGAAACAGTAGCAAACCGTCTGGAAGTAAATATGAACCAAGCACAGCCTTTACTTGATTTTTATGAAGCAAAGGATGTATTGACAAACATTAATGGACAGCAAGAAATTTCAAAAGTATTTGCTGAACTTGATGCTCTATTACAGGGCAGCCGCAGCTGATACCCGTCCGGGCGCTAGACAGCTTCCGCGGGAGGCGTGCGGAGGCAACAACGAAACATAATTTTTTGAGAGTTGCAAAAGCATATTATGCCCGGTATATACTGTAAAGGTTGAGCACATTTATCGTGTGATGAGATCTATTTAAGGTATAATGGGTTTCGTGGAAGCATCTGTGTAACGGGTATGAATCTCTCATCCAAGACATTCCGGCTATCGTGTTAACATAAGGGATACAGTTCCTTTATCGGATACTGTACATTCCATGGATTGTGTGAAGCGAAACCAGACAAGCGTCTTATTGAACATCTCTCATGCAATCCAGAACATATGTTGAAACGAGTTGCTTCTTTAATAGGAGAAAACAGTTGCAAGAGCTCAATTGAGTTTTTTGATATTTGCATATAGAAGGGAGACGAGAAGATGGCGAAAGACGATGTAATTGAAGTCGAAGGAACAGTTGTTGAGACTTTGCCAAACGCGATGTTTAAGGTAGAATTAGAAAATGGGCACACTGTGCTTGCACACGTATCTGGAAAGATTCGTATGCACTTTATCCGTATCCTACCTGGAGATAAGGTTACTATTGAGTTATCTCCATATGATTTAACTCGCGGTCGTATCACATACCGTTTTAAATAATCTTTTGCACTCCGGACTACTAAGGAGGTTAGGTTAGATGAAAGTGAGACCATCTGTGAAACCGATCTGCGAAAAATGTAAAGTAATTCGCCGACGCGGTAAAGTAATGGTAATCTGTGAAAATCCTAAACACAAACAAAAACAAGGGTAATTAAACAAGGAGGTGCACAACGTATATGGCACGTATTGCTGGTGTTGACATTCCTCGCGATAAACGCGTGGTAATTTCATTAACATACATTTTCGGTATTGGTAAAACGACTTCTCAAAAAGTATTAGCTGCAGCAGGTATTGACGAAAGTACTCGCGTTAAAGACTTAACAGAAGATCAATTAAACCAAATTCGTGAACAATTAGACTCATACAAAACTGAAGGTGATTTACGTCGTGAAGTTTCTTTAAACATCAAACGTTTAATGGAAATTGCTTCATTACGTGGTATCCGTCACCGTCGTGGTTTACCTGTTCGCGGTCAAAATACGAAGAACAACGCTCGTACGCGTAAAGGTCCTCGTAAAACTGTAGCGAACAAGAAAAAATAATTAAGTAAAGGAGGTTCCTTCTTAACATGGCTCGTAAACAACAAACTCGTAAACGTCGTGTGAAAAAGAATATCGAAGCTGGTATCGCTCACATCCGTTCTACATTTAACAATACAATCGTAACAATCACTGATATGCAAGGTAATGCTATATCTTGGTCTTCAGCTGGTGCATTAGGTTTCCGTGGTTCACGTAAATCAACACCATTCGCAGCTCAAATGGCTGCTGAAACTGCTGCAAAAACGTCAATTGAACATGGTATCAAAACTTTAGAAGTTACTGTTAAAGGTCCTGGTTCAGGTCGTGAAGCTGCAATTCGTGCACTTCAAGCTGCTGGTATAGACGTAACTGCTATTAAAGACGTTACTCCAGTTCCTCATAACGGTTGCCGTCCGCCAAAACGTCGTCGTGTATAATAGGTGCTTCTTAGGAGAATAACTTCTGAGTACATCATTTTACTTTGTGCAATAGTCTTGTGCATATATAATGTCTATCTAAGATCGACAACTATGATGGTATGAACCTATACATTAGATGTTTTGAAGGAGGGTAAATTGGAATGATCGAAATTGAAAAACCAAAGATTGAAACAGTGGAGATCAGCGAAGCTGCCAAATATGGCAAGTTTGTTGTAGAACCGCTAGAACGCGGATATGGAAACACTTTGGGTAATTCTTTACGTCGTATCCTTCTGTCTTCATTACCTGGAGCTGCTGTAACGTCAATTCAAATTGACGGCGTACTACACGAATTCTCAACTGTAGAAGGCGTTGTAGAAGATGTTGCTTCAATTATCTTACACGTGAAAAAGCTAGCTTTGAAAATCTACTCTGACGAAGAAAAAGTCATTGAGATTGATGTGAAAGGTGACGGAACGGTTACTGCTGCTGACATTACACATGACAGTGATGTAGAAATTTTAAATCCAGATCTATATATTGCAACAATCGCTAAAAACGGTCATTTACGTATGCGTATGTACGCACAACGCGGCCGTGGTTACACTCCTGCTGATCAAAACAAACGTGAGGATCTTCCTATCGGCGTGATCCCGATCGACTCTATTTACACTCCAGTTTCACGCGTCAACTTCCAAGTTGAAAACACTCGTGTTGGACAGAATTCTGACTACGATAAGTTATCACTTGATGTTTGGACAGATGGTAGCATCGGTCCAAAAGAAGCGATTTCACTTGGAGCTAAAATTTTAACAGAGCATTTAAATATCTTTGTGGGCATGACGAACGAAGCACAAACTGCTGAAATCATGGTCGAAAAAGAAGAAGATCAAAAAGAAAAAGTATTAGAGATGACTATCGAAGAGCTTGATCTTTCTGTTCGTTCTTATAACTGTTTAAAACGCGCAGGTATCAATACGGTACTTGAATTAGCGAATAAATCAGAAGATGATATGATGAAAGTACGTAACTTAGGGCGTAAGTCTTTAGAAGAAGTTAAAGCGAAGTTAGAAGAGCTTGGTTTAGGATTGCGTAATGAAGACTAAGCGAAAACTTAAAAATTAAGCTAGATCAGATATAAATAAAGGAGGGAAACGTCCATGGGTTACAGAAAACTTGGTCGTACAAGTTCTCAACGTAAAGCTTTATTACGTGACTTAGCTACTGATTTAATTATCAACGAGCGTATCGAAACTACTGAAGCTCGCGCTAAAGAAACACGCAAAGCTGTTGAAAAAATGATTACTTTAGGTAAACGCGGAGATTTACATGCACGTCGTCAAGCGGCAGCATTTATCCGTCGTGAGCTAGTAACAGTTGGAGAAGGCGAAGAAGCAAACACTGTTTTCGCACTTCAAAAATTATTTGACGATATTGCACCACGTTATGCAGAACGTCAAGGTGGTTACACTCGTATTCTTAAAGTAGGTCCTCGTCGTGGAGACGGCGCACCAGTAGTAGTTATTGAATTAGTTTAATTCTAACGAAATGGTGAAGAGGGGTGTCCGGTTCACCGGTTGAACCCGCACCCCTCTTTTGTTTTATCTTTAAATTTGATTTATACGACAATAATTAAGCTGAGCGTTATGATGAGCGGGGCATTTTTGCTGGCGACTCGTTTAGCTCTCCGCACCTCATTCATTGGATGATTAGGCTTGAGCACCTAATGATCCTGAAAATGTTACGAAAAGCGCATTTCTGTGAATGAGGTGCGCGCTTTTTTATTTAATAAAGTAAGAAAGTATCACTTACTTATGGAATTTTGACTTGAGCATCAAAAGTTTCCATATACATATGCAAACATAAAGTACGTTTAATGGAGGACATTTTGTCTGACTATTGAAAAACGTGCTTTATTTTTATATAGGTATGCTTTATTTCCTGGGAAAAGGTAGCATCTATTTCTTAAAACGTGTAATATATCTTCAATCAGTAGAATATCCCACGTGTATAAGTGGTGAATTGTGCGGGTACAATTCAAAATCTAGACGCAATTTCGCCCGGGCGAAATTGATTAGTAGAGCAGAGAGGAGTTGAGCAACTATGTCTGAAATTTTATCGTTTAATCATATAACATTTTCCTATACACCGGAAAATGCAGAAGCACGAAAAGCAGTTCAAGATGTATCCTTTTCTGTAAACCAAGGCGAGTGGATTGCGATTGTTGGACATAATGGCTCAGGCAAATCAACAATGGCCAAATTAATGTGTGGCTTGTTGTTTCCAGAGCAAGGGGAAGTACGGATTAAACGAGATGTATTAACAGAGGAAAACTTATGGGAAATACGTTCTCAAATCGGTATGGTCTTTCAAAATCCAGACAATCAATTTGTAGGGGCAACGGTTCAAGATGATGTTGCGTTTTCTTTAGAGAACAATGGCGTTCCCTATGAGGAGATGGTCATACGTGTCAAGGAAGCGTTAGAGCAGGTGAAAATGGAGGGCTTTATCAACCATGAGCCACATCATTTATCCGGTGGGCAAAAGCAGCGTGTTGCGATTGCTGGAGCACTTGCGATGTACCCACAAATTTTAATTTTAGATGAAGCGACATCTATGCTCGATCCACAAGGGAGAGAAGAGGTCCTAAAAACAGTACAAGCATTGCGTGAGAAAATTGGCTTAACGGTTTTATCGATTACGCATGATTTAGAAGAGGCGCTATTGGCGGACCGCGTTATTTTTATGAATGATGGAAAAAAATATGCAGAAGGTACACCGGCAGAAATATTTGCACTTGGGGATCAACTTGTTGATTTTGGGTTGGATTTACCATTTGCTACAAAGATGACAAAACTGTTACAAGCTCAAGGTGTACAGCTTGTAGGACAACACATGACAGAAGAAGAGCTGGTGAATGATTTATGGACATCAAACTTCAACAAGTAAGCTATGCGTATTCAAAAGGTACACCATTTGAAAAGTATGCGTTACACGATGTAGAGCTATCGATAGCAAGTGGGACATATGAAGCAATCATTGGTCATACAGGCTCAGGAAAGTCGACTATTCTACAGCACTTTAACGGACTCTTAAAACCGTCTAGTGGTACCGTCCATATTGGTGACCGTGTGGTTGAAGCGGGAAAAAAGGCAAAAGAATTAAAACCTATTCGTCAAAAGGTAGGCATTGTTTTTCAATTTCCAGAGCATCAATTATTTGAAGAAACTGTTTTGAAAGATATTATGTTCGGTCCAATGAATTTTGGTGTTTCTGAAAAGGATGCGGAAAAGCGTGCAAGGGAACTAATTACTCTTGTTGGCTTACCTGATAATATTTTAGAAAAGTCACCGTTTGATTTATCTGGTGGTCAAATGCGTCGTGTTGCCATTGCGGGCGTACTTGCGATGGAGCCGGAAGTGATTGTATTAGATGAACCGACTGCTGGACTTGATCCAAGAGGACAGAAAGAAATTATGGATTTATTTTATACGTTACACAAGGAAAAAGGACTTACGACCATTCTTGTCACGCATAGTATGGAAGATGCGGCACGTTATGCGGATCGAATTGCTATTATGCATGAAGGGAAATGTGTTTTAACAGGTGAACCTCGTGCGTTATTTGCAGATAGTGCAACATTGGCAAAATATCGTTTAGAGCCACCACGTGTCGTACGTTTCCAGCATAAAGTAGAGCAAATGATTGGTAAAAAATTATCAAAAGTATGCTTAATCGAGGAAGAGCTAGCCGAAGAATTGGGGCAAGCTATTCGAGAGGGGCGTGCTGAACAATGATGGAGAAAATGATCTTTGGTCGTTACATACCCGGAAATTCTTTTGTACATCAACTAGATCCACGTTCAAAATTAATTTTTGTCTTTGCTTTTATCATTATTGTCTTTTTAGCCAATAATATTGTGACGTATGCGATTTTATTAGCATTTACGTTGTTCGTTATTTTGATGTCTCGTATTCGACTGTATTTTTTAGTGAATGGATTAAAGCCGGTTATCTTTTTAATGGCCTTTACATTTATATTGCATATTTTGATGAATAAAGAAGGGGCCGTGTTACTTGATCTAGGTTTCATGAAAATTCATGAAGAAGGATTAAAGCAAGGTATCTTTATTTCGATGCGTTTTTTAGTACTGGTGTTCATTACGTCGATTTTAACATTAACAACATCACCGATTTCGATAACGGATGGACTAGAAACGTTATTAAATCCACTGAAGAAAATCAAGTTACCTGTGCATGAACTAGCACTCATGATGTCGATTTCTTTGCGTTTCATTCCGACGTTAATGGATGAAACGGATAAAATAATGAAGGCACAGATGGCACGTGGTTCAGACCTTAGTGCAGGGCCTCTAAAAGATCGCTTAAAGGCGGTTGTCCCGTTACTCGTTCCGTTATTTGTGAGTGCCTTTAAACGTGCGGAAGATTTAGCTACGGCGATGGAAGTACGTGGCTATCGCGGCGGGGAAGGGCGTACAAGATACCGCCAGCTGAAGTGGGATATAAAAGATACGATGAGCTTAGTGCTGCTTTTAGCGGTCGCTGCTACGTTGTGGCTGTTACGTAACTAAAGGAGTAAGGAAATGACGAGAATAAAAGCGATTATTAGTTATGATGGGACCCAATTTGCAGGCTATCAAGTACAGCCGGGAAAACGTACTGTACAACTTGAAATTGAAAAGGTGCTAGCCAAAATGCATAAGGGCGCAGAAATGAAAATTACTGCAAGTGGACGAACAGATGCGCGTGTCCATGCAACTGGGCAGACGATTCATTTCGATACGTCATTAGTCATTCCCTCTGATAGCTACATGAAGGCATTAAATGTGCAGCTCCCGCGAGATATCCGTGTGTTACAGCTTGAAGAGGTGGCAGATGATTTTCATGCACGTTTCGATGCGGTCGGGAAGCGTTACCGATATATTTGGGATTGTCGGGAAGTACAAAGCCCGTTTCGTCGTCATTATGCAGTGGAGACGAATGGTATGAAACCAAATGTTACGGCAATGAATGATGCAGCAAGGGCGATTGTCGGGCAGCATGACTTTAGCTGTTTTTGTGCGGCCAATACGAGTGTAGTGGATAAAGTGCGTACAGTAAGTGGTCTCGATTTTAAATGGCATCATGATGAGCTCCATATGACCATTACAGGCGATGGATTCCTCTATAACATGGTCCGCATTATTGCTGGTACTTTGTGGGAAGTTGGCATGGGGAAACGGGACAGTGGCTCCATTGCGGAGACGATTGCTTCACAAGATCGGAATCAGGCGGGTAAGACTGCACCAGCACATGGCTTGTATTTAGAAGAAGTTTTTTATAATAAAAATTAATTTTTTTATGGTGAAAAGGCAATTCTTTGGTGTGAATTTAATCGAAAAACCCAGTGTAAAAGGGTTTAACAACCTTTCCAGGTGTTCGATTAAATATCTTGACTTATTTCACGATACATTATATGATGATGTATGGTATTTTCATTACCACCACAAACATAAGCCCCGAAACTTATAAGTGTATAATAATGAAAAATAACGGTAATCAATATCGATTAGGAGGATACAAATATGCGCACAACATTCATGGCTAAAGGTCACGAAGTAGAACGCAAATGGTTAGTAGTTGACGCAGAAGGCCAAACGTTAGGTCGTTTAGCTTCTGAAGTAGCTGCTATCTTACGCGGTAAACATAAACCAACTTTCACACCAAACGTTGATACAGGTGATCACGTAATCATCATCAACGCGGAGAAAATTGAGTTAACAGGTAACAAATTAAAAGGTAAAATCTACTACCGTCACACTCAATTCACTGGTGGTTTAAAACAACGTACAGCTGGTGAAATGAAAGAAAAATACCCAACTCAAATGCTTGAGTTAGCTATCAAAGGGATGCTTCCAAAGAACTCTTTAGGTCGTCAAATGTTCACTAAATTGAACGTTTACACAGGTGCTGAGCACCCACATGCAGCACAAAAACCAGAAGCTTACGAGCTACGCGGTTAATATACAATAATAGGAGGAAATAACCTTGGCACAAGTTCAATACATCGGCACAGGTCGCCGTAAAAGTTCTACAGCTCGCGTACGTTTAGTACCAGGCGAAGGCAAAATCGTAATCAACAACCGTGATGTTGCTGATTACCTACCATACGAAACTTTATTATTAATCATCAACCAACCATTAGTAACAACTGAAACTAAAGGTTCTTATGATGTACACGTTAACGTAAACGGTGGTGGATTCACAGGTCAAGCTGGTGCAATCCGTCACGGTATCGCTCGTGCATTATTACAAGTTGATCCAGATTTCCGTTCGGCTCTTAAGTCAGCGGGTCTATTAACACGTGATTCACGCATGAAAGAACGTAAAAAACCAGGTCTACGCGGCGCTCGTCGTGCACCTCAGTTCTCAAAACGTTAATCTTCCCGATTATACAGTTTTGCGAATTACAAAACCCTTTCTCACATTTGTGGGAAAGGGTTTTTACTTTTTTATGGGAATTAAACAAAAGCACCCATCCAGAAAATGTTTCTGAGTAAGTGCTTAATTGATGTTAATTATTCTATTAGATACTTATAAGAAACGGTTAATGCTCAATTTCACCAAGCGATAATAATCTTTGCCCAATTTGATTTATGCTTACATAACTCTCGCTCATTTCGTGCATGCTCGCCGTATATTCTTCAGTAAATGAAGCGATTTGTTTTGTAGAGGCATTAATATGCTCAATAGAATCAGCAATAGTCAGTAATTGAGTTTCGATACTATTAGCGCTGTCGGTACTATTGTGCGCCATTTTTTGAATTTCGTTCGCGACAACGGCAAAGCCTCTGCCATGCTCACCTGAACGAGCTGCTTCAATGGATGCGTTCAACCCTAAAATTTTTGAATGCATTGCAATATCTTTTACAGCTCCAACTATGGAATTAATTTGTTGGATATTGTTATTCATTTGCTCAGCATACTTCGATAATTCATCGATACGCTTGGAAACATCGGTACTTGCCATCGCCAGCTGCTCAGTCGTTGCAGACATTTCCTGAACAGAGCCAGATAGTTCATTTGCTACAATACGCATATTGCTTACACGGCTATTTGAAATAACCCCTGTCACAACGCCGACGATGATCCCGTTATCATATACGGGAACAGAAGATGCGATATATGGAAAACCAAAAGCCTCCTCATTGCGTTCCTCACGCAAAAATTTCCCACTCTTCATGGCACGAACACTTGTCGTAGTACGATGTTGTTCAACCGTTTCTCCAAGTGTAATTTTTAAATCCACCTTCTTGCCTCGTTTATAGCCGACAACTTTTTCTGTATCAAAAATTAAAATGCAGGCGTCCTCGGGATAAGTTGATTGATAAAATTCAATAGACTCAACAATAACCTGTAGTTTTTGATTCACTAAAAACACCCCTTTTTCTTATTATTTATAACTGATGTATTAATTTTAGAAGTTAAATGAATCTCTTTAACTATATAGTAAATAGTTCTAATAAGAAATGCATAGTCAAAACTTCCGAAATAATACAAAAAAATAACTAGATTCATTGTATACAAAGGTATACAATTGTATTCAAAATGATAGAGGTGAATAGTATGTATTTGGAGGATAAAGGAAGGCGTCAACGAGAACATGAGAAATGTAATGGAGAGGGACGTCGAAAAGGGGCTCAAACATTTCGAAGAGGACGTGCATTAGAATTTTATCGACAGTTAGGAACGAAACGCGACACATTGAAAAAACAATTGGAATCCAACGAGCTTCAATCAATTCATTCTATAATCGCGGGCGAGCTAAAGGCAACAGAAGCTATTATGGATGAATTTATCGTTACATTTCAATTAACTGAAATACTTGGAGAAACAACTGAGGAATAGAGGAAGTGGTATTTCAATATGCAAGCCGTATTAAAACTTACAAAATATATAAGGCCATATATCGTTTTTGCGATTATCGCACCAGTCATGATGCTTATAGAAGTGGGCATGGATTTACTCCAACCAACTATATTACAGCATATTATTGATGATGGAATTTCACAGGGGGATACATCCTACATAATAAAAATGTTTGGTCTTATGATGGGAACGTCAATGATCGCTCTAATTGGTGGGATAGGCTGTTCGGTTTACGCTTCAAAAACAGCCGTTAATTTTGCTACTGATTTGCGCCAAGATTTATATGAAACGATTACGTATTTTTCGAATAACAGTAAAGATAAATTTACGTTAGGTAAACTGATTACGAATTTAACAAGTGATGTGGAAATGCTGCAGCGAGCTGTCACGATGCTTCTTAAAATTTTTGTGCGCGGGCCAATGATGTTCATCGGTGCGGTTGTAATCGTTTTTGTGACAGCACGCGAGCTCTTTCCGATTTTATTAGTCGTTGTGCCAATATTAGCTTTTGCTATGTACTTTTTTACATCACTATCAGGCAAGTTATTTCACAAAGTGCAGCGCGTTGTCGATCAAGTGAACACGAAAGTACAGGAAAACCTAGCGGGTATTCGTGTCATTAAGGCATATAATCGAAAAAATCACCAAATTGAACAGTTTACAGATGTGAATACGCAATTAATGAAACGGAGTATGACGGCGGATCAAATTATTGGTGTGTTAGCACCGTTAACGATGTTTGTCGTGAATTTAGGGATTGTAGCTGCACTTTGGCTAGGAGCAATTAAAGTAGAAAGTGAAACAATAAAAGTTGGGGTTATCCTCGCCTTTATCAACTATTTAATGATGGTCATGCAAGGGCTAATGAGTTCATCCATGGTACTTGTGCAATTAGCACGTGCCATTCCAAGTGCAGGGCGTATTGTTGAAGTGTTAGATGAAAAAGCCGATATTCAAAGTCCAAATCAACCAGTACAAAATTCTGTGCGCGGAGAGGTTGAATTCCAACAAGTAAGCTTTTCTTATATTAAAGGAACAGAGCCTGTTTTAAAAAATGTGAACTTCCATGCAAAAGCGGGAGAAACCATCGGCATTATCGGTATGACGGGTAGTGGGAAATCAACGCTCGTCAAAATGGTTTCGCGTTTGTTTGATGTCGACCAAGGTGTAGTCAAAATTGATGGTGTGCCAATTCAACAATATGATGTCGAGCAGTTGCGTCAATCGATTGGATTTGCGCCACAAAAAGCGACGTTGTTTTCAAAAACAATAGCTGACAATATCCGTTACGGCAATGAAATGGCATCCGATGATCGATTAGAAGAAGCATTACTAGCAGCCTGCGCAACAGAATTTATAGAAAAGCTTCCATCTGGGAAAGAGCATTTGTTGACACAAGGCGCAACGAATTTATCTGGTGGTCAAAAGCAACGTCTTGCAATGGCACGGGCATTTATTCGCAAGCCGGCAATTTTAGTATTAGATGATGTGACGAGTGCAGTAGATAGTATTTCAGAAAAGAAAATTCAACAGGCAATTGAAAAGCAATTTGGCCAGGCAACAAAATTCATCGTGTCTTCTAAAATTTCTTCGATTCGTCATGCCGATCAAATTCTTGTGATGGATGATGGTCAAATTGTAGCGTGTGGTTCACATGAAGAATTATTGAAAACAAATTCAATGTATCAGGAAATTGATAAAACCCAAGAAGGAAAAGGAGGTACCCTACATGACTAAAAATCCAGTCGGGCCTCCGTCAACAATGGGACACCCCGGTGGTCGATTTACAGGGCCAGTAGTAAAACCGAAAAATCAAAAGCAAACATTGTTACGTATTTGGAGCTATTTGAAATTACAAAAAGTTGAGCTTATAAGCGTTATAATTATTGTCGTTATGAGCACGTTGTTAAGTTTAGTAGGACCATTTTTAATCGGAAAAACAATTGATGATTATATCGTCAAATTAGATGTAAATGGCGCGGTGAAAATGGCTCTTGTTTTAGCCGGTATTTATATTGCGTCATCGGTATTAACATGGGTGCAAACATTTGTGATGATTCGCATTTCGCAAAAAACAATTTACCGAATACGACAACAACTATTTGAGCAATATCAATCATTGCCACTCGCATTTTTTGATCAGCGTAAGCAGGGTGATTTAATGAGTCGCATGACAAATGATATTGAAAATTTAAACGCAGCGCTTTCGCAAAGTGTGATTCAAATTGTTTCGTCCTTTTTAACGATTGTTGGAACGGCATTTGCCTTATTTTATTTAGATTGGATGCTTGCGCTTGTAACGCTTACGGTTATTCCGTTAATCGTTTGGGCGACGAAGCAAATTATTAAGCGGAGTAGTGTGAATTATAAAGAACGACAACGTAATTTAGGTGCGTTAAATGGCTATATAGAAGAAACGATTTCAAATGCAGATATTATTACGTTATTTGGTAAGGAAAAGCAAAGCATTGAAGAGTTCCGTGAAGCTAATGAAAAATTACGTACATCGGCTATGCGCGCGGATACGATTTCAGGATTCATGGGCCCAATCAATAACTTCATGAATAATTTAGGCTTGAGTTTAGTTATTGGTACAGGAGCGATTATGGCTGTAACGAGCGGTCTTTCCATTGGTGTCATCGCATCATTTGTTACGTATACCCGCCAATTTTTCCGCCCAATCAACCAGCTATCTAATTTACTAAATACGTTTCAGTCAGCGATTGCCGGCTCAGAACGTGTTTTTGAAATACTCGATGAATCTCAGGAAGTAGCGGATGTTACAAATGCAAAGGTTAAAAATACGTTTGCAGGGAATGTCACGTTTCAAAATGTTGATTTTGCCTATGAGCAAGGAAAACCGATTTTACATGGTATTGATTTTCATGCCCAAGCGGGAGAAACGATTGCCATTGTTGGTCCAACCGGCTCTGGGAAAACGACAATTATTCAGCTGCTGACGCGTTTTTATGATGCTACCGGTGGACGGATATTGCTAGATGGTGAGCCAATTGAGCATTATCAAATGAGTAATGTACGAGATCATGTCGGTGTTGTTTTGCAGGATACGTACTTATTTTCTGGAACAGTCCGCGAGAATATTCGATTCGGTAAGCTTGATGCAACGAATGAAGAAGTGGAAGAAGCGGCTAAAGTTGCGTTTGCACATAATTATATTAAATACTTACCCGAACAGTATGAGACGGTGTTGACAAGCGGCGGATTAAATTTAAGTCAAGGACAGCGCCAATTGATCGCTATTGCTCGTGCTATTTTGGAAGATCCAGACTTATTAATTTTAGATGAAGCGACTTCGAGTGTAGATACAATGACCGAAGTACACATTCAAAAGGGATTATCGAATTTAATGAAGGGGCGTACAAGCTTTGTCATTGCTCACCGTTTAAAGACGATTGAAAATGCCAATCAAATTCTCGTAATTAATGAGGGAAAAATAGTCGAACGAGGAAATCATCAAACTTTAATGAACAATCAAGGCTTTTATGCGGCATTGCAAAGTCAGCTTATGGCTTGATAGGGAATAATCCACCGTCCATTTGCGTATAGTAGGCAAAAAGGGCGGTGGTTTTTTTGAGGCGTTGGCTTGCATTGATTTTTGTTATATTTTGCTCGATGATGGTCGTTGTATATGAAACGAGTGCATCGGATAAACGATTTTTTTTGCCGGAGCCTTTAGGTGGGGTGAAAATTGTTTTAGATGCAGGACACGGAGGAATGGACGGAGGAGCATCTGGTGGCGATGTAATTGAGAAAGAAATTACACTGGCGATTACTAAAAAGGTGGAACGTCAGCTAACGCGTTTAGGGGCAGAAGTCGTTTTAACGCGTAAAGCAGATGGGGATGTGATTAGTGAACATGCATCGAAAGGACAAAACCTTACGAATCGCGAGCGAAAAAAACAAGATATCTTTTTACGTGAATCACTTGTAAAGTCTCAGGATCCAGATTTATTTGTAACGATTCATGCAAATGCGATTCCAAATGCGAAGTGGCGAGGTGCGCAAGTATTTTTCCATAAGGACGGACATCCCAATAGCGAGTTGTTAGCTAAAACGGTACAACAATCATTACGCGAAACACTGGAAAATACAGACCGAGAAGCACTATCCATTAAACAAGTGTATTTATTGAAAAAAGTAGAAGTACCAGCAGCTTTAGTTGAAACGGGTTTTATTAGTAATGAGGAAGAACGTGCATTACTAGCAACGGATAGTTATCAAGAGAAGATAGCCTTTGCCATTGCACGCGGAATTGAAAATTATATCCACCTAAATATAGACTAGGCAACCTATAATAGTAATGCGAAATGAGTATGATATACTAGCATTGAATATTCAATTTAGGGGAGTGTTTGATGTGTTAAACGTACAAAAAGTTCAAGAACTAGTAGGACAATTACAAGATCCGTTTTTACATAAAACTTTAGCAGAAACAAACGGAATAACAAATGTTTCAATTAAAGAAGAAAAAATGCATGTCAGCGTTCGTCTTGCTATTGCTAAAACGAATACGCCAGAACAAATGACACTTCAAATGAAAGTTGTTGAAGTATTAAAAGAAAATGGTGCGGCTTCTGTCGGCATTCGTTTTGAAGAATTATCACAAGAAGCATTACAAGCATTCCGCGGACAAGCGACAGAAGCGGAAGCACAAGATATTTTATCACCATTATCAAGCGTGCAATTCATTTCAATTGCTTCAGGTAAAGGCGGCGTAGGGAAATCAACTGTTTCTGTAAACTTAGCAGTTGCACTTGCCCGTTTAGGTAAAAAAGTCGGCTTAATCGATGCTGATATTTACGGCTTCAGTGTGCCGGACATGATGGGCGTTACAGAAATGCCTGTTGTAAAAGATAATCGTATTTATCCGGTAGAACGCATGGGTGTAAAAGTCATTTCAATGGGCTTCTTCGTTGAAAATAATGCACCAATCGTATGGCGCGGCCCAATGCTTGGAAAAGTGTTAGATCAATTCTTCCGCGATGTGGAGTGGGGCGATTTAGATTATCTTCTATTAGATTTACCACCAGGTACAGGCGATGTAGCATTAGATATTCATCAAATGTTACCGTCTTCAAAAGAGATTGTTGTGACAACACCACACCCAACAGCAGCATTTGTAGCAGCTCGTGCAGGTGCGATGGCGTTGCAAACAGACCATGAAATTTTAGGTGTTATTGAAAACATGGCATGGTATGAAAATAAAGACGGCGAAAAAGAATATATATTCGGTCAAGGCGGAGGTCCTAAGTTAACAGAGGAATTACGTACGAAGTTATTAGGACAAATTCCACTAGGACAGCCAGATTGGACAGAAGAGGATTTTGCCCCTTCTATTTATGCAGCGCATCATCCAACAGGTAAAATTTATTTAACAATTGCAGAAGAAGTAATGGCTCAGTTAAAAAAATAATGAAAAAACGATTGCTTATGGATTTACCTAAGCAATCGTTTTTTATTGAGTATTTTGGAAACCTATTCTGCACTGTCGCCCTTGCTTTCATCTTTGCTACCTTTAGAATCGGATTTCCCCTCAGACGCTGGCTCTTCTCCGCTTTTTCTAATGAGTTCTTGCCATTTCGATTGAAGAAGTGGATTTTCAATTGTGTCCATGACGGATTTTTCAATTTCCTTCTTAATTTTTGACCCCTTTAAAATGGATTCCAACTGTTTTTGCATTTCAGGTTGATTGAAAAACGCAATTAAATCTTCCTGATAGGAGGCATCCTTCAATAAATCCTTCATTAAATCTTCTTGCTGCTTTTTCATACCTTTTGCGAAGGATTCCTTAAACTTAGGATCTTCAAATGTCTTTTTCCAAAATTCTTCCGCTTCTTTAGAAAGTAATGTCTCCTCTGTTGCCTTTTTTACTTCTTCTGTATTTATAACGAGTAGCTCACGAAAGCTCTTTTCTTCAAATAATTGACGAATTGCCTTCTTCCCTTCCTCTGTTTGTACTGCATCGACCATAATTTTCTTTACTTCATCATAAGAAAGGGTGGTTGTTTTTGCATCACTACAGCTAACGAGAAACAATACCATTAGACTAAGGAATAAATAACGCCGTATCATCTTTATCAGTCCTTTCTGCAACTAAGCGCTTTCATCTATTGTTCACAATTTTACAGATAATATGTAAGAACCTATAACATCAGTCGCTTTTTTTAAATACGCTTGGTAAAATAAACAAATATATTAAAAGTTGGGGGACGTTTCGCCGTGACAATACGAAATTGGTTTAAATTTTCCTTTTGGGCATTATTAATTGGAGGCGGAGTAAATGCGATTGCCTCATTAGTTGTACGTTGGAGCTTCTTTCAACCTTACTTAGCAAATGGTGAATTTGGAGAATTTCTTGCCGCATTTGTTTGGATGATTTTCCTCGGTATTACAATGAGTGTTATGGCGCAAGCTGGTTTCTTTGCTTATTTAACATTACATCAAGTAGGCGTAAATGTTTTTCGTTCGCTAACACTATGGAACTGGATACAAATGTTATTAATCGTCATTGTACTTGCTGATATTATTATTTTCCGTTTTGCACCAGGCGCGGAAACGGCAGGAGACTGGGTAATTTATAGCTTTTTACTTGTTGTCTTAGTTGGTTTAGCAATTGCGACAGGTTTGAAAAAAGTGAAAATGACGCAAAAGCCACACGTTTTAATTTCAACAATTTTCTTTATGATTGTTGTTACTTCATTAGAATGGATCATTGCATTAATGGGACGACAAGATAATATAGATGTATATGTGGCATTATTATTGTTCCCACTTGTTGCAGTAAATGCATTCCAAATTTTAATGTTGCCGAAATACAATACGCAATCCGAAAAAGATCGAAAACAATTAGAAGCACGTCGGAAAGCACGTAAAGAAGCAGTGAAAACTGCAAAGGCATAAAACTTTAAAGTAGATAAAAGACAGAGATGTTGTAACTTAACATTTCTGTCTTTTATTATAGAATTAAGTTTAGCTCTAATGAACTTAGATAATCATTGAGGATATCGTTTTGTAGAAATTTTATAACCAAATATGTTTTCTTCTATAGAAATAAGGGTATGCTTATTTATAAATTGATCAATGACTTCAAAAGAAAGCGATTGTTCCCGATGTAGGGGGACACTTATGAAGTCACCATCTGCTATTGCCATATCTAGAGAACTTAAAGAATTCGTTGGAGCTACAATATTTATTTTTTTTGCAAATAATTGTTCTTGCATCGCAGGCTCTACAATATAATCAGCAGTAGCAAACCAAAGCGGTAATTGTCCAAAGGCCTTATGGAACATAGTAAGTTGTTCTTTTAATAGCGTAGGTTCTTGATAATCTACATTAGAGTGCCCAAGTAACCCGACATTGAGTTTTTTATCTTTTAATAGTTGCACTAATTCTGGACTGCGTTGTATCCATTCACTATTCACTAAAAATAATATAGAAGGTTCTGAAAGAGTTTCAATCCATTCAGCTAATCCTTTATGAGAATAGCTTAGTTCAACAATTAAAGTTTGACCATATTGCCCTTTTGTAATGACATTTGGAGATTCAGTCATCTGAAATGTAGGTATAATAGAAGTTTTTCCGTTAAAGTAAAAAAGCACTAAAAATATACACAAAGCTAGTGATACCAATCGTTTTAACATAATAACATTCCCTCTTTCTAATCGTTTTATACGGAAAAAAAAGCTTTTCTTAAAAAAACTTATGAAATAGTGTTGACGGATATAACAAATAGATGATATTATAAGTGAGTCGCCAAGAGATGACGCGACAAACGAAACAAAATGAACCTTGAAAACTGAACAAGCAAACGTTAATGATTTAAACGTTTAAGTGATGAACTTAAACAAAA
>NZ_LMBZ01000011.1:0-182 GCF_001439635.1 Solibacillus cecembensis | reverse complement strand
CTAACTATTATGGAGAGTTTGATCCTGGCTCAGGACGAACGCTGGCGGCGTGCCTAATACATGCAAGTCGAGCGGACGAACTTTTGGTGCTTGCACCAAATTTTCGTTAGCGGCGGACGGGTGAGTAACACGTGGGTAACCTACCCTGTAGATTGGGATAACTCCGGGAAACCGGGGCTAAT
>NZ_LMBZ01000010.1:746-164016 GCF_001439635.1 Solibacillus cecembensis | reverse complement strand
CCGAACACGGAAGTTAAGCTCTTTAGCGCCGATGGTAGTTGGGGGCTTCCCCCTGTGAGAGTAGGACATCGCTTCGCGCAAAAAGTCGTTGCTGATTTAGTCAGTAGTGGCTTTTTTTATTTTTGTATTTATGTTTAACGGTACTATTAAGTATTAGGCTGTCCAATAGAGATTAAAAAAACACAAATCTATGTAAAATTAATAAGGCAGAAATGTTGTTAATCCAACGTTTCTGCCTTTTGTTATATTTACTTTTAACGTTGCTTCATTTTATATTGTTAATTTTACAAAATCCTCAAATTTCTCTTCTTCCTCGATAAATGGATTATGATTTGATTTTTCAAAAATAGTTAATGATGCATTAGGAATTAAATTAGCAATTTCAATCCCAAATTCTACGGGACATTGCGCATCGTGTTTCCCTGCAAATACAAAGGTTGGAATTTGAATAGCAGCTAATTGCTCACGAAGATCAAAGTTTTGAACTTCAACTTTTCTAAAATAATCAAGATTTCTTCCAATGGTACGCCCGCTATTTGGACGCATTAACGCCGATTTAAGTTTTTCCTCAGAATAATAAGACATTAAAGCCCATTCATAATCTAACTTTTTACGCTCCTCTTGTAATACAGTAGGATTATTAAGTAACTCCATAATTTCAATAATCCGCGGATAATTTTTGTTATTAGGACTATAAATACTATTAGGATGACTAGCATATACTTTACTTGCTGCAGTACATCCAGCTACTACTTTAGTTAACGATTGAGGAACTTCAACGGCGTATTGCAGCGCGAGCATCCCACCAGTAGAATGACCTGCAAAAGCCCATTTTTCAAGTCCTAAAGCCTCTCTAATGGCTTCTAAATCAAGAATAACTTCATTTAAACTCAACTGCTTATCATCTTCCACTTTAGCAGAATTTGCTGCGCCTCTAACATTAATCAAAAATACTTTATAATCTTCGGTAAATGGATTAGCAAATAAATTCCCTCGTGAATTGAATTCCATGTAAAAATGAGTAATTGCTAATGGTACGCCATTCCCAGCTACAAAATATTCAAAAAGCCCTCTACTTGTCTCAATAGAATTTGTTTCCCACATAACATAGCCCCGATCTGAAAAAGTCTGTCGTTAAATGTTTCTTTACTGTAAACCGGTAAAGCAATGATAAGCTTTATAAATGTAATTTTAACATTTTATGAAAATCATTATAGTCAGAATATTTGAAACTTTATTAAATGTGCAACGTAAAGAGAGTAATGGATAATTTTGAGGAGGATCATGTTGAAAAAACTTTTAGTATTAATGGGAATGACAGCTGCACTTGCAGGGTGTAGCGATAAGGAACAACAAACAGAACAGCAAGCCAACCCAGCACCTACTGAACAACAAGTAAATAAGGGGGAACAAGCGATAATGGATAAAAAGATTTTAGGGAAGTGGCAAGGACAAATTGAAATTCCGCAAACCCCACTTGAAATTATTGTTAACTTACAAAAGGATGATGGAACAATTTCTGTACCAGCTCAAAACCTAATTGATTTCCCGTTTGAATCGATTAAGTATAAAGGGGAAGAAGTCAAAATCTTAATTAATTTAGCGGGTTCAGTCGTAAAAATTGTAGGTGAATTTGATGGCGAGTCTATTACCGGTACCTTTACACAAAATGGACAAACGTTCCCAGTGAAATTTAAAGCGTATCAAGAAGAAGTTATTACATATGAAACGCTTCAAATCCCAGTTGCGGGAGGCACATTAAAGGTAGCTCTTCAAATGCCAGAGAAACCAACAGGGGAACTGGCAATTATTCAAGCTGGTTCTGGACCGACGAATAAGGATGGGAATACAGTTGGCGGTGGTAAAAATAACAGCTTAAAAATGCTAGCAGAAGGATTAGCAGAAAAGGGTATTGCCACAATCCGTTTTGATAAGCGGGGAGTTGGTGAAAATATGGCTTTAATCGAGAAAGAAGAAGATCTTACAATGGATCAATATGTAGGAGATGTGAGTGACATCATCGCTTTTGCCGAAAAGGATGAACGTTTCCAAGAAATTCATTTAATCGGTCATAGTGAAGGTGCATTAATTATGACGTTAGCTGCTCAAGGTAGCAATGTTAAATCTCTCATAACATTAGCGGGAACTGGACGAAGAGCCAATGTGATATTAGAAGAACAGTTAGAGAAACAATTACCACCAAATTTAATGCAGCAATCCCAACAAATATTAGATAAATTGTTAATGGGAGAACAAGTTAAAAATATACCTACAGAGCTACAGAGTCTTTTTAGAGCATCTGCGCAACCCTATTTCATTTCATGGCTTAAATATGACCCTAAAGAGGAAATGAGCAAAGTCCAAGCACCTGTATTAATTGTGCAAGGACGTAATGATATTCAGGTGACAGTAGAAGATGCAGAGCTACTAAAAGCGGGCAATCCAGCAGCAACAGTTGTTTATTTTGAGAAAATGAATCATGTATTAAAGGATACGTCGAACAACTATGAACAAAATGTAGCGAGTTATTCTAATCCAGAGCTTCCACTGGCAGAAGGTTTATTAGAAGAAATTATAAAAATAATCGAATAAACTATTTGCAGGAAGGACATGATCTTACATGATGTGGTGTAAGTTTATGTCCTTTTATTAAAAATGATAAAAAGTTATAAAAAATACTTGATAATTTTTATAACGTTGCTATAATAATAAATGTGCTTAAGAGATATATTCAATTGGGCAAACTTAAATAGTAATGNTCCGAAGTAGCTCAGTGGTAGAGCAACCGGCTGTTAACCGGTTGGTCGTAGGTTCGAGTCCTACCTTCGGAGCCATTTTTTTGCTTATTTTAATAATCAAATGATCACAATAATAAATTTTTATTTTTATTTTTGAAAAAGACTTGCATTATTAAAACAATCATGATATTATAAATATTGTCTTAAAGAGTTCGAGACTTTGACAGCTNCCGTTGGTCAAGCGGTTAAGACACCGCCCTTTCACGGCGGTAACACGGGTTCGAATCCCGTACGGGTCACCATTTAAAGTTTTACAATCAAATAGTAAGTAACACTCGTTTNGATTAGCTCAGCTGGGAGAGCATCTGCCTTACAAGCAGAGGGTCGGCGGTTCGAGCCCGTCATCCTCCACCATTTTTTTAAAAGTGTTATTACTTATATCGGTGGGGTAGCGAAGTGGCTAAACGCGGCGGACTGTAAATCCGCTCCTTAGGGTTCGGCGGTTCGAATCCGTCCCCCACCACCATCTTATAAAATGTNTATAGCCAAGCGGTAAGGCAACGGATTTTGATTCCGTCATGCCCTGGTTCGAATCCAGGTTCCCCAGCCATTTTTTTTTGCTTTTATGAGCCATTAGCTCAGTTGGTAGAGCATCTGACTTTTAATCAGAGGGTCGAAGGTTCGAATCCTTCATGGCTCACTTTTATTTTTAAAATGATAAGTGTATATAAATAATAAATTTCAATCCTTTACTTATGAAAAATGAGTAAAGGATTTTTTGCATATAAAAAAGGAAAAAATAACGAATGTCTCGAATTTCCAACATAAGCCTTAGCTAAGCTTGGGAATAAAATAAAGTATAGGCAACTTTAGAGGAGGCAAAATAGATGGGTAAAAAGGATGTTTCAATTATTGGGGTACCGTGTGATTATGGACAGCAAAGACGTGGAGTAGATATGGGGCCAAGTGCAATTCGATATGCGGGGTTACAAAGTAGATTAACAGTGCTTGGCTATAGTGTAGAGGATGAGGGCGATATTCATGTAAGCAATCAAACCTCAACTGTCCAGGTGGATACGCAATTATTAAATTTAGATGAGGTTGTTCGAGTGAATACGGCTTTAGCGAAGAAAGTAACTGAAGTAGTTGAAAAGCAGCGTGTGCCCCTCGTTTTAGGTGGCGATCATAGTATTGCAATTGGTACGCTTGCAGGGCTATCGAAGCATTATCAAAACATGGGAGTTATTTGGTTTGATGCACATGCCGATTTAAATACACCTGAAACGACACCATCTGGAAATATCCATGGTATGCCACTTGCAACGAGCTTAGGTCTTGGTCATGAGAGGTTGACGAAGATTTTACATGATGCTCCTAAAATTAAGCAAGAAAATATTATTATTATTGGTGGTCGCTCGATAGACGAGGGCGAACGTAAACTTATAAAAGAACTTGGAATTAAAGTATATACGATGTATGAAATTGACCGACTGGGTATGACATATGTGATGGAAGATACGTTGGAATATTTCCGTAAGCAAAAAATTGATGGGTTGCACTTATCATTAGATTTAGATGCTTTAGACCCACTCTATACACCCGGTGTAGGGACGCCGGTAGCAGGGGGAATTACGTATCGCGAAAGTCATTTGGCAATGGAAATGATTCAAGAATCCGGTTTACTTACATCGGCCGAATTCGTGGAAGTAAATCCGATTTTAGATGAACGCAATAAAACAGCAGATGTCGCGGTTGCATTAATCGGGTCCTTATTTGGCGAAACTTTAGTTTGAATAATTTGGAAGAAATTGATCCGCTTGCTATGAAAATTTGTTATAATAGAGTTATGAGTTTTTTGTGGTGAATCGAACATGGAATAAGTTGATTCGAAACGCTAGGGTTAGACTCTCGAAAGTATTTATATAAAAGTGAAACCTTTTAATAAATGAAACGTAAATATAGAACAGCTATAAAGGTGGAGAGGAAAAACACATGGATGCGTTAGTTAATAAAAGAATAAAGCAAGTGCTCAAAGGTGATCAAAACGCATATGCCGATATTGTTAACCTCTACCAGCACAAGCTGTACCAAGTTTGTTTTCGTATGCTAAGCAATAAGCAAGAAGCGGAAGATATTGCACAGGAAGCGTTTATCCGTGCTTATATCAACCTTCATTCGTACGATCAAAATCGAAAATTTTCAACATGGCTTTACCGAATAGCGACGAATTTATGTATTGACCGCATACGAAAGAAAAAGCCAGATTATTATTTAGATGCCGAAGTTGCGGGGACAGAGGGGTTAGATATGTATTCCCAAATCGCAGCGGATGGCCAGTTACCTGAAGAGGCTGTTGAGCAAATGGAACTTCAGGACCGTATTCAATATGAGATTAGCCGCTTACCAGATAAATATCGGTCTGTAATTGTCCTAAAATATATTGAAGAATTATCATTACTTGAGATTAGTGAAATATTAGATATGCCGCTTGGTACAGTGAAAACGCGTATTCATCGTGGACGCGAAGCACTGAGAAAGCAATTAAACAACGTATAGTAGGAGGCAGATAGGCATGAAAATGTGTCCGTCACAATTCGTGAATTATATGCACGAATATTTAGATGGCGATATTAGTCGCGAGCATGAGCAAGAATTAAAGCACCATTTACAAGCATGCCAAGATTGCCAACAACATATGCATGAATTAAGTGACACAATTGCGTTTATTAAAAGCGCAGCGCATATTGCTGCCCCGCCTAGCTTTGAGGATAAAGTAATAAAGCGTCTACCAAAACGTAAAAATTCAGTAGGTATTAAACGTTGGTTCCGCCAGCATCCAGTCCTTGTTGCTGCTGCCGTATTCTGCTTATTTATGAGTGCTACATTGCTTGGCAGTTTTCCCAATGATGATCAGTTTTCTGTTACAAAGCAACCTAATTTAGTCGTGAATGGTCAAACGGTCATTGTTCCGGCAGGTGAGGTTGTAAAAGGTGATATCGTTGTCAAAAACGGTGATATTGTTATTGAAGGTGAAGTGGATGGTAATGTAACGGTAATTAACGGTAATTACATGGCATCGACAGCTGTTGTAACAGGTCAGGTTAAAGAAATTGATGAGGCATTTGGATGGTTATGGTATAAAATCAAAAAAGGATTTAGTGATTTTACAAATATGTTCGAATAAATACGCAACTTTAACGTTTGTAAGAACGTTTTATTAGAAATGGCAAAGTCTACTCGCTTGGGTAGACTTTTTTCTGTTAGAAAGTTAATCTTATCGAGAAATATGCTATACTAAATTTATTATGAATCGTTATTAAAAGTGGGGGATGCCACATGCAATTTATTGAGCAACTTGCTGATATAACAGCTGTTGAGGTTATATTTAAGTTATTGGATGTACTGCTCGTATGGTACGTCATTTATAAAGCATTAACCCTCATAAAAGGAACGAAAGCTGTTCAATTATTAAAAGGGTTATTTGTTATTGTTTTAGCCAAACTTGCGACGTATGTACTTGAACTTAATACACTCGATTGGCTATTACAAGAAGTAATTGATTGGGGTTTCTTAGCCATCATCATTATATTCCAACCAGAAATACGTCGTGCCCTCGAACAAATCGGTAGAGGTAAAATTTTTCAGCGTACGAATAATCAGCAAGATGACGAACAAACACGTTTGATTGTAGCAATGAAGAAGTCTGTAAGCTATATGGCAAAACGACGCATCGGTGCTCTTATTTCGATTGAAAAAGAGACGGGGCTCAATGAGTATGTGGAAACAGGAATTAAGATGGATGCCCAAATTTCATCGGAACTTTTGATTAATATATTCATTCCAAATACGCCATTGCATGATGGTGCAGTCATTATTCAAAAAAATAAAATTTCAGCATCGGCATGTTACTTACCGCTTTCAGAAAGTGCATTTATTTCAAAAGAGCTAGGTACACGTCACCGAGCTGCACTTGGTTTAAGTGAAGTAACAGATGCGATTACGATTATTGTGTCAGAGGAAACGGGTGCGATTAGCATTACGGTAAATGGCAACCTGCACCGCAATCTTTCACTGACAGAATTTGAGGAGTTATTACGCAAAATGTGGTTTGGCCCTGAGCAAGATTCAAACTTAGCTTCTAAGTGGACTTGGGGAGGGAAGAAGAATGGATAAGTTATTCGATAGTCGGTGGATGCTGCTTTTGACATCGTTAATTTTAGCGGGTGCATTATTCTTATATGTCCAAACAGAAATGAGTAAAAGCAAGGATTCAAGCTCGCCTACTGAAACGGATATTATTACAAATGTGCCGTTGGAAGTTTACTATGATGACAGCAATTTATTCGTGACAGGGCTACCAGATACGGTGAATGTCAAAATTTCTGGGTCGACACCAATCGTAGTAAAAACGAAGCAGAATAAAGATTTTAAAGTATTTGTCGATTTAAACTCATTGTTAATTGGCGAACATAGCGTTACAATACAGCAAGAAAACTTTTCTGAAAAACTAAATGTAGAAATCGAGCCGAAAATGATTAATGTGGTCATCGAAGAGAAGGTCACAGGAGAGTTTCGAGTGGAGCCGGATATGAATAATAGCCTTGTAGCAGATGATTATTTCGTAAAAAATATGACTGCAGATCCAAGTCGCGTATCCATTACTGGTGCAAAAAGTGTTATTAATAGCATTAGTTATGTAAAAGCATCAGTTACCGGGGAAAAGGGGATGAAAGAATCCTTTGAGCAGGAAGCAACGGTTAAAGTATTAGACCGAGACTTAAATAAGCTAGACGTGCAAATAAGGCCTGAAAAAGTAAAGGTAGAAGTCGAGATGATTGAATATAGTCGAGATTTCCCGCTGACAATTGTACAAAAGGGTCAGACAGCTAAAGGGGTAACAATCGAAAATTTAACGATCGAACCTTTAAAGATAGCTGTTTACGGGATAAAGTCAGTAATCGACTCGATTTCAGATGTAGTGGTGGAAGTAGATGTTTCTAAAATTACAGAATCGGGACCTTATGAATTTAAAGTAACCTTACCAACAGGTGCAACAAAACTATCACAAGATAAAGTAACTGTTCATGCGGATGTAGTAAAAGAGTTAGTAAATCCAGAGGAATCACCAGATAACTCAACCGAAGATGAAGCTAGTACAGATGATGTAGCTGATATAGTTGAGGTAGAGGGTAATTGATTCGTTAGTGTAATGGATAATTCAAATTAGCGCATGGCATGTCAAGTGTTGAAGGAGAGAAAAAAGTAATGGGTAAATATTTCGGAACAGACGGCGTTCGAGGTGTCGCGAATAGTGAATTGACGCCAGAGTTCGCGTTCAAGTTAGGTCGTATTGGAGGCTATGTATTAACAAAGGATTCAAAAGATCGACCAAAGGTGTTAATTGGACGTGATACACGTATTTCTGGAGAGATGTTAGAAGGCGCATTAGTGGCAGGGCTTCTTTCAATTGGTGCAGAGGTTATGCGCTTAGGTGTTATTAGTACACCAGGTGTTGCGTATCTGTCTCGCGTAATGAATGCAGAAGCAGGTGTCATGATTTCGGCTTCACATAATCCTGTCGCGGATAACGGCATTAAATTTTTCGGTCCAGATGGCTTTAAATTGACGGACGCACAAGAAGCGGAAATTGAAGCTTTAATTGATGCAGAAGAAGACACATTACCACGTCCTGTAGGCGCTGATATTGGTTCAGTAAGCGACTATTTCGAAGGTGGACAAAAATATATTTCTTACTTAAAACAAACGGTTGATGAAGATTTTGAAGGACTTCATGTTGGTCTTGACTGTGCGCATGGTGCGACGTCTTCGTTAGCAACGCATTTATTTGCTGATTTAGAGGCGGATATTTCAACGATGGGTTCATCACCAACAGGTTTAAATATTAATGAAGGTGTTGGTTCCACTCACCCTGAAAACCTTGCAGCATTCGTGTTAGAGCGCGGTGCACATGTAGGTTTAGCATTTGATGGTGATGGTGACCGTTTAATCGCAGTAGATGAAAATGGACAAATCGTGGATGGCGATCAAATTATGTTCATCATCGGTAAATACTTAAATACAAAAGGTCGTTTAAATAAAAATACAATCGTCTCAACAGTTATGAGTAATATGGGCTTCTACAAAGCGGTAGAAGAAAATAGCATGACAAGTGTGCAAACAGCTGTAGGAGACCGGTACGTAGTGGAAGAAATGCGTGCAAATGGCTACAATGTTGGTGGCGAACAATCGGGTCATATTGTGTTTTTAGATTACAATACGACAGGTGATGGCTTATTAACAGGTATTCAGCTTGTGAGCATTATGAAAGCAACTGGTAAAAAGCTTTCAGAACTTGCTGGTGAGATGACAATTTTCCCACAACGTTTAGTAAATGTCCGTGTGACAGATAAGCATGCCGTAACACAAAACGACAAAGTAGCAGCTGTCATTACTGAAGTAGAAGCAGAAATGGCTGGAAACGGTCGTGTGTTAGTACGATCTTCAGGTACAGAACCTTTAGTCCGTGTCATGGTAGAAGCAGCAACAGAAGAAGCGTGCGAAACGTATGTAAACCGCATTGCTGATGTTGTACGCGCTGAAATGGGACTAGCAGATTAATCAATTATTGGGCGCAATCACTTAGGTGGTTGTGTTCTTTTTTGTAACAATTATTTGACGAACTGCATAAATTTTTGTATGATAATAATGCTCTTAATAAATTCAATAAAATTCCATTTTGTTGACAGAGGGCATCAGTGTAAAAGGAGGAACGTAAAGCACTTTAAACAATCGGAAAACAATTATAGCGCCTGAGCTAAGGAATCGGACGGAAAGCAAACCTTAGTTGACGAGGTGGAGGATTATCGAAATTTCGGCGGATACCTCCCGATCGCATGCCCGGTCGTCATTTTCGTTTCAAAACAGAGGAGTAATCCTGTGCACAGAAAAACGAAACGGCAACAATTACACACGTAACGCAGCTGCAAAGCATTTGGAAGTGAAGCGCGGATTAATCAGAGTCCCCTCATCATTTGCCTTTGTAGATCACTTTGCCTTTTTTTCTTACTGTTAAAAAGGTGTATTTTCATGATGAATAAAAATCTATAAAGGCACAAATCTTTGTTTCTCGCGTTGCGTGATGACGTTCGGAGGAAAAAGAATATGTGTGGAATTGTTGGATATAATGGCGTTTTAGACGCGAAGGAAATTTTATTAAAAGGCTTAGAAAAATTAGAGTACCGTGGCTATGACTCAGCAGGTATTGCGGTGCACAATGAAGAGGGCGTAACCATTTTCAAGGAAAAGGGACGCATCGCAGAATTACGTAAGGCCGTAGATGAAGACGTAGAAGCAAATGTTGGAATTGGGCATACACGTTGGGCAACGCATGGTGTACCAAACCGTTTAAATGCGCATCCTCATACGAGTGCATCGGGGCGCTTTACATTAGTACACAACGGTGTCATTGAAAACTATCACTTATTACAAAAAGCTTATTTAAAAGGTATTCAAATGAATTCCGATACAGATACAGAAGTGATTGTTCAATTAGTCGATTTATTTGCTAGTGAGGGCTTATCAACTGTGGAAGCTTTCCGCAAAACATTGTCATTAGTACATGGCTCTTATGCGTTAGCACTTTTAGATAATGAAGATTGCGAAACGATTTATGTCGCAAAAAATAAATCCCCATTGCTAGTTGGGGTTGGCGAAACATTTAATGTCATTGCTTCAGATGCAATGGCGATGCTACAAGTAACGAATCAATTTATCGAACTGCATGATAAGGAAGTTGTCATCATTCGTAAAGATCATGTAGAAATCTCGACACTAGAGGGACGTCTTGTAGAGCGCGCGCCGTTTACAGCACAACTTGATGCGGCAGATATTGAAAAAGGGACGTACGCGCACTATATGTTAAAAGAAATGGATGAGCAGCCAACTGTTATCCGTAAAATCATTCAAGCGTATGAGTACGAATCAGACGTTACAATTGATACGAATATTTTACAGGCACTAGCAGAAGCAGATCGTTTATATATTATCGCAGCAGGCACAAGCTACCATGCAGGTTTAATCGGGAAACAATACTTTGAAAAAATTGCAGGCATCCCAGTGGAAGTTCACATCGCGAGTGAATTTGGTTACAACATGCCGCTATTATCGAAAAAACCGCTATTTATCTTCATTTCACAATCAGGTGAAACTGCGGATAGTCGCCAAGTATTAGTGAAAATTAAAGCGCTAGGCTATGAAGCATTAACAATTACAAACGTACAAGGCTCAACGCTTTCTCGTGAAGCCGACTACACATTATTATTACATGCAGGTCCAGAAATTGCGGTCGCATCGACTAAAGCGTATGTTGCGCAGGTTGCGGTATTAGCGGTGACGGCATATGCAGTTGCGAAAGAAATGGATGTAGCGATTGATTTTGATTTAAAGCAAGAGCTTGCAATCGTTGCAAATGCCATTCAAACGATGATTGATTCTAAAGATGTGATCGAGCAAATTGCCGAGGATTATTTAAAGATTGCACGCAATGCATTTTTCATCGGGCGTAATATCGATTTCTGTGTTTCATTAGAGGGCGCATTAAAGCTAAAAGAAATCTCTTACATTCAGGCAGAAGGTTTTGCTGGTGGAGAATTAAAGCATGGTACAATCGCGCTTATTGAAGAAGGTACGCCTGTCTTTGCACTCGTTACACAAAAAGATGTCGCGTTGAACATTCGCGGTAATGTGAAGGAAGTCGTAGCGCGCGGTGCAAACGCATGTATCATCTCAATGCTTGGCATGGAAGAAGAAGGCGATACATTCGTCATTCCAAAAGTAAATGATCTACTAACGCCACTTGTATCTGTCGTACCACTGCAATTAATTAGTTACTACGCTGCGTTACATCGCCGTTGTGACGTTGATAAGCCGAGGAATTTGGCTAAGAGTGTTACGGTTGAGTAGTGGGGATGGTTGGGTTGGATATTTTTGTAGGATTGAAATAAAGTGGAACTGTTTGTAAAAAAGTCGTACTGTTTTAAATAAAGTTTTACCGTTTTGCCCCTTTGGATTAAGATAGTCCAAAGGGGTGTTTTTATTGAAAAAGAAAAATATTTTAGTTATTAATAAAACACAAACTCATGCAAAGCCTTTAATTAGAAGAACGATACTTTGTATGGGGAAAAATAATTAATCGCTATATAAAATATTTCTAATCTTTTGGCTTTGCACCTTATTCATATTTATAAGAATTAGGGAGCGAGCAAATTTGAGTTATATCAATGCAGCAAACATTTTACTAAAGAGTTATTAACAGAAGTTCAAAATATATACAAGGTGAGACTATATATATCCCAGCCCAACAGAGCACTCGAAAGAAATGGGGTTCAGTTAGTGGTATATAAAAACAACTGATTCAAAGAAATATAAGTATTCGGGAAAACTTTAAAAGTGGAGTGGGTATTCAAGAAATATCTGAAGAATACTTTTTATCAGTAGAAACTATTAAAAAGATTGTATATACAAAAAAATTATAGATCATTAACAAGGCTAATCTAAGGAATTATTTAAATAATAATACTAGATTGCCTTTTCTTTTTGTAGGAACGAACCAGCATATTCTAATTATCTAATTGATTAGGTATTAAATGTTTCATTATTATTCTGTACATTTTTTCATATTGAATATGAAGTAATATAAAAATTAAGAGCTCACGCATTGAGTATTTTGAAATTAATTTATGGAGGAATTGTAATGGATTTAAAAAGTGAGAGAATTTATCTTCGCCGATTAACGGAAACAGATGCCCCTCTTTTCTTAACAAATACACAAGACGAAGAAATAAGGTATATGACAGGTACAAAATCTATATTTACTTTAGAGCAAATTCAACTACATATTAAAAATGTAGCTAAAGATCCAACACGCTATGATTTTGCGATTTGTTTAAATGAAAACGATGAAATGATTGGAGAATTGTCTATTACGGATATAGAAAAAGATAATCATAAAGCCGGATTTAGAATTTCAATGTGTTCTATTGAATTAACGGGTAAAGGTTATGGTACTGAAGCAATCAGGCTTACCTTGAAATTTGTCTTTGAAGAATTAAAATTAAATCGTTTGCAGTTAGAAGTATTCAGTCATAATAAACGTGGAATTAAAGCGTATGAAAAGACAGGATTTATACAAGAAGGCATCTTGCGCGATTCTTTAAATTATAATGGAAAATATTCAGATGAAATTATCATGTCTATACTTAGAACGGATTATGAGAAGTAAAATATATTACTTCAATGCAATCTTTAGAAAACGGTCCGATTGCGGAATGATAAACTTAATTAGCCCTTAATAAAGGAGTACAAAGTTTGATGCCTCTTTTTTGAGGAGTATATAAACGGGAGTAGCTGCCATTAAGATATCCTATTTTTACTTTGTTTTAGTTCAATAAGAAATCACAAAAATAATGAGCTTTTACTTTAAAGTAAGATTAAACGGAGGTCGAGATGCGAAAAGTTTATCTAGATAGAACAGAATTAACTGGAGCCATATATGTAAATTCAAAAGATACTGAGGTTATACTAGCAGGTACAAGTATTTATTCTATGAGTGTTTATCATAAAAATGAGGAGTATCAAAAATATGCTGACGATTATGATATTCACTTTATCTTTGACGATGATATACCACATTTAGGATTTTATACGGTTCCATATGTAGAAGTTATGGCAAAAGATAGTCAAGGTGGATTTATCGGAACTGTTGGTCAACAATGTGATTTGAAACGTGACGCACCAATTTGTTATATCAATAGGCATTTAGAGTGCTTGATAATTTCTGAAAACGAAGGAGATTTTCTAAGTAATATAGGATCATGGCAAGATAACTTGAAACCCTATGATAAAATTACCGTTTATCGTTCGAAAATAGAAGCAGAAATGGAACTAGAATTTATCGATTTGTCTGTCTGATAGCCCTCCATTATAAATTCATATTGAACTAATGGGGGAGTGCAACAAGGATTTAAAATGGTCCCCAAACGAGGCGGTGGATGCGTTTTTCCTTACGGTTGTAGTTCAGTTAAGAGGAAATGATTGAATATTGTGATTGTACATAAGTTACATAAGGAAATCATTATAGTGGGAATTAATATACTAGGAAGATTAATCGTAAAAATTAAGATTTTTTTATTAGGCGTCCCATCAGAAAAATGCAGATTTACAACGTTAACGTCGTCATGAGATGGTACACAGCGACAGAATAAAATATCCTTTCTAATATATAGCTTGCACCTCAAGTTACTTGAGGTTTTATAATAAAGTTATACTTTTGATAGGAGGGATTTTGATGAACAATAATCACACGTTTTCGATTGGGGAGTTTTCTAAAAAAACGGGCATACCTATTCCTACTTTACATTACTACGATGAAATTGGTTTATTATGCCCAGAAAAAAATCCTTCTTCAGGGCACCGCATTTATAATTATCAAGATCTCGTGTTATTACAAAAAATTGTAAGTTTAAAATTTTTAGGCTATCGTTTAGATGAAATCACAGATTTATTACATGAAATACACTTTACCGTGGATTTAAATGAAAGTTTGTCGTTGCATCTACAAGCTTTAGAAAAAGAAAAAAAACAAATTGAACAATCTATCATGTCCATTAATAGGGTCATTAAATTAGTTGAGGAAGAAGAAACAGTAGATAGCAACGTATTATTTAGCCTTATTCACGGTATGCGTACGGAACATATACAAGAAGAATGGATGCATCGTCATATGTTAACCGATGTCGTAGAAGAATTATCAAAGAAGTCAGAAGAAGATAAAATTGCTTTAGATAAAACATTTCTTCAATTATCTAAAGAAGTGAAACAATTATATGGGAAACCAGTAACGGATCCACAAGTACAAATATTGATTAAGAGCTATATGGAAGCAATTTTTTCATTTTTGGGTGAAGATTTAATGATTAAACTTGCGAATACAAATATAGAAGAACTAGATATAGAAGAACTCGAAAAGCTGACACCTTCTCCATTTACAGAAGATGAACAAAAATGGCTTAATCGAGCGATGGAATTTTGTATGGAACAAGAAGAAATAAAGAAGCTTTAAAACTATTAATAGAGGTACAGCCAACATTTCGGCAATTTTGTACGTTAAGCGAAATAAAGTTCCCAAACGTTCAGTTTAGGGATATTCCAATTCTAATTTATCGAAAATTCTGAGTATATATATATCGTATTCTAAATTATTAAATCAAACTAAAGGAATGACACATTTGAGAAATAACCAAGAAACGTTGCAGGAAATAAGGGAAAGTGCAATTGAGGTTGATAATTATAATCTTTTAAATTCCTATGTGAGTGATAAACAAATTGTTTTATTAGGTGAAAGTAGTCATGGGGTAGGTGATTACTTTAGTGAAAAAATAAAGATAATTAAATATTTACATGAACATCACGGTTTCAATATTGTTGTATTTGAAAATGGGCTTATAGAATCCACTATAAGTAAAGAGCGAACCTCTTTGGAAGAGCCTGAACTCGTATTAAAGCAGCATTTTATGAACATTTACCATAATGAAGAAATGCTTCCGTTGTTGAAAGAATCATGGGCGCAAAATTTGATTTTAACGGGTATGGATGTACAGCCAATCTATCGAGAGGCGTCAGAATTCTATATACAAACGATAAAAAGCAAACTAGATGTAGTTTCATATGAACTGTTACAAAACGCTGAAAATCAACATTTTGAATTATATGAACAACTACTAAAAACTCAAAAACCGAAAAATTTAAAACCGTTATTAATAAATTGTCTCAAAAGCTATAACGAGTTATTGGACAAGGCTCATTTAAAAGGTGAGCTACAACATACAATGTTATTTAACAAGTTTTTGGGAAATCGGATCGATTGGTTAAACCTAAATTTAAAAGGACTATTCACTTCAGGTATAATGAGGGCACAATATATGTATAAAAATGTGGAATGGCTGCTGAAATTTTACCGTGGTGAGAAGTTAATTATTTGGGCACATAATTTTCATATTCGAAAAGGTCAGACATGGATAACCAAACTTTTACACATTCAAAATGTTGGATATTCCTTGCAAAAAACGATGCGAGAAGAATGTTTTACAATCGGTTTATATGCTGGTAGTGGCCATGTTGCTTCACCGTACCGTAATGAAATTGAAATTCAGCTTCATAATAAACATCACCTAGAAAAGATTTGTAATGAAATATCGGAGCAATCTGTCTTTTTACCATTGATTGGAAAGAAGTTTAGTACAAAAAAATGGGTGTTACTTGAATCAAGCTTGAACAGTAATTTGCCAAAAGGAATTGTCCCACAAAAACATTATGACGCTATTATTTGCTATAAAAATGTTCGTCTCCCAACCTATTTAGCCAGTAACAAAACATTAAATAATGAGTCAGCTGAAAATAATTAAGTTTGAAACCAATCACCTCATGAGATATCAACTCCCATGTGGTGATTGGTTTTCTATGAGTAAATTCTATAAAAAATAGGTTGAATAAGTTAACAAAGATTTAAGCTTCTTTATCGTTGTAAAGAGCGAATGTAACTTCTGCTTCACAAGCGACTTCCCCATCTACTGTAGCAACAGCATTGGCTTTTGCGATTATTCCACGAACTCTCGTTATTTCCACTTCTAAACGCAATTGATCACCAGGCTGTACTTGTTTCTTGAAACGACAATGGTCAATGCCAGCAAACAATCCAAGCTTTCCTCGATTTTCATCTTTCATTAACATAATAACTGCACTCACTTGTGCTAACGCTTCAACAATCAAAACGCCTGGCATTACCGGGTAATTTGGAAAGTGCCCATTAAAGAACTCTTCATTAGCCGTAACATTTTTAATTCCGACTGCGCGTTTCCCTTCCTCTACTTCAAGAATACGATCAACAAGTAAAAACGGGTAACGATGCGGGATAATTTCTTTAATTTGTTGAGTATTGAACATAAAACCCTCTCCCTTTTGCTTTCGATTTAGGTGTTTAACCGCTATCGTTATCACCTGGTACTTATATCAGATTATAATGTCGAGTGTTCGAATAGTAAAGAGGACAATAGTGAACTAACATTTCCATTTAATTAAAAATGTAACTCCAAATAAAAATTCACGTCTAAACAAAAGAGGTGGCTGAATTGAAAATAAAAAAGTTGTTTTATGGTTTAATTGCAGTAGCACTGTTTATAATAACAGGATGCAGCACTACAACAGTAACCATTGATAGGATTGATGCTGAGGAAGTTTTATCATTAGATCCTGATGCAGATATTTTTCAGTATAATGGTGTTATTTACAAAACGAATATTGATTGGGTTGAGGAATTGTCTTTAACAAAAGTAGTTCAAATTGGTGAAATACAAACAAAAAATGATGCAAATGCAAATTTTAACGATTTAATGTCGAACAAACTCCCTATTGGTGCAAAGATTTTTTCTGCTAAAGGACGGGGAGATATTTTAATTGTTGAGGTTGAAGGAGAAATCAAAAAATACCTTGCCGTTGTTGAGGGGTAAATGAAAACAATAAACCTGTATCTATGATTACTCGATAATCTAAGATACAGGTTTTTATTTTAGCTATAATTGTATAGATGCCTTTTATACAATACTTATAAAAGTATTTATAAAAAATTGAACCGATTCTAACTCGGCAATCGTCTAATAGCAAAATTTGAAATAGATTGAACAGGAGGGTCGTAAATTGGATAAAGAAGAAAAAGATATTACGTTAGAAAAAATAATGATTGAATATGGGAATGAGTTAGTACGGTTAGCGTTTTCTTATGTGAAAGATGCCGAGGTTGCGAAGGACATGGTTCAAAATACATTTATCAAATACTACAAAAACCTGGATTCGTTTCGATATGATTCACAAATAAAAACATGGTTGTATCGGATAACAATTAATGAATGTAAAGATTATTTAAAAAGCTGGAATTATAAAATGGTACAAGTAAAAAGTCTTATAAATGAAACGGCAAGGTCAATATCACCATCAACAGAAAAAATAGTGATCAATAAATACAATAATGAAGAAATAAAAGATACGATTTCTTCTCTTCCAAAAGTGTATCAGGAAGTGGTTTATCTATACTACTATAATTCATTAACGACAGAGGAAATCGCCAAAGTGTTAGATATTCCAGTGAATACAGTGAAAACTAGATTGAGAAGAGCAAAACAAAGGTTAGAGCCGATGATAAAGGAGGCAAAACTTCATGGAAGATAACCGATTAAAAGATGCATTTTCTAATGAGTCGGACCAAGAACTACAATTTACGAAAGAGGATCGTCATAAAGTCTTTGAACAGATTCGTAAAATAGATAAGGAACCTCATAAACGAAAGCAGCAACTTATTTTTGTGAAAAAGCTGGCACCCGTAACCGTGTCTTTATTAATAGTAGGCTTATGTTTATTTTTGTTTATGCCATCCGTTCTCCCTGGAACCTTGAATAACGAACCGAACAGCGGTAATGCAAATGGACAAATAGTTGAAGAAGCTGATATTTCCACTACTTTAATTACGGTGAAGTCGAAGGAGATGGATGATCGAGCCTATCTAAATCTTCTACTTACTTATAGTAAAGATAAAAAGATAATGAAAGTTGCATCGCTCCCTAATGCCTCGTATGTGCCGGTAGCGGATAACGATGATGGGACTATTGAATACGATAAATTATTATTTGCATATAATTTTGGTGGTGCAGAAAATGTAAGAACAGCCGTTTCAAAACTATTAGATTTGCAAATTGATTATTATACCGTGATCGATTTAGAAACATTTTCAACGCTAATTGATTCGGTGAATGGGATTGAGTACGAATTGCCGGAAGATATGCGAGTAAGAGCGATAACACAAGTGGCATTTGATTTTGAAAAAGGGCAGAAACGTTTGAATGGCGAAGAAGTTGTGGCCTTAATGATGGCTGCTACAGTGAAAGAGGGAATCGGTTTGGATGAAGAGGACCTATTAAATTTAATGAATGCTGTTATGAATAAAACAAAAGATGAAATTTCACCAGGACAATTAAAAGAACTGTTTACTCAAATAGAAGCCAATGTATCGCTTGATTCGTTATTAGACAATCAAATCAAAATGGATTCTATCAAATCAGTTTCTTTAAGTGATGGAATGATAGCAGATCACATACCATTAAGTAGTACAACTGGCAAACACTTTTACCGATTTGAGGAGGATTTTTTAAATTCTGTTACAAAAGAGTTAACCACATTTAATTAAAATAAAATCATCTTTCCTAGGGATTTCTTAATGGAAAGATGATTTTTTGTTGTCTAGCATTATTGAAGTTGTGAAGAAATATACTAAAACTAGTGGCGCAAAATAGTTGAAGTAATCATTTGGTGATAAAATGAAAAAACGATAAGAAAATCAAATTTTTATCACAAACAAATGAAGGGAGAGTTTATATGGAAAATGATTGGGACAAAGCGATAGACTCTCTTTCAAAAATTAATGTTTCTTCAAATAAAAATAACAAGTCTGTAACGATAAGTGAAGTCCCTAATGATTTGAAGTGTATCGGTGTTGGGACAGATGCGGCTGTTTTTCAGTCTATTTCCACACCAGCATATGCGTTTAAAGTTTATGCCAAGGACAAAGTAAATAAAGTAAAAGTTGAAGCGAATGTTTATGAAATATTAGGGGTTTCACCTTTCTTTCCAACATGTTTTGCCTCATATGATGATTTCCTCGTATTAAGTTACGAAGAGGGAAAAACGCTCTTTGACTGCCTAGTACAAGGTATACACATTCCAGAAACAGTTGTAAATGAGGTGGAAGAAGCAAGGGAATATGCTCGGGAGAAGGGCTTAAACCCACGTGATATTCATTTGAAAAATATATTATTACAAAATGGCAGAGCCAAAATAATTGATGTCTCTGAATATGCACTTCCAGGTAATGATTTCAGGTGGGAGCATTTAAAAAAGGGATATGAGCAATACTATCATTTAATAGATGGAAATTCCGTTCCGTTGTGGTTAGTAGAAACGATTCGAAAGTTGTATAACGAGCAGGGGAAGCATTCTTCATATGAAGAATTTACAAAGAAGATTTCAAAGTTTTTTATTAAAAGCAATTGAATAAATCGGGACTTCGGAATTAAGTTATAGCCTCATGAAACGCTAAAAAAGAGCTCCAACCTTTGGCGAAATCAGGTTTACGTAACCTGGATCAACCAATGGAAGGAGCGCTATGTTTATTGCCGTAAAAGCACCTCCTCCATCCACTGCTAAAAGACCTGCCGATAAAACCCCTGTAAATACTTAATACCTCCTTGTTATTGTACCCTTAGATTACACGCGCAATGTGAGACGTATATGAAATGACTTACTTAAAAAAGACGCCATCCAAAATATATTGGAGAGCGTCTCGATATTTCGAATCGTTCTATTAAGGATTTGTCGACCAAAGTCCCGCATGTTTTAATACAACACGTGGATGAAGTTTTAGCTGTGCAACCATTAAGTCTGCTAAATCTTCTGCTTGCATCACTTTTTCTGGATTGCCGTCTGTTAAATTGAGCTCAACAGCCATATCTGTTGCAACGGTACTCGGTGTTAATGTTGTAACGCGAATGTTTTTCTTACGTACTTCAAGCATTAATGACTCACTTAGTCCGATAACTGCAGCTTTTGAAGCCGAGTACGCACTAGTAATTGGTGCACCTTTTTGACCAGCTGTTGATGAGATGTTAATAATATCACCTGTGTTACGCTCGATCATTTCTGGTAATACTGCACGTGTTGTGTAGTACACCCCTTTTACGTTGACATCGATAATATTTGTCCATTCTTCAGGCGTTAAGTCCATGAAGCTACCGAATTTTGAAATGCCGGCATTATTTACTAAAATTTCGATTGCACCAAGCTCGCTTCGGATTGATTCAACTGCTGCTGTGATAGAATCTAAATCTGCAACATTTGCTGCAGCAATTGCTACCTTTACATTATACTGTTTAAGCTCCTCTGCAACTTGTTGCAAATTTTCAAGCGTACGTCCAACAAGGCCTACGTGAACACCTTCTTGTGCAAAAGCTACTGCTGTTGCACGCCCAATTCCACGCCCTGCTCCTGTAATTAATGCCACTTTTCCTGTAATTGTTTGCATATTTTTTGCTCCTTTAGATAAGATAGATTTATTATTATATGAAATAATGTGTAATAAATTAAAAAAATACTTGAGTAAGGTGCGTTTGATAAACCTGTTCTGATCACATAATTAATTACGCTGTTTTACTCCGAAATGATTCGTCTTTAAGACTAACTTCATTCTAGCTACAGTTTGCACTCTTGTGAAGAACGCACTTTTTTGTGCGGAGGTTACCAAATGGTTACTACTATAAGTAAAGGGGGAAATGTCCATGTCTGATATATTAAGAAAAGAGATTCAAGAAAGGATATTAAATCAAGATTATCATTGTGAAAAAGAACTGACCTTATCGATTATTAGTGGGAAATGGAAAGTTGTTATTTTGTGGCATTTAGGTGTAGAAGGGACGCATCGATTTAACGAACTTCAAAAGCTTTTCCCGAAAATATCTCATAAAATATTATCAAATCAATTACGTGAACTGATTGAAGATGGGATTGTCCATAGAGAAGTGATTCCAGAAGTGCCTCCCAAAGTCGAATATTCAATGACTGAACTTGGGATGACATTATTACCAATCGTTGAGATGATGTATGAATGGGGAAAAAATCGAATAGATCAAATTAAACAAGAGAGATAGAACATCTAATTTAAAGGGTGGTATAAAATATGAAAATCCATAGAATAGATCATATAGGTATAACCGTCAATGATCTTCCTGCCGTGAAAGCATTTTTCCTTAATTTTGGTCTTGAAATACTAGGGCAAGGAAAAATTGAAGGCGAATGGGTGAAGCGGATGGAGCGGATAATCGGGCTTCAAGATGTTAAAGAGGAAGATGGACTGTTGCGAACGTCAGATATTGACGCAAATATAGAACTAGTAGTTTTGCGAACGCCAGATGGTAGCACAAATATAGAACTAGTTAAATTTCATACGCCTTCAAATGAAAATGGTATACAGCATCCTTTAGCAAATACTCTTGGAATTCGGCATATTGCTTTTGCCGTTGAAGATATTGAAGCCCTTGTTACCAAAATGACAAAGAACGGTGCTGAACTTATTGGTGAGATACAAAACTACGAAAACGTTCAGAAATTGTGCTTCGTTCGTGGCCCAGAAGGAATTATTTTGGAGCTGGCTGAGGAAATCAAATAAAGATATTAAGGAAACCTCGATTTATTGGACGTAGATCGAGGTTTTTCTTAATCAAAATATCGGTAGCAATAAAACACGAAATCCTTCTGTTAAGGGCAGAGTCAAATTTGATATACCTGTATAATTCTTTTATTTTACACCTCTTTATTTTGCTCTGAAAGCATTTCAAAAACTTGTTCAACGTCTTTATCCCCACGTCCCGATAAGTTGACGATTAGTATGTCGTCTTTCGATAATGTAGGGGCTAATTTCAATGTGTACGCAATGGCATGGGCGCTCTCAAGTGCTGGAATAATCCCTTCGCTTTGAGAAAGTACTTGGAAAGCAGCAAGTGTTTCAGCTCCTGTCACCGTTACATATTCTGCTCGACCAGTTACTTTTAAATGAGAATGTTCAGGACCAACCCCAGGATAATCCAACCCGGCTGCAATGGAATACGTTGGTTGTGGATTTCCTTCTTCATCTAAAAGCGTCAAACATTTAAAGCCATGAATGACCGCTGGAACACCTTCTGTTAATGAAGGAGCTTCTGCTGGCTCAACACCGATTAAACGTACTTTTTCCTCTGCAAGGTAATGGGCAAACGCACCTATAGCATTACTTCCACCACCTGTACATGCAATCACTGCTGTTGGCAACTGGCCTTCCTTTTCAAGAATTTGGCGTTTTGATTCCTCACTAATGATGGATTGGAAATGCTTCACCATCGTTGGAAATGGGTGTGGTCCAACTACTGAACCCATTAAATAGAACGTATTTTCATAGTTTTCCACTAAGTCGTCTAAGGCTTCATCTACTGCATCTTTCAAGCGACCTTGCCCTTTATCAACTGCTACTACCGTTGCCCCTAACAACTCCATACGGAATACGTTTAAGGCTTGTCGTTCTGTATCTAATTTCCCCATATAAATCGTACAAGGGATACCGAATAATGCACATGCAGTCGCAGTCGCAACACCATGTTGTCCAGCCCCTGTCTCTGCAATAATACGCGTAGCTCCCATACGTTTTGCAAGTAAGATTTGTCCGATTACGTTATTGATTTTATGAGCGCCTGTATGGTTTAGATCCTCACGTTTTAAATAAATTTTTGCACCACCTAACTTTTCCGTTAAATTGGCCGCAAACGTCAGTGGATTTTCTCGACCTACAAACTCTTTCAGATAATACGTGTATTCTGCTACAAATTCCTCGTCGTCTTTATAATGGTTGAATTGCTCCGTTAAGACATTTAATACGTTTTGTAATGCAGGAGGTACGAAACTACCACCGAACTCTCCAAAAAACCCCTCTTGTTGTTCTACTTTTTGTTCTAAACTCATACTAATCAAGTCTCCTTTTCTAATAACCGATATAGTGTATTTATATTCTTAAAAAGATTTCTATATTCTATATAGACAAAATTAGTTAAAATATTACATTTATACCGATTTTAAAATTCTCAATCCATGAAAAGTGGGTCGTTTTTTTATCTCAAATGTAGCAGTTGTTGAAGTTAGAAATCCTTTTATACGTATCAAGTTATTTAGTTATTTCATCTAATAGTTACTGGGTATTATATCCACCCAATTGATATTGACAATCATTATCAATTAGGATACGATATTTTAGGATATTAGAGGAGGAAAGAAATGAGTAAATATAAATTAATATTGCCTAGTATAGTAGGGATTGTGGCATTAAGTTTAGTCGGTTGCCAAAGTGCTGATGGTGACCAGAAGAGTAAGGAAAGTGAATCTGAAGGCAGTGCAGCAGTAACTATTGTTGACGGTAGGGGTAAAGACGTTGTTCTTGAGGACGGATATGCAAAAAATTTCGTGCTGTTTCCAAATGAGGGAACTGAGGTATTCTCAATAACTCAATCAACTGAGCCTTTCTTAGGTATGAGAAAAAGCGATCAAGATTCGAATATTGCAGGTGGTGTCGTTGCAAAATATTATCCTGAACTTTTAGAGGTGAATTCTAACATCGTTGATGCAGAAGGAGATATGCCAAATGTTGAGGAAGTTTTAACTATGGCTCCTGATGTTGTTTATCAATGGAAATCGAGAGAGGCTTCAATTAAACCACTTGAAGATGTTGGTATTGATGTTGTTGCTTTAAACTGGGGTACTTATGAAGATGATATTGAAAGATATACATTATATGGTAAGGCTCTAGGAATGCAAGATAGAGTAGAAACGGTTTTTGCACACCATGACAAAACAAAACAAGCTGTTCTTAAAGTAACTGAAAATCTAACAGAAGAAGAGCAACAAAATCACGTTTTTGTAAGTCATATGAATGAAAATCAAATCAATGTTTGGGGAACAGAACTCCCTCACACTGCTGTGCATAAAGTGGAAAATGTTGCCTATACAAAAGGTAATATCACTGACACAGGTGCTGATATAAATGCAGAGACCTTGCTTGAATGGAATCCAGATATGATCGTTATTGGAGAGTGGGCATCGGATATTACACCCGACTTTTTCTATAATCATCCTGTCCTTAAAAATTTGACAGCAGTTAAAGAAAAAAGAGTTTACAAAAGTCCTACAGCGTCATTACTTGATAATCCAGGAATTAGCTGGTACTTCTATGCTTCTTTAGCGAATCCCGACAAATTTAAAGATTTTGATATGCGTAAGCAAGTACGTGACGATTATAAACTGCTATATAATGTCGACGTAACTGAAGAAGATATTGATAAAATTTTAAATGTTGAGGAAAACAAAAATAGTAAATACTTTGAAATGTTCATGCAGTAAGGAGGGGCTATAATGGTAAAAGACAGACGAAAAATTCAAAAGAACTTTTACATATTATCCTCTATTACATTGATTGTATTAATGATAGCTGCGATTTGTATAGGAAGATATACAATTTCTCCATTAGATGTTTTTTATTCACTAATAAACCCAACGTCTTTCTCAGACGCTACGATTCCAGTAGTTGTTCAAGAAGTTAGAATTCCTCGTGTACTATTAGCTGTAGTTGTAGGAGCGGGCATTGCAGCTGCTGGTGCTGCATTGCAGGCGATTTTTGGAAACCCGCTTGTAAGTGAACATATTTTAGGCGTCTCATCTGGAGCAAGCTTTGGAGCAGCACTAGGAATTTTAACAATCGGTACAACGTTTGGTATTCAGACTTTGGCCGTACTGTTTGGATTTTTAGCGATGTACCTTACGTATAAAATCGCAAGAAGACGTGGGCGTATTACAGTTCTTATGCTAGTTCTTGCGGGAGTTATAACAAGCTCCGTATTCGGTTCGGGAGTTTCCTTGTTAAAGTATTTTGCAGATGCAAGAAATGAACTTCCTGCTATCACCTTTTGGTTAATGGGATCGCTTGCTAGTCCGTCTAAGGAAACGATTATTAGAACTATGCCTAGTATTTTGATTTCTTTAATTTTCTTATATAAATACAGATGGCAGTTAAATCTACTTTCTTTAGATGAGGAAGAGGCAATTTCCTTAGGCGTAAATGTAAAAAGAATGCGTATAGTTATCATATTTTTCACAACGGTTATTGTTGCGGCAATCGTATCTATTGCGGGTGTTATTAGTTTTGTAGGGCTTATTATACCGCATTTTACTCGAATGATAGTAGGAACAGACAATAAGCATTTATTACCTGCCTCTATGATTATGGGAGCTATATTTATGCTGATTACAGATACACTCGCAAGGTCTCTAACAGGTTCAGAAATTCCACTATCTATTTTAAGCTCACTACTTGGTGTGCCGTTCTTTATATATCTGCTAAGAAGAACAGGAGGAATTTGGGATGATTAAAGTGGAAAACCTTAATTTTCAATACCCTAACTCAGATAGACAGATCTTTGAAGATTTATCCTTTAACGTAAAAAAAGGAGAAACATTGGCTATTTTAGGAGCAAACGGGATTGGAAAGACAACATTTGTAAAATGCTTATTGGGATTTTTAGAATATAAATCAGGGAATATTTTAATAAATGATGAATCTATTAAACAAATGTCTGCAAGTAAGTATTGGAAACTAGTAGCCTATGTTCCACAATCTAAAAGAATGGCATTTGGATTTACAGGGCTTGAAATGACCGTGATGGGTTTATCTCCACATGTAAAAATGGGGAAACTCCCTAAAAAGGAGGATTACGACAAAGCTTATGAGCAATTAAAAAAGTTAGGTATTGAGCATTTGAGTGAACAAAACTGCAACAAAATGAGCGGTGGCGAGCTACAAATGGTTTTAATAGCAAGAGCCCTTATCAAGAACCCTAAAATACTAATAATGGACGAGCCTGAGTCTCATCTAGACTTGCGAAATCAACTAAAAATATTGAATATTATCGAAGAGTTAAATGGACTAGGTGAATATTCTATTATAATAAATACACATTTCCCGCATCATGCTTTTCGTATAGCACAATCAACATTGCTTTTAGGTAAAGAGGGGTATATTTTCGATAAAACTGAAAATGTTGTTAACACAAAAAATTTAAGAGATTATTTTGGTATTAATTCTGAAATATTGTCGTATGAACATGCAGAGAAATCTTATTCAGCAATATTACCAATAGATCTACACAAATTTTAATGAGGTGAGGTGTAAAAATGAAAAAAATCGCTTATGTTACAACAGGAACAAGCGCGCAGTTAATAAGCTATTGGGATTATGCTCATTACATGGATCAATTAATTTATGCGGATGACCTTCCTAACTTTAACCTAGAAGAATTTGATGCAGTAATTCTTTCTTGTCATTGTCAAAGTGACCGCATTCTTCCGCATAAAAAACAACTTAACAATTATGTTAAAAATGGAGGCTTTCTCTTAATTTTTGCACTTAACCATGTTGATCAACTTTTAGATGTTGTAAATATAGAATGCGTCAATTCAAAAATAAAGGATTGGCTTTGGTGGACTAAGCCAGATGGTAAAATAGAGCTGTTTGTTCCGGAAAATACAAATCACTCCTTTTTTGAATATGTGAAGCCTGAGCATTTACGATGGCACTGGCATGGGGCATTCAAGGGCAATCATAAAGGGACAACATTGCTTGCAGTAGAAGATACGGATGAGTCAGTTATCGTTGATTTTAAGGATTTAGAAGGTGGGGGTAGAGTTTTTATCACAACACTAGACCCACATAGTCATAACGGTCAACGATTTATGCCAGTAACTACGAAACTGCTTCAAGAGTTTTACCCTTGGATTAATAACGAGCTTGGTATTGATAGAAATAACATAAAACCATTTAAAGTGGCTTATTTACAAACAACGGGGATAGACTCGGAGAATACTCCTCCATTCCTATCGAATACTTTTAAAGGTACTAACGGGCAAATAGACTACTTCGGTGTACGTCCTATTCCAGATGAAGTTTGGGAATGTGACATCATCTATATCCCTAGTATTTGTGACCAAATATTAATGCAACAATATTCGGATAAAATTATGGACTATGTTAAAAATGGCGGACAACTAATACTAAATATTGAAGTGGCTATATGCTGGCTTCCATTTTTAAAGCCATTCCGAACTGTACCTCCAGTGCCATATACTAATTTAAAAGTAAAGGTAGAAAATGATCCATTTGAATTTTTTAAGAATATGCCAGATGACTTTGATGGTTGGAGCGGTATAGTAGGTCAGTATTCAAGAGGATTTACTGAATTACCTGATTATGCTTTAGGTCTCACATCTATAGGGGCCGAAAATGCAAAATACTCATCGGATTATATATGGCAATATCCTTCATTAGATGGTAGTGGTGGAAAGGTGTTTGTACATAACGGTGATAATATGGTGCGTTATCCTGATCATGGAGAACATAAAGAATGCCTTGTTCGTGACATTTGTGTAGGGCTAATGAAATATCGCAAAGCAGTTGTGCCATTTGCTGGAGTGCAAGTACAAGGATAATTTATACATTTAACTTTTTTAGGCGTTTTTTATCTATTAGCAATCTATTTAGAATTCTACATGAATTATCAGGACTTAACCCACGAATTTTGATCAATCTTTGTTCAAAATACGCGGGTTTTTTCTATTGTGAAATCAATGTTCTTTTATCGAAATTTATTCAAAATAAAACTAGTTTGTAAAGCTTACTTGACATGGGGATTGATGTAAAGTAAGCTTTACTTATTAAGAAATGTACAGTTTACTTTACATTAAGTTAGGAGGAACTATGAAAAACCGAATTCGTGAATTAAGGAAAGTGAAGCAGATTACACAGGAAGAATTGTCTAAACAAGTTGGTGTTTCAAGGCAGTCGATCATTGCAATTGAATCGGGGAAATTCAATCCATCTATTGAGCTTGCATACAACATTTCCAAGGTTTTCAACTGCACGATTGAAGAAGTGTTTATATTCGAAGAGGAGGGAATGTAATTATGGAAATTTCTATCGGTGGCATGATTGGATTATACGGAGGTATGCTTTGCGGGCTTCTTGGCTGGTGGTTTGGACGAAAAAAGGCTAGAGAGAACAGAGGGTTAGATGAGTTATATTATCATATTTGGCAAAGGGCAAGATCGTATGCATGGTATGCGACATTAGGAGCAATTTATATTTTCTTTTCACTCATCATGTTTGGTGTTGAATTAAGCGCGGCAATGGTTTTAGCTCTTATTTTATTAATACACTTAGGCAGTTGGGCAATAATCGGGATGATTTTGACAATCAATATGACCGTTTCCCCATCTAAACAACTTTCTCGTGTGGCAATTGCTTGGATTGTCGTTGCTTGTTCATTTACTTTATTTACAGTCCTCTCTATTGTGACAGGTAACTGGCTATTTTTATTGTGGAGTATTTTGCCTAATGTAGTTGCACTGACTACTGTTGCACTGGCTACTAGAATAAAACCGGTACAAAAGAATATTGAATAAACTTCTATTAAAGAGGTTGTCCCTGAAATGTTGAAAACAATTTTAGGAACAACCTCTTTAAAATTTTACTGTGAAAATGCGTCTGAATAATGGACGACACCTTGTACATTTTCAAGCGAGTTTTCAGCTAATTCTAAAGCCATAAAAACTTCAGAAGGTACTTCAAATGGCGCCCGTATATTCCAGCTACTAGCTTGTTTAAAGCCGAACTTTGGATAGTAATCTTTATGTCCTAAAACAATGACCGATTGATAACCAAGCTCTTTTGCCATCTTTAATGCTTCCTGAATTAATTGGCTGCCAATACCTTTTTTCTGATGCTCAGGTGCAACACAAACTGGGGCAAGTGCTAAAGAATCTGCAATGTTTTCTCCATTTACAATTGTAATTTTAGATAAAAGAATGTGACCAATGATTTCATTGTCTTGATCTATTGCGACTAATGAAAGTTCAGGAATAAATGCATCTGATTGTCTAATTCGATTTACGAGTAGGTGTTCTTTTTGATCGCTATATTCTTCATCTAAGAAAGCTTTTCTAATAACTTCTTCAGTCGTGCTATACTCTTCCGTGCGCTCTGACCTAATTAAAATTTCCATGTGTAGTCTCCAATTATTTTAATAAATTTCTTTATATTTATTTTTTAAATCATACTTACCATATTGCATTATCCACTTTCTTAATTCAACTTTCAACCTTTAAATCATACGTTTTAATACATCCGCATAAGCCTATCATTTTATTTTAACTTTCCTTTATTACGGCAAATACGCCTGTGGTTAAAGTACATTTCATTACAAACCTTATAGTGAACGTAGCATAAATAACCACATATGAAGCAGGAGATGCCTCTTATCTAATTAAAAAAACCTCTTGTCACAGAATTTACATTGTTAGGAAATGGATATGGTAAAGTTATGGTAATGGGGGAATGCTCGGATGAAAATTCACTTAGTAATTAACAATGAGCTTGAAGAAACTGAAATTCATATTCATGCAAAAGAATACAATGAGCAAATTGAGCAATTGATGAGGCAATTACGATCAACACAAGTTTCAAAGATGATTGACGGTTATTTAAAACAAGAAATCCACATGCTCAAGATCGATGAAATTTATTCAATCTATGCGGATGGACCCAAAGTTTACTTACAAACAGAGGAGCAGGAGTTTGAGGCAAAGAAGAAATTGTATGAGCTTGAAGAACAATTTGCGAAGGATTTTGTTCGTGTGAATAAATCGACATTGATTAACCTGAATAAAATTGCCTCAATTCAATTAGCGACGATTGGAACGACACAAGTTCTTTTAGATAATGGTGTTTCAATCCATATTAGCCGGAAATATTTAAAAGAATTGAAAGTACAATTAGGAATTGGAAGGGGGTACTAACATGCGATATTTTCGTATTTTAATAATTAGTGTACTCATTTCACTAAGTTGCTCTTATATCATCATGTCATTAAGTATTTTCGCATCTAATGAAGTCATGACTGGACAGCAATTAGTAGAAGAAGTCATTATCGCAATCGTATTGGGGATAGCAATTAGCGTTATATCGCAAATTTTCGAAGTTGAACGAATTCCATTTATAGGTCAATTATTAGTGCACATTTTAGGGATTTTATTTTGTGTATTCACTGCGGGGTATTTTGGAAATTGGTATGATGTTTCGAATGTATCGACAATTATAGTTGTACTGATCGCTACAATTATCATTTACATTGGTACTTGGTGGGTTATACAAAACTTAATAAAAAAAGATATAGATGAACTGAATCAAACGATTAAAAAGAGACGTGGTGAACTGAAATGAAGAGCATTATACAGGTGGAAAATTTGCACAAAGCATATGGTCAGCATAAAGCTGTAAAAGGAATTTCATTTACAGTTGAAGAAGGTACGCTCTTTGCATTTTTAGGAACAAACGGTGCTGGTAAATCTACTACGATCGAAATTTTATGTACATTATTGCAAAAAACGAGTGGTACGGTTCGTATTAATGGCTATGATGTAGATGAAAATAATCAGGCGAACATTCGAAAGTCAATCGGCGTTGTTTTTCAACAAAGCTTGTTAGATGATAAATTAACTGTTCAGGAAAATATTTTACATCGAGGGAAAATGTATAGTTTATCGAAAGATCAATTACAGCAAAACTATCAATTTGTTTCTACCTATTTACAATTGGCTGATATTGAACAGAAAAAATATAGTGCATTATCAGGTGGTCAAAGGAGACGGGCTGATATTGCAAGAGCGTTAATTCATCGCCCTCAAATTTTATTTTTAGATGAGCCCACTACTGGGTTAGACCCCCAAACGCGTCAATTTGTTTGGCAGGCCATTAAAAGATTGCAACAGGAATCAAATATGACGGTGTTTTTAACAACGCATTATATGGAGGAAGCAGCCGTTGCAAATCAGATTGTTATTTTAAAAAATGGAGAAATTGTTGCTGAAGGGACACCGGATGCATTAAAAACAAAGTATGCCTATGACCAGCTAGAAGTTGTTTTTCAAAATATAGCTGAAGGGGAAAAGTGGCTACAACAAAATGAGTTAACCTTTACTGTGCGAAACGGTATTTATTCGATTCGAGTTACTTCTACTATGCATGCTTTGACAGTATTAAAACAAGTTGAACCATTGCTCGCATCATTTGAGGTAATTAAAGGCACGATGGATGACGTATTTATTCATATTATGCATGAAGGAGAGGCGGTTTAATGGAAGCATTAATTAGTTTAGTAGCTAGGAATAATAAAATGTTTCGCAGAGATAAAACACAAGTATTCTTTTCATTATTATCTATCATCATTGTGATTGCTTTATACGGTATCTTTCTACAAAAGATGCAAGTTGATGCCATCGAACAGGTGACAAAAGCTACTCCAGAAACAATAACAATGGTAAATGAATGGTTAGTTGCGGGTTTATTATCAATGATTGCCGTCACAACGACACTTGGCGCATTTGGCATAGCGATACAGGATATTGAATCCAAATCAGCAGCTGATTTTTTAACGGCACCTATTTCTAGAGCGAAAATTCAACTTAGTTATGTATTAAATGCATTTTTCATCGGATTTATCTTTTCGTTCATTGCGTTTATTTCCTGCGAAATATTTATTGTTGCAACAGGCGGTCAGCTATTAAATGGTACAGAAATGATGAAAGTGATAGGGATTTTAATATTATCTGTCCTTTTGGCAAGTACATTTAATATGTTTCTAGTGTTGTTTGTTCACTCACAAAATGCGTATTCTACATTAACTACAATTGTTGGAACATTAATAGGATTTCTCTGTGGTGTGTATGTTCCTTTTGGTGTATTGCCTGGATTTGCACAAAATCTAATTATGTATTTTCCTATCAGTCATACGACAGTTCTTTTACGTGATGCATTTATGCAAAACTCGATTCAAACGGTTTTTGCTGGGGCTTCTAATGAACAGGTAGAAGCTTATAAAATCAATTTTGGTGTCGTTTATGAAATGAATGGCAATTTACTAACTTCTACTACGAGCTTACTTATTATAGTAGGAACAACAATCGTACTCGCAGTGTTATCCATACTTATATTTAAAAAGAGGAATAAATAGAAATGAATCAATTACGCCTCGGCGTAATTGCGTCCAGATTTTTTCGAGCTCGCTCGAAAAACTTCCCTTAAAAATCTGTGACATCCGCCGGGGCTTAACTTGATTCAGCTGAATCAAGTTATATATACAAAATAAGGCTGCTCTGCGATGGGCGGTCTTATTTTGTATGTAACAAGTTATCCAAATACTGAAGGCCTAGAGTTATTATTAAAGTAACGAAGAGAAATAGCAGAATAATGTGTTTTAAATTAAGAGCCTTTACATAAATAACAGAGTTTATAAAAAGTATTTCTATATCAATATATAAGGATTCCCATCTGCAAAGTTTTCCAATATCTAAAAATAGTGAACCTTTTCCGAGAGTCACTTGTTTATAAAGTATAACGTAAAGAAAGGGGTGCCTCGAATTGACCGAACGAGAATTATTCGATGCATATAACAAAGATGTATACCGCACCTGCTATTACATGTTGCGGAACAAACAAGATGCAGAGGATATTTGCCATGACGCGTTTGTCACAATTTTTCGCCAAGATTGGAAAGAGGTTGAGCATACACGGGCATGGATTATGCGCATCGCGATGAATCATTGCTTAAATTTACTAAAAAGGAATCAAATCCAGCGTGAAAAGCAGGAGCAGGTTCAATGGTCCCATGAACAAACTACGGCATCGGTTAAATCGGTAGATACAATCCTATTGGAAAAAACAGTTGCGGCGGAATGGGAGGAGCTTTTGAAGCAGCTTCCAGATAAGTTGATGGCAGTTGTTACACTCCGCTATATTGGCGAGCTATCAATGGTGGAAATTGGTGAAATTTTAAAGATACCTGTAGGCACAGTGAAGTCGAGGATTCATAAGGCATTGAAAATTTTGCGTAAAAAGCTTGAATCCAATAACAACTCATGGTTGAAGGGGGAGAATCAATTTGGAACGCTTTGAAAAGAAGATTAAAAATGAAATGAAAGAATCTGATAATATTTCTTATCCAGATTTTGATAAGATGTGGAGCGATATTCAGCAGGACGAACTGAAGACTAAAGGAGGCAAACCAGTTGTAATTGTTCCTCGAAGACGAAAACGATTTGCCTTAATAGCGGGATTAACTGTTGCTTTATTGGCAACACCCGTTTATGGAGCGCTGACTTATGACTGGTCCAATATTCTTTCCTTTAGAGAAGGTATTCAGACAGTATTAGACCAAGGACTTGGACAGGCAATCGAGCAATCCATTACAAAGGAGGATGTTACGCTAACCGTGCATACGGCATTTTTAGACGATAACAGAACCGTCTTACTATATAGTTTGAAACCTGGCGCATCATGGGATGGAAAGGATTTGAGCTTTGATCAAATCGGATTGAAGGATCATAAGGGTAATTTAATAGAAGGTCGATATACACATGAGTGGGATGATGAGCTCGGTGTGTTCCAAGGTTATTTTGAGACGGACTGGGTCGCAAAAGAGAAGACTACTGATGTTGAGTTTGTTATAGAAAATATTAAGTTCATTGGCGATGCGAGTCTGCCAATTAACTACGACCCTAACGACCTCAATAAGCAAGTGTTTCAAGTTCAGAAAGGCGGGATTGGTAGTGTAACGTTGGAATCTTTTGAACAACCAGAAGATAAAGTAATGCTTCAATCAACTATAACTTTTACAGATCCTGAGATGATAGGTGAAAGTTGGGGCAGAGTTGAAGGTATTAATGACATGAATAAATCTATTAAGGAAGCTGAAACATCTTCCTTTGGATTTCGAACAGCGACAGGAGAAACAGTGAACAAGCAAATATTCAAATCTGACGCCTTACGTGAGGAGGGCATCAAATTCCAGCTAACTTATGTTCACACACTAGAAACTATTGGAGGTAACTGGAGCTTAAATTTAGCTTTGTCTAAAAAACAATTGGAAAATGGATCGTTTAAGGAAGTGCTAAATATCCCTCTGGACGATGGATCGGGAAGAACAAAAATTCATGAGATGACCGTTACACCATCCCAAGTTCGCCTTATTATTACCCAAGGAGGGGAATATTACAGTTTGCCTTATAGGGACTATCAACTGGATATAGGGGGGACTCTGTTAACTGGGCGTATGCCAGGTAAAAATATGGGCCCTAACAAGATGGAGTTACACTTTGAAATTGCTGGGATTGATCCGATGACCTTAGCAAATCAACCCATGACGTTAATCGCAAAAAACCGTGAAGATGAATTTAAAGGCGACAACAATCCGATACATTTGACTGGTATATCAGCGAAACCTCAAAGCTTAACAACACACATTAAGGGATATCCAATTTCATGGACTTATTACATGAAGGATAATAACCTCTATGTGGAATCCTTAAGTTCAGAATCAACATTCGGGGGAGTCGTTCAAACCTATTATCTAGACGGTAAAGAGCGGCAGTATGGAACGCCCGCTATGTTGGGTATACTTGGCGTCGCAAATAATAAAAATATGGACGTGTATGAGAATTTCGACAAGACCAAGCTCGACATTTACATTTCGAATTATACAATCCATAAGCGTAACGATGAACTGCGTGTTCCGCTGAAGCCTGGAAAATAACATGGCGCAGTATTAATTCGATAAGATAGTTGTAGGCTGTTCCTAAGTAAAACGGGGTCGCTGGAATAGGTATCAACTTTCTAAGTACGGTTTAAAATCAATTGAATAGTTGTAAGAATTTTTTTACAATTCACATCCGTTTGCTTATAATGGAAATAAGCGAACGGATGTTTTGCACGTGGGAGATTAATCTTAAATATATTAAATTTAAGTGGAAAATAGGTAGCAGATTTTACTATTGGGGGAAATACATTTGAAACAAATTATCTATTTATTTAGACATGGGGAAACTGAATTAAATTTAAAAGGAAGATATCAAGGAGAACTTGATTCAGCATTAACACTAGATGGTATTGAACAAGTAACGAATAATGCAAAGTTGTTAAAAATGCTTATAGATGATCCTAAAGAGTGGGAGTTAATTTCTAGCCCGCTAGGAAGAGCGCAGCAAAGTATAAATATAATATGTGATGTTTTAGGTTTTGATAAAAGCACAGTGATAAAGGATGACCGATTAAAAGAGGTTTCTGTTGGTAAATGGGCGGGTTTAACGATAAAAGAAATCGAAATGTCTTGGCCAGATCTTTTAGAAAATACGAATAGCTACAATTGGTATTTTAATTCTCCTAATGGCGAGAGTTATGACTCAGTTGTAGAAAGAGTATCAGAATGGTTACAATTTATTCAAAATAAAGAAAAAGTAATCGTGATGTCCCATGGGCTTACAGGAAGAATAATAAGAGGTGTATTTCGAGATTTAGCGAAGGATCAAGCGTTAATTCTGGAAGTATCTCAAAATACATTTTTTAAACTAACAGATAAGCAAATAGAAAGATATTGTTCGGAGTATGATGAATTTTATTGAAGAAAAGTTAAGAACAAAAGAATATGTTACCAGCTAGTGCTCTGTTTAAAGGACGAATATATATCTTTCGTAAGGATAACTTATAAGTAGGAGGTGTGATGAATGGCAATTAGGATTTTTTTATTACTACTATTTATGAGCTTTAGTTTTTCAATAGGTGCGTCTGCTGAAGTTCCACTTAAAGCTGCCTTTATACGAGATCATCAACTTTGGTTGAAAGAAGGAGATAAAGAAACACGGCTTACAAAAGGTACGTATGCTTCAAATCCACAGTGGTCAAAAGATGGTCAATTTATTGCGTATACAGTAGGTGATAAAAATGGCGACAACACCAATTTGTTCATTTATGATGTAAAGAAAAAGGAAAGCTATTTGCCATATATCTCAATTGAAACAAGTAATTATAAGTGGTCACCAACATCCAATCAATTAGCGTACAATTCGGGTGGTGTCTTAAATGTTACAAAAACAAAAAATGGACGACCGCATGGTTTTGAAAATGTATCTCTAGGTGTTAGTGATTTTGAATGGTTCTCTAATGGAAAAGAGTTTATCGTTTCATCGCAATCCAATTTGCTGCCTACTGGATGGGAACCAGTTCGTCTTTTTAAAGTGCCCGTAGATGCTAATCTTGATTCGAATAAAATAAAGCCTTTTTACACCGTTCAAACAAACACAACAGACTTATTTGCAGTTGATGCAGAATATTTAAAGTGGAGTCCTGACGGGAAATGGGTTAGCTTTCTATTAACACCCACTGCGTCTTGGTCTGCAGATAGCAATACACTATCCGTCCTTTCATCAGTAGGAGACAACTTTCAAGTTATAGGAAAAATGCTTGGGAATGAAAATTGGATCAAGTGGTCCCCTACAAGAAATCAATTAGCCTTCATATCAGGTGAAGGGAGATTTTACGTTGAAAACAAAAATGCGGCTGTTGCCGATATTCCATTAGCGAATAAACCGAAAGAATACACACCAAAAGGATATGTTGACCTTGATTTAGAATGGCTTTCTCCGGATGAAATAATTGTTGCGCGGGCGAAAGAAAACAAAGCGTGGAATGAGGGGCCAGTTCCAACTATGTATACAGCGCTATATGTAATAAATATTAAATCAGGAGAGCAAAAGCAGCTAACCTTTCCTAAGGACAATCAATTAGATAATTCACCTCAAGTGGTGGGTTCAATTATTACTTGGTATCGAACAGCTGAAAAAGAAGAGCAAGGGGATGTTTGGATTAAAGATAGGATTGATGGGATAGAACATCTGTGGTTAGAAAATGTAGACTATGCACCAACTCTTTTTTATAAGTAGTAATAGAAACACCCCCCCTAATATATAACTTATTTATTCATTAAAAAGGAGCTGTAATTACAGTTCCTTTTTTGTAGATAAAAATACTTAAATATGGTAATTTCTACAAAGGGGAGATAATATTAGGTTCAGAAATTAGTCATAAACAGATACGTAAATTAATAAAGAAATGGGAGGAGAATGAAAAATGAACATACCAGCAAAATTAAAACAAGGTGATGAAATTCGGGTGATTGCACCGAGTCGGAGTATGAAGATATTGTCGGATGAAGGTATTCAACTCGCAAAAAATCGACTAGAGGATTTAGGTTTTAAAGTAACATTCGGGAAGTATGTAGGGGTTTGTGATTTACAAAATTCTTCTTCGATTGAACAACGTATTGAAGATTTACATGAAGCCTTTGCAGATAAAAATGTAAAAGGGATTTTGACGGTCATTGGCGGGTTTAATAGTAATGAGCTGCTTCCTTATATTGATTATGAATTAGTAAAGGCAAACCCAAAAATATTATGTGGGTTTAGCGATATTACAGCACTTACGTCAGCCATTACCGCTAAGTGTGATTTCATTACCTATTCAGGACCACATTTTTCGAGTTTTCAAATGACAGGTATGCAAGATTATCAAACAACGCACTTTAAAAAATGTTTGATGAATGAAGGTACTTATGAAGTGCAGTCTTCATCTAAATGGAGTGATGATTTATGGTTTTTAGATCAAGAAAATCGACTGTATGAAGAAACAAAATGGAAAAGTTATTCACACGGAGAGGCGACAGGTCAATTTTTTGGTGGGAATTTATGTACTTTAAATCTTTTGCAAGGCACGGAATATATGCCGGACTTAAATAATTGCATTTTATTTGTTGAAGATGATGAATTAACAATACCAGAAGCGTTTGCAAGGGATTTAACTTCCTTGTTACAAGTGACAAAAGGGTTAAGAGGATTATTAATTGGCCGATTCCAAAGAGTATCAAAGGTGACGGAAGAACAGCTTCATTTTATTTTAAATAAGCATCCCCAACTAAAAGACATTCCTGTATTTTACGATATCGATTTTGGTCATACACAGCCGAGTGCAACGCTGCCTATTGGTGGAACAGTTCGTATTAATTCAGATGGAATGAAGTTTGAATTGATTAAGTTTTAATGTAAATTAACCAATTTATTAGTATATTTGAAATTATGGTAAATATCCATTATTGAAAGGGGATAACAATTTGAATCAATCTTTATTAATTATTGATGCACAACAAGAGCTAATTGATGGAAATGAAATGGAGAAAGCTATTTATAATAAGGAACAGTTAATTAAAATTATTAATGATGTCATTGAGCAAGCGGTTAAATCGAATATAGAAACAATATTTATTAGAGATTTAGATGTTGCTGAAGGGAAAGGTAGCGGTTTTGAAATACATAATGAAATCAAAATCCCTTTTGGCTCAAAGTTCTTTAATAAGTCAGCGACAAATTCATTTTATAGTACGGGCCTTTTAGAACATTTGAAGAATCAAAATATAAACCACATAGTAATTTCAGGTTGTGAGACACAGCATTGTATAGATAGTGCTGTTAGAACAGCAACTATTAATGGAATTGATGTGACGCTAGTATCTGATGGACATTCCACTAAAGGGAATAACGTGTTAGAACCAAAGCAAATTATAGATCATCATAACATTACTCTACATGGTCATTATAACGTCGACAACTTCTCAATTGTTAGAGGTTCTAAGGAAGATTTGTTTAATCCGACACACGATACGTATAGATAAAAGAGCATTTAAGAGAAAATTTTTATTAAGTTTTTACACTCGGTATAGAATATTAACAGGAAAATCAAACAACGATGCTTCCTCAGAACTTGCAGAAGCATCGCTGTTTTTTCATTAAAGTTAAACTCCTAAAAATCAAAGAGGAAGATCTTTTCGTTTAAATACTACTAAACTCGCAATATAAAGAACAATACCAATGCCTAAAAGAATACCAAACTGCCACCAATAGTTTTCACCTTCTAAAATAGCTGCTGTATCAAATAATGCATTCATTGTGAAGTAGCGAAGGACTTCAAGGCTATCATCAACGGAACTTAATAGCTGAAATAAGAAAAAGGCGAGAGGAATACCGGCTCCGAAAGCAAGGGAGTTTTTCGATAAATTGCAAAGGCTTGAGAAAAAGAACGATATGCCGCTAATGGCAAACATTAATAAAAACAAACCGATATTCAGCATCATAAAGTCAGCGATTACAACGTCCACATCAGATTGAAAAACTTGAAGTGTTATAAAGCCTGCCACTGTTTCGATACAGAACATCACAACTAAAGCGATAATTAAGTAAGAAGCTTGCGTTACAATAATTGTCGAACGTTTTGTTGGTGTGGACAATAAGTAAGCCATAGAGCCGCGGTCCACTTGGGCAGCAATTAAACTATTGGCGGTCATAATGATATAAATGATTGGGAAAATGACGCCATGAATTGCATAAAATGTTGAAGCGAGCATGCTCAGTAAAGTCGTTTGCCCAAAAAATCCAGCGAGCGGTGTGCCTTCCACCATATGACCAATGTCTGTTATCATACGATCATCAAATACAGAAACCATAACGACTTGTAATAAAGTTAAAACAAGCGTGAAAATAAGCCAAAGTTTTATATTCGCACGTAATGTTTGTTTGAAAATCGTACCATTAATCATGGGAAGGACCTCCTGCATATAATTGATAGAAATATTCTTGAAGCGTATGTTTTTGCTCGGTTAAGTTATTGAATGGATACATAGATAAAATCGCTAAAAACTCGTTCAATGTATGATTTTGGACAGTGACTGAAGCTGTTGTAAGGTTCATACGGATCGAATGGAACTTTTCCTGCATAAAGCGGGTACAGTCCTGTTCATTGCTAAATTCGATCATAAATTGTTGTGATTTATTTGATGTAATTGTTGAAATGGGTGTAATTGTATGAATTTTGCCGTCCTTAATCATCGCCACAGTATCACAAGTTTCCTCGATTTCCTCGAACATATGGCTCGACATAAAAATCGTTTTGCCCTTTGCTTTTTCCTCTTTTATAATTTGTATAAACTCCGCACGCATTAGAGGATCCAGTCCAGTTGTTGGCTCATCTAAAATTAGAATGGGCAAGTCAGCCATCAACGCGACAACAATGGCTGTTTTTTGTTTCATTCCCTTTGACATCCGTTTAATATTTGCGGACGGGTCAAGCTGAAGCCGATTTACCAATTCATTTGCATAGCTTAAATCTGTTAGCTGTAAAAGCGCGGCTTGTTGGTGAATGAAATTCCAACCAGTGGAGACATCCGGAAATGCGATTTCTCCAGGGATGTAGCCAACCGACTGCTTAATTTCAGCAGCATTTTTCCACGCATCCAAGTTATTAATTTTTACTGTGCCGGTGTGCGGTTTTAAAAACCCCATCAAATGGCGTATTGTCGTTGTTTTCCCTGCCCCGTTCGTACCGATAAACCCAAATGCTTCACCAGGTTTAATAGAAAGATTGATTGTAAAAATGCCTCGATTATTTCCGTAATCTTTTGTGACATTTTGTAGTTCGATTATTGCCATGGTAATTCCCCTCCCACACGTCGATCATAAAATTCCATGAAGTGTTTTTCCAAACTAAATGGCACTTCGCTGAAACTTAATAGAGGAAAGTCAGCTATTCGTTTGATGAGCTTAGATAAATCACTTGGATAACAGCTAATTTGCAGTTCATTTATTTGTTCATTTTTTGAGATAAGTTGGAAAGTTATATCCGATTCAATCATCTGTATGAGCTGCGTATAATCTTTCGTGTTTTCGACTGTGAGATGAAAGACTTTTTCCGTCATGTTTAGTAACTCTTGTTTGTTAAATGAAGAAATGATATGGCCTTCTTTAATAATCGAAATTTCATCACAAGTAGCATCGACTTCAGTAAAAATGTGACTGGAAAGTAAAATGGTTTTGCCACGCCTCTTTTCATCCTTTATGAAATCGATAAAACGTTGCTGCATAATTGGGTCCAAACCGCTTGTTGGCTCATCGAGAACGAGGATATCCGGGTCATGCATGAATGCCGTCACAATTGCTAATTTTCTTTTCATACCAAGTGACATACGCTTTACCTTGCCCGAAGCATCCAGCTCAAAGAAATCCATTAATTTTTTACAATGTGTATCATCTTTTATTTTTCTTAAATCCATCATCATTTGAATGAATTGCTCACCAGTTAAATGTTCTGGCAATGCGACTTCACCGGGTAAATAGCCGAGCGTTTCTTGGATCGTGCTCGCATTATTCCAGCTATTAAGCCCACTGACAGTTACAATGCCTTGTTGCGGTTTTGAAAAGCCCATAATGTGACGAATAGCCGTCGTTTTCCCAGCCCCATTGGGACCTAGAAAGCCATATACAGTCCCTTTCTTAACATGAAATGAAACATCAAAAATTCCTCGCCCATGTCCATAATCTTTCGTGACATGTTGTAATGAAATGATTGTCAATTTACTCACTCCTTTCATTGCCTACGTACCCCGTTTTTTAACAATAAATTCTTTCTGAACACAGTGTTGTATAAATATTAATTAGAGTATAAAATATTTGAAGTGTTTATGCTATGTGCAAATTGATTTGATGTGTTGATTAATCAACAGTTAATCTTCATCTGTTGAATAACTAGGAGGAAACTATGGATCGACGTGTTGTGAAAACAAGAAGGGAAATACGAAATGCACTCCTTACACTTATAGAAGAAAAGGATTTTGAAGTAATAACCGTTTTAGATATTACTAAACGGGCAAATATTAATCGTGGAACCTTTTATCTACATTATTTAGATAAATACGACATGCTCGAAAAGTACGAACAAGAGCTTTTTGAAAAACTTGAATCTGTTGCATTGGAGTATTTAAAGGATATTGATACAGTGGATGAATTTCTTCAAACGCGATATCCAACAGTTGTTCATTTATTTTATTGTTTGCAAGAAGAAAAGGAATTACTTTCTATTTTATTAAAGACAAGAGGATTTTTTTCCTTCCAAGATCGCTTAAAAAATACATTTGCTTATATGTTCAAAAATAATGCACCATCTATCGTATCGGATCATCAATTTTTATATCCTGTTGATTTTATTCCTGTGTTTGCAAGTTCGACTGTTATTAGTGTCATTCAATACTGGCTCCAATCTGATATGGAACAAACGCCGGAACAATTAGCTCAAATGATCATAGATATTTTTTTCAAAGGACCGTTAAAGGCATTTGGTATACCTCACTCATTTAACTAAGTAAAAATGGCCTCCTACATTTAATGAAGCAGGGGCCATTTCAATTCGGTTTTATTCTATACTTTCCGTATGTGTTTCTTCTGCTACAGCTGTTTTTTCAAAAAGTAGTCTATATCATTTTAGGGGGAATGAAGTGTGAAACTAGGTTTACAAAATGATGAAGTTTTAGTTGTACCTTATGATAATGCGTGGAAAGTTGAGTTTAAACAAATTCGAGAAGAGCTTTTAAGTTGTACAAGGTTATCAAATCATCAAATTGAGCATATTGGAAGTACTTCCATTGAAGGAATACGAGCAAAGCCAATTATTGATATTTTAGTTGGAGTAGAAAATTTAGAAACACTTGAAAAACCTTTCTTCAAAGACTTAGAGAGAGCGGGCTTTTATAGGTTGCGTGTCGTGCGCCCAAGTGAAGTTGTTTGTGCCAAGTTTTCAGATGAAGCGTTTCAAGTGAAAACGCATTTTATTCACATTGTTCAGTATGAAGTTGAGAAATGGCAGCAGTTATTATTTTTCAGAGATTTCTTAAGGTCAAATGAAGAGGCTAAAAAGCAGTATGAGCAGCTAAAAGAATCCTTTTTCCAAACCAATTTAAGTGGCATCAATTCCTATACAAAATATAAAGAGTAATTTGTACAATCTATTTTTGAGAAAATGGAATGATGAATATATGCGATCCTTTTTTCGTAGAATTAAGTATACACAATTGTGTGATTGCTAATTTCCAGAATACTTAAAGGAGATGATTATTTGATTTCCAGTTTAGAAGATATACAAGAGCTTGCCCTTCTCATTATTATTTTTTCTAGCGCTATGTATTGTAGGCAACTAAAACTGACGAGGTGGAAAAGGAAGCTTACAAAGGGCGAAATGACTATGTATATTTTGACTTCAATCGCTCTTCCAATATACGCCATTATTTATTTGACTTTTCTTTTGGAGACGTAATAATCATTTTAATTTTACCTATAAAATGTTAAAGTAAGTCTGTTATAGTTTGATAAACCGTTACAAATGGAAGGCCTATGGAATTTATTAAAACGAATAATCCGAATGAAAAAGATATTATTGAAATTAGAAATAAATTAATAGATTTTAACCTATTTCATATTGAATTAAAGGAAACGAGTCCAATTGCTATTTTTGTTCACAATGAGGCTGGGAAAAAATAGCGGGAATCTCAGGTGAAACGCACGGAAACTGGTTGGAAATTTCGTTTTTGGGTCGATGAAACGCTAAGGGGTCAGAATATTGGCACTAAATTGATGGAAGCTACTGAATTAGAAGCGATTCAAAGAGGCTGTAAAAGTTCTTTTCTCGATACATTTAGTTTCCGAGCAAGAGATTTCTACATAAAGTTAGGCTATGAAGAGGTTTTCGTGCTCGGTGAATACCCACTTACAAGTAAGCGCCATTATTTTGTGAAGAAATTAAAGTGTACAGACTAAAGCTAACTAAGCTTTTATAACACGGATTCAACAGGTGATCCTTTCACACAAGGGATTGTCTTTTTTCTTTATATAGGGCAATGGCACTCAATGAAGATTTGAATGGCGCTAAGTCTAAGCTTGTTTGATAAGCTTCAATCTTTAAAATTTACACAATTTTAATTGTACGTTCATGGTGAAAATCTATCGGGAGAAATTCATTAATTTAATGTTTCTAGCAAATAATAATACCTATCAAACAAAAGCCAATCAATCCGATATTCATACTAGATGTGCTTATTTATTTTATAATGAAAGAATATTGTCATAATTTTACCTGTTCGTATAATTGCCAGAATGGATTTATATATAGAAGGGAATCGAACTTTAAGGAAAGGGGGGACGATGTGAAAAAAAGAATAATCTTTTTATACATAGTTAGCTTGATTTTCATATTAATGAATGTAATACCTGTTCAAGCAAAGAGCATTCCTAAACACGATTTCTCGTCGGAAGACAGTACCTTATATGAACTATTAAAGGGAAAGTGGCTTTATATTGATGAGCAACTATATGACGGTAATGAGGCGCAGAAATATTTGGAGCAAGCTATCGAAGTAAATGTACCTGTAGAATTTGACGAATTGGGAAAATCAGCTAGTGGTTACGGAACCTTTGCGCTACAAGTACGTGTACCAGAACGTTATGTTGGCCAAGTGTTAGCGATTCATTCTCCATATGAATATAGTGCAGTTAAAATTTATGTCGATGGCCAGGAAATTTTAGAGAGTGGTAAAGTTGGTACTCATAGCGCGGTACATGAATCAATGCTGGAGTCGAAAATAGGCTATTTTGAAGTAGAACAAACACAATTTACGATAGCGGTTCAAATTTCAAGTTTTGAACATATTAGGGGCGGTTTTGCGAATCCACTAATTATCGGTGAAGCAGAAAAAGTGGTATCTACTTTTAACAACCAGTTATATCCGCTTCTTTTTTTCATAGGTGTTTTAATCATTAGTGGTATTTTAACGTTATTTATAGGCTTGTTACGTAAAGAGGAAAAGGCATTTTTAGCATTTGGTTTGTTTTGCTTTATTGTGGCGATCCGGACGATGTTTACGGTACCGTTCATTTACCGTATCATGCCGATGAACATATCATACGTGAATGCTACCCGAATTGAATATATAACGACCATTCTTGTTGCATTATTTTATATACTGTTTATTTATTATTTATATAAAGAAATCTTTTCTAAAAAAATATTAGTAGCGAATAATATTTTACTTTTGTTTTTAGTAACACTGACAATTTTCACACAACCAATTGTTTTTCAAAAGGTATTCTTTTTATTAATGTTGGCTGATGTTTTAGTAATGATTTACTCCGTTTATGTTTTATATAAAGCTTCTAAGCAGCAAAGAAAGCTAGCGTTGCCCACTTTAATTGGGATTACGATTACTTTTGCAGGAATGTCTTTAGATTATTTATCGGGACTAGGTTTTATTAATATTTTCCCATTGACGCTATTTTGTATAACAATTTTAGTAATGATTTTAGTCAAGACGATTGCCTACCAATATTCAAATAAATTTAAAGAAACGGAAAAGCTGAATTGTGAGCTTTTTCAAGTGAATGCCTCTTTAGATGAGCTTGTTCATGAACGAACAGAGGAGCTATATAAAGCAAATAGTAAACTGAAATGGCAAGCTACTCATGACGGTTTAACGGGTATTTATAATCGACAACATTTTAATGATTCCTTATTAAAGCATTTTAAATTGGCACAACAAGGGCATCAAAGTTTATCCGTTATTATGTTCGATTTGGATGAGTTCAAAAAATACAATGATTACTACGGGCATGTGATGGGCGATGAAATTTTATTTAATGTAGTAACTACGGTAAAAGGAGTTTTAACAAAAGATGCTATTTTTGCCAGATACGGTGGAGAAGAATTTGCAATAATATTGCCAAAATACACGTCCACTGAAGCAGAAAAACTGGCTGGAAATGTCCAAAAAGCTGTAGAAGATGCGCAATTTGAACATAAAGGTCGTGCAGAAGGTCAAATGACAATTAGTGTGGGCGGTGCAACGATGGATAGACCATCAACATTTACAACAGAAGGAAAACTATTAGATGCAGCGGATAAACAGTTATATAAATCTAAGCATCAAGGGCGCAATCAAGTGCATTTTGATTGTTGAATAAGTAAGTTAGGTAGGTGTTGAGAATCATGCTTTTAGAAAAGGAATCAGTAATTGCGCATTTAGAAAACTCTATTGATTGGGTAGAAAGCTTAATTGAATTAAATGAAGTTGATTGGCGAAAACCTGTCGAACCGGGCAAATGGTCGGTTGCAGAAGTAATTGGGCATTTTAAAGCATGGGATGAATTTGTAATCAATCAACGCGTATCTTATTTATTTCAGCAAACAAGTTTACCAAAAGCGCCAGATGCAAATAGTTTAAACAATGAATCGGCTAAAAATGCTAGGGAAAATACAAAGGCATTCATTATTGAGGAATTTGTGAATGCTCGGAAAAGGCTAATAAAAACTTTGTCTGAGTTGAAGGATGAGTTATGGGAAGATGAATTTATGCTAGGCTCGTCCAAATTAACGTTGTCAAGTTATTTTCACGGGTTAAAGGAGCATGATTTAAAGCACTTTTTACAAATTGCAAAAGCAGTAGATGCTGAATGGTTGAAAAATGAGCTAAATAAAATGATTTTGAGAAGTGGCGTGAAAATAATATAGCGATTTGATGGACGGTATGAATAATTATTTTCATTTCGTCTTTTTTTCGTCTTTTATTTACCTTGCATCGTTTATGTATAGAGAGGGGGGTGCGAGCTTGAATCAGTCAGAATTAGTTGAAAAAGCAATGTATGAACATACGGATTTATTGTTCCGCATTGTCTATTACTACGTGAAAGATAAACATTTGGCTGAAGACCTTGTGCAAGATGTGTTTTTGAAATTATATTGTTCGAATTATATAGAACAGGGTGAGCTAAGGGCTTATTTATCCAAGTTAACGGCGAATGCGAGTAAAGATTATTTGAAAAGCTGGGCGTATCGGAAAGTGCAGTTAACGATGAAATTAATGCCGAAAGAAAAAATGGTACATAAAGATGCCCTTGTCGAAAGGGAGGAACTGAGCGTACTGGATGCAGCGATATTAGCATTACCACTAAAGCAGCGTGAAACGATTGTTTATTACTATTTAGAAGGTTTGTCCATTAAGGAAATTGCTGAGCTATTAAATCGACCCGAAAGTACAGTGAAATCAAGATTGAAAAGTGCTAAAGAACAGTTAAAACTAAAGCTTAGAAAAGAAGAATGGGAGGTGCTGTTACATGACTACTTACCGACTTACTCCTTTAAAAAATACAGAAGAAAATAGACAGCGAATCATCGAGAAAACGAGGGGGAATATGCAAAAGACACCGAAAAAAAAGGCGAGTAAAGCGTGGGCGCCAGTTATCATTACTACTATAGCTCTTTTTATGGCTGTATTTTTGGCAGTTCCATATGTGCAACAAGCTTTCTTTGATGAGCAAAGTTTTACTGTTGAAAAAGTTGTTATACCGAACGTACCATATGATTCACTTATAGCATCGACTTATCTTGATGAAACGAATGAATTTATTTACAGCACAGAGAATGGATTTTATGCATTTGATGTGAAAAAGAACGAAAAAACGTTGCTAGTGGATGCTCCTCAAGTTTTTCGTGATTATGCAGTATCAAAGGATTGGCTAGTTTGGGCTCAGCCTGTGAATGATGAGAATAAGATTCATGTATTAAATCGTGAGACGCATAAAGTGAACGTCGTTTAAGCGGATTACTTTTATGGCGTATACTTGCAAGGGGATACATTTATTTATACAGGTTTACAAGATAAGCAGCCAAACTACTTTACATTAAATTTAAAAGATGGGACAACTCAAATTTTACGTGAAATTGATAGAGATGGGGATGGTAGTCATAGTCGCCTAGTTATTGAAGGAAATCTAGTTGTGTTTTCAGAAGTTTTTAAGATAGAGGGCAGAAAAGATACAGTTGTGACAGTGCATGATTTTGAAACGAAACAAAGTTTAGAAAGTTATATATTTCCGTATGAATTTGCAGAAAACATTTTGCTAAAGGGAGATAAAATTTACAGTTCTTTACGAAAAGATAATGAACCAGCTGTTATTGGCTTTATTGATAGGACAACAGGTGAATTTCAGATCGTTGAAACATCTGTCGGTATACATGATTATGCAACGGATGGCGAACATTTTGCTATTGCCGTTCAAAAAGGTGACAGCAATACAGTACAGCTTTTTAAGTTGCAGGATGGTGAACTAAAACCTCTATCTAAACTACCTTCCATTAGAGAACGGCTTGTACTACCTCGTTTTACGGAGCAAGGTACGCTCGTTGTAAATGGGGAAGGGAAAGATAAAGCGGTGTATTTGATTCGATTTGATAAGAAAAAATAAAATAACTTCATAAATTTGTACGGTTAAGGGCTTTTCCACTTTATTTTCCGCCAGTGCTCAATCACATTTAAAGCACAACATAGCGCCTAAAATTAGAAATTCTACACGAACATCCGTATAATTTACGTAACGACGTTTTGAAATGGAGTTTAGTATATGAAAACATTTAGCTTTAAGTTATTTGGTGGTTACAATATAGACATCGATCAAAAAGAGATGAAGATTGACTATTTAGGTGAGAAGTGGTGGATACTTACTAAGGCAAAGCCACGCATGAAAATTATTCCGTTTGGAGAAATTTCACGCGTAGATTATAAAGAGGCAGGCATGACATTCGGTTATGTGCGTCTAATTACGAACGGAAATGAAGAGTATCCAAGTAGCACTTCTGTAGCCCAGCATGATGAAAATGCATTTATGGTCGAAAAGGATGAGCTGGCCAAGTTGCATGAAGTGTTGAATTTGCTGAAGAAATATAATAAAAAAATTGAGTTTGCCCAATTAAAAGCTTAGCCCAGTGCTAGGTTTTTTATTTTGCGAAATTGAAAGTTTAAAATAACAAAATCATCTAAAACAATATCATATTAATGTTTATTAAAAATTAAATTATGTAGTATATTCCATATTTTCTATTTATGTTATATACTATACGCTAGAATAACAAAGGAGTTTACAAATTTGGGAAATACTATAAATTTATTATTGCGTGTTTTTTTCTTTTGCCATCAAAGACCAGATCGTTCATTCCATTATAAAGGGAGAAAATTCCCACTATGTGCAAGATGTACTGGTATGGCAGTAGGTTATCTCTTATCTACAATAGTGGTCATACTTTTAGGCATAATTGATTTATGGATTATAGCTTTATTAATTTTACCAATGGCTATTGATGGTATAGGGCAATTATTTGGTAAATGGACAAGTAATAATAATAGACGATTCATTACTGGATTACCTGGTGGAATCGGCATTATTTATATTTTCTACATTATTGGTTATCAATTTTTCTTATTTGGCCAATCTGTTGGAAGAAACTTATAACAAAGTATTGGGGGTACTATTATGTATTGTAGAAACTGTGGCGAACAAATTTCTGAACAGGCCGAAATTTGTATCCACTGTGGTGTTCGAGCAAAAAATGCAAGTGTTGAAGACAAACCAAACTGGGGTGTTAACTTAATTACACTTTGCTGCGTACCATTAGTTGGGTTAATTATATTCTTTGTTTGGAAAAATGAAAAACCAGTCGCTGCTAAATCAGCTTTAATGTTCTTCTTTATTAACCTAGGAGTGATCATATTATTCTATATTGCCATGTTGCTCCTTGGATTATTAAGTTCTTAAAAAGAGTGATTACATAGGAATTGAAGTGAAAAAAATTCTGTTTTAGCAAAAGTTTGTTCTAATAAGGTGTACCGTTATAAGTTATCGATGTTGTACTAATTACTAATTCAACAAGGTACAAGTTTTGTAATTGTGTGTTTTTTAATTTGCAGGGGGTTTTGATATGTATTGTCCTAATTGTGGTTCTAGCATTAATGAAAATGCTGAAATTTGTGTACATTGTGGGGTAAACGTATTAAAGTTTGATACCCAAGTAACTGTTGTAAAAAATGATACACCTAACATGTGGGTTAATATACTAAGTTTATGCTGCTTTCCTATAATCGGGGTTATTATTTATTTTGTATGGAAAGATACACAACCTAAAGCGGCAAAAGCAGCCATAATATATGCCTTGTTTGGTATAGCTATTAAAATTATCCTCATGATTTTTGCATTTATAATAGGTCTTACAGCAGAAATGATGGATGATAGCTATTATTATGAATAAAGAAGTAAAGTATCATGTTAGCTACAGTATGTCATTATCGTAAAGTTAAAAGCAATAAGACTACTCAATCCTCCACAAAATAAAAAAGAAGGGGACAATTAAAAAAGTCTCCCTTCTTTATTTATCGTATTACTATAAATAAAAGCAACAAGCTTAAAGAATTATATGTACAGCTTATCATTTTTTATTTCTTTAACTTCCTTATATATTGTTCAATTACGATTTAATAATGTTACCGTCTTTATCAGTAAATTTACCAACGATAATCATAATCAAATCGATTAATGTCCAAATCCCAAATCCACCTAATGTGAAAATCATTAAAATACCTGTCCCAATTTTACCAGCATAAAAACGGTGAACACCTAGACTTCCTAAAAAGAAACAAAGTAATAATGTTGCTACAAAACTTTTCTCTGACATATAAATACCTCCTATAAATAAAATATTATTAGACCTTACCAAATAATTATATTACAATATTAGGATTAATCAACATTATTTTCCTTTTAAGTGATTCCAAATTATGAATATTTCACTTTCTATTAAGAATAATCCTTTAGAAAGTCGATATTCTATTAATGACACATTTATTGTTACTTCTTCTCTGTAAGAATTTTTAATTTTCGAAAGTTACCGCTAGACAAGCCATTGTAAGAATACTAGGTCAGTTTAATTTAATAAAGTTAGTCTACTAATCCCTACTTCTACCTTCGAAATTCGTGATTTACACCTTTAATTCATACGCGTGCTAGATGCATACAAAAAAAGCTTAAACTGCTTCAACAGTCTAAGCTCAAAAATCACATGTAAAATATAAATCTAAGAAAACTATCAATTGTATATAGAGATAAAATAAAACACTTTCTGTTCAAAGCAAACGAAAAGTGCCTTTTTACTCGCTACTTCTTTTTCATTTAAGTAGTTTATTCAAACGTTACTTTCACCGTATAACCAAGATTGCCAAAGAAACCTTCAAGCACTTTTTCCGCGCTTTTTTCTGCTGATTGTAATAAACCGATTTCAATGGCCTCATCTTTAATATCCTCTTGTGCTACTGCTGCTAGGTTAAAACCTTCATCCCATTTCACTTTCCCACGAAATAGTCCTTCGTCTGAGAAAGTTTGGACACGATCCATCTGAATTGTGGGATCTTGTATAAGCGTTGCCCGTGGAAGGGTGATTTCTAACTTCTTTTTATCCTCATTCACCTTTATATCACCCTGAGTCACCCCTTTAAGATCCACACCAGCAATGACTGTGGCAGGAACAACTAATAAAACCTCTCTCTTTGTACCTGGAAAATTAACCGGAATATCATTTCCAAACAGCTTATTATCCTCTTCCTTAATAATTACTTTTACATGTGCTTCAGCCGTAGCAAGCGTTGCTAAATCTTGAATGTGTTCTATAAATGTTGTACTTTCCTGTTTATATGTACTCCCAGAAAATAACCACCAAATACCGCCAAATGTAATAGCTATAAGAAGCGATGCAATTAATAAAATCTTTACGCCCCAAAATTTAAAAACAATTTTAAATAATGCTCCTGAGATATTAGGATTCCCTCTACTCGGTCCTATAACGCTAGTAGCGGCACTTTCTTCTTCGCCTTTTTTTAGTTCCATCAATACATGTTCGAGTTGCGCTAATGCTTCATCTTTTTTCTTCATAGTAATTCCCCTCGCTTCTTCCCATCTTAAAAGCATCCTTTTTAAGAGCTTAATTCTATTATCTTAGTTTCCACGAAAAGTGCAATTAAAGTAGTTTACTATTGGGGAAAGGGCTCCTATAAAACATAAAAAGGGAGCCTCTTCCTGCATACTCGCATAAAAGAGACTCCCTTCATCGTTGGACGATTACATATTAGTATTAAAACCTTTGATCATTTGTTCAATCATTTGGCTCGCGTTTTCAGCTGCTACTTCGACAAAATCTACATAGGTAACATTTGATTCACCATTAGCATCATCTGAAATGGCACGAATAATTACAAATGGAATGTTATTTAATTGCGCAACATGTGCAATCGCTGCACCTTCCATTTCTACCGCATATGGAGCGAATGTTTGTGCAATTGTTTCTCGCTGTTCATTACTTGCGATAAATTGGTCCCCACTAGCGATTCGGCCTTTGAAAACATGAATATCTTCAGATAACGCTTTTGCTGATTCTTCTGCTAGTTGAATTAATTTTTCGTCAGCTGTAAATACACTTGTTTCCATTCGAGAAATAACACCTGGCTCTTCCCCTAATGCAGTAATATCTACATCATGTTGGACAGCATCAGTAGAAATTACGATATCTCCTACTTTCACATCTGGGTTTAATCCACCAGCAACACCTGAGTTAATTAAGTAATCTACACCAAAATGATCCGCTAAAATTTGTGCGCATGCCGCTGCATTAACTTTACCGACACCCGATTGCACGAGTACGATATTTTCCCCATCTAATGTACCTTGATAAAATTTCATTCCTGCGATTTCTTTAGTATTTTCAATTTCCATTTTTTCGCGAAGAATTTCTACCTCTTCACTCATCGCACCAATAATACCAATTACTTTTTCATTCGTTTGTTTATTTTCACCTGTAGTTGTATCTGTATCTTTTTCGTTATCCTGCGCATTGTCTGAACAACCGACCAACATTAAAACTAACATTAAAAGAGTGACAACATATTTAGCATATGATTTCTTATTCATTAAACTTCATTCCTCCTAATACACCTTAAACACGAACGTTTTGTATACTTGTTGTTATTAATGTTCGTGTTGACTTTGATAGTATATAACAGCAATCGAATAGTTGCAATAGATTATTACTATAAAACTACTTAAATTTATTAATTTTTCCTTACAGAAATTTGCTGCTTTGCAAAGCACATTATTACTTATAATATTGTAGATAAAGTAAGATGCACGTCTTTTTGGTGGCTACTGTTAGAAATAAGCATAAATAGGAAGACCCTTATCTATGAAAGGGTTTGCCGATGCGAAAGTTGCTCCCAATCCAATGCATGTAATTAAAATCTAATCTAAGGAGCTAAAACAATGGAAATAAAAAAAATTACAGAAAATAAAAAGCAGTTTTTAGAATTATTGCTATTAGCAGATGAGCAAGAAAGTATGATTGATCGTTATTTGGATAGAGGGGAAATGTTTGTTTTAGAAGAGGATGGCGTGAAAGCTGTATGTGTTGTAACTGATGAAGGGGATGGTCATTTTGAAATCAAAAATCTTGCTACAGACCCTTTGTATCAAAGAAAAGGTTATGGCAGAAAAATGATTCAAGCTATGTTCGCTCAATATCAACAAAAGGGGCATACGATGCTTGTCGGAACAGGGGACAGTCCTTTGACAATTCCATTTTATGAATCGTGCGGTTTTGTGATTTCTCATCAAATCGAAAACTTCTTCATTGAAAATTATGATCATCCTATTTTTGAAAATGGCAAGCAATTAAAGAATATGATCATGCTAAAAAAGAATTTATAGCACATATTTAAAATAGACCCTTATCCTTCCAATAATTTGTATAATAGTATAGGAATATTAGTATATTCAAACTATTAAAAAGCAGCTAGAAAATTGCTTAGTGGGAGAGAGAAAATGATTCGTAAGTTGGTGGTATCAATCGTTGTGTTATGTTTATTTTTTACGGGGTCTATGGCTACTGTGCAGGCGCAACTATTTACAGATGTACCGGATAGTTCACAGCAGAAGGCAGAGTTAGAGTTTTTAATTTCATACGGCATTATTGATGCGGAGCCGACGGGAGCTTTTCGCATAAAGGATACGATTACACGCTATGAGGCGGCAGAAATGCTTGTACGCGCATTGCAATTAGATACTGAGTTAAGTGAGACTCCTACCTATTCAGATGTTGCGGCAGATGATCCACGAATGCCAATTATTGCAGCAATAACAGAGTATGGGGGTATGGCGGGGAACAATGGACAGTTTAATCCAGATCAAAATTTAACGCGTGCACAGGCTGCGGCAATTTTAGTTCAAGCATTTCCTTTAACGGGCGCTATAGAGAATAGTAGTTTTCCAGATGTGCCAGCTACATATTGGGCAGCAGAATCAATCAATGTATTAGTGGCCAATCAAATAACGATAGGCTTTGAAGATGGAAAATTTTATCCAGAGACATCGTTAACACGTGGGAGCTTTGCGGTATTTTTGGCGCGTGTTTTAGAGCCATCATTCCGACTTGAAAAACCAGTCGTTCAGGAGCCACAAGAACCACAAGAGCCGATCGTGACTGAAAAGCCACAGGAGCAATTAAGTTGTGCGCGTGAAACAGATACAATTACATATAAGGTGGATGTGGCGGTAACGAATTTGTGGAAACATCGCAATAAATCTCGCTCAGTAGACATACCATCGACGAAAAATCCAGTTGAAATGCAGCAATGGATTTCTTCGATGTCATTAGCTCAAAAAAAGTGGCTAGTTGATCGTACAGATACGCAGGCATTGTACGGAGATGAAGTGACGTTACTAGAGACGAATGGTAACTGGGTGCGTGTTGCAGCAAATGATCAGTACGTTCCTTATCAAAAAGAGGGCTATCCAGGTTGGGTATCGAAATCACATATCGTTTCGACAAAGATGAATTATGATGATTGTGCCATTGCTATTGTTACAGCAAAAAAAGCTCCATTATATAATTCAGACGCTTCAAAGCATTTAGATATTAGTTATGCAACGATTTTACCTGTTATTAAAGAAGACGCGAATTACTATTTCGTGCAAACACCGAGCAAAGGTATCAAGCTATTAAAAAAGACAGATGCGAAGTCTTTCCAAAATTATAGTGATGTACCAAAGCCGTCAGTAGATACGATTATTAAGGAAGCAAAACGCTTTATGGACTTACCGTATTTATGGGCAGGTACGTCTTCATGGGGCTATGATTGCTCTGGTATTTTATATGCGGTATTCCGCGCGCATGGCATTATGATTCCCCGTGACTCATTTTATCAAGCAACAGGAGGAACTAAAGTAGCCAAAAAAGATTTGAAACCAGGTGACTTTGTATTCTTTGCTTATAATGGAGGCAAAGGTAAGGTATATCACGTTGGGATGTATTTAGGCAACGGTCAAATGCTACATGCACCGCACTATGCATCTAAAGTAAAAATCGAATCAATGAACCAAGGTGCTTACCAACGAAACTATTCAGGCGCACGTCGTTATTTATAATGTGAATAAATTAGTAAGTTCCAGGGGATATGTAATAAAATAAAAGAAAATACAAACTGAATGGGAGGCGTTTTAATGAATGTGTGGCTTCTAGCGACAGTCATTGTTCTAATCGTGGCGGTCGTTATATTTGTAGGATGTATCGCCGTTGTTATTTTTCCATTAAAAAATGTAATTACCGTTATTTTAGCGCATATGCAAGGACTTCAAAAGCAACTAGAAGGAATTCAAACACAAGCTATCGCATTAACTGCAACGATAGATAAAATGAAAACGGATATAGACTATAAAAAGCAATCGTTTCAAACTGTTGTCCAATCAGTAAAAGATGTAGGGACGGCATTGAATGAGCTGAACGATTCTTCACAAAAGGCAACGTCAGCTATTGTGAAGCAATTTCAAAATGATGAAGAAAAGCAAGCACAAGTAGAACGATGGACGAATACAGCAGTAAGCTTTTTAAATCGCAAGGCAAACTAAAAGATCGAATAGGAAATCCCACATCAAGTGTAAAAATTTGATGTGGTTTTTTGTTTTTTAAATTTGCATTTCAAGTTGGAAAGGACGTAAATTTACACTGTACTAAACCGGTGAAACCCTTTTCATTCTGTACTAGAACAGAACTAGCTCTTTCGGGAGATATTTTACTAAAAATGCGCATTATACCTTGAAAACACTGATGTCACAAAGTGTTCAAAGAAAGCGCCATAATTATGAATACATTGTGAAAAGGTAAACAAATGGCTTTCATTTTTATTAAATCGGAGTAGAATAGGAATCAAGAAGTATGTTATACAACAATTTTCAAAGACCATTAAAATTTAATTGTTGTTATAGTACACAATATGCATTTTAAAGGAGAAATGAATGATGTGGGTAGTAACAGTATTTAATAATCAAAACGATATTCGTATGTTCGAATACACAAGCAAAAATGAGGCAGCACAAGAATTAGCAAAATATACAAACGCAGTATTATCATATACAAACTAAAAGGAGCGAATACACATGTGGGTAGTAACGGTATTTAATAATCAAAACGATATTCGTATGTTCGAATACACAAGCAAAAACGAAGCGGCACAAACATTAGCAAAATACAGAAACGCAGTATTATCTTTTACAAACTAATTATGAGAAAGACCTGAGTTCGAATAAAATCGAATTCAGGCCTTTTTTGATTATATTATGAAAGCAAAGCCAAACGATTGAATGGCTCGTATGGATAAGGTTGTTTAGCATGTGGTAAATGCCCAAGTATTTTGTGAATCAATTCCGCTACTTGCAAATCCAAATCTTGCTCATATATTTGAATGGCACGCTCGAATTTATCCATTTCCGTATCGTTTTTTAAAATGCTGTATACCTCCAATAAGGAATGGTTGCAGTCGGTAGTTTGAAAAACGAGCTGTGCAGGAACTAAGTAATCCATATTAATTTGCTCCTGACCAGGTAATACAGATTCGATGAAAATCGGGATTTTTTTCGAAAGAGCTTCTGCTACTGTAACACCACCAGGCTTTGAAATAATGGCGTCAACCCGATCATAAAGAGCATTCATCTGCACGCGGCTCGCAATATAAGGGAGTGGTGTTACGTTAGGCAACGAAAGATTTTGAAGTTCCTGTAATAATCTTTTATTGTTGCCACATAGTACAGAAAACTGAATCTTGCTTAGCCCGAGACATTGATTGACGAGCGACTTAATATTACCTAACCCACTATTCCCACCTGCTATTAAAATATGCAATGGGTGATTTGCCTGGCGTTTTGTAACAGGGCGAATTTCCGGATGAATGGGAATACCTGAAATAACAATTTTCCCTTCCGCCACATGGAATTGCTCCGTTAAATATTTGGCTACATGTGTAGAAGGTACCAAATGTAAATCAACACCATCCTTTGCCCAAACACCACTAGTAAAGAAATCAGTATAGGCATTAATAATAGGGGTTTGGATTTTACCTGCTTGTTTAAGACGACTAGCAGCATGTGATGGAAAGCTATGAGTACAAATGATTGCCTCTGGTTGTTTCTCCAAAATAATTTTCTCAAGTGCCTGCTCCATCATATATTCGAATGGTTGAAATAACCGAACTTGATAGTCCTCCGCATTAAAATTCTTCTTATAAAAGCGACTGTAGGATTTAGGATATTGCTGAATCCATGTTAAATAACATTTAGAAACAACGCGTTCTAATCTTGGCCATGTGTGATGGAAAATATCAATTTTTTCTACGCTAACTTGTGGGTCTTGCTGATGAATATGCGCTTCTAATGCGTCCGCCACTAGGTGATGCCCTGATTTCATTTGCATAAAGGGTAAGATTAGAATCATCTCTTTCACGTCCTTTTACGAAGTAGTTTTTTCTTTTTAAGGAAATAGTAAAGTCCGAACAGTAGCGCAATCCCAAGTCCGATAAGTGGTAAATATTTATATGGGATATGAAACAGATTGCCGGACATGTAGCCTAATATAATAAATGGTACTGTCCAAACGAGCGTCCCGATGAAGCTATAAAATAAAAAGGAAAGTAAAGGAACATGAGATAACCCTGCAATATAAGGGTTCATCTGCCTCGCTCCGGGAATAAAAAAGCCAACGACTAATGCTTTTTTATAATTGCTTTGATATTTTTCTTGCCATGCCAGTACTTGTGAGGTATTGAGTTTTAGCCGTTTTACTACTTTTTGAAATACGGGAGCACCTGCATAATGCCCGATGCCATATGCAACAGTCATGCCGATAAATGCTCCTAAAATGGCGCTCATCACCGAGGTTACCCCATTCAATTTTTGTGAGTGAATGAAAATCCCAATAATGAATAGCAGTGTTTCTTCAGGTGCAGGGATACCAACAATTCCAAAAAATAAACAAATAAAGATGATAATTGCCCCGTACTGCTGTATTAGATTCAGTACATTATCAACTGTGAACATACTGCTTCGTCCAATCATGCGGATTTGTAAAAACCTGCCCATCATGTGTAACTTGCTCTAAAAAGTGATGTAATGTTTGAAGCATGTGAACAGGCGCGTCATGATCCGCTCCGAATGTTTGCCCGCAGTCATGTAACACATAAATCGCTCCATCGCATCTTGCCTGATGAAGTTGCTGAAGTAATGAAGATTTGCACGTTTGCACTTTCCAATCCCCGAAAATAGAAGTCCACATCATAATTTGAAAGTTGTTTGCGATTTTGAGTGTTGCCGCATTAAAATGCCCCCAAGGTGGACGATAAAGTGTGACAGGCTCGTTTGTAATGCTTTCAAGAATTTGCTTGCTTTTTAATAATTGCCTTTTTAGTATGGCGGGTGTCATGACAAAACTTGACTGATGCGTATAGTGATGAATGCCAATAACATGCCCTTCCGTCTGCATTCGTTTAATGATCTCTGGATATTGCAATGCTTTTTTTGCCACAACAAAAAATACTGCGCTAACTTTATACTTTTTTAGTAAATCTAATAATTGCGGTGTATATTGTGGATTAGGACCATCATCAAACGTCAATAATAGGCCTTTTTGTGCTGTGCTTTTCACAATTCTTTTCGAAAAGGTTCGAGTTAAAATAGTGGGTAATACGGTATAGCAAGCAGCACTACCTAATACACTTAGCCCTAGCAAGATTTTTTTCATTCGCAACCCTCCTGAATTTCTATACCCGTTACAAGTGAAAGTATGAGTAGATTCATTAATTTTTCTTTGAAGTAATGCGCCAATAATTTGTTTATATGTATAGATATGAAGGAAGATTCTAAATTAATAGAATAAATGTATGTCAATATGTTACAATTTATTGCAAATTAGAAGGGGGAGGGTTTTGGATGTTTACTTACAATATAGATGAGGACCTTGCATTAAAGCTTGTAACGATTCAAGATGCACCGAGGATTTTTGAATTAACAGATGGATCACGCGCGTATTTAAAACAGTGGCTGCCATGGCTTGATACAACAAAAACGGTAGTAGATACAGAAAGCTATATAAAATTTACGCTTCAATTATTTGCGGATAATAAGGGACTAAACACAGCGATTGTCTATAAAGGTGAAATCGTTGGTGTTGCTGGATTTAACGATATCAATTGGTCAAATCGTACAGCGTATATTGGCTATTGGTTAGGTGAATCTTATCAAGGGCACGGCATTATGACACGTGTTGCGAAGGCGTTAACGGAATATGCATTTGCAGAGCTGAAATTAAACAAAGTCGAAATTCGCGCGGCACAGGGCAATCAAAAAAGCCGAAGTATTCCTGAACGTTTAGGTTATGTAAATGAAGGCTGTATCCGGAATGCAGAATGGATATATGATCAATATGTCGATCATGTCGTATATGGTATGTTGGCGAGTGAATGGAAAAGTAAATAAATTTAGACAGTTTCTGGACAAAAAATGTTAACAAAAAATTTTCTAGTTTTTAACCCAGTTTTAACCTTTCCTATTTATAATGCGATTCGGGGGAAGGTGTGGATTGTTTGATCAAAAAAGTCCTTATAAATAGAAGGAAAACATCTGTATATTTGTTGGAATGTTGTTAAATCAGCGTTGCCACAGCAAATACAGGTGTTTTTTTATTGGTGAAAAATAGAAAATCAAAATAAATCGATAAAAATTGGTTTTAATGAGCATTCACTTTAAGCGGAAATTCTCCAAACTTCTTACTTCTGAAGAGAAAACTTCACAATAAGTACATAGAAAATTCTGTAAATTCCTGCTATGCTTTTATTGAAGTCATAAAAATATATGGCAGCGTAGCCCTAGATTATGGTGAAGAAATTATTCCATACATATGATATGCATTGTGAAATTATTAAATAGAGGAGGTTGAAATTTGTCTATTAAGTTAAAGATTATTGGATTTTTTATATTATTTGCGATTGTTTTGGGTGGTACAACAGGAACAATCCTATTTATCGAAAAAAGTAGTTTAAATAAGCAGTCAGAGGAAACGATGGATACGCTGACTGCACAGGCAACAGAGACGGTGGAAAAAGATTTGCAGCGTTTAACTTCGCTCATTGGTGAGCAAGTTATTACGATGGAAAAGGAAATTGACCGTGCGATGTATAATGCCGCTTTAATTTTGCAAGAAATGGATCGAAACAATGACGTTTCATTAGCACAATTAGAGCAACTAAAAACGACAACAGGTATGGGTGACTATTATATTGCAGATACCAATGGTGTTTTCACACTTTCAACTGAAGCAGGAGCACCCGGTTTAAGTTTATATGATATTTGGGATGGCTACCGTATGCTCATGACTGGTGAAGCAACGGAACTCCCATCCGCGATGAAGATGAAAGTAGAAACAGGCGAAATTTTTAAATTTACAGCGATTCCACGGGCAAACGGGAAAGGCATTGTGCAATCATCACTAGCGGTAGATGGCGTTGAAGAAATGTTAACAACGTTTTTTGAGCAAGATTACGGGTTACAAAGCTTAAATTTATTTGACAACAATCATCTCGTATTAACAGAAAATAATGTATCCGGTGCGAAATCAACGTTTAAACAAGGGCAACAAACAACGGATGAGGAAGTCGCAGCTATTTTCTCAGGTAAAGAGGCATCAGTGAAAATTGATGGCAATATTGCAGAGGTGTATGCGCCTATTTATTATGATGGCGAGGTGCGATATGCGCTTTATGCGTCGATTGATACACAGCCGTATTTTGCGGCGACAAATTACACGAGCAAAGCTTTAAAAGATGTCAATACAGCGATTAGTAGCTCAATCGTTCAAACGATTCTCATTAGTATTGTAATTAGTATTGTATTGCTTGTTATTTTATCTGGTGTTATTACAAAACAATTGAAACCACTTGGACTGTTTGCGAAAAACTTGCGTGAACTTGGCTCGAATCAGGAAATAAGTGAAGTGAAGGACGCTGAATTAAAGGGAATTCAAAGTGCAATTGAAGAAGTAAAACAGCATTACAAAACGATATTAACTTCTGTACATGACAATACACAAGCAGTTTCACAGGCACAAGGTGAATATTCATCTGAAATGCGAACGACAACGGAAACATTATATGAAGTAACAGAAGCCGTTCGCTCTACTGCATACAATACCCAGCAGCAGGCGGAACAAGTAATGCAGGCTGAGCAAAATATTGAAAACAAATCAATTATGTTACAGCAAGTATCAGGCGAAACAGAAGAGCTTGCAAAATTGTCTCATGATACAAAATCTGCAACATTAAACAGTATTCAAGGAATGGAATTATTATCGAAAACGATTGATATGATGGCGGAAGAAGTCCATTATAATGGCGATCGTATGAATGGTTTACTTGATAACTCTGATCAAATTGGCGATATTATCCAACTAATTGAAAACATTGCAAATAATACGAACTTATTAGCGTTGAATGCTTCCATCGAGGCAGCAAGAGCAGGGGAGCAAGGGAAAGGTTTTGCAGTTGTTGCGGATGAGGTGCGCAAATTAGCAGAGCAAAGTGCGGGTGCTACTAGGAAAATTAGTAGCATTTTATTAGAACTTCAGCGAGAAATTCAATTAGCGAAAACGAGTAATGATCAGCAAATTACGACGATTGAATCGAGCAAAGTTGAAATGACAGATGCGCGATATTTAATCGAACAACTAATCGAGAGTACGGAATTATCTCGTCATAAAATTTCAGCACTAGATAAGCTAGTAGAAGATCTAGAACGCTCAGGGCAAGATGAGAATAGAATCTTTAAATCGCTGTATACGAGTATCCAATCAAATGCTGCAAATAGTGAAGAGCTATTATCAATGATTGAAGGTGTATCATTATCCGTTCAACGTTTAAATGGACTTCTTGACGCATTAGTAAGCCACACAGAGGAACTACAGCACGCGTTATAAAATAAGAATGTATTTTCAAGAACACCAATCGTAAGTGAGAATGAAGAAGGATTTGTTCTATATTTATATAGAGCGGTCCTTTTTTATTGAGCAAAATAATCGAAAAGGAAGTAATTTGTTGTGTGCAAACGAGAAAATGTATTTTATTACGATAATTCAACCTTTTTCTAGAATATTATTGCTTATTTAGAATTTCAATGTACGATTCTCAATTAGAGGGATGTATAAAAAAAGTGCTGTTGTCACAGTTTATTCTTATATAATCAATGATTTCAGTGTTTTAAAAGCTGAAGGTTGACGAATAATCGATAATATAAGATAATCGTAAACAGTAATGATAATTATTTTATAATAATTATAAATATGATAAACTTTTCTACTACTAGGAGGAAATAACACATGGCTTTAATCGGTAAAGAAATTCAAGAATTCTCAGCAAAGGCTTTCCAAAAAGGCGAATTCATCGACGTATCATCAGAAAACTTCAAAGGACAATGGTCAGTAGTATGCTTCTACCCAGCAGACTTCACTTTCGTTTGCCCAACTGAATTAGGTGACTTACAAAATGAATACGCTACATTAAAATCATTAGGCGTTGAAGTATACTCAGTTTCTACTGATACTCACTTCACACACAAAGCATGGCATGACACTTCTGATGTAATCGGTACAATTGAATACATCATGATTGGTGACCCATCACACACAATTTCTAAAGGCTTCGACGTATTAAACGAAGAAGACGGCTTAGCAGAGCGCGGTACATTCATCATCGATCCAGATGGCGTTGTACAAGCAGTAGAAATTAACGCTGGTGGTATCGGCCGTGATGCTTCAACTTTAGTAAACAAAATTAAAGCAGCTCAATATGTGCGTAACAATCCAGGTGAAGTTTGCCCAGCTAAATGGGAAGAAGGCAGCGCAACATTAACTCCAAGCTTAGACTTAGTAGGTAAAATCTAAGTTCTTTCGCTAAAAAAATATAGTATGTAGCAGTACATTCGCTACAAACAAAGCAGGCGGCAAAGAGCAATCACTGTGATTGATTTTTGTCGCTCTGTTTTTAGATGGCTAAAAATTTGTATTATTTTGTACGAGATAAACCATTCTAATTCATAATAATAGAACGTTTAACTTGCTTCAGCAGAAAACCTCTACTCCTATAAGTGGGGGATGAATATTAAATAAGCTCTAAGTTAAGTTGTGGTTTAAACCCCGGCTGAATCAAGTTAAAGCCCCGGCGGATGTCACAGATTTTTAGAGGTGTTTTTCGAGCGAGCTCGAAAAAATCTGGACGCAATTACGCCGAGGCGTAATTGATGGCAGTACTCTCTGCCTTTATTTTAAAAGGAAATGAGGTGGAAAGCTGACTGTATAGAGAGTGAGGTACGACCGATTTTTTTAACTGGCCCGATTGAAAGGGGCAAGAAAATAAAACAGTCGGTGGGAATCATGCAGCAGCGTAAACATGTTAGATAATCAAATTAAAGCGCAATTACAACAATATTTAACAATGCTTGAAGGCGACTTAGTATTAAAAGTAAGTGCCGGCGATGATAAAGTTTCAAAAGATTTACTTGAATTAGTAACAGAAATTGAGAAAATGTCTCCACGCATTACACTAGAGCACACAATTTTAGAACGTACACCAAGTTTTAGTGTAAATAAAAAAGGTGAAGCTGATTCAGGTATTGCATTTGCAGGTTTACCACTTGGTCATGAATTTACGTCATTAGTATTAGCATTACTACAAGTTTCAGGCCGTGCGCCGAAAGTTGACGAGTCGGTTATTAAACGTGTACAAGCGATTAAAGAGCCGATCCAATTTGAATCGTTTGTTAGTTTAACTTGCCACAACTGCCCAGATGTTGTACAAGCATTAAATATTATGGCGGTATTAAATCCGAATATTTCGAATGTAATGGTCGAAGGTGGCGCGTTCCAACACGAAGTAACAGAGCGGGACATTATGGCTGTACCAACTGTGTTTGCAAATGGTAAAAATTTTGCAGGTGGTCGTATGGACATTGATGATATTTTAAACCTAATCGGCAGTAAGTCAGATGGTTCTGAATTTGAAAATGTTGAACCGTTTGATGTATTAGTTGTTGGTGGTGGTCCTGCAGGTGCAGCAGCGGCAATTTACTCAGCGCGTAAAGGTATTCGCACAGGTATCGTAGCAGAGCGTTTTGGCGGACAAGTAAATGATACATTATCAATTGAAAACATTATTGGAACGAGTGCAACAGAAGGTCCGAAATTTGTTTTAAGCCTAGAAAGTCATGTTGCCGATTATGCGGTCGATGTCATGAAATCTCAGCGTGCAGCGAAAATCGAGAAAAAAGACTTTGTCGAAGTAACATTAGAAAATGGCGCGGTATTAAAAGGGAAAACAGTCATCCTATCTACGGGTGCTCGTTACCGCCAACTTGGTGTACCTGGTGAGCAAGAGTTTAAAAATAAAGGTGTTGCATACTGTCCACACTGTGATGGTCCTATTTTTAAAGGGAAAAATATTGCAGTTGTTGGTGGCGGTAACTCGGGTGTTGAAGCGGCAATCGACTTAGCGGGTATTGTTAACCACGTTACATTAATGCAAGGTGCATCAGAACTTACAGCGGATAAAGTTTTACAAGAACGTGTACGCAGCTTGAAAAACGTAACAGTTATTACGGATGCTTTCACAAAAGAAATTACTGGTACGAATAAAGTGGATGGTTTAACGTATTTAGACAATGTTTCAGGTGAAGAACGCCATATTGAGCTAGAAGGCCTTTTCGTTCAAATTGGTTTACTACCAAATACAGAATTTTTACAAGGTGCAATTACGATGAATGCACATGGTGAAATTATTGTAGATAAGCACGGCGCAACAAATATGCCAGGTGTCTTTGCAGCAGGTGACTGTACAGATGCAGCATATAAACAAATCATTATTTCAATGGGGTCTGGTGCTACAGCAGCACTTGGCGCATTTGATTATATGATTCGTAATACATCAGGTGAACGTGAGTCACTTAACGTATAAATGAATAGAAATAGAGGGAGTCTTCGTAAAGAGGGCTTCTTTTTTTATGCAGATTATTTAGCCGTTTGATATGATTGTTATAACAGTAAAATAAAAAAGTTGAGGTGACCATAATGGTGAACTCCGAAAAAACAGCAAGAACTTGCTCACAAGGACATACTTATTATAAAAGTAGTGATTGCCCGACATGCCCTGTTTGTGAAGCGGCAAAAAAGCCAACAGCAGGATTTTTTGCAACACTTTCAGCACCTGCGAGACGAGCTTTGGAGCATGAAGGAATTACGACGTTAGAACGCTTAGCAGAGTTTTCGGAAAAGGATATTTTGAAATTACATGGTGTTGGGCCTGCAACAATGCCAAAGTTAAGACAAGCACTCCGAGATGCCCAACTTACCTTTTGGAGTAAAAAGTAGAGGTTTTCCGAGGAACCGATAAAAAAGCAGAACGTCATATGAAGGACGGATCAATAGTAAGTTCACCAATTTTCCACACCAATTAAAGACAATTTAATTTACAATGAGTTGGATAAGGCTAGAGAGGGGATATTTATTATGAAGATTAAATTAGTATCAGTAGCATTACTTGCGGTAGGTATACTTGCAGCATGTGGTGATGAAAAAGAAACAGATGGAGGACAATCTCCAGAACAACCGGCACAAACACAACCTGAAACAAAAGAACCTACAACTACACAAGGGCAAACAGAGGATATTAAAGCATTAGTAGCAAGCTATAGCTCAAACAAAACAACAGATGAGCAAGCATCGATTACATCAACACAATTAATCGTAACGGATAAAGATAGTAATGAAACGATATATGATTTACCAGAGGAAGAATTTTTCGTTTCAATCGCACCATTCATTACTCAAACACACCCATGTACAAACCATAGCTTAACAGGCTGCCAAGGTGAATTAGTGAGCCAGGAATTTGATGTGTTTATTGAAAATGAAAAGGGAGAAGTTATTGTAGATGAGAAGATTACGACATTAGAAAATGGTTTCTTCGACTTATGGCTACCTCGTAACCAAGCATACATTATCCAAATCGAGCAAGACGGTAAAAAAGTAGAAGGCGGCATTACAACGTTTGAAGAAGATGGTACATGCATTACGACATTACAACTGAAATAGCAAGCAAAAAAACGCTCGGATGAATGAATCCAAGCGTTTTTTGTTAATTTATTTAATTGTAATCCCAGACTGCATTTCATAATTTCGTACGAGCATGCCGTTTGATTTTATCATGCCGAAGTTTTCGTAGTAAGGAATTAAGTCATCATCACAGCACAGATCAATCATATAAATATCATCTAGTTGTTGTAACATACGTTTTACTAATTCCTTGCCAATGCCTTTGTTTTTATACGCTGGCAAAACTTCAAGGAACGGAATGTAGGCTGAAAGGACACCATCACTAATTGCTTTTATAAATCCAACTACTTGATTTGTATTTTCATCTAACGCAATGATCACTTTACTGCTATTTTTCAATAGTTTTAAATGTGTTTGTAGATTTGGGGGATTTGGCCAATCCACGAAAAAACCGTTCAACATAGTAGATGAAATGCCATCAATATTATTTTTATATACTATCATATATATCAACTCCTAATTATTAATTGATTAGATAGATGATATATCTCAAAAGTATAGTAACAAAACCATAACCTCCGAATATTTATTTAGGCTGCATTCTAAAATTCAAAAGCCCTATTTATGAAAGCGCCCCCGATTGTAAACGATACATCAGCTCGTATTTCCCACCAAGTGCAACGAGTTCATCATGCGAACCTTGCTCAACAATTTCACCGCGATCTAAAACTAAAATCTTATCGGCATTTTTAATCGTAGAAAGTCGGTGTGCAATGATAAATGTCGTGCGTCCTTGTTTTAAAACGTCCATCGCATGCTGAATAATTTCCTCTGTTTCAGAGTCAATATTTGACGTTGCTTCATCCAAAATTAAAATTGCTGGGTCAAAGGCAAGTGCACGCGCGAATGAAATAAGCTGACGCTGACCAGAAGAAAGCGTACTTCCTTTTTCGATAACGGGTTCATCAATACCTTGTTCCAGTTTTGCTAGGACGCGATCGCCACCAACTGCAGCAAGCGCTTTTTCCACCGTTTCACGCGATATGCGTTTATCATTTAGGCTAACATTCGTTTCGATTGTACCTGTAAACAAGTAAGGGTCTTGTAAAACGATTCCCATATGCTGGCGAACCGCTTGACGAGGGAGTTTCGTAATATCTTGCCCGTCAATAATGATACGACCCTTTTGTGGATCATAGAAACGGAATAATAAATTCATAATAGAGCTTTTCCCCGATCCTGTATGCCCAACGAGTGCAATTGTTTCCCCTTGTTTTGCCTCGAAATCAATGTTCTTTAATACGTACTCATCATTTTTGTAAGCAAAAGATACGTTTTCGAACACAACATTACCCGTATAGCGGTCAATCCGTGCTTCACTTACATTTTCCCCAGGTTGCTCTAACAGCTCAAATACACGAGAAGCCGCAACAAGTGAACGTTCAAGCTGTGAAAATTGATTGACCAAGTTTGTGATTGGATTAAAAAGACGTGTAATGTAATCAACAAAAGCATAAAGTGTTCCGGCAGAAACAGCTTCCGGTAATGTCATCGATTGTGTACCAAAGTAAAATACAAATACAGCGAACATCGCTAAGCGTAAAATATTGACTAAGTTATGTGAAGTAGCAGAATCTAGAACAAGTAATTTACGATGGTATTCGTAATGTTCATTGTTCATTTCATCAAATTCATGCTTCATTTGATCTTCACGACGGAATGCTTGAATAATCGTCATACCGTTAATCGATTCATTAATCATGGCGTTAATATCCGCAATTTTTGTACGGATTACATGATTGTATTGAGAGGCATATTTACGGTATAAAATCATCCATGTATACACAATCGGAATTAAAATAAGGGCAACAAGTGCCATTTTCCAGTTTAAGATAAACAGCGCAATATAAACTCCTGCAATCGTAATAAAGCTTGTAGCAAACTGCGAAAGTACCGTCACATAAAGATTACGGATTGCTTCTGTATCGTTCGTAACACGGGCAACAACTTTCCCAGCAGGCAAGTTGTCGAAGTATTCGATAGGAAGCTTTTGAATATGCCCAAAAACATCTTTCCGCAATTGCTGTACGACACGGTTCGCCCCGCGCTGTAAGTAGATGTTCATAAAATAACGGAACACCGCTGTTATGATAGAAAGTAGTAAAAATACAGAAAGTAGCCAAATGATCGGTTCAGCCTGTATGCTACCAGGTGCCATATAGTGGTCAATAATATACTTCGCAATGAACGGACCTGTAATATCCGCTACGACTGCAATTGTTAATAATATTAAACCGATTAGTATCGGTGATTTAAATTTTAAAGCGTATAAATACAGTCTTTTTGATGTACTCATTCGGGCACCTCCTCTAGCTGCTGGCGATCAAATTGCTCTTTATACCAACCACCTAAAGTAAGGAGCTGTTCATGTGTACCACGTTCTACAATCATGCCATCATCTAGCACAATTACCTCGTCGGCATGTTGAATACCTGACAGGCGGTGTGTGGAAATAATCGTTGTTTTACCAGCACGCTCTGTTTGAATGTTTTCGATAATTTTTGATTCAGTTTTCGCATCAACAGCCGATAATGAATCATCTAAAATTAAAATTTCTGGGTCTTTAATTAAGGCACGAGCGATGGAAACACGCTGTTTTTGCCCTCCTGATAGAGAAACCCCTTTTTCACCAACAAGCGTTTCGATGCCCATTGGTAAATTTGTTAAATCCTTTTCAAAGTCAGCAAGTCGGATAGCTTCATTAATTTCCTCAGACGTTGCATCTTCCTTACCGAACAAAATATTTTCACGAATAGTACGTGAGAAGAGCGTGTGATCTTGTGGCACATAGCCGATCCAGTCTAGAATTTGTTCTTTCGTCATATTAGCAAGGTTTGTATCGTTAATAACGATGTTGCCATCACCAAGTGGATACTCACGCAATAATTGGCGAATGAATGTCGTTTTCCCCGCACCTGTTTTTCCTACAATGCCAAGCGTTTGCCCCTTTTGTAAGTTCAGTGAAATTTGCTGTAAATTTTTCATCTGAGACAGTGGATATTGGAATGTGAAGTTATCAAAGCCAATTGAATTTGGTACCGCATATGATTTTGGTGATGCTGGATTTTGAACATCTGCCTCATATTCAAGTGTATCTTGCACACGGTCTAAAGAAGCACTCCCTTGCTGCATGACGTTAATAAGCTCACCAATTGCAAACATCGGCCATACCGCTAAACCTAAATACACGTTAAATGAAACGAGCTGCCCTACTGAAAGCTCCCCGCGAGAAACGAGCACAGCCCCGTAGCCAAGCGCAATCACATAACAAATGCCTGTTCCAATTTTCGTGATTGGCATAAACATCCCGTTAATATAAGCAACTTGCATGTTTTTATTGAAAACATCCTCACTCATATCAGCGAAACGTTGTTCATCCTTTTGTTCTTGAACATAGGCACGTATAACGCGAGTACCTGCAACGGATTCTAGAACATTATCGTTCATCTCTCCGAATGCATGTTGTGCGGTCATATAACGTTCATGCACAATCTTCCCTAAATATTGAATGATGATGGCCATAATCGGAATTGGCAACATCGCAAAAAATGTTAGCTTCCAAGAAATAAAGAAGCCCATTGCTAAAATAATCAGCCCCATATAAACAGTTGAATCAATCAGCGTCATAATCCCGAAACCAGCTGTTAAAGTAACTGAGTTTAAATCATTTGTTGCTTTGGCCATTAAGTCACCAGTACGATTTTTTTCATAAAACGTCGGTGTCATATTTAAAAATTGTTGCATCAACCGTTTACGTAATATTCGATCAAGTGTAATGGAACCTCCAAATAATTGATATTGCCATACATAGTTCAGCCCATAGCTAACTAAAGCCGCTACTAAGATGAACGTCATGTATTTAGTTAACAGTTCATTGGTCATTGTACCGTCTGTCATGGCATCAATTGCTTCACCTAAAATCCATGGTGGCAATACTTCAACCACACTTGCAAGCATTAGCAAGGTGATGGCAATCGTATATTGCTTTCGATATTGCTTGAAAAACCATTTTAATTTAAAAAGTACACTAAACATCTTTTAACCTTCTTTCCCCGTAGTTGTAAATGAGCTACCCATCATCTGTTCGATCGTTTCTTAATAGTTTTCTTTGCGTAAAATTGTTCATAGTAGAGCCCTCCTAAAGTGTTTTTTCACTAAAAAAGCATCGTGTAATTCATTGGATTCATGATTTATCCAACAAAAAAGACACCAATCCGATTTTTCGAATAGGTGTCAAAACGAAAAAGGGCACAGGTAAGTCCATACCTGTGCTACTTTTTGATTACGCGCTTATGCATAACATAATAAGTAGTGTTGGCTTGGACGATATGAAATTGTATTATTGTGTTGCGGTTTAACAATTACTCGTTTCATCATCGTCATTGCCTCCTTTTCTTTTTACATTATTTAGTGTCCCTTAATATTAGTTGAATGAATTATGGCTGTCAATATTTTTTGAAAATATTTTATATTCTGTCTTATGGTTTTGTTTTTTCTGAAACAGTTTTTTGTAAACAGATTAGTCCAACTCTTAATTCTTCCTCACTAGCGTAGGCATAGGAAAGTCGAATATGGAAGGCATCCTTTGGTTCGTAAATATAGCCAGGATTAATGAGTATCTTTTGCTTAAGTAACTTATAAAATAATTCAGATGTCACGATGGGATGGTGGAATTTTAGCCAAATATAGAAGCCACCCTTTGATTTTTCCCAACTTGCGATGTCAGAGAAATGTTGTATCAGTAATTTTTCCATATAGAGCGCTCTTTTTTGCAATTCCGATTTTAAAGTAATGATATGTTCCTCATAAAGTCCGTTTGTCAGCCAATGCGTTACAATTTCCTGAGAAAAAGCACTAGAGCCATAATCCATTTGCATTTTTATGTCGGCGATTCGTTTAATGACAGGTGTTGGTGCTACTACCCAGCCAATGCGTAAACCGGGACTGAGCGTTTTAGATACACTTCCTAAATAAACAACCTGTCCAGCGGAATCAATTGCCTTTAATGGCGGTGAGAGTTTTTCAAATGCTAGTTCAAAATAAACATCATCTTCAATGATTGGCAAATTAGCTGCTAAACACTGTTCATAAAATTGTTCCTTTCTTTGTTGAGACCATATAGCACCTGTTGGATTATGGAGCGTTGGAATGGCATAGTAAATATTTTGACCGCGCAACTTTTTTTGTATGACCATTTGCTCAGTGCTTGATGAGATACTATGTAAGTTCATGCCATACGATTGAAACGGATGGACGGAATTAAGATAAGAATACTCTTCTTGTAGCACTGTTGAGCCGGGCTCTAGTAAGCCAACAGCAATTAATTGCAATGCTTGTAAGCCACCAGAAACAATACATATATTACCTACTGTTGTTTCGATATTTCGCTTTTTTAAATAATGAACAAGTGCTTGACGAAGGGCTAAACTTCCTTGAGGTGAAGAATAGCCAATTGCTTTTCCGTCTAATTTTAAATGTTGTAATGAATGTTGGATTTTTTCAGTAGGTAATAGACTCGGAGAAAGCTCACCGGTACTTAGACGAATAATGGATTCATCTTGCTCAAATTCATTGATTAGTTGAATTGTTTGATAATTCGCTTTATGAATGCTTGTTTCGATATATTTTTGCCAATTGGGCTGTTTTTGTTTAACGAGAATATTCCATGAATCATTTGAAACAAAAGTGCTTGAACCAATTTTAGAACATAAAATACCATCTGCTTTTAATTCGTCAATTGCTTCTTGTAACGTGCTTCGATTTACACCGAGTGATAACGCGAGTTGCCGTTGCGAGGGCAATTTTGTTCCATTTGGCCAATGCCCATTTAAAATTTGTTCGGTTATCCAATGCACGATTTGATTCGCTAAACTAATGGATAATGTTCTATCAGGCTTCCAATTCATAAATCAGGCAACTCCTTCTACAATCAATTACGCCTCGGCGTAATTGCGTCCAAATTTCGAATTGCGCTCGCGCAATTAACTCCTTTCGAAATTTGTGACATCCGCCGGGGGCTTAGGCCAACACGATGTTGGTCACTCAGGCGTTGCCACACGATGTGGCGTTCTTAGCCTGAGTTCCTCTATTCAGCTTGGGTTTGAACCCCTGCTGAATTAAGTTAAATTGGGTGGATAAAAACCAACCAATTGGACCTGTTTTTATAGTTATAACATAAGTAATATTGTTTCGTAGAGGGGTGAATTTCTTGGAACCAATATTTCATGGGATTATTTTAGCATTTGGATTAATTTTGCCGTTAGGTGTACAAAATGTATTCGTTTTTACGCAAGGTGTGATGCAACCATCACTTTTACGCGCATTACCTGCAGCTGTTACAGCGGCTATTAGTGACACGCTATTAATTGTATTAGCAAGTTTAGGCGTCTCTTTAATTGTGATGCAAGTCGAATGGTTACGTCTTATTTTATTAATTGGCGGTATTTTATTTTTAGGCTATATGGGATTTGTTATTTGGCGTTCTGATGCCGCAAAGATGGAAAATCAGCAGGCGATGCCGATGAAAAAACAAGTACTATTTGCATTGTCTGTGTCATTATTAAATCCACATGCATTATTAGATACAATCGGAGTAATTGGTACGAATGCTGTGAAATACAGTGGCAATGAGCAATGGCAATTTATTTTGGCTTGTGTGCTCGTTTCATGGTTGTGGTTTTTAGGGTTAATGTCTACAGGGGCGCTGCTAAAAAAGATGAAAATTTCTCCGACTGTTTTTTCCTTATTTAATAAAGTTTCTGCGCTATTTATTTGGGGAACAGCGATTTATCTTTTAAGTAGTTTGTTGTAAGTGTGTATTTGAAAAAATTCGTGTATTTCGCTATTCTTAATAGTAGAAAGTATAAGAAAAAAGGAGCTGAGCAGCATGAAAAAGCTAGTAATGTTAATGATGGTTATATTGTTATTGGCGGCTTGTGGGACGGAAACATCGCAGCCAAAAGAAAACACGCAAGGTAGTGCTAAAGAAAAAACGATTGTACTATACAAATCGGATGCCAATGCCGAGTTTACGATGCCGTTTGAAGAAAAATATCCAAGCAAAAATGAAGATTTAGTAAAGTTTATATTTGCAAAAGTAAATGAGCATGAGGTAGCGCTTCTTGATTATGAATTTGAACAAGAGGATAAAAGTTTAGTATTAAATTTAGGTGATGATGTTTACACAATTCAAGGCTCAGCAGGGGCAGCGATGTTTGTAGAAACATTAGTGAAATCATATTTTGAAAACTTCCCGAAACTACAGGAAGTTACATTTATTCATAAAGGCTCTTATGAATCGATTTTAGACCATATGATGATCGGTGAACCATATAAACGAGAAAACTTCAAAATGAAGTAAGGGGATTAAGAATATGACCCAGATTTGGACAAATGGCATCATTTATACAATGGAAAATGAATTTTCAACAGTAGAGGCTGTCCTTGTAGAAGAAGGGGGAATTCGAGCTGTTGGGACATTTGAAGCTTTGAAAAATCAAGCAGATGAAGTGATTGATTTACAAGGTGCGACGATGTATCCAGGATTTGTGGATAGCCATTTGCATATGGTTGCTCATGGCGAAAAGTTACAGCGTTTAGATTTAACGCATGCAACATCTGCTGAGCAAATACTAGCACTTGTCAGTCAAGCTGCCGCAACATTAGAAGCTGGTCAATGGCTATTTGGTGAAGGGTGGAGTGAACATAACTTTCAGGATGGGTGTATTCCTACAAAAGAAGAGTTAGATCAAATTTCAGAAGCACCTATACTATTGACGCGTGTTTGTCATCATGTTGTGCTAGCGAATTCAGCGGCACTAGCAACAGGCCATATTACCATGCAAACGGAAGATCCTCCAGGTGGGAAAATCGGACGTCATGCAGATGGGCATTTGAATGGTTTACTGTATGAACTTGCGATTAATTTAGTAACGGATGAGATTCCAAAAGAAGGAGAAGCGTATATAAACTCCTTGGAAACAGCATTGAATCAAGCGGTAGAAAATATGCTTTCTTACGGATTAACGGGTGGTCATACGGAGGAAATGAGTTATTTTGGTACCTATACAAACCCTTTAACCGCCTATCAGCGCGTCATAGGAAATGGGCAAAACTTCCGTGTTCATTTACTTCGTCATCATAATGTATTCCAAGAAATGATGGATGCGCAAGTAGGTGATCAACAACCTTTTTTAGAACTAGGTGCGATGAAAATATACGCAGATGGTTCTTTTGGCGGTTCGACAGCAGCATTATTAGCACCGTATGCAAATGATGAAAGTAATAAAGGTATGCTCATTCATACGGATGAACAAATGGAGCAATTTATTATGCTTGCTAGAAAACATCAGGAAGCTGTCGCAATTCATATGATTGGTGATGCAGGAGTGGAGCAAGTTATTACATTGTTAGAGAAACACCCAGTATTTCCTGGGAAACGTGACCGACTCATTCACTGTTGTTTAGTGACTGCTGAACAAATCGAACGAATGAAGAACTTGTCGGTTATTTTAGACTTGCAACCAGCATTTGTACCTTCAGATTTCCCATGGGTAGTAGACAAAATCGGTCCAAATCGTAAATCCTTAGCTTATGCGTGGAAAACATTTATAGATGAAGGGCTCATGTGTGCAGCAGGAACGGATGCACCGATTGAAGCGATTAGTCCAATGGAAACGATTTATGCTGCTGTAGAACGTAAAAAGTCGTATGACACTCACAATGGGTATATTCCGGAAGAAAAAGTAACGCGCTTTGAGGCTGTGAAGATGTATACAGTTGGTAGTGCACAAGCGATTTGCAAGGAACATAAGCGCGGTATGATTAAAGTTGGGTATGACGCGGATTTCACTATTTTTGACCGCGATTTATTTGCAGGTACGACAGAAGACATGAGGCAAGCGCAAGCATTAAAAACTGTAGTAGCAGGTAAAGTTGTATTTAATAGAAACAACGATAAATAAAAAACAAACACAACTCAGCATCATTTTCGTCGAGTTGTGTTTTTTAATGAATTTTTAGGGAATGAGAAAGACATTATGTTGTTGAATCATTATTAAAACAAAGTAAGTCTATATAAATTATGTGAAAATAGTATTGTAATACAAAGGTAAAAAAGGTAGAATATAAAAAACTGAAAATTCAGTTTTAAAAAAGGGGGATTCAAAATAATGAAGCTAAATCGTATAAGCTTGCTATTATTTATGTTTGTATTCGTTTTAATGTTAGCCGCATGTAGCAATGATAGTGAGGACGCAACAACAGGTGAAAAGCCTGATTCAAGTGTTCAAACTGATACAAATGCTGATGAACCTGTTGAGTCAGGCGGCGAATTAATTTTTGAAGTACTATCAGAAGCAGTTGAGCTAGATCCACACGGTTCGAATGATATTCCTTCTTCCAATGTTCAACGTAATATTTTTGAAACACTCGTTACTCGTAATTTTGAAACAGGTGATATTGAGCCGCTATTGGCCGAATCTTGGGAGTATATTGATGAATTAACATTGCAATTAAAGTTGCGTCAAGGCGTAAAATTCCATGATGGGACAGACTTTAATGCAGCGGCAGTAAAAGCGAATTTAGATCGTATGATTGATCCAAATATCGCATCTCCTCGTTTTTCAAACTTTGAACCAATTACAGAAACTGTAGTAGTGGATGATTATACAGTGCAAATTAAAACAGAAAAGCCATATGGTCCGTTATTATTCACATTAACGCATCCTGGTGGAAATATAATGAGCCCAGCAGTTATTGAAGAAGACTATAAGCGTATGGAAAGCGGCGAGGAAGCTCGTGCATACGGAAATGAAAATCCAATCGGTACAGGTTTTGTTAAGTTGGATAAATGGATTCCAGGGCAAGAAATTCGTTTAGTGAAAAATACAGAATATTGGGGTGAACAAGTAGCTTATGATTCACTTGTTTTCAAAACAGTTCCTGAAAGTCAAACACGTGCAGCAGATTTAGAAGCAGGCTATGCCCATATTATTGACCCAGTTCAGCCGACAGAAGTGCCACTTGTAGAAGGGTTTGCCAATATGATTAAACAGCCATCTGTATCGATTTCATATGTAGGGTTTAATACAGAAAAAGCACCATATGATAATCCAAAAGTACGTCAAGCGATTTCAAAAGCATTAGACCGTAAATCGATTATCGAAGGGGTTTATGATGGATTTGGTGTAGAAGCATTTGGTCCATTATCTCCAATGGTATGGGGGTATACGGAAGAGGTAACACACCAAGATACGAATATCGAAGAAGCGAAAAAACTATTAGAAGAAGCAGGCTTTAAAGATGGTTTCAAAACAACAATTTGGACAAATGACAATCCACAACGTCAACAAATTGCGATCATTTTACAAGAAACATTAAAGCAATTAAAAATTGACGTTTCTGTTGAGGTAATGGAGTGGGGCGCATATTTAGAAAAAACATCTAAAGGCGATCACGACATGTTTATCCTTGGTTGGGCACCGTCAACTGGGGATGCAGATGGCGCAATTTATCCATTATTCCATTCGTCAGATATTGGAAATAACAACCGTACGCGCTACTCGAATCCTGAGCTAGATAAGTTATTAGAGGCGGGACGTGTGGAAACGGATGATACAAAACGCGCAGCAATTTATAAGGATGCACAAGAGCTTATTAATGTAGAAGCGCCGGCAGCATTTATTCATCACCAAGCCTATTTAACAGGTTATAGTAAAAATGTGACGGGCCTTTCTGTAGATGCTACGGGAATTTATCAGTTACACAAAGTGAAGATTACAAAATAATAGTATCCTACTAAACGCTATCTTGAGTTCAATTAAAGATAGCGTTTTTTTTTTTCGCAAAATTCCTTAGACAATTTTGTATACTGAATATATATGAAAGGAAATGATTTGATGCAGCCCATTGAAAATATATTACCGCCGATTGTGAATCAGAGGACGAAAATTTTAATTGTTGGCTCCATGCCGAGTCAGAAGTCTTTAGAAAAACAGCATTATTACGGCAATCCGCGCAATCATTTTTGGCCGATGATAGGGCAAATTTTAAACGTAGCTATTCCGGAAGACTATGAACAGCGCATTCAATTGCTTCTTGCACATCACATAGGATTATGGGATTCGATTCAAAGTTGTGAACGTCAGGGTAGTTTAGATGCTACGATAAAAAATGAAATACCGAATAATTTTGAAGCGCTATTTTTACGATATCCGCAAATCGAACTGGTCCTTTTTAACGGGGGGAAATCTTTTGATGTTTTTAGAAAACGAGTAGGGATTGAGACTTTAAATGGGCGTGCATATGAAAAAATGCCATCAACAAGCCCGATTCCTGGGAAGAATATTAAAACATTCGAGCAAAAAGTAATGATATGGAGATGTATGGAGCCTTATTTATAGCAAAAAAATTTTAATTTCGCTATCATTAAAGTATTCAATATTGAGGGAGATGATTGGTTTGTATCGTAACACAGAAGACTTTATTTCAGAATGGAACGGGTCAGCAAAAGGTACGTTAAAAGTAATGCAAGCAATTACAAATGACAAAATGGATGTTGCCATTGTAGATGGGCATAATTCACTAGGTTGGTTATCATGGCATTTAGTAGGAGTTGCAGGTGCATTTGGTCATTTTGCAGGACTACAAATTCCAGCACCAGGGCCAGAAATGAAGCAACCCGAGACGATGGCTGAGATTATCGAAGCCTATGAAAAAGTTACAGAGGCATACAAAACTGAGGTTAGTGCATTAACAGCAGAACAGTTAGTAGAAGAAGTTCCCGCGTTTGGTGGCATGATGAAACGTGGACAACTATTACGTGTATTAGTTGATCACCAAACACATCACCGCGGACAAATGACAGTTTTACTTCGTCAAGCAGGCTTAGAAGTACCACCAGTTATGGGACCAACTCAAGAAATGCAATAATTAGTAAAAAACTCCAAGCTGAAGTGGCTCGGAGTTTTTTCTATAGAAATCAGTCTAGCATGTATTAGATTAGGATAAAAAATAGTCATACGCATTTTTTATAAGGAGCGTAACGGTAACAACGATGAACAGGATACGTACATAGCCACCACCTCGTCGAATTGCAAATTGCGAACCGATAATGGCCCCCACAATTTGTGCCGCGCCCATAATAAAACCAACAGCATAATTAATTTGTCCGAGGCTAATAAACATTAAAAGTGCCCCGATATTACTACCGAAATTTAATAGTTTGGCATTTCCAGCAGCTTTTAGGAAATCATAGCCTACGATTAAAAAGGCGAAAATTAAAAACGTACCAGTACCTGGACCTAAGAAACCATCATAAAGTCCGATTAGGGTAATGACAACTAAAAACGAAATAAACTTTGTTTTTGAAAGTTTTTTAACAGCTGAAATAGTGCCCCAATCCTTTTTGAAAATCGTAAAGACTGCAACGGCAGCGAGCATAAATAACATGAGTGGTTTGAGTAAATTTGGATCAAGCAAATGAACGATCCACGCCCCAAGCATTGCTCCGAAAAATGTAAGTGGGAAAAACTTAAAGACGGATTTAATGTCGAGTTTTCCAGAGCGATAAAATGAAATGGTGCTTGTTAAAGAACCCATTGTGCCAGCTAGCTTATTTGTTGCAACTGCGGCAGAAGGACTCATGCCTGTGAATAGCAGTGCGGGCAAGGAAATCAGTCCACCGCCACCAACAACCGAATCAATAAATGCAGCCAAAAAGCCAAAGCAAATTAAAATAATGATAAGCTGTGGGTCTAGTTCAACCCCCATATGTAAGACCTTCTTTCTATGTAATCAATTATGCCTCGGTGTATTTGCTTCTAGATTTTGAATTGTACTTGCATAATTAACTCCCCTCAAAAGCTACTAGAGGTCATATCTTCATTTAATAGGTGCTTAAACATCCACTAAATGAAGATAAGGAAATGCTATCGGAAATGTAGAATAAAGTAAATAGCGATAGTGCAAATAGTTAAATGATTTGAAATATTTATGATAGATTTAAGAGATTAGATGATTAGAAATGGAGAAATACAATGAAACAATATCAGTTTTTATTATTTGATTTAGATGATACATTGCTCGATTTTAATGCAGCAGAACAGATTGCTTTACCGAAGCTGTTTGAAGCACATCAATTCCCTCTTACAGAGGAAGTTTACCGAGTGTATAAGGAGATTAATAAAGGACTTTGGCATGCACTGGAAGAGGGGGGAATTACGCAACAAGAATTAATGGCAACGCGTTTTGCCAAAACATTTGAGGCGCTAGGGGAAAAGGTAGATGGCCGCGCGCTAGATGCAGAATTCCGAAGCTATTTAGCAGAAAGTAAAGTGTTTGTTGAAGGTGCGTTTGAATTGATTCAATCACTTGCTCCAAATTATGAGCTGTATGTAACATCCAATGGTATTTCTGAAACACAAACAAAGCGCATACAAGTAACGGGGTTAGCTCCTTATTTTAAACATGTGTTTGCTTCTGAGGAAACAGGGTATCAAAAGCCGTTGAAACCATTTTTTGACTATGTTTTTGAACGCATTCCACAATTTGATCCTGAAAAAACGATGATCATTGGAGATTCTTATAGCGCGGATATTGTTGGTGGTGCAAGGGCAGGTATTGATACATGCTGGTTGAACCCGAAGCGAAAAGAGGCACTTTCGATGATTCAACCGACGTATACGATTGATACATTATCGCAATTAGTCCCTATATTAGACGGGGCAAAATCTCTACAGAAAATTACAGAGAAACAGTGACTTTTTGATTGTGCCCTGCGATTTAAGGGTCAAATGACGGAGAGAATGTAGTCCATAGGAGCATAGTAAAGGATGGAAATCTTTGATAAACTAATGAATAACTATGCATATAAGGAGTGGCACGATGACATTACTTTTTATAGTCGTACTTATTGCTATTTTTGGCTACTTTGCGATGAAAATTTACCAACATGACAATACAACCTTTTATAAGTTAACGGGTTATTCCTATTTGGATGTATGGACAAATAAAAAAATCCGTACAACACATAAGCTTGTTAGTGTATTGGATGAAGTAAAGGGTCCCCATAAAATAGTAGTAAATGTACAACTTCCTACAAATGAAGCGTTACAACCGATTGATGCAGTGCTTATTCATGAAACGGGTATCTATGTAATTAATATGCTAGAAATGTCTGGTTGGATTAATGGGCGTGAACAAGATATGCAGTGGACGCAGCTACTACATAAAAAGAAATCCAATTTGTTTAACAATCCGATACATGAGACGGAAAAGTTAACTTTAGCTTTACAGGGGCAATTACCTGAAGTGAGTGAAGAGGTATTTGAGTCAATGGTATTATTTTCAAACGATTGCTCTTTCCAAAATATCGAGCTCTTTTCTGAACATGTAGATGTGATGAAATCTTCGTCTATTAAAAAGTGGACGAAAAACTTACAACAACAGCAACGTTTGAGTGAGACTGACATTCAAACAATTTATGCCGCTTTAGAGGGCATGATGCAAGTGAAAAACAGTGCATCAAATGTGAAAAAGTCTGTTCTTTCTTCAAATTAAATTTTAGTGTAACCAAGTAGATTGTAAAAATCTACTTGGTTTTTTTGTGGGGAAAAAAGGTGAAATATTAATAGATGTAGAATAGAAGTAGGTAGCAAGGATTTCTTTTGAGGAGGTTTTTTTATGAGATTACAAGGTAAGGTTGTAGTTGTAACAGGTGCTGCGTCAGGTATGGGAAAAGCGATTGCGATTCTATTTGCGAAAGAGGGAGCAAAAGTTGTTGTATCCGATTTAACACTTGAAGGCGCGGGTAATACGGTTGCTGAAATTACAGCTTTAGGCGGAGTAGCAACAGCTGTAACGGCCAATGTAGCAGTAGAGGCGGATATCCACAAGTTAATTAAAGCCGCACAAAACAGCTACGGCACATTAGATATTTTAGTGAATAATGCTGGTATTATGGATGACTTTTCTCCAGTTGGTGATGTGAAAGATGGGTTATGGGACCGCGTTTTTGATGTGAATGTCAAAGGGGTAATGCGTGCAACACGCCAAGCAATGCCTATTTTCCTTGAAAAAGGTGCAGGGACAATTATTAATATTGCCTCAGTTGGCGGTTTATATGGATCACGTGCTGGTGCAGCTTATACAGCAGCAAAACATGCGGTTGTTGGATTAACGAAAAATACAGCTTTCCAATATGCAACAGACGGAATTAAATGTAATGCAATTGCTCCAGGTGGTGTGAATACGAATATTAGTGCAAGCTTCCAAAATCCAAGTGAGCGTGGTATTGCCCGCGCTATGGCAGGTGCTGACTTTAATCCGAGAAACGGTGAGCCAGAAGATATTGCCCGTGTTGCGTTATTCTTAGCGTCAGCGGATTCGGATTTTGTAAACGGTGTTGTCATTACAGCAGATGCAGGGTGGACAGCTTATTAACTTGATTCAGCGGAATCAAGTTAAGCCCCGGCGGATGTTTAAGTGGAGCTAGAAAGAGGAAGTCAACCTAAAAATGTCACATCGTGTGACAACGGCTGACTGACCCACGTCCTGTAGCCCCGAGCTCGAAAAAATCTGGTCGCAATTACGCCGAGGCGTAATTGATAATAAGAAGTAAAAACGTAAAGGATGCATGTTATTTTGATAGAAAATCAAAATGGCATGCCTTATTTTATGTGCTATTGGAAAAATAAATTTTTTCTGCTCTTTTATCAACTTTTTGCCCTCTCGATACGTCTAATGAGTAATACATATTCGGAGGTCAAAAATGAATAAAAAAATTTGGGCAATTGTTGCGATGCTCGGATTAATGTACATAGTATTTTTACAAATGGACATAGAAGCAAGCTCGCAAATCCAGGAAAAAGAACTGAATCTCAAACAGCCAAACTTAACTCAACAGCTTGCATTTATTGCGTTTTTAAACACGATAGATGACGCGCATGATACGAAACTAATCGCAATTCGTCAGCATGAAGCAACGCATATTCCGCTTTATAATCTACAGGAAATTCGTAAGCCAACTGATTTTATCATACAACAGGAAATAGTAGAGCCACAGGAAAAACCGGATGAAGTTGTTCGTGAAAAGAAAAAAATTGCGCTGACATTTGATGATGGCCCACATCCAGTCGTGACGGAGAAAATATTAGCAGTGCTTCTGCAAAATGATATAAAGGCAACTTTTTTTGTGCTCGGACAAAATGTTGGAAAATACCCACAAATCGTACATCAAGCGGCAAAGCAAGGACATGAAATTGCAAATCATTCTTGGAGCCATGCCAATTTTACGAAACTCTCGGGGACGCAAATTACAGCAGAGCTAGAGCAAACGAATGAAGCAATTTATAAAGCGTCTGGAAAGTATCCGAATTTGTATCGTCCACCATACGGAGCGACTAATGCAAATGTGCGCGGTCAAACATCAATGGAAGCAGTGATGTGGAGCGTGGATACAATGGATTGGAAGCATCGAACACCAGAAAAAACGCTTGCTTACGTAAAAGAACAAGTAAAGGATAACGGAATAATATTAATGCATGATATACATAGTGAAACGGCAGACTCTTTAGAAGCGGTCATTAACTATTTGATCGAGCAAGATTATGAGTTTGTAACAGCGAGCGAATTACTGAAATTACAAAGTTAGTCGGTCACCCCTCACTTATCGTCCTTTAAGGCGTTTAGAGTGAGGGGTTTTTCTTTAGAATTTTCGATAATGCCCAGGATTATGGTACGATAAAATCGAACAAGTATTAAGGAGAGTTTATTATGGGCCTATTATCAAAAAGAGAACTAACGATTCAACAAATTAAACAACAAATTCAACTATTTGCCTGTCCTATTTGTAAACAACAAATGGCGCTGAGTGAAGAAGGCAAAATGAGTTGCACAAACAATCATTCATTTGATGTAGCAAAGCAAGGGTATATTAACTTATTGCATCGCCCAGTCAATTCAATGTATAGCAAAGCACTTTTTGATTCACGACATGCTGTTATTGAAAGTGGCTTATATGATAGGGTGCAACAAGCTATTGCTGAAGCCATTACAGTACCTAAGCCAATTATTTTGGATACAGGTTGCGGGGAAGGCTCTCACCTGCACCGGATTTGTCAGCAACTAGATCAGGCAACAGGTGTCGGCATTGATATTGCAAAAGAAGGCATACTGGCGGCGGGGAAATATTATACAGATGAAGTATGGTGTGTTGGCGATTTAGCAAATAGCCCGTACAACGCCGGTTCATTCGATGCTATTTTAAATATTCTCTCACCAGCAAATTATGAGGAATTTAAAAGGCTCTTAAAGCCAGGTGGTAAAGTGCTTAAAATTGTCCCACAGGAAAATTATTTAAAAGAATTGCGTATGCAAGCTTTTGCGGATTCTACGAAAGAAAGCTATACGAATGAGCAAACGGTCGCGCGCTTTAAGGAAAGCTTTGCAAATACAGTGGTCAAAAGAATTACGTATACGCTTCCTTTAAATGAAGAGCTTGTACCTAAACTGCTTGAAATGACACCAATGGGCTGGCATATTGAACAGAAAGAGAACATTCAACTACATGAAATTACGATTGATTTCGACTTATTAATTGGCATGGGGGAATAGATGATGAAAAGGATTTTAGTACTCGGAGGCACACGGTTTTTCGGTAAGAAATTAGTAGAACAATTATTAAAACAAAATCATCAAGTAACAATTGTGACAAGAGGTGTTTCTACAAATCCTTTTGGTGAGCAAGTTGAGCATTTACAAGTCGATCGCCAAGATGAAGCGGCATTCAAAGCAGCTGTTGCAGGTCGCAATTTTGATGTCGTCTATGATAATATTTGTTATTCACCGAATGAAGCGAAGGCGTTTTGTGATATTTTTAATGGTTCGATTGGCAAGCTCGTATTTACTTCAACACTTTCGACATACGAAGCTACTGGGAAGCCGCATGCCGAAGCAGACTATAATCCGCATCACTATGATATTATTATGGGAGATACAGCAGACTTTACTTATGGGGAAGGAAAGCGATTAGCAGAGGCTGTTTTTTATAAACATGCAAAATTCCCTGTTGTAGCTGTACGTTTTCCGATTGTCATGGGGGAAGATGATTATACGAGACGCTTACATTTCCATATTGAGCGTATTGTTAATAACGAACCAATCGGCTTTGTGAATATGGATGCTGAAATGTCATTTATTCAAGCATCGGAAGCAGCGGATTTTTTAGCTTGGGTAGGATTGAATGATGTAGAAGGACCAATTAATGCAACAGCGAATGGTCATATTTCATTAAAACAATTAATCGAACTCATTGAAGAAAAAACAGGTGAGCGTGCAAAAATTGCGTTGCTTGGAACGGACGAAATTCGTTCTCCGTATGCGATTCCTGCATCATGGTATATGACAATAGAGAAAGCACAGCAAGCGGGCTTCGTATTTAGCGAGTTGAATGATTGGCTTCCTACTTTAGTAGAGGCGATTGTAGAGAAGACGCCAAAAAAGTAGACATTGTATTAAAGGGCAATTTTCGCTTACAATAGTAGGATAATAAAAATAAGGTAGGATTCAAACGTGTATAAATTTATCGCAAGTATTGTTAAAGCAATTTTAGGTGTCAACGGAGCAAAAGCTAAAATTTATGGCCTTGAAAATGTACCAAAAGAAGGCGGATTTGTTATTGCCTGCACACATAATGGCTATATCGACATATGTAATTTAGGAGTATCAGTATTGCCACGCGAAATTCACTTTATGGCAAAAAAGCAACTTTTTGATATTAAGGGGTTAGGTTGGCTCATTACAAAGCTAAATGCCTTTCCGGTAGATCGTGATAATCCAGGTCCAAGTGTTATTAAAATACCGCGCCAATTAATTAAGGACGGTAAGATTGTCGGAATATTCCCAAGTGGCACACGTAGCTCAGAAAATACAGAGTTAAAAGCAGGCGCAGTGACGATTGCACAACTTGCAAAAGCGCAAATTGTTCCAGCTGCTTACATTGGTCCGAAAGATGTAAAAGCGGTATTTAAGCGTGAAAAGGGCTATCTTGTTTACGGGAAACCATTTACTGTTGAAGGTGGCAAAGAGGGACGAGAAGAGTCAATCCGTCATTTAGAAGCTGAACTTGAACGCTTAACAAATGAATTAAAAGCCAAACATGCTTAAGCACTCTCAATATGAGGGTGTTTTTCTAATGGTAGAAGAACAAGTGAGGGAAGATAAATTTGTACATAGTAATTTATCTTTTTTTACTCGTTATGTATAATAATTAATGTAAATCATATTTTTTTATAGGAAATATTACTTTATATATGAAGAAAGAGAGTGAATCCAGTGGGTCGTAAATGGAATAACATTAAAGAGAAAAAAGCAGGTAAAGACGCAGCAACTAGCCGTATCAATGCGAAATTTGGTCGTGAAATTTATGTAGCAGCAAAATCAGGCGAGCCGAATCCAGAATCAAACCGTGCACTTAAAACAGTATTAGAGCGTGCAAAAACGTATTCTGTACCGAAACATATTATTGAAAAAGCAATTGATAAAGCAAAAGGTGGCGGCGAAGAGCAATTTGACGAGCTACGTTATGAAGGTTTTGGTGTAGGCGGTACAATGGTAATCGTCGACGCTTTAACGAATAACGTGAACCGTACAGCTTCTGAAGTACGCGCGGCATTCGGCAAAAACGGAGGTAATATGGGTGTCAGTGGTTCAGCAGCTCATATGTTCCAAGCAACAGCTGTATTTGGTGTAGAAGGTAAATCAGAAGATGAAGTACTAGAAATTTTAATGGAAGCGGACTTAGATGCACGTGACATTTTAGATGAAGAAGGTACAATCATTGTGTACACAGAGCCGGATCAATTCCATGCAACACAAGAGGCGTTTAAAGAAGCAGGTGTGGAAGAATTTGCAGTTGCGGAATTAACAATGTTAGCTATGACAGAAGTTGAATTAACAGGTGATGATTTAACTAAATTTGAAAAAATGATCGATGCACTAGAAGAGTTAGAAGATGTGCAACGTGTTTACCACAACGCTGATTTAGGCGAATAATATAATACCCCTAAAAATCCAGAAATGTAGTAATATGCTTCTGGATTTTTTATTATTTTCGGCATAGTAAAATTTATACGCAATTTCTAAAGAAATATATGACTTACAGGTAAGATGTGTGACTTTTTAGATAGTTTTGTCTATATAAGTAAGCTATACTAGATTGTGATTTATGAATTTTATAGTGAAGTAAGGGGTGGGAACATGCGTACTTTACGTACAATACGCGGGAAATTATTTCTTTTTTCGTTTTTATTATTTATGATTCCTAGTGTTATTATAGGCTCAATCAGTTATTTGCAAGCCAAAAGTGGGATGGATAATCTAGGGGAAACGATTATTAAAAACAGTGTGGAATCTTCATTACAGTTAATAGAAGCAACAAATAAGCGAGTGGAAGCTGGAGAACTATCTGTTGAAGAAGCACAAGAAGTGGTATTAGCCTCTTTAATAGGGGAAAAGGGTGTGGATGGTAAAAGAGAATTATCAAACCCAAGTGATTTAGGGGGAAATGGTTATATTTATATTTTAGGTCATGATGGGGAATTATTAGGTCATCCAACAAGAGAAGGGGATAACTTATGGAATGACCAAGATAGTTCAGGGGAATATTTTATTCGAGAAGTGAAGGCACAAGCAAATGCAGGTGGCGGTTTTACATATTATGAATTTAATTTACCTGGCAAAGAACAGGTGGCTCCAAAACTAACATATTCTATAGTGGCACCTTATTGGGACTGGATAGTCGTTTCAGGAAGTTACCTCCAAGACTTTAATGCACCTGCAACGGCGTTATTGAAAATTATTTTACTCACGGTTATTGGTTCGACGGTTTTTGCAGTGATTGCGACAATCTTATTTTCACGCCATTTAGCATTTCCGATTAATCGTTTAGCACGTCAAGTCCGTCAAGTGGCAAAAGGTGATTTGACTGTAGATTTGGAGCATATGGAGCGGAAAGATGAAGTCGGTATTTTAAATGAGGGCTTCAATGAAATGTGCATACAACTAAAAGAACTTATTGCAAACGTGGAGCATACGATTGTGGACATACAAGGTACATCATCGAGTTTAACGGCTGTTGCCGAGGAAACAAATGCTTACGGTGATGAAATTGTAAGGGCTGTGAATGAAGTTGCAAAAGGTGCATCACAGCAGGCAACAGACACGGATATCACGAATCGAACAATTGTGCAATTTGCAGGGGGCATTGAACAGCTTCATGAGAAAAATAAGTCCATGTTAATTTCTTCAGAACAATTGCAACAATCGAATGAGCAAGGAATACGCAATTTAACAAAGTTAAAGACCCATTCAAATGAATCCTATGAATTAATTAATCGCATGCAAGTTATTTTTAGTTCACTTACGTCAAAAGTGAGAGAGATTGAAGGCATTGTAGGAACGATTAATGAAATATCGGACCAAACGAATTTACTCGCACTAAATGCTTCCATCGAGGCGGCACGTGCTGGAGAACATGGAAAAGGCTTTGCGGTCGTTGCTGAGGAAGTTCGAAAATTGGCAGACCAAACGACGAGTGCGACGGATTTAGTCAGAAATACACTGCGTGGCATTGAAAATGAGACACATATAGTGACGGAAGAAATGGGTAAAACAAATCGTATTGTTTCTGAGCAAAATGACTCTGTGTTACTGACGGAAATTTCCTTTAAAGAAATTGAAAAGGCTGCGCATCATATTAGCGTTGCGATTTGTGATGTGTCGAAAAGTGTAGAAGAGCTAAATGTCTCAAAAGTGACGATTATGGACTCCGTGGAAAGTATTGCAACCATAAGTGAAAAGAATTCGGCAATGGCGGATGAAATGACAGCATCGATTGAAGAACAGCAAAATGCGTTTGCACTTGTAACTACTTCAGCAAATGAGTTAACAGATGATATTACAGGTCTGCAACAATCCATTAGGCGTTTCACTGTGTAGAGAAATTTGTCGATGGGAGTTATTTGCAATTACGAAATGAATGAGGAATAATTAAAAGTAATTTCGGATTTCGAATAATATAATGGGGTGAAAGAATGAAGACTTTTAAAGATTTTGAGTATAAACGTCCAAATTTAGATGAGATGAAAAAAGAATCAGCGACGTTAATCGAGCAGTTTAAAGCCGCATCAACGGTGGAAAATCAAAGCGCTGTAATTGAACAGTTTAATACGATGCGTAACGGATTTTCAACGATGGCAAATCTCGTTTATATCCGTGCATCGGTTGATACGAATGATACCTTTTACCAAGAAGAACGTGATTTTTTTGATGAAGTAAGTCCAGTAGCAGATGAGCTAACGTTTAACTATTATACGGAACTCGTAAAATCACCATTTCGCGCACAACTAGAAGAGAAATGGGGCGCGCAATTATTTGCACTAGCAGAAAATTTATTAAAAGGCTTCTCACCAGAAGTAATTGAGCTGTTGCAAAAAGAAAATAAATTATCTTCTGAATATAGTAAACTTGTGGCCTCTGCGCAAATTGAGTTTGATGGGCAAACATTAACACTTGCTCAGTTAGGACCATACGGGGAATCAACAGATCGTAGTGTGCGTAAAGCAGTTCGTGAAGCAAGTGCGGAATTCTTTGCAAGTCACAAAGAGCAATTTGATTCCATCTATGATCAATTGGTAAAATTGCGTCACGAAATTGCAACAAAGCTAGGCTTTAAAAACTATGTGGAGCTAGGCTATGTGAATATGAACCGTATTGATTATGATGCGAGTATGGTAGCCAATTTCCGTGAGCAAGTGCGTCAATTTATTGTGCCAATTGCGACGAAGTTATATGCGCGCCAAGCAGAGCGAATAGGGGTAGAGGACTTTAAGTTTTACGATGAAGGTTTATCGTTTTTAACAGGGAATGCTGCGCCTCAAGGAGATGCCGACTGGATTGTAGCGAACGGTAAAAAGATGTACGAGGAACTTTCTCAGGAAACAGGGCAATTTTTCAATTTTATGATTGACCATGATTTAATGGATTTAGTTGCGAAGAAAGGGAAAGAAAGTGGAGGCTATTGCACATTTATCGAGGACTATAAAGCACCTTATATTTTCTCAAACTTCAATGGCACATCAGGAGACATCGACGTTTTAACACATGAGGCGGGCCATGCTTTCCAAGTATATTCAAGCCGTGATATTGGCATTCCAGAATATTTATGGCCAACGTATGAGTCATGTGAAATTCATTCGATGAGTATGGAATTTTTCACATGGCCGTGGATGGAACTATTCTTTGAGCACCAAACAGAAAAATATAAATTTGACCATTTAAGTAGTGGCTTATTATTTTTACCATACGGAGTTGCGGTGGATGAATTTCAACATGTTGTTTATGAAAATCCTGAGATGACACCAGCAGAGCGCAATGTGGCATGGAAGGAAATCGAAAAGAAATATTTGCCGCATCGTGATTATGATGGTCATGAATTTTTAGAATCAGGTGCTATTTGGCAACGTCAGCAGCATATTTACAATAGCCCATTCTATTATATTGATTACACATTAGCGCAAATTTGTGCCTTCCAATTTTGGAAACGTTCACGTGAAGATTTTGACGCCGCATGGAAAGATTACGCGAACTTATGTAGCTTAGGTGGCTCACAATCGTTTACAGGTCTTGTACGTGAAGCGGGCTTAATTTCTCCTTTTGAAGGTGGCTGTGTAGAATCAGTTATTGGAACGATTGAGGACTATTTAAATTCAGTAGACGATAAAAGCTTATAAAATTGCGAAATCCGTTCAAATTAATTGAGCGGATTTTTGTAATTCATCCCACTTTGTGGCATTCTAATACATAACTAAGAGGAAATTATTGAAAGGAAGAAAGCAAATTATGACGAGAAAAATATGGTTCCAAGTCGGCATTGGGATAATCATTATGCTATTAATTATAAAATACTTTATTGAAATCCATGCCATTTTCAATCCGATTGTCATTATATTTAAGACAATTTTAATTCCAGTATTGCTCGGGGGCGTACTTTACTATGTGGCTGAGCCTTTACAAAGACTGTTAGAGAAGAAGGGAATACCGAGATGGGGGAGTTTAACAACGATTGTCCTCATCTTGATGGGTGCAGTAACAGGGTTGTTATTATTAGTCGGCTCACCTGTTGCGAATCAAGTAAATAATCTTGTAGCGAATGCACCAACAATTGCTTATCAAACAGAAGAGGCAATCAATTACGTGCTGGAAAATTGGGAAAAATGGGGGGGCTTACCACCTCAAGTTGAGGAGTTTGTTGCAACGATAACGAGCTCCATTCAAAATATTGCAGTTACGAGTAGTAAGTATCTTGTGACGTTTGTAAGTGGTGCGGTCTCGGTGACGTTTACATTAATATTAGTGCCATTTTTCTTCATTTTTATGTTGAAGGATCATGAGAAATTTGCTCCACAAATATATGATATATTTTCTGGGAAACGCCGTACATGGTTGAAGAAAACAATGGAAGATATCGATACAGTGTTGCGTAGCTATGTACAAGGACAAGTGCTTGTTAGTTTTTTACTAGCAACGATGATGTTTATCGGATACCTCATTATTGATTTGGAATATTCCATATTGCTCGCGATCTTTTCATTTTTCATGAATATGATACCGTTCATTGGTCCATGGATATCACTTGTACCAGCTATTATAGTGGCACTCATCCAGGACCCTATGTTGGTTGTATGGGTAAGTGTTATTACATTAATTGCCCAGCAAGTTGAAAGTAATTTAATTACCCCGAATATCATGGGGAAATCCTTGGATATCCATCCGCTAACCGTTATTTCTTTAGTGCTTGCAGCGGGTAATATTGCAGGTTTTATTGGGATTATGGTAGCCATTCCAACGTATGCAGTGATTAAAGTAATCGTACAAAATATTTACCATGAACGAAAAAGTATTAAAGAAGCAGCAACAAAAACGGTCTAATTTCTTTCAGCGGGATTATAAATATCAGCTGAAAGAAATTAGTCTCCCGGAGGATAAATGTGGAGCCTATGTGACAAACGTAGGCTTCGCTTTTTTATTTGCGACGAACGCGTTATACTTAATAATTAAGAATGCAAAATTAAAGGAGCAAACAATGCTAACATTTGAACAAAAGCAAGCCATCATTGAAACATTTCCAACGCTAACGAAAAAGGAAATTTCGTTAAAGCGTTTAAATTATCACTTTGAAGCAACGTTATATGAAAAATCCATCGTGGTAGAGAAACTCCATCCAAACGGCAATGGTTTTGTCTTTGTCGGAGATTTAGTGAAATACGAAAAGGAAGCCAATGACAAAGGGCTTGTGAATATTCGTGATTATAGTGAGGCGGCATTACGCGCAATCTTGGCGGATGCTATTGAGTATTTATCAGAGGAAATTGATGATTCGCCAATTATTGAAATTTGGGCTTCTCGTGAAGGTGCGAAATTAGAGCTAGAATTTAATAATCGTTCATGGAATATTTATCATCAGCGCAATTTGGAAGAATCATTTGGAACGCGTGACGATGCAGTAGCCTATTTACGTGAAGAAGGATTCCGACCTTCAAAATAATAAAGTGAGGGAAAAAGTATGGCACAAGCAGAAACATCAAAAGAAGTTTCCGGTAAAAAAATGGGATTCATCGTTATCGGGACAATTATTGCAGCAACGGTTATCATTGTAATCGCCATTCAAGCTTTTTATATGGTATGGGATCCAAAGCAACAAAAAGACCGACAAGATGATGAAACAAACGAGCCAAGCTATACAAAATCAGCGATGCACCATTATGAGCAGCTAATTAAAATTAGTTGACGAAAAAGGCAGAAATGTTGTTAAACCAACGTTTCTGCCTTTTGTTCGTTATCTTTTATTTTTTGTAAATGGTAGCCACCAGTTCCAATCACCAAGTAATTTCATAAAGCTTGGCACGAGCATGAGGCGGATAATGGATGCATCAATCGCAACGGCAATAGCAATCCCAACACCAATTTGCTTAACAGGCATAACATCTGTAAAGGCAAATGCACCTGTAATAACAATCATAATTAATGCAGCAGATGTAATGATTTTACTCGTTGAAACAAGCCCGTCCACTGTGGCTTTTGTATTGCTGGAGCCTTTTAAATATTCCTCTTGTATGCGGGAAATTAAGAAAACTTCATAGTCCATACTCAGTCCAAATACGAGACAAAATACGATAACGGGGATGATAAGTACAATCGTTCCTTCCGCTAAGCCAAAATGACCGTATTGGAAAATGTAAACGAGAATTCCAAATGTCGAGCCAAGTCCAATAATGTTCATAATAATCGCTTTCAATGGAATTAAAATAGAGCGGAAAGCAACCATTAAAATAATAAACGTAGAGATAATAATAATCGTTAAAGCAAGAACGATTTTATCTGAAATTTCATCAAATATTTCTTGACTGAACTTCGAATGCCCCGCAATCCCGATTTCCACGCCAACATCTTTTTCCGACCATTCGCGAACAAATTGCTGTGCCTCTGAAGATGCCCCGTCTGCTGTTAAATAGGCAACTAAGTACATTTTATTATCCTGGACAAAGTTTTCGGCAATTTGTTCGAGTGCGCCGGGTGCTTGTGGATTGCTATTGGCCATTTCCCACATGTCAACCGAGTCCATATTCGCTACGGTAAACATCGAAGTGACGCTTTTTACAAGTGGGTCAGCTAATAGTTTCTCTTGGATTTCAAATATTTTTTCACGACCTTCAGTTGAATCCCAATCGGAATCATTTTCAGCTAGTAAAAATACGGGTGTTTCAGCGCCTATGTCAAATTGTTTATTAAGAGTGTCATATGTTTGTCTCGCATCATATGAGTCAGGCAAGGCATCGGTTGAAGGAATCGTTAAATCAATATCTTTAATCGGAATCATCGCGGTACCTAATAAACCAAGTGCTACGATAATGATAAGTGTAGGACGTTTCATAACAAATGCCGCAAAACTTTGCCAACGTGAAGCAGATGATTTAATGCGGAAAAGACGCCATTTATTTAATCGATCACCGAGTAAAACAATTGTTGCTGGTAGTAAAGTTAAGCCAGATAGTACCGCTAAAAATACGACAATTGTGCCGCCGAGAGCGATATTCTGGAATATTTCCACTTCAATAACGACCATCGCACCTAAGCCAATCATGACACAGAGAGCGGAGAAGATAATGGACCGTCCAGCTGTTTGAATAGCTGTTTGCACCGATTGAACGACAGAGAAATGCACACGTTCTTCACGATAGCGGTTAATAAATAGTAAAGCAAAATCAATAGAGAGCGCCAAACCAAGCATCGGTACGATATTTAATACGAAAATAGAAAGACTAAACGTATCGCCTAATAATGTCAGCATACCGAGTGCCATGATTACTGTAGCCCCACCAATCAAAATTGGTAAAAGAGAAGCAACAACCGTACCGAATGCAAGCAGTAAAACAATTAATGCGATAGGCACACCGATTGCTTCAGCCTTCATTAAATCCTTTTGACTTGCCTCATTAATGTCCTTCGAAATAACAGGTTCTCCAGTAATGGAAATCCCTTGTTCATCATCAATAACCGAACGAATCTCATCAATAATTGGGAAGTAATCAACAATGGTGTTATCGAAATCTAGTAGCGCATAGGCATAACCATCTCGATTTAATGCTTCAACCCCAATTGGAGAAGTGATAGATTGCATTTGTTCAATCTCTTTTAGTTGTTGTAACGTACTTTCGATTTCTGCATCCGATTTATCTTTAAACAGTACAAAGATTGTTTTAGCAGGGATGTCGAATGTTTCTGAAAGTTCTTCGGTCACACGAATATGATCACCATCTACGAAAAAGCCATCACCTTGCAATTTTGAAGGAAGTTGAATGGCAAAGTAAGCCATAATCATAAATAATAGAACCCAAAATACTAAAATCGGCTTTGCAAATTTCGTGATGAAATGTGCTAGTTGCTTCATACAAATTCCGCCTTTCTATTTCACATACTACTAGTGTAATAGATTTTAAGGAGAAAAGTAAAAATAAAAAACTGAAACAAAAGCAACAATCGTTACTTTTGTTTCAGCTTAAAAAATAAGACTAATTATAGAGTAAATAATCGCTGCCATAACAGCAGAAATTGGCATTGTAATCACCCATGTTGTGACAATTTTACGAGCAATTCCCCAGTTAACGCCCTTCACATTTTGTGCTGCCCCAACACCCATGATTGCAGATGAAATAACATGTGTCGTTGAAACAGGAAGATGGATGAGTGTTGCACTGAAAATAATGGTAGCAGAAGAAAGGTCAGCTGCAGCTCCGTTTACAGGGCGAATCTTCATAATTTTACCGCCAACTGTTTTAATAATTTTATAACCACCAATAGAAGTACCTAAGCCCATTGCAATCGCACAGGCTAAACGCACCCAACCTTGTACATCATCAGTCGTTTGCCAGTTTGCAGCAATTAAAGCCATTGTAATAATACCCATTGCTTTTTGCGCATCGTTTGTACCGTGAGTAAAGGATTGAATGGCCGCGGTGAAAATCTGCATAATACGGAAACCCTTATTTGTTTTATAAAGATTAAAATCATTAAATAAAAATTTGAATAAAGTCATCATTAAATATCCCGCAACGATGGCGATAATTGGTGATGCTAGTAAGGCAATAATAATTTTACTAAAGCCACTATAATTTAAAACACCAAATCCAGAAGCAGCAATTGCAGCACCAGCAATCGAACCAATTAATGTGTGCGATGAACTGGATGGGATACCGAAGTACCAAGTGACTAAATTCCAAGTAATCGCGGAAAGTAAAGCTGCTAAAATAACAACCGAGCCAATAAGTGGTGCCTCAGGCGTTGATAAAGCAAAAGGATCAACAATGTCTGATGCAATCGCTTTTGCTACACCAACAAATGTAATTGCCCCTAAGAAGTTCATAATTGCCGCCATTATTATAGCAACGCGCGGTGGTAATGCACGTGTAGAAACTGAGGTAGCAATTGCATTTGCTGTATCATGGAAACCATTGATAAAGTCGAAAGCTAATGCACATATAACGACTAATACTGTAATAATTAAAAGTGTATTCAATATAAGGACTCCCAAATATTATGCGTTGCGCATAATGATAGTTTCAATCGTGTTAGCTACTGTTTGGCAATAGTCAGCAATTTCTTCAAGTTGCTCATAAATATCCTTAAATTTAATTAAACGGATTGGATCCTTTTCATTTAAAAACAGTTGCTTAATGGATGAACGTAATACTTCATCACATTCACGTTCGTAATCTTTAATAAGAATCGCATGTTGACGCATACCTACAAGATCCTTTTTATTAAGTAAATCCATTGCTTTGACGATTTCATCAGCTGATTTGACAATATAGCCTAAGAAATTACGCATTGATTCATCTACTTCGATTAATGAAAACATTTCAAAGTGTGCAATCGTGCCTTCTGTACCATCTAAAATATCATCCATGCGAATCGCAAGTGCTAAAATATCTTCACGTTCAATAGGGGTCATAAATGACTTATTGAGCATGACGATTAGTTCATGAATTAATTTATCACCAGCTGTTTCATATTGCTTCATGCGGACGCTTATTTCTTTTAAATCTGCGACGGATTCAATGCGGAAATCATTCGCGTAATGCACAGCTTCGCGCATATTTTCAGCAATTTTATGAAGGGCTAAAAAGAATGGATCTTGTTTTTTTGAACTAAACATGGAATGCCTCCTGAATATAAATAATCGATCATATCTAAATTTTAACTTACTTATCATAACAAAATCTGCGCAATTTCTACACAAAATTTAACACAAATGAATGAATCTTTACAATTCTGTAACATAAGGAAATCACCTAGTATCTACATTTGAAATGAGAGGTTCAGCATTTTCTAACAGTTATTAGATAAATGGTTACTTAGCTAAGTAAATCGCGAAGTTCGTTTTCTAAAAATGGTTTTGCATTTAAAAATTGTACAAATGCATCGTATTTTTGTCGTTGTTCAGCTGTAGCTGTTTTGCCTGTGAAATATGCACGAATCAATATGTTCTTTGGTGTATTTTCCATATCGATAAATTCCAATAGCTGCGTTTCATAGCCGACGAGTGATAAAATTTCAGCGCGGATTGAATCAGTAGCGAGCGCGGCGAAGCGTTCTTTAATGAGGCCATGCTGCGTCATTATATTTAAATCGGGAACTTGTAATTGGCGATTTAGTTCATGTTGGCAACAAGGAACGCTTAAAATAACTTTTGCCCCCCATTTAACGGCACGCGCTAAAGCCATATCTGTCGCAACATCACAGGCATGTAGTGTAACGACCATATCAACAGCAGTTTCGTCATTATAATCATTAATGTCCCCAACTTGGAATTGTAAATCTTCATAGTGTAAATCTTGTGCAATTCGATTACATTCCTCGATGACTTCTTTTTTCAAATCAAGTCCGGTTACACGAATATTGAATCCCTTTTCGATTTTTAAATAATGATAAAGGGCAAACGTTAAATAGGATTTTCCTGAACCAAAATCTAAAATACGAATTTGACGGTCTTTTGGTAAATGCGCAAGGGAGTCATCGATAAATTCAACAAAACGATTAATTTGCTTAAATTTATCGTATTTTTGTTTCTTAATTTGACCATCCTCGGATTGCACACCTAAACGTACTAAAAACGGATAAATACGCGATTCATCAAGTAAATACTGCTTTTTTCGGTTATGTGATAAGTTAATTTGTTTTGTTGACGAAGTTTGGTCTGATTTCCAAAGGACTTTATTTTTTTTCGAAAGCTGAATTTGAACAGTTTGCTCAGAAAACTCTGCATGCATTTGGCGAAACTGTTCAAATAATAGATCAAGCTGTTGCTGTAAATCCTCGGGTGAGATGTTTTCATGCTTTAAAATACGCTCATACTGATATTCAAGCTGAATCATATATGCACCACGTAATTCGATTGGTTTTAGTCGAACGCGCTTCAGTTCATTTGATTTCTGACGTGGCTGACTAATTGTTGCTTGCACAAGTGTTTTGGAGTTTAGGAGCGTAATAATTTGCTCCTTCATTTGTTGGAATTCCATAGTGACCGCCTTTTCTTAGAGAGCTGTTTTTTTCTACTCAAATATGTATAAACAGCTCTTATCGTATTCCTTCTAGTTTATCACAATGATCAATAGTGATGCGATTGTACAGGGTTTTTAACTTGATTCAGCTGAATTGGGGAACAAAGGCTAAACCCGTCACGTCCTGTGACAACGCCTTTGTGATCAACATTGTGTTGACCCAAGCCCCGGCGGATGTCACAGATTTTTAAGGAGGCCTGCTTGATGCAGGTCAGTTAGCCGTTGTCACATGGACGCGACGAACTTAGGCTAACTTCCTTAATGAGCGAGCTCGAAAAAATCTGGACGCAATTACGCTGGGGCGTAATTGATATGTATGTTACGATGAAATCAAATAACGAGGTGTAAATGATTGTGTAAGGAGGAAACATAATGAATTCAATGAAAGACGTTGAAACGTTAGTAGAAAAGGGCATATTAGTAGGTGTAAATTTACAAAAGGATAATCATTTTGATTACTCAATGGAGGAACTCGCTAATTTAGCAGATGCCTTAAATGTTGAAGTCGTTGGTACAGTCACGCAAAATTTAGAACGCGTCACATCATCGCATTACGTTGGGACGGGGAAAATCGAAGAAATTAAAGCCTTTTATGAAGAAGTAGATGCGAATATTGTTATTTTTAATGATGAACTTTCACCATCTCAAATTCGCAATTTAGAACGAGATTTAGCATGTAAAGTAATTGACCGCACAATGCTTATTTTAGATATTTTCGGAAGACGTGCCAAAACGCGTGAGGCACAGTTACAAGTCGAGCTTGCTCAATTACAATATATGCTGCCACGCTTAGTTGGGCTACATGCTTCGTTATCACGTCAAGGTGGGGGCACGGGCGGAGGCTTTAAAAACCGTGGTGCTGGTGAAACGAAACTCGAACTTGATCGTCGTAAAATTGAGGATCAAATTGCAAAGATAAAAAAAGATTTAGAAGTGGTAAAAGAACAACGTGAAACACAGCGTAAGCAACGCCGTAAAAATGCGATACCTGTCGTATCGATTGTAGGCTATACAAATGCAGGGAAGTCGACGATTATGAATCAGCTTCTTGCTAAAATGGGTCAAGATGAAACGAAGCAAGTATTTGAAAAAGATATGTTGTTTGCAACGCTTGAAACTTCTGTTCGTCATATTGAACTTGCGGATAATAAATCGTTTTTACTAACAGATACAGTTGGATTTGTTAGTAAACTTCCTCACCATTTAGTGAAGGCTTTCCGTTCTACGTTAGAAGAAGCGCGAGATGCAGATTTACTGCTACATGTCGTTGATGTTTCGAACGAAGAATACCGCTTTATGACGGACGTGACAAACGATACGTTAAAGGCAGTTGGAGTGGAAGATGTGCCAACGCTTTATGTGTATAATAAGTCGGATTTAGCGAATTTAGAATATCCACTCGTAAGTGGTGATAATATTTGGATTTCGGCAAAAGAGGACGTTGGTTTAGATGAACTCGTACAGTTGATTCGCAAGCAAGTATTTGCGGATTATAAAACGTGTAAAATGCTCATCCCGTATGATCAAGGGGCTATTGTTTCTTATTTGAATGAGTATGCGACGATTTTGGAAACAGCTTATGAAGAAGAAGGAACATTGCTTACACTTGAATTGCAGGAAGCGGATTATCAAAAATATGAATCTTATGTAACGAAATAAATAGGCGTACTGAAAAGTTATTTTGACAATAAAATCAAAATAGCTTTTTGTTTTCCCTTATAAAGGGAAGTTATGAACAAGTTATGTCTTTGTTACTTCACTTTATTTTGCAGAGAATTCTTATCTTTATAGAGAGTAAACTAGATGCAAATTGAGCTTGTTTTCATTGGTATTGTAACGTTCGTTCGATAGTGGAAATGAACCGAACTACTACTCCAAATCTTGATGCTATAAAATGCATAATTGAAAAATGGAGGTTTTTAATTGTGTAGAAAAGGAATAATAAAAGATATGTACTGTAAACGAGTTGTTGTGGTATATAATATTATAAAGTGAAGATTCAATCTCTTTAGGGACCCCTCTAAATTGTGAATTGGGGACGCTTGCACAATGTGAAAATTCATGTTGTAAAAACAGCACTTGTTGTTTGTGCTGAGGTAAGTGTTGAAGTAGAAGAATTATTGGTATAAGTGATTATTGAGGAAGTAGGGAAGATTCTTTATTTCCAAGTTCCATCCTCCCAGGAAAAGGGCGGTTTATGTAGATCGTCTAATTATTGGTGCAAAGATTTTAGCAAAAACAGCTTTACTCGCATGACAAAAAGTGAAGAATGGGGAAGGTGGACATTATGTTAGAATCAGTAATTGTAAAGGAATTAACAACAATTGAGCAAATAGAAGAGGCAAGAAATTTAGAGCATGATATTTGGGCAGTTGGCAGTATTCCGATGCACCAAACGCTTGCCACAATTCGAAATGGTGGAATAGTTTTAGGCGCTTACCTTAATGACGAACTAATCGGCTTCAACTTTAGTTGCCCAGGCTTCATGGAAGAGAAAGTATACTTGTATTCACATATGATTGGCATTAAACGAAATTATCGTGAGCAAGGTGTAGGCGAGCTCATGAAGAATTATTTAAAGGATATCGCAATAGAACGAGGGTATCGCAATTGCCGTTGGACATTTGATCCGCTTGAAGGGCGTAGTGGACATTTAAACTTTACGAAGCTACGTGGTTATAGCGATACGTACATTCCAAATTGTTATGGAGAAATGGAAGACCCGTTTAACCTTGATTTGCCAACGGATCGTCTTTTTGTTGAATGGCAGCTTGTAGATAATGATTATTTACGCTGGGATGCAAAAGTCGAAGAATTACTAGAGGAGGCTGTGCCGGTAGTAGAGTGGTCACTCAGTACGGATGGTTTGCCGATGCTTGATAAAGAACAGCAATTTATGCAGCAGGAATCCTTTATAAAAGATGCCTATTTATTACCGATTCCTATGTATTTTCAAAAAATAAAAGTGGAAAGTCCAGCACTTGCAGAAGATTGGCGTTATAAAACACGCCATATTTTACAAGCGATGTTCGATCAAGGCTATAAAATTATTCACTTATCGAAACACAATGAGCATGTGAGTCATTATTTACTCGTAAAGCGTTCGCTATTTGCGTTATAAAATAAGTTAAACTTCAATCCGTGGGGGCTTCATTCTCCACGGATTGTTAAATTTCGTTCAGAAGAAAATGTCTGTCATAATAGGTGATGAAATAAATTCCTACCTGTGACAGCGCAATAAGAGGAGCGATATGAGATGAAATTAGTTGAAGTTACGATTTATCAGCTCGAGATGTGTATGAAAACACCATTCACAACGAGTCTTGGAACAATGCAAAATAAGCGTTTTTTAGTCATTAAGGCAAAGGATGAATCCGGTGTCATTGGCTGGGGGGAAGGCGTTGCATTTGAAGAGCCTTCTTATACAGAAGAGACGCTAAAAACATCATTACATATGCTAGAAGATTTTTTAATTCCACGATTGTTAGGGCAACAATTAACACATCCAGATGAAGTATATGAACATTTCCGCCCAATTCGTCGCAACAATATGGCGAAAGCAGCTATTGAAGGTACGGTGTGGGATATTTATGCTCAATTAACAAATCAAACACTAGCTCAAGCAATTGGAGGCACTGCTGAAAAAATTGAAGTAGGCATCAGCATAGGATTGCAGCCAACCGATGAGCAATTAATTGCAACGATTCAGGGCTTTTTAACGCAAGGCTATAAACGAATAAAGGTCAAAATTAAACCAGGGAAAGATATCGCATTAATTCGAACGATTAGAGAAGCTTTCCCGACTGTTCCATTAATGGCTGATGCGAATTCGTCTTATACACTCGATGATATAGAGTTATTAAAACAACTGGATGAATTTCAATTAATGATGATTGAGCAGCCGCTTGCCCATGATGATTTAATCGATCATGCGACATTACAACAGCAAATTCAAACGCCGATTTGCTTAGATGAAAGCATTACGTCTTATGAAGATGCACGCAAGGCCATTCAACTAGGGAGTTGCGGTGTGATCAATATTAAAATTGCACGAGTGGGTGGAATAAGTGAAGCAAAGCGTATCCATGATATATGTGAGAGACATGGCATCCCTGTATGGTGTGGCGGTATGCTAGAAGCTGGGATTGGACGGGCACAAAACGTCGCACTCACAAGTTTATCCAACTTCACAATGCCAGGTGACACGGCAGCTTCGGAACGTTATTGGCATGAGGATATTATTTTACCTGAAGTGACAGTAGAGGACGGCTACATAACCGTACCAACTACAACAGGTCTTGGCTATATAATAAACGAGCAAGCGATTGAAAAATATTGTATCGAGAAAAAGGTAATTAAAAAGCCTTGAATCCATAAAAATAGTCGGAAGTACAATAAATCTCTCAAAAAGTACTTTTTACTTTCAATAATCAGTAACAAATAAAGAAAAGTTAACAAGGACTGTTTGATTTTCCATTCCTACCTAGCTATAATTGAAATAGATAAGGATGATAATCATTTTCAATGAGAATCATTTAAAAAAGAAGGAAAATGGGAGAATGACATGAGATTATGGTATTTGATTGTTGCTACTGTTGTTCTATCATGCATTTCGTTATTTCTAGGTGCCAAAGATATTACACCACTAGATTTGCTTGATTTTTCATCAGAGGAAACAGAAGTCTTCTTAATAAGCCGTATCCCACGCTTGATTGCAATCATATTAGCGGGTGTCGGCATGAGTATAGCTGGTTTAATCATGCAATCTTTAAGTAGAAATAAATTTGTATCCCCAACAACTGCGGGAACAGATGATGCAGCAAAATTTGGTGTGTTAATTGCGATGATTTATACAGGGGGAACACAATCTGAAAAAGTAGTGCTCGCCTTTGTTTTTGCATTGTTAGGTACAATGCTGTTCATGCAATTATTAAACCGCATTAAGTTTAAAGATGCGATTTTTATTCCACTTGTAGGGATTATGTTCGGAAATATTATTTCTTCCATGACGACGTTTTTTGCGTATAAAGCAGATATTTTACAAAACGTATCCGCCTTTTTAATGGGGAGCTTTACATTAGTTATTAAAGGAAACTATGAATTATTATATTTAAGTGTTCCTGTTATTATTTTGACATATTTTTATGCAAATCGTTTTACCGTTGCAGGTATGGGTGAGGATTTTGCGAAAAACTTAGGTGTTCGTTATAGACTTGTTGTTAATTTAGGACTTATTTTAGTCGCACTTATTTCAACAACCGTTATTTTAACAGTTGGTTTAATTCCTTTTGTCGGATTAATTATTCCAAACATCGTATCGATTTATAAAGGGGATAATTTAAAGAAAACATTACCGCATACAGCTGTGCTAGGTGCATTGTTCTTATTAGCATGTGATATCGTTGGTCGAATTTTAATTTTCCCATATGAGATCCCAATTAACTTAACGGTCGGTGTAATCGGCGGCGTGATTTTCTTAATCATGTTGTTTAGGGGGCGTTCATATGCGTAAAACAGGTTTGAAATTAACTATTTTAGCAGTTCTAGCAATCATTTGTATCGCACTTTATGGTTTGTATGATATTAAAGGTAGCTTTGATTATGCGTTTCCGCGTCGAATGATTCGCGTTTTGGCAATGATCGTAACAGGTGTAGCGATTGCGTATTCCACGGTTGTTTTCCAAACGATTACCCATAACCGCATTTTAACGCCTTCTGTCATGGGCTTAGATTCGATGTATATGGTTGTGCAAACATGTATTTATTTCTTTTTAGGATCTTCTTCTATATTAGTATTAAATAAATATTTTAATTTTACAATTTCAATTGCAGCAATGGTATTATTTGCGCTTATTTTATATCGTTTCTTATTTAGGGCGGATAAGCAACCTATATATCTCTTATTACTGATTGGGATGGTTTTAGGAACAATGCTCGGAAGTGTAACATCATTTATGCAAGTTGTTATTGACCCGAATGAATATACAAGCCTGCAAAATAAAATGTTTGCAAGCTTTAATAATGTGAATGGTGACCTTGTATGGGTAGCAGTGGGGATTTTAGCAATCGCCTTTATTTATGGCTATACGATTTTAAATAAGTTAGATGTCATGTCATTAGGCCGCGATACAGCGATCAATCTCGGTATTAACTATGACCGTATTGTGATGAATGTACTTATTTTATCTTCCGTATTAATTGCAACATCTACGGCGCTTGTCGGTCCAATTCTATTTTTCGGATTAATTGTTGCTAACTTATCGTATCAATTTTTTGCAACGTACAAGCATTCGGTGCTTATAGTTGGTGCAAGTTTAATTAGTATTATTGCATTAGTCGGTGGGCAGTTTATTGTCGAACATCTATTCGAATTTAGTACGACATTGAGCGTTATTATTAACTTCATTGGTGGCGTATACTTTATTTATTTACTATTAAAAGAGAGTAGGTCAGCAGGATGATTCAAGTAAAAGGATTAAGCAAATACTTCGGTAAAAAAGCCGTTGTAGAAGATGTACATGTAACAATTGAAACGGGTAAAATTACATCATTCATCGGTCCGAATGGTGCTGGGAAATCGACTCTACTGTCAATGGTGAGTCGTTTATTAGATTCAGATACTGGTGAAATATTATTGGATACAGCAGACGTGCGCAAAATGAAATCTGAGGAATTTGCAAAACGCGTCTCGATTTTAAAACAATCTAACTTTATGAATGTCCGTTTAACGATTCGCGAGCTTGTGTCATTTGGGCGCTATCCATATTCACGTGGGCGTCTTACAGCAGAAGATATTGAACATGTAGATCGTGCGTTGGAGTACATGAACTTAGTGGACATGAGTGACAAGTTTTTAGATGAACTTTCTGGTGGTCAACGTCAGCGTGCGTTCATTGCCATGGTCATCGCACAAGATACAGAATACGTGCTATTAGATGAGCCTTTAAATAACTTAGATATGAAGCACTCGGTTCAAATTATGAAAATTTTACGTAAACTTGTAGATGAACTAGGGAAAACAGTTATTATCGTATTGCATGATATTAACTTCGCCTCGGTATATTCCGACCGAATTGTGGCGTTAAAGGATGGGCGCATTGTCAAAGATGGCCCAACACATGAAATCATTAATTCTTCCGCATTAAAGCAAATTTATGATATGGACATACCTGTACAAGAGCAAGATGGTTGTCGAATTTGTGTTTACTTTAATTCTCATTAGATCATAATAAATTATAAAAATGCCATTTTGATTTAGTCGAAATGGCATTTTTTGATGGATAATTATAATCTGAGGTCTATTTCTATAAAAGTAAAAATACCCTATTTAATATCTATTTATTATAATAATTAATTTAATTTCCAAAACTAGTTGACGATGAGAATCAATCTCGATATAATGGGGATTGTTCAAATGATAATGATAATCATTTCGAACGGAGATGAATAAAACGAACTTACATATATGAATAGGAGCGATTTACAGATGAAGAACTGGAAGTTAATGACTGTTATTTTATCAATGCTTGTTTTAATGTTAGCGGCATGTGGCTCAAATGATGACACTGCAAAGGATTCAGAAAAAGAAAACTCTGCGAAAACAGAGGGCACAAATACAGAAGAAGTTGCTTCAGCATACCCAATGACAATTAAATCAACAGATTCAAATTATGCAGATGTAACGTTTGATAAAGTACCAGAAAAAATCGTTGTATTTGACTATGGTTTCTTAGATACTTTAACTGCTTTAGACGTTGAAGTTACAGCTGTTGCAAAAGGAAACTTCCCTGAATCGTTAAAGCAATATTCAGATGACAAATATTTAAACGCTGGTGGTTTAAAAGAGCCATTATTTGAAGACATCGCTGCAATGGCACCAGATGCAATTTTCATCTCTGGTCGTCAAGGAGATGCATATGAAGAATTATCAAAAATCGCTCCAACAGTATTCGTAGGTACTACAAGCACTGATTACTGGAATACATTTAAAGCTTCAACTCAAATTGCGGCAGATCTTTTTGGCAAGCAAGCTGAAGTAGATGCAAAGTTTGCTGAAATTGAAGCAGCTACTGAAGAATTAAAGGCAATTGCTGCTAGCTCAGATGAAAAAGCATTAGTAACACTTTACAATGAGAAAATTTCTGCTTATGGTCCAGGTGAAGGTTCTCGCTTTGGTTTCGTACACAGCGTATATGGTTTCCCAGCTGCGGATGATACATTAGAAAACTCAACGCATGGTGCACAAATTAGCTATGAGCAAATTTTAGAAATTAACCCTGATATTTTATTCGTAGTTGACCGTATGGCTGCTACGGGGGAAGAATCAAACATTTCAGAAGCATTTAATAATGATTTAGTTAATAAAACGAATGCTGCTAAAAACGACAAAGTGATTTACTTAAATGGTGCGCTTTGGTACTTAGCAGGTGGCGGTTTGACTTCTGAGCTTGAAAAAGTAAATGAAATTATTAACGCTTTAAAATAATATTAATAAGCCGTCCTTCTATTCGAGGGCGGCTTTTTTCAAAATAGGGGGATTTATAATAATGTTTGTACAAATTCGTAAATGGACGTTAACGGAAGGCAATGCCGATAAAATTATTGAACGTTTTAGCAAAAAGCCAGATCAAGGACCATCTCTATTAGAAAAACAGCCAGGTTTTATCGGACGTGAATTATTACAAAAGAAAGTTCGTCGCGGTGAAGATGAAGTCGTGATGATTGTCCGCTGGGAATCTGAAGAGGCTTGGAAAAACTGGGAGAAGAGCCCCGAACATATTGCAGGACATAAAGCGAAAATTAAAGAGCACGGTGGCAAGCCGCCAAAACCAGAATTCGTTATTTCGATGGAAAATACAAATTATACGGTAATTGAATAGTAAAATTAAGCAACAGTGGAATGAGCACTGTTGCTTTTTTAATTGGAGGAATGATAGAAAAGCAACATGTAATCATTTTTCACGTTATATATGTATATGGTAAGATAATGTTTATCACAATTAACATCAGGAAGTAGGAATATGTGTGAAAAAATGGGCATATCCATTAGCTATTGTAACAGGCATTATTTTTATCGTGATGGCGTTTACTTATAATACGCCAACAATGAATGCATTGGATGATAAAATAGCTACATTATTAACTGGAAATGAATTAATTATTGTATTTCATTATATAGGGGAGCCAATATTCGTAATTGCAGTTGGGGTAATCGCTTTTCTTTATTTGTGGCTACGTGAAAGAAATTATCGTGGCATGGTCTTTATTTTGCTGACATTTGCGGCAGGTACGTTATTAAATCAAATACTGAAAAGAATATTTGAGCGTCCACGTCCGGAAATTGTGGATCAGTTGACTTCTTATAGTTTTCCATCAGGGCACTCAATGGCGGGGGTACTGTACTTATTTACCCTTGCTTATATTTTTTCAGAAATTGCAAAAGAGAAGAAAAAAATTCAAATAGTATGGATTGCTGCTGTTCTATTAGCTTGTTTAATCGGACTGTCACGAATTGCAGAAGGCCGCCACTTTGCCACAGATGTGATTGCCGGTTGGAGCATGGGCTATAGCTGGTTCATTGTATGTGTGGTTTGGTATGAATCAAGAAAAGATAACCGTCAAATAATGAACACCTAACCCGCATTAAATAGTAGATAAATTCAAATGAAAAGGACCTACCTAAAAGTAGGTCCTTTTCATTTCCAGTTAAATTCTTCTTCAATAAAAGCACGCCAATTTCGCCTAATTCTACTGAAAAGGCACGTTTATCTTCTCCAATTTTTAGGGTTTAGCTTACTTTTATATTTGGTCACCACTTCTTTCCCAACAAAAGCAACACCTATCAAAAAGAAGATTTCCCCCACAACTATACTTACTGTAATTACAGCGGCTTTTATGTGAGTTGGTAATGGAGTAAATGGTGTAATGGCAGCAACGCCCCATAGTATAGGATAAAGAATTAAAAGCGCTATTCCGAGTTTAAATAGAAATGGCCTTTTTTGCTTATATTCGTTTGAAACAATTTCTTTTTCCAATTTCAAGTCCTCCGATTTAGTTAAATAAGCTAAACTATATATTGAAACCTATTTGAATACAAGTTTAATAATAAAATTTACGTATTCTTTTGTATCAAAAGTTGGTCTGTTACATAAGATGTTACTACAGCTAAAAAAGTTGCGCTAGGGAAACTTTTAATTTATAATCAAATTAACATAAAGTTGAAGAGGGGAATTCTATGGAAGGGAATATTATTTTTGCGTTAGGATTAACGCTCTTTGCGGGCCTTGCAACAGGAGTAGGTAGTTTATTAGCCTTCTTTACTTCAAGAACGAATACGAAATTTTTATCGGTGGCCCTTGGTTTTTCTGCGGGCGTTATGATTTATGTTTCATTAGTTGAGATTTTTGTTAAAGCAAAAGATTCATTAACAGCAGCATTAGGGGCTACACAAGGCTATTGGATGACACTTGTTGGTTTCTTTGGGGGCATATTATTAATTGCTTTAATTGACCGTTTTATTCCAAAGTCCAATAACCCTCACGAAGTTCGTACAGTTGAGGATGTCAATGCAGTCCAAATCAAGCCAGAAATAGATGAAGAACGACTAATGAAGATGGGGCTATTTACTGCTCTGGCGATTGCCATACACAACTTCCCAGAAGGAATTGCAACGTTTATGGCTGCGCTACAAGATCCGAATGTAGGTGTAGCGATTGCGATTGCGGTAGCTATTCATAATATCCCAGAAGGAATTGCTGTAGCAGTACCCATTTATTTTGCGACAGGCAATCGTCGAAAAGCGTTCAAATTATCGTTTTTATCGGGCTTAGCAGAACCAGTAGGCGCATTAGTAGCATTTTTCATCTTAATGCCATTTTTAAACGATGTGATGTTTGGAATTATATTTGCCGGAGTTGCAGGAATAATGGTATTCATTTCATTAGATGAATTATTGCCGGCAGCCAAAAAGTACGACGAGACCCATTTATCTATATACGGATTAGTAGCGGGTATGGCTGTCATGGCTATTAGCTTAGTATTATTAGTTCCGTAGCAATAAAAAAAGAATATCATTTTGGTTGAAGGGCCAAAATGATATTCTTTTTTACATATAGGAAATGTAACATCACCTAGTTAGGAGGCAGCCGTTACATTTTCAGATACAACCGTAAAGCATGTATTGGGATGTTCATTTTTTTCAATTTCATCCAGCATTGCTACCGCAAAGTCTGCATAGCTAATATAACTATTGAATTGTGAATTTACGAGCACTTGATCCCCACCCTTCAAGTAATGTCCTGTACGGGGACCTTCTGAATCAAACATGGCAGAAGGAATGACATACGTCCATTGAATAGAGGCGTTTTCGAGATTTTGTAAGTTTTGCAATTGTGCCTTTGACGTATCGAGCAGGTCCTGCGGATATTCTTCTTCCTCCATTAAGCGCTTTGTTTTTCCACCGTCAACAAAAAGACAACCTGAGCATCCAATGACAAATAACTTTTTTGATGTTCCCTCAAGTAAGGATATTAAATGATGCCCTGCCGAAATATGAAGATGTTCCTCTCCTGGTAATGGCGCGAAAGCATTAATAATTATATCGAACGGTACTAAATCACCTTTTGTTAAATCAAATAAGTTTTTTCCTATAGTTGAAACATTTTCAACGGAAAGAGTGGCTACATTTTTTACAATGGCTGTGACATCTAGTTGGCGTAGTATGGCTTCATTTAAAAGATGTGTCCCAGCTTTTCCCGCAGCCCCGATAATCGCAATTTTCATCTACATTTCCCCCTTTCAATCCTAGGCTAATTTATACCCAAAATGAGTGGAATCTATGCGGCCCCAATATAAAAGGAGCATTTTGATAGTAACCAAAATGCTCCTTCTTATAAGATGAATTTATGAAAGTTCAGTTACGATAATCCCTTTTTTATCTGCATTTGTTAAAACAATATTATGCTCAGGGAATTGTGCGCGCACCGCATCAACAAACTGCTCCGCAACTGTAGTCGGTACAATTGAAATAAGTGTTGGTCCAGCACCGCTTAAAGCTGTTCCGTAAGCACCTGCCTGTTTTGCAGCTTCCCGAATTTCCGTATAGTTTGGAATGAGTTGTGCACGGAAGGGCTCGTGGAATAAATCAGCTTCCATATAACGACCAATTCGCTCATAATCTTTTGCGATGCAAGAGGCCGCTAGCATGTTTGCATGGGCGCTTGCACGGACGGCATAGCCACGATTAAACTCGGCAGGCAAAACATCGCGTGAATGAGCTGTCTTTAATTCAACATCGGGTATAAATACGACAAATGATACGTCTAAATCATGAATACGAATCGTATCGACAATGCCATTTTCATCCATTGAAGAAATCGTTAAGCCACCTACAACAGAAGCCGTTGCATTGTCTGGATGCCCTTCAATTTGTGAGGAAATATTAAGCTTGTCCTGTGTCGACAAGTTGAGCTCACACAAAATATTCGCGAGTTCAATCGCCGCCACAATTGCAGATGCACTACTACCTAAACCGCGTGCAAGAGGCAACTCGCTCGTCATTTCTACTTTGCAAGGGCGTAAAGTACAGTCATATTGAAGTGCCACTTGTTGTGCTATTTGATAAATTAAATGCGTTTCAACAATCGTATCAGCAGGAACATTTTCTCCAATATGAACAAATTCCCATTCGTCCTGTAAAGTCACAGTTAAATTTAAATATAGTGACAAGCCAAGCCCAATGGAATCAAAGCCAGGACCTAAATTGGCTGTACTACCAGGTACTGAAATTTGCCATTTTGTACTCATAGTGAAAATACGCCTTCGATATATTTACGAATTTCTTGCTCATCATTATTTAATGAAACAAGATCAACTGAAGAAACATTCATCGCCGTATCAGGATCTTTCAAGCCATTGCCTGTAAATACAGTAACGACACGACTACCTGGTGCAATTTTACCTGCTTTTACAGATTTTATAACACCTGCTAATGAAGCAGCTGAGCCTGGCTCAACAAAAATTCCTTCTTTACCAGCAATTAATTTATATGCTTCTAAAATTTCCTCATCTGTTACAGAATCGATCATACCGCCAGATTCGTCACGGGCAGCTTCAGCGAACTTCCAACTAGCTGGGTTCCCAATACGAATTGCCGTTGCTACCGTCTCTGGATTAGCAATTGGTTCGCCTTTTACGATTGCTGCAGAACCTTCTGCCTCGAAACCATACATTTTTGGTAAGCCACTTTGTTTTGCTTCGTTATATTCTTTGAAACCTTTCCAGTATGCTGTAATATTGCCCGCGTTACCTACAGGAATACATAAATAGTCAGGTGCTTTGCCTAATTGGTCTACGATTTCGAATGCGGCTGTTTTTTGGCCTTCAATTCGGAATGGGTTGACTGAGTTTACAAGTGCAATCGGAGTTGTTTCGCCAATTTTGCGAACAATATTTAATGCATCATCGAAGTTACCGTCAATTTCAATGATTTTAGCACCGTACATACAAGCTTGAGCCAGTTTCCCTAGTGCCACTTTGCCTTTTGGAATAACAACGATGGATTGAATACCAGCACGTGTAGCATATGCTGCTGCCGCTGCTGAAGTGTTACCTGTTGATGCACAAATAACAACTTTTGAACCTTCTTCAATAGCCTTAGCTACTGCAAAAACCATGCCGCGGTCTTTAAATGAACCAGTTGGATTTGCGCCTTCAATTTTGCCGTATAACTCAATGCCTAATTCCTTCGATAAGTTAACTAAATGGATGAGTGGTGTATTCCCCTCATTTAACGTTAATGCTGGTGTATTTTCTGTTACAGGTAAAAATTGTTTATATTCTTCGATTAAACCTTTCCACATAGAAAATTAGCTCCTTCTGTTCTCACTGGATGAACATTTGTTTTTATATACAAGACATTTTAAACCTATAGCTAAATGATTTCAATAGGAAACGAAAAATTGTCTAAGCTATTCGATAAATCAAATAGGAGTTGTCACTATTAAGAAACAAATGTATAGTATTAATGATATGACATATGTAAAGACACATAGAAGGGGAATGAGTAAAGTGAAAGTGAATAATAATCAAACAAAGCCCCTTTCGCGCAACAAACTTTTAGGTGTTGCAGGTGTAGGCTGGATGTTCGATGCAATGGACGTTGGGATTTTATCCTTTGTTATTGCAGCATTGGCAGTGGAATGGAATTTAAATAGTAGTCAAATGGGCTGGATTGGAAGTGTAAACTCTATCGGTATGGCTGTTGGTGCACTCTTATTTGGTGTGTTAGCAGATAAAGTGGGACGTAAACAAATTTTTATGTGGACACTTATTTTATTTTCAGTCGCTAGTGGATTATCCGCATTGACAACAACACTCACTGCATTTTTAATTTTACGCTTTTTTGTTGGCATGGGACTTGGAGGAGAACTACCAGTTGCATCAACATTAGTTTCTGAAAGTGTAAAGCCTGAAGAGCGTGGTAGAGTAGTCGTTTTATTAGAAAGTTTTTGGGCAGGTGGCTGGTTAATTGCCGCAATTATTTCGTACTTTGTTATTCCAGCAGAATTTTGGCCGATTGATGGTTGGCGTGTCGCGTTATTATTAACGGCATTACCAGCATTTTATGCGATCTATATTCGATTGAAATTACCTGACTCACCACAATTCAGAGTAAAAGCTGAATCAAAGAAACGAACGATCTTTCAAAATATCTCGGAAGTATGGTCGCCAAAATACAGACGTTCAACATTGATGTTATGGATTTTATGGTTTGCGGTTGTATTTTCATATTATGGTATGTTCCTTTGGTTACCGAGCGTAATGGTTGGTAAAGGGTTTGATTTAATTTCAAGCTTTAAGTACGTATTAATGATGACGCTAGCTCAGTTACCAGGCTATTTTACAGCTGCTTGGTTTATCGAAAAGTTTGGTCGGAAATTTGTATTAGTTACTTATCTATTAGGGACAGCTGCAAGTGCCTTTGTATTTGGTGGCGCAGAAACAGTCACGGCATTAGTAGTCTCGGGTATGCTGTTATCCTTCTTTAATTTAGGAGCATGGGGCGCGTTATATGCGTATACTCCTGAGCAATATCCAGCAATTGTCCGTGGAACTGGTGCCGGAATGGCCGCTTCAATTGGACGTGTTGGTGGTATTTTTGGACCGTTATTAGTTGGTACATTACTGACGAAGGGCTATGATATTAGTTACATTTTCACGATTTTCTGTGTAGCGATTGTCATTGGTGTATTGGCCGTTATCTTCTTAGGAAAAGAAACGAAACAAACAGAGCTAGAATAAATAGAGTTAAATGAAACTTAAAACTCACCATTTCGAAATTGGAGATGGTGAGTTTTTGTGTGGCTTTTGTACATACTCATAAAAGATAAACCTTTTTACTTAACGCATGGGGTGTCGTTTGTGGTAAATAATGTATTTGTTATTTAATTGACCTATGTAAATAGATCTGTCTTCAAGGGAGTGTTTTTGAACTAATTGTGGTGGCATAAATCAAAAGGTATACATTATACTAATACCTATTAATATAATAAGAATAGTATAGTCTTAATAATTCTCTCTTTATTTCCTTAAATATTACGAATTAATGTCAATTTCCTACATATATGAAGGGGTTAGTTAGTAAGTCTTTGTTTTTTCAGAAAACTCATTGAATTCAATTAATATACGTGATAATGTATTTTCTATTATATAGAGAATATGGCACTGATCATGGGGAAACAATAGGTAAAATTTGTTTAGTGAAAGGGTAGAGATTCAAAATGGAAATTTGTGTAGAAATAAAAAGGAGATTTATTCGCTTATCTAAAGGTCAGCGGAAAGTAGCCCAATTTGTAATGGATAATCCAAATATCGTAGCAACGCAAATTGCTTCTGAAGTTGGAAGGCAGGCAGGTGTGAGCGAGTCCACGGTTATTCGTTTTTGCTATGCGATGGATTTATCGGGATTTAGTGAGCTACAAAGAATGATGAAAGATTACCTGATTAATAGTGGTGAAATGGCACAAAGGAAAAAGGCGATGCCAGTTTCAAAAGTGAAAAATAATGTAAGCTTGGATATTATTGAACAAAATATTGAGGGGATTTCCAAAACATTTAATCAGCTGAATGAACAACATTTTGAAGAAATCGTTCAACTGTTACATGGTACAAAAAAGGTACATATTTTGGGGTTTAGACAGTCAGCTCCTGCAGCATTTTGGTTATATAATAACTTAGCTATGTTAAGAAATCATGTGTATTTTATGCAGCATGAAACAGAAGATATTGTGCAACAGTTGACGTTAATGGATGAGGATTCATTACTTATTATGATCTCTTTAGATGATGAATATGAAGATATTATTACGACTGTTAATATTGCGAAAAGAAAAAAAGTCAAAATTGTTGCGATTCGCGATAAAAAACTTGTAGCTGTAAAAGAACAAGCTGATAAAGTGTTAATTGTACCGTCTGCTCAAGAAGGTGGCGCAACATGTACAATTGTGATTTTTACATTATTACAAGTTTTAGTACAGGCAGTAGTCAGCCAAAATCCAAAACAATATGATGACTTTCGTAAAAAGCAAAATAACGAACACAAAAGCTCAGATTTAATTGCGGAAGGATAAACAACACAAGATGTAAAGTGCTTGGAATTTTGATGTTTTTTATATGAGTTAAAAGTAATATAAAAGTGACTCAACTTTGTAGTGCCTTCAAAGAGCGAAATCTTCTATTTTTCTCAACTACTTGAATATGTTAAAATGGGTGACGAGATAGTATTTATTATAGGAGGCTCAATCATGAGTAAAGTTTTAGTTTTCGGACATAAAAATCCAGATACAGATACAGTAACATCTGCAATCGTTTATGCGTATTTAAAGCAGCAAATCGGTGTGGACGCAGAAGCGGTTCGTCTAGGTGAAGTAAATAATGAAACGCAATTTGCGCTAAATAAATTTGGCTTTGAAGCACCTCGTTTAATCAGCAATGTAAAAGACGAAGCACAGCAAGTTATTTTAGTAGACCATAATGAATTCCAACAATCGGCAGAGGGCATTGAATCGGTGCAAATTACAGAAGTAATCGATCACCACCGCATCGCAAACTTCCAAACGGCAGATCCATTATACTTCCGCGCTGAGCCAGTAGGATGTACAGCAACGATTTTAAATAAAATCTTCAAAGAAAACGATGTAGCAATCCCGGCAAATATCGCTGGTTTAATGCTATCTGCTATCGTTTCAGATACATTATTATTCAAATCACCAACATGCACAGAGCAAGATGTAAAAGCGGGTGAAGAATTAGCAAAAATTGCAGGTGTGGATGCTGCGGAGTACGGTTTAGCGATGTTAAAAGCAGGTGCTGATCTTTCGGATAAATCACTTGAGGACCTGTTATCATTAGATGCAAAAGGATTTGAATTCGGTGCTTATAAAGCAACTGTTGCACAAGTGAATGCAGTAGATATTGAAGATGTCCTTGGTCGTCAAGAAGAGTTAGTCAACTTATTAAATAAAGATGTTGCAAATAACGGATTAGATTTATTCTTCTTTGTTGTAACAGATATTTTAAATAATGATTCTACAGCAGTTGCGGCTGGACAAGTTGCAGAAGCGGCAGCAAAAGCTTTCGGTGCAACAATCGAAAACGGTCGTATCGTACTTCCAGGTGTTGTATCTCGTAAAAAACAAATCGTTCCTGTGTTAACAGAAGGATTAAAATAATAGTAAAAATCCGATGCTCATTTTAGAAGCATCGGATTTTTTATTTACATTTCACCTTGTCCGTGCTGTAACTTTTTCATGTCTAATGGATAAACAGCGGGCCCCTCTATTACTTGCCCGTGTTCATCATAGCGTGAACCATGACAGGGGCAATCCCAAGTTCGGTCAGCATCATTCCATCTTGTTTTACAACCTAGATGTGTACAGCGTGGAGCATTTGCCCGCGTCACATGCCCTTTAATAAATTCCTTACCAACAAAGCCTCCTGTTTGAATCATGAAATAGAGTTTACTACCAAAGTTAGAGCGGCTTGGTGAAAATAACTCTGTCGCAGGATGTGGTGTTTTCGAAATTAAGTTACTTAAAATTTCACCAGCAACGAGCGCTGTCGAAAGCCCCCATTTATTAAACCCTGTTGCAATATATAAGCTATCATCATTGGGTGACAGCTGCCCAATATACGGAATTTTATCAGGCGTCTGAATGTCTTGGGCACTCCAACTAAATTTTGGTGCAGGCAGCCCAAATTGATTTTGCAATTCTGCCCTAAGCGTACTATAAAATGGTTCTGTATGTGTGACGGTTCCCGCAGTATGTGAGCGGCCCCCATATATAAAGTAGGGGATGTTATTAATGAGTGCAGTCCGCATTGTCCGACTCTGTTCATCAATACTTATATATTGTTCCTGTAATAATTGCGTACACTTTGTCGCGGTCAAATAGGAGCGATCTACTTGAAGCTTTACGCTATACAACCGTCGAAGTGATTCAATCGGGTAATGCGTGCATAATAGCAGTTTTTTATACTGAATATCATGACCATGCTCGGTCGTTACATAGTTTTTAGTTGAATGAATTTGCGTGACGCGTGTATTCAAATAAATTTCTGCTCCGAATTGTCTAGCAAGTTTTACAAAATGTTGGGCAAAAAAGAAGGGGTTGATTTGCCCTTCACCTTTCATTCCAAGTGCCAATTGTGCGGATAAATCAAGCTCGGTTACATTCGTTGCCACGTAGGGGATCCCTATTTTCTTATAACATTCGGCTTCCGCAGCTAATTGTTCCTTGCCTAAAGAAGTGCCCGTATATAAAAAAGAGGTAGCCCGCGAAAAGCTAGGAGGATTCGTTTCAAGTGCGCGTTCAATTGCCGAATGATTGGCTTCATAATAAAGCTTCCCCTGCTCTGTTGTTAATGCGGAATAAATTAAACTATGCTGTGCTGTTAATTTTCCTGTTGAAAAGGCTGTTGTACCATGTGAAAATTCACTAAGCGCTTCGATTAACACGACGTCGAAGCCCTTTTTAGCTAATAAATAAGCATTGTAAATTCCATTTAGCCCCCCTCCGATAATACAAATATCACATTGAAGGGATTGTTTTAATGATGGAGCGGAAATCGTCGGAACATTTTCTAACCAGAGCGATTGTTTCAAAGTATCACCTTTTTATTTTTTAGGATGATGAAAATGTTGGCATTTTATACAACGTTTTTATTATTGGTATTCAAAGCATAGCTGAATTAGAGGAACTCAGGCTAAGTACACCGCGTTGTGCGGCAACAGCTGAGTGACCAACATCATGTTGGCCCAAGCCTCGGCGGATAGTATAAATTTTTTAGGATTGCAGTTTACTTAATGTACATATTTTCCTTATTTCGATACAATACAAAACAAGGAGAGTGAATCAAATGAAAATTGAAGTTTGGTCAGATTATGTATGTCCGTTTTGTTATATCGGTAAAAGACAATTAGAAATCGCGTTGCAACAAACAGGTTATGAACAGGCGGTAGAGATTGAATATAAAAGTTATTTATTAGATCCAAATACTCCTGTGGATGCTGCAGGATCAGTGTATGATGATTTACAGCAAAAATATAATATGTCATTAGAAGAAGTGAAAAATATGGGAGACAACGTTGCGGAACGTGCAAAAAGTGTAGGGTTAGATTACAATTTTGACGATATGAAAACAGCAAACACTGTGAAAGCGCATCGTTTAGCGAAGTGGGCAGAGGTAGAAGGTAAAGGGAAAGAATTTACAGAGCTTGTGCTAAAAGCGTATTTCCTAGAAGGGCAAGCAATCGGCAATACCGATGTTTTATTAGCTCTTGTGGAAAAGACAGGTTTATCGACAGACGGTGCGAAGGCTATTATAGAGGGCAAACAATTTGAAGAAGAAGTGCATCAAGACATTGCCATTGCACAGCAGCTAGGTGTGCGCGGCGTACCATTTTTTGTGATTGATAATAAATACGGTATTGCTGGAGCGCAACCGCAAGAAGTTTTTGAGCAAACGATTGAAAAGGCAGCACAAGAAGCCGGCTTAAGAAAACCTTTAAACATGCAGGGTGAGAATGGTCCGACTTGCACGGATGATTCTTGTGAAATTTAGTTTGTTTCATTAAAGGGTCCCAATAACTACTAAAATATCGGAAAGCAGGCATTGTCGTATATTACGGCAATGCCTGCTTGACTAAATGTATTAGTATAAATCACTTCATCCTAAAGTATGAAGTAAATCTAGTTGATTTTTTACGCATAGTTGTATATTATAATAAAGTACCTCGGAATCGAGATATATAAAATTAGGATAATTAAGGGGAGTTAATATAGTATGACAAACGTATTAGTAATTAAAGCAAACAACCGCCCAGATGGCGTATCAACAAAAATGTATGAAACATTCATGGCAGAGGCTTCTAAAGTAGAAGGTTTAACAATTTCAACTTTTGACGTATTTGAAGAAAACTTAGAGTACTTCGGTCAAGAATTATTCAACGCTTTCGGTAAAGCGCAAAACGGTGAAGCATTAACAGCTCGTGAGCAAGCTTCAATCGAATCATTCAACAAATCTCGTGAAGCATTAACTGCTGCTGACGTAGTAGTATTTGCATTCCCATTATGGAACTTAACAATTCCTGCTGCATTACAATCATTTATCGATTACACTTACGGTGCAGGTTACTCATTCAAATATGATGAGAACGGTAACTTAGTAAGCTTAATGACAGATAAAAAATATATCGTATTATCAGCTCGTGGAGGTATTTACTCTACGCCAGAAACAGCTCCAATGGAAATGGCTGCAACATACATCAACACAGTAATCGCTGGCGTATACGGTATGGCAAAAGTGGGCGAAGTAATCATCGAAGGTCACAACGCTAACCCAGCAGAAGCTGCAAACATTATCGAAGCAGGCTTAGCGCAAGTTAAAGAAGTTGCACAAACTTTAGCTACAGTTACAGCTTAATTAAAAAGAAATAAGATAAAAAAGCTTCTCGCATTCATTTGCGAGAAGCTTTTCATCTTTATAGCGTTTTACTTCTGTCGGTCAAATGAAATAAAACGATTGCCTTGGAAAGCTAATATCCCTAAATCCTTCTCAACTAGCTGACCGAACTGCTCTCCTTTTACTTCGAACTCCATCCGATCACCACTTTGTACTTCAAAAGTGACAAAATAAGTTGTATGAGAACGTTCGCCTCGTACGGTAGTTCTTTTCGTTACTACTTGTGCAGGGACAGACAACAGTGGAGAATTATTGTTCTTTATACCTTGTTTGATGTTAGAAAATACACTATAAATAATAATTCCAAATACTGTAATGAAACCGAGCGGAACAATTATAGAAATAATTGAAGAAAATCCATCGTTGTAATACATATAAACCTTCCTTTTCCTCTTAAAATTATAAAGGATTTAATTCCAATTCAATATTGATTTGGACATTTTCACCGATTAGAACCCCGCCCGACTCAAGTGCAGCATTGTACGTTAAGTTGAAGTTTTTACGATTCAGAAGTGTTGTACATGAGAAGCCGTAAGCATCTGTATTCCATGGGCTTTTAACATGACCGGTATAAACGACATCAAAAACAACTTCTTTTGTAAGGTTTTTAATTGTTAAATCGCCAATCAGTTTAAAATTTGCCTTATCACCTTCAGTTGCTGTTTTTATAAACGTAATTTTAGGGTAACGATCGGCATCGAAAAAATCAGCAGACATCAGATGATGGTCACGTGAATCATCACGTGTATTAATACTTGCAACATCCAGGTCAAAGCGAATTTCAGCGTTTTTAAAATCCTCCATTTGCTCCAGCTGTACATGACCAGAAAACGAATCAAATCCCCCGTGAATTTTTGAAATCATCATATGTTTGATGGAAAAGTTAATAGACGAATGTGTGAAGTCAATAGCATATGTAGTCATGTTATATCCCCCTAGATAGTTCAAACTGTTTTATATGTTTATCATAAAATAGATGGATATTAATTACAATAGTTGTAAGTAAGCTACTTACTTTTCGTAATTGAAGTAAAGTGTTAAAATAATATAAGGAAATTATACATGTTACTAAATTATATTGTATAGAATGAAAATATAGAGGTGAAAAACGTGAAAGAAACAGCATTATGCCCACGTTTATCAAAAGCGATGGAGCTTGTAGGAAAGCGATGGACAGCATTAATTATTTATCAATTATTAGAAGGACCACAACGTTTTAATGCGATTGAATCCTCATTGCCGATTAGTGGTCGCTTATTGTCAGAACGTCTGAAAGAGTTAGAAAAGGAAGGCATTGTAGAGCGCAATGTTTTTTCTGAAGTCCCAATTCGAGTAGAGTATTCATTAACTGAAAAAGGACACTCGCTTGAGCAAGTTGTAAGAGAAATTGAGGAATGGTCGAAAAAGTGGTTGTAGTGACGTATTTTTACTTGTAAAAAGCACGGTAAAAACAGATACTAAAGGGGTACTGAGCTTTAGCAAGAAAGGAAATGGCATTAATGACATTGAAACAATGGGAGCTAGATTTAGCACAGTGGGTTCAACCACATAATATAAGACGAAATGAATCGTTAAAAAAATATACGATGACCAAACTTGGCGGTAAAGCAGATTTATTTGTTTTACCTGCAACAGAGGAGCAAGCAGCAGCAGTTGTTAAGTATGCATATGAACATAAAATTCCATTATTGATGCTGGGCAACGGTTCGAATATGGTTGTTCGTGATGGTGGTATTCGTGGCATTGTAATACATTTTGCCTTATTAAATGAAGTCCGTATTGAGGGCAATCATGTATTTGTGCAAAGTGGGGCACTGATTAAAGAAGTATCTAAAATGGTAGCGGCCCAAAGTTTGACAGGTTTTGAATTTGCTTGTGGTATTCCGGGTTCAATCGGAGGAGCGATGGCAATGAATGCCGGGGCATACGGCGGCGAAGTGAAAGATATTGTTACTTCTTGCACGGTGCTCACACCAGAGGGCGAGCAAATCGTTTTAACGAATGAGCAACTTGAGCTTACTTATCGAAAAAGTATTATCGCGAAAAAAGGCTATTATGTACTTTCGGCAACGTTCCAATTAACAAGTGGTGATCAGCAAGAAATTGATGCCAAAATAGCAGATTTGACGCATCAACGTGAATCGAAACAGCCGTTAGAATATCCATCTGCTGGCAGTGTATTTAAACGTCCACCAGGCTATTTTGCTGGAAAACTGATACAAGACAGTGATCTACAGGGTAAAGGTGTTGGTGGAGCGGAAGTGTCTACAAAACATGCGGGCTTTATTGTTAATAAAGATAATGCATCAGCAACCGACTATATCGAAACAATTAAAATGGTGCAAAAAGTTGTGAAGGAAAAATTTAATGTAGATCTTGAGATGGAAGTTAAAATCGTCGGCGAGGACTAATAAAGAGGGCACTTTACGTTTATACGAAAGTGCCTTCTTTTTAATTGAATCGATTGAAATGAAAGGAAGAGGGAAATGAAATTTATTTCGTGGAATGTAAATGGCATACGTGCGTGTGTGAAAAAAGGATTTTTGGATTATTTTATGGAAATGGATGCAGACTTCTTTTGCATACAAGAAACAAAATGCCAAGCAGGACAAATTGAATTACAACTAGAGGGCTATTTTCAGTACTGGAATTATGCACAGAAAAAAGGGTACTCAGGAACAGCTATATTTACAAAGCATGAGCCTTTAAATGTTTATTATGGTATAGGAGAAGATGGCTCTGAAGCAGAAGGACGAATTATTACATTAGAATACGAAAATTATTACGTAGTAAATGTGTATACACCTAATGCACAGCGTGATTTGGCACGACTGGATTTTCGACTTCAATGGGAGGACAAGCTTGCACTATATTTGAAGGACCTTGATGCGAAAAAGCCCGTCATCTATTGTGGAGATTTGAATGTTGCGCACGAAGAGATTGATATTAAAAATGCGAAATCAAATAAAGGCAACTCGGGTTTTACAATGGAAGAGCGCGGGAAAATGACAGATTTATTGACGAGTGGCTTCACTGATACATTTCGACATTGTCACCCGTATGAAACGGATCATTTTACGTGGTGGTCATACATGAATAGTGTGCGCGAAAGAAACATCGGTTGGCGTATCGATTATTTCATCCTATCGAATCGATGGGCAGAAAATATTGAAGAAGCAAACATTCATTCTCAAGTGTTAGGGAGTGATCATTGCCCAATTTTATTAAAGTTAAATTCAAACATAGGAATTTAACTGGAATTGCAGGATTTTGTCACAATGTGTGGAACTGGAATAGTAAGTGATTTCTATAAGGATTACATAGACAAAAGGGGTGGATGAAATGGCACGACAGGCAACAAAACCAAAAAAACGTAAATTATTAAAAATGGCAATGTGGATAATTGGAATCCTCATTATTATCGGTGGTGCTTCAGTAGCGGGATTACAAATATATCTTTCACAATCAAAGCCGTTAATAAAAGGGGAAGCGGTTGTTTCAATTTTGGAAAGTGATGTAAAGGTAACGCGTGACGAGGTAGGGGTTCCGCATATCGAAGCGCAATCAGATGCAGATTTATATCGTGCACAAGGATATGTACAAGCACAGGATCGCTTATTTCAAATGGATTTAGCGCGACGTCAAGCAAGCGGTAATTTAGCTGAAGTTATTGGAGAAGCTGCAGTAAATACCGATAAATATTTCCGTACATTTAGTTTACGTCATGCAGCAGAGCTTTCTTGGGATGGCTATGATGCCGATTCTAAGCAAACTTTAGAGTGGTTCGCGGAAGGGGTTAATGCTTTCATTGATGAAGTAAAGGGAACGAGCAAGCTATCTTATGAATTCAAGGTGCTTGGTTACACACCAGAGCCATGGACGCCAATGGATTCTTTAACGATTGGTAAATATATGGCGTATGATTTAGGAGGGAACTGGAATCAACAAGCGTTCCGTTCATGGGCATTACAAAACTATCCACAAGAGCAAGCAGAAGAATTATTTGTGGAATATCCTGAGAATGCAAAATCAATTATTGAAGCCAATTTAAATATAAAAACAAATGTGGCAACAGCCTTTACAGCGGATTATTTACCGCCAGAATTTAATGGCAGTAATAACTGGGTCGTTTCAGGTGACCTCACAGAATCAGGAAAACCGTTACTTGCGGATGATCCTCATTTAGGATTAAGCACACCGTCTATTTGGTATCAAATGCATTTACAATCACCAGAGCAAAATGTAAGTGGTGTTATTTTTGCTGGGATTCCAGGCATTATTTTAGGACATAATGAAGAAATCGCTTGGGGTGTAACGAATGTAAATCCTGATGTCCAGGATTTATATATTGAAACGCCAAACCCAGAAAATCCATATCAATTTAAATATGATGGACAATGGGAAGATGCGACTGTCCGCCCAGAGCCGATAAAAGTAAAAGGTGGGCAAACGATTGATTTCGAAGTAGTAGAAACGAGACATGGGCCAATCATTTCAAACATTATTACAAAAGAAACAGAAGTAAAAGAAATGTTCTCGATGCAATGGACAGCATTGCAATCCACACAAGAATTAAAAGCAATTATGGGCTTTAATAAAGCGTCGAATTGGGATGAATTTGAGCTCGCTTTAGAAGATTTTAAAGCGCCAGCTCAAAACTTTGTATTTGCTTCAACAGATGGAAAAATCGCTTATAAAGCAAATGGTTTAGTGCCAATTCGTAAGCAAGGTACAGGTGCGCTACCAGTACCAGGTGATTCCTCTGCCTATGGTTGGGAAAGCTATATTCCGTTTAATGAATTACCAACAGTGATTGATCCACAACAAGGCTTTATCGCAACGGCAAATAACGAGATTATCGGAAAGGAATATCCGTATCATCTGTCAAATCTTTGGGCACAACCATATCGTTATGAGCGCATTGTAGAAATGATTGTGGATGAAAAAGCAAACAAGCAAATAAAACTAACAGCAGAAGATATGAAAAATATGCAGATGGATAAGAAAAACTTACATGCTGTAGAATTTTTACCAAGCTTTTTAGAAACGATTAAAGCGCAAGATTCAGAAGGTAAATATAAAGAGGAAATTGCGTTGTTAGAACAGTGGGAGTACTATGATAATCAAGATCAAGGGGCACCACTTATTTATCACTTCTTATATGAAAATATGAAAAACACATTGTTTGCAGATGCGATGCCAGCAGATATATTTAAAATGATGCCAGCAAAAGCGCAAATTACAAATGATATGTTGCAAGATGCGTATGCTGGGAACCCAGGTGTTTGGATTACGGATGAGGGCGGTTTAGATGCATTTGTGTACACTGCATTCGAAGAGGCTGTTGCGAAAATTCAAGATAAGTTTGGAAAGTCCGTTTCAAAATGGCAATGGGGTAGCTACAGTCAGCTAACGTTTAACCACCCATTATCAAGTGCCTCGGATTTAATAGCGAGCTACTTAAATCCCAAAAAGGTACCAGTAGGTGGATCGAGTGTTACGGTTCAAGCAGCTGCTGAAGATGGGAAAGGTAATGTGACTCACGGAGCATCGTGGCGTTTCGTAGCAGATTTACAAAATTTATCTACAGCTGAGCACATAGTAGGTCCTGGTCAAAGCGGTCACGTAAAATCAAAATGGTATGATAATCAAGTGTCTGACTGGGTATCTGGGGATTACCATAAAACCAAAATTAACGGTGAAATCGACAAAGGCTATGAACTTGTATTAAAAGCACAGTAAAATAAATTTACTATGAAAAAGGGTATTTCGACTTTATGTTGAAATACCCTTTTTTTATTGGAATGTGTGTTTCCTAGGCCCCCAGCCAGTCAAACACAAACACATTTAAATATTTATAAAAAAATGCTCCAATTACCCCAAACATTCAAACGCCTATTTGAATAAGATGTATCAGTAAGTTATAATACAATCAAACAAACATTTGAATGAGGTGATGAAGTGACAAAGGAAACGTGTGAAGTAGTTACGATTAATGAAGAGGCAGTACAACGTGTGCAACAACAAATGCCTGAGCTTTCAAAAGTTGCCCAATTTTTAAAAGCCCTAGCAGACGAAACACGCTTAAAAATTGCGTACGCTTTAACGATAGAAAAACGATTGTGCGTATGTGATGTTGCGGCGATTATTGGCTCAAGTACAGCGACTGCTTCCCATCATTTACGCTATTTAAAAGAGCATGCTTTAGCAAAATCGACACGTGAAGGAAAATTGATGTATTACTCATTGGCGGATGACCATGTTTATCAAATCGTAACAATTGCATATGAACATTCAAGGGAGTGAATAGGATGGCGCAAAAGACGGAACAATTTCGGTTAGAAAATTTATCTTGTGCGAATTGTGCAGCGAAATTTGAACGGAATATACGTGAAATTTCTACTGTGGAAGAGGTGCAACTCAATTTTGGTGCAGCAAAGTTAACTGTTACAGGTGATGTAACGGTTGCGCAGCTTGAAGAGGCTGGAGCATTTGATGGTATAAAAGTAGCTTTAGCAAATGAACGAAAAAAGGTTAATTCGATTCCATTTTACAAGCGAAAAGAAAATCTATTAGCTGCCTTTTCACTTGTCTTTGTTTTCTTTGGTTTGATTGCGAGTTTTACAAAAGGGGAAGGGCATTTACTGGCGAATAGCTTGTTTGCCATTGCCATTGTTGTAGGTGGGCTCCCGATTTTTAAAACAGGTATGAACAATTTACGAAATTTCGAGTTTGATATGAAAACGTTAATGACGATTGCTATTATTGGTGCGGCTATAATTGGAGAATGGCAAGAAGCGGCGATTGTAGTATTTTTATTTGCAGTGAGTGAAGCGTTGGAAGCGTATTCTATGAACAAAGCACGTCAATCGATTTCACAGTTGATCGATATCGCACCCCCTACTGCACTCATTAAACGAGCACATGGCGAACATTTTCATGAGATGGAAGTGGCGACGGAAGATATTCAAATTGGCGATATTTTAATCGTCAAGCCAGGGCAAAAAATTGCGATGGATGGGATTGTTATCGAGGGTGTTTCGACGGTTAATCAGTCGGCTATTACAGGGGAGTCCATTCCTGTAACGAAAACAGTGGAAGATACAGTATTTGCAGGCACGCTAAATGAAGAAGGTGCACTTGAAATAAAAGTGACAAAACGTGTAGAAGATACTACAATCGCAAAAATTATTCATTTAGTTGAAGAAGCTCAAGCTGAAAAAGCCCCTTCACAAAAATTTGTCGATCGTTTTGCCAAATATTATACCCCAGCTATTATGTTAGGCGCGTTATTAGTGGCGGTTGTTCCAGGGTTTATAACGGGTGATTGGCAACATTGGATTTATCAAGGGCTTGCGGTATTAGTTGTAGGTTGTCCTTGTGCGTTAATTATTTCAACTCCTGTGGCGATTGTTACGGCCATTGGGAATGCAGCTAAACAGGGCGTATTGATTAAAGGTGGCGCGTATTTAGAAGAGCTTGGCCGTATTCAAGCGGTAGCATTTGATAAAACGGGTACATTAACAAAAGGCCAGCCAGAAGTTGTGGCAGTTTTAGCAGAAGAAGGTCAAAACGAGCAGCAATTATTAGCGCAAATTGCAGCAGTAGAGAAAAAATCACAACACCCATTAGCACGCGCTATTCTTTCAAAAGCATTTGAGCAAAAGGTCCATATCCCAAGCGTAGAAGATTTCCAATCGGTAACGGGGAAAGGGGCTTATGCGAGTGTTGATGGACAAAAGATTTATGTAGGAAGCGTTAAATGGATTCAAACACTCGTACCAATTTCAGAAAAATTACATCAAACAATCGAAAAATTGGCATCAGAAGGAAAGTCCGTCATTATAGCAGCGAATGAAACAGAGCTACTTGGTGTCCTTGCCATTGCAGATCAAGTGCGTGACGAAAGTAAAGAAGTGATCAAAGTGCTTCATGAAAATAAAATTCGTCATACAGTAATGCTTACAGGAGATGCATCTCAAACGGCACAAAAGATTGCTGAGGAACTAGGTATTGATGATGTGCGCGCCAATTTATTGCCAGAAAATAAATTACAAGCGATGAAAGAGTTGCAACAGCAGTATGGCGCGGTTGCGATGATTGGTGATGGTGTCAATGATGCGCCTGCATTAGCGGCAGCCAATATCGGGATTGCAATGGGCGGTGCAGGAACGGATGCAGCTTTAGAAACTGCTCAAGTTGTGTTAATGAGTGATGATTTAACAAAGCTACCTTATACGATCAATTTAAGTAAAAAAACAGTAACTATCATTAAACAAAATATTATTTTTGCCTTAGGATTAAAAGTAATTGCTTTACTATTAGTAATCCCAGGTTGGTTGACCTTATGGATTGCAATATTTGCTGATATGGGTGCAACTTTACTCGTTATTTTAAATTCACTACGATTGTTAAAAATGAAATAGGGTAAATATTCTAAAATCACGTTTATCATACGAATAATTTTGCTGAAACTAGAAAATAATAACGATTAGAAACTGAATAATTGAGTTATTTCAATGTACGGTATATGATTAGGAGTAACGCAAAACCAACAATTGAATGAGGCGAAAGTAAGAAATGTCGAATGGTAAATTGGTAAATGTGATGGAAGAGATTGTTCGAGGGCTTGTGAATTTTATGTTGCACGGTGTAGAGTATCAAACATTTTGTCATTGTGAGCAATGTGAAATGGATGTTAACGCGATTGCATTGAACGTGTTGCCAACAAGATATATCGTTTCACCAAAATCAAGAGACTTCGTATTTGAACAACTAAACACTCCAGAAAACCTTGAGGAAATAAACAAGCAAATTATTCGTGCGCTTCATATAGTGAATCGATATCCAAGACATTAGATAAGAGCCTTCTTCACCACCGGAGAGGGCTCTTTTACCGTTTTCAGTTAACTTTTTATGTGGAAATGTAGTAAACTTGAGATAGTTATTTGGAAAGAGGGGAACAGACTATGCCAACACCTAGTATGGAGGACCACATAGAACAAATATATTTACTCATCGATAATAAAGGATATGCCCGTGTGTCCGATATTGCGGAAGCTTTATCTGTTCTGCCTTCCTCAGTGACAAAGATGGTCCAAAAGTTAGATAAAGACGGATATTTAATCTATGAAAAATATCGAGGGTTAACTTTAACATCAAAAGGGCAAAAATTAGGGAAGCGCCTCGTACAGCGACATGATTTATTAGAGCAGTTTTTACGACTGATTGGTGTGGATGAGGAACGTATTTATGACGATGTTGAAGGTATTGAACATCATTTAAGTTGGAACTCAATAGACAGAATTGCAGATCTTGTTCAGCTTTTAGAAGAACAGCCCGAGCTGACAAAAAAGTTAGAACAAATGAAATAAAATCATATTCAGTAATGATTGACGAGAAAAAGGAGAAGACAAATGAATCAATTAATGAAATCAGGACAAGTTGTAGATTTAACAATATTAGAAGAGCAAGGTTCACGTTATATTTTAACAAACGGTGATATCGAAATTCCGTTAAACACTTCGGATGTAGAAGAGGCATTAACAATTGGCGATAGCGTAAAGGTATTTTTATATACAGACCGTCGGGGTAGCTTGCAAGCAACAACAGTAATCCCGCATATTACAGAAGCAAATTATGGCTGGGCACGCGTATTAAAAGTGACGCAAGAAGGGGCCTTTTGTGATATTGGAACGTCTCGTGAAGTACTTTTACGCGCGGAAGATTTACCTGTAGTACAGGAAGTTTGGCCACAAGCTGGGGATCATTTGTATTTAACATTACGCACAGACCGCAATGGTGATTTATTTGGTCGCCTTATTACAGAAGAAAAAGTAAACGAAATGTATGAAGGTGCGAACGAAGAAGCATTCAATAAAAACATTGTGGCACGTCCATACCGCTTATTACCAATTGGTTCATTTTTAATTGGGGTAGAAGCGCCGTATCGCATTTTTGTACACGAATCAGAAATGAAGGCAGAGCCGCGTTTAGGTCAAGATGTTCAAGTACGTATTGTTGATGTAAAGGAAGATGGCTCATTAAATGGCTCATTACTTCCACGTAAGCACGAAAGACTAGGGGAAGATGCAGAAAAAATCTTTGCTTATTTGGAAAGTGTTGGCGGAAAGATGCCATTCCATGATAAATCAACACCTGAAGAAATTGAAGAAATGTTCAATATGAGTAAAGGTGCATTTAAGCGCGCACTTGGAACGTTAATGAAAGCTCGCAAAATCATACAACAAGACGGCTGGACAGAAATCGTTTAAGCCAACAAAAATAAAGAGAGAAAAGTAAAAGGCTAACAACATTGCAACCTTTTACTTTTTTTATTCGTACTATAAGGTAAATGCACATAGGATTAAACGTTCATTTTGAAAGGGGTATTTTAATATGAAACAAAAATGGATTGCGCTCTTTGCGGTATTTGCACTTTTACTTTCAAGTGTTTTTCCAATGTCCACATTTGCAGCGGACACAGCAACGAAAAAACCAATTGATGAAAAGCTAGGTGTACCAATCGTCGTGTACGGAAGTAATTTATCGAACGAGGAAAAGGAACATGTAAAAACGGCTTTACGGGTAGAGCAGGAATCTGAAATAGATGAAATTACAATCTCAGGACAAGATTTAGCAAAATATATTAAAGACAGTAATTCAAGCTCTCGTATGTACTCATCTGCAAAAATTACACGTCAAGATAAAGGAAAAGGGTTAACAATTAGTGTTGTTACGCCAGAAAATATTACACAAGTAACATCTGAAATGTATGCAAGTGCGATGTTAACAGCAGGAATTGAAGATGCCATTGTAGAAATTGCAGCACCAAAGCCAGTAACAGGACACTCGGCATTAGTAGGTATTTACAAAGCATATGAAGTGAAAACAGGTGAAACGTTAAATATCGAACGTACAGATGTTGCAAATGATGAGCTATCCGTTGCGACGACATTAGCAGAAACGGCTGGTGTAAGCGATGAAAAAGTGGCGGAATTATTAACAGAAATTAAAAAAGTCATTGCTGAAAATAAGCCTGCTACAAAAGAAGAAGTACAAAAAATTGTAGAAGAGCAATTAGCGAAGTTCCAAATTAATTTAAGTGAACAAGATCGCCAACTGTTAGTAGATTTAATGAATCGAATTAGTAATTTGAATATCGACTTTAGTAAACTATCAAGCCAACTTTCAGATTTGAGTTCAAAGTTTGAAGAAAAATTCGGAGCTATTTTAGAAGATGAAGGCTTTTGGCAAAGTGTAAAAAACTTCTTTAGCAATTTAATCGATACGCTTTCTTCTTGGTTTGCGAAAGAATAAATGAATCAATTAAGCCCTGGTATAATTGTATCCAGATTTTTTTCGAGTGAGTTTTAAAAACTTCCTCAGAAATCTGTGACTCTACCAGGGTTTTTGTTTTTTATAATATTCAGAATTATGCTATATTGGATTTATAAAGAGGAGGGATAGTATGGAATTTAAATTGAATAAATCAAGTAATGGTCATGGGGCATTTGAGTATGAGCTAGACGGACAACGTGTAGCAGAAATTACTTGGGCAGAACACAACGGGATCATGTCAATAGACCACACATACGTATCTAACGTGTTACGAGGTCAAGGGGTAGCTAAAAAGCTATTAGATGAAGCGGCAAACTATGCACGAAAAGAGCAGTTGAAAGTAAATGCTGTTTGCTCATATGTTGTCTCTGCATTCGAAAAAAGCAATGAGTATGACGATATAAAAGTTTAGGAAATAATGAAATACACTAACTATAAAGGATAGCTACTCACAAATATGTTGCGTGAGTGGCTATCTTTTTTTTCGTATTTACATCGTTGTCAGAAATGAAATAAGGGCAGTGATAACAAGTGCTACACCGAAAAGAGCGGAAATTTCCATCCACTCAAAACCGATTTCTTTATTTTGGAACATATCCATCACTCCTTTTCGATAATACTAATAGTCTACCCAAAAATACCTTAAATAAAACAGATGTATTCAAGACATACTATAAATACTTGAAATTTTTACGATAAAATTTCAAGAAGAAGAGATTATTTATTTAGGCATTAAATGTTTTAATTATGGTGTTTAGGGGAAAAATACAATAAGGTAATTATTTTTGGGGAGGAATGCTTAATGGCAAAATTAAAAGGTAAAGGTGTTGTTTTAGCAGGTTTAGTTGCTGGAGTGGCCTCTATGTTAAGTAAAAAGGAAAACCGTGACAAAGCAATGGAATTATTAAATGATGCAAAAACAAAAGCAACAAAGGTAATGGCAGATCAAAAGAAAAATTTTGGAAGTACTTCAACACAAAATAATTCTATGCGTGAAAAATTAATTGCAACAGGGGACGTAGCAGGTGATGTAGCACAAGCACCTGCAGGATCTAAACCATTAACAATTCAAGAAAACAAGTTTATCGATGAAGGCGGCGCACAAACGGCGATTGATGCATTTAATAAGCATCAAGCTTAGATAAGGTGTGACATCAAAAAAAGACACAATTCAATTGAATTGTGTCTTTTTTAAAATAAAATTAAGCTTTAACAACTTCTTTTTTCATTGTTTTGTTTTTAGCAAGATTTACGTGCCAAGAAAGAGCTTCCTCTAAGATGTGAGGAGTATGTGCTCCACCTGTTGCTTCAACTGCGCGGTTATAGTAATCGCGTAATTGCTCTTTGAAATCTGGGTGTGCACAGTTGTTAATAATTAATTCAACACGTTCTCTTGGAGCAAGCCCACGTAGGTCCGCGATACCTTGTTCTGTTACGATTACATCTACATCATGTTCCGTGTGGTCTACGTGAGAAACCATTGGTACGATTGAAGAAATCGCGCCACCTTTTGCATATGATTTCGTTACGAAGATACCAAGACGAGCGTTACGAGCGAAGTCACCAGAACCGCCGATACCGTTCATCATTTTTGTACCTGAAACGTGTGTAGAGTTTACGTTACCATAAATATCCAACTCAAGTGCCGTGTTAATAGAGATTAAACCTAAACGACGGATAATTTCTGGGTGGTTAGAAATTTCTTGTGGACGTAAGCAAATTTTATCAGCATACTTTTCTAAGTTGCCGTATACTTTTTGCTGTAATTCTTCAGTTAATGTAATTGAAGTTGCAGCAGCAAAGCGTACTTTACCTGCATCGATTAAGTTGAATACTGCATCTTGTAATACTTCAGAAGCAACAACTAAGTTTTCGAATTCAGAATCAGCGAAGCCATCTAATACAGCATTAGCAACAGATCCTACACCAGATTGTAATGGCATAAGTTCATTTGTTAAACGACCCGCTTTAATTTCAGAACGGAAGAAGTCTAATAAGATGTTTGCCATGTTTTGAGTTTCCTCATCTGGAGGAACGATTAATGAAGGCGCATCTGGCTCTTCAGAAATTACGATTGCTTGGATTTTCTCAACAGGAACGCGGATACCGATTTCACCGATACGTTGTTCAGCATTCATCATAGGGATCGCTTCACGCTTACCTTGTTCACCTGGAACGTAGATGTCGTGGATACCGATTAATGCTTCTGGGTGAGAAATATTTAATTCGATAATAATATTTTCTGCATACTCAGCAAAAATTGGTGAGTTACCAACAGAGTTTGTTGGGATAATTAAACCATCTTCAGTAATTGCAACAGCTTCTAAAATTAAGTGTTTAATTGGACCCATAATACCTTGACGTACTAACTCAGCATTGTGAGAAAGATGTGCGTCTACATATTTGATGTCGCCTTTATTGATTAAACCACGCATTACCGCGTCCCCTTGGAATGGTCCACGTTTATTAATAACACCTGCAGCAGCAAGGTAGTTATCAACTTCAGGACCTAAAGAAGCCCCTGTATATACATCAATTTTAATTTGTTCAGTTTTAGCGCGTTCAGCTAAAGCCATTGGTACAACTTTTGCATCTCCAGCGCGAGTAAATCCAGACATACCTACTACTGTGCCATCTTGAATTAAAGCAGCAGCCTCTTGTGCAGATACGATTTTATCTGCTAATTGTTTTAAACCTAAACGTTTCTCAACTCGTGGATCCATAGAAAAAATCCTCCCCTAAAAAGTTTTTTAATGGTTTTAAGCTAACAGGAAATTTTGTTGGAATTTTCTGTTTATTTTGTCAGATAACAAGCTGACAGATAAGATAATAATAACATCAAATTGTCACATTTTCTTTGCATATAACATAAAAGCGCTTAAAAAATGTATAAAAGGGAATATATACGTCTAATCGACTGTAAGTGTAAAAGTTGCGTGAAATATTTTGAGGGTTATATTGCAAATTTATACTATATGCATTGAAAAAACAATTCAAAAGTGCTATTTATCAAGAATGACCTATTAGGAAAATTAGAACTATATCATCTTAAATGAACAGGTAATCCTATTTTTAACAATCAAAAAACGACTTGTATATCTACAAGTCGTTTTTGATATAGTAATTAGAAGCCTAAAGAACGTCTGAAGTAACTTGCATAACGTTGACTTACTGGAATACGTGTACCATCTTTCATAATTAATAAGAATGTTGAATGAGAATCTGGTTGGATCTCTTCAATAAAGTCAATATTAACAATATATGAACGATGGCATCTAATGAACGAATCTGATGCTAAGAATAATTCTAGGTCGCTTAAATTTAAGCGGTGATAGCCTTCGCGGTGCATTGTTTTTACAAATGTTTTACGAAGTTGAGTTTCAAGGTAAATGACTTCGCTGTGTTTAATTGGATACCAGCAGTCATCAATTTTTACTGTGATATAATTTGTTAAAAACGGTGATGGCTTTTGTGGGAAAATAGCAGTAATTGCCCCTTTTGTCTCGCCTTCTTCGATAAGAGGGATACTCATACCATAGTAAGGAACACCAAAAACATCAGACTCAATATAAGAATTAATTTTTTGACCATAAGCTAAAGCTTTATGAGCAGCAGAACCTTCTTTAACAGGGTCACCTGGTTTAATTTTTAGGTCAATTTTTTTGCTAGGTTGGTAGTAGAGATACTCATTTGTATCTGAGATAGCAATTGACGTATTTTCTGGGAAAAACTCTTTAATGACATCCATAATTTCTTCGATTTGTTTTGGATCCACTTCTAACACCTCTTTATAAGCATTTTAAACAATTATGAACTATTTTACTACATATTTAAAGCAATTAGGTTGGGAAGATTTATTTTACTATACAGAAAGAACAAATTCTTTCGAAAATGATTATAGTAGCATCTTATAATATGGATATTTATTGAATAAAAAGGTGGCAAATGTATGTATATTCAGATGAAACATATAATAAATAATCGTGCTATTAGAAAAAAGAGGAAATCGATTGATATTTTGGAACTATTTGAATTGTTAAAATTAGGTTGAAAGGAAAACGTAAATTATGGTAATATTCACTATAGTTACTAAAACGTAAATAAATTATACAAAAATAAAATATTGTAACTTAAAAATATTAATAAAATGGTAAATAATCGCTTCACTTTACATATTACATATACATACATGGCTTTTTACTTATTCATAACATTTAAAGGTCCAATTACTTTTGATTGATAAAAAAGAGACATCACCATTCGTTACATAGCGTGAAGGGTGTTTGTCGTATGAATAACAGAATATTTATGTCTGAAGAAAGATGGGATAATCTATGCAACTACATCAACATTCAATATCTGAAACGATTTCAAAAAGGTATTTCCAAGAAATTGATACTATCAATCAATACGTGGGTATTGAGGACTTTTATGTATTGGAGTCGAAGCTCTTATTTGAGGTTTATCATTTAGAGGCGACGAAAGCAAAGAAGACATTACATGAGATTATTGATATTTTATCTGCACGTTTTGGCAAGCAGGTTATTAAAGTTGTACGTCACTACTTCATTACTGTCTCATCGATTGTTGCGCGTAAATTGCTTGATAATCAAGTTCCATCGAAAAAAGCATTTGCATTTAATTTAGCTTGCGCTGATATGATTGAAAATTCAATGAAAGATGCTGAATTTTTGCAATTCGCCGATGATCTAATTGATTTTTATGTGTATTTTATTGCAGATCGTAAGCAGCCTACATTCCGTCATCAAACGGTTAATAAGGTAATTATGTATATTAATGATGAGCTTGAAAACGATTTAACAGTTGAGAGCATTGCCACGAATTTTCATATTAGTACAAGTCATTTATCACGTATATTCCGTGAACATGTGGGCATTACATTAGTAGAGTATTTAAATGTTCGTCGAGTGGAAGAGTCTCAATATTATTTGCGTCATACAAATAAGGGGATTACGTCTATTTCTGAACAATTCCACTTCTGTAATCAGAGCTATTTCACGCGAATTTTCAAAAAGTATACGGGTGTAACGCCGAAGCATTTCCGTGATGAGCTTCACCATGAATTTTATCGTTTTGAAATGACGGAAATCGAGTATGAGAATGTATAAAATAGAGGGCTTAGTACAAGATTAACAATATGTTTATTTGTAAATCAATTAATTTGGAAAATAGAAATATAAACCTTATAAATTCTGCGCTACAAACCAGTTGTGAAGGCAATTCTGTGCCCGAAATCAACAAATTGTGAGTGCAGTTTTTTTGTTGTGGAAAAAATTTAGTTGAAGATGTACCTGTGATTTTATGTTTTGTTAAAAGTGCGTTATACTTCAAAATAGTTAAGCCCAGGCGGTTGGTACAGATTTTTAATGAGAAGGTGAACTATGAAACGATGGAAGTTATTTGTTCTATTTGCTATGACAGCTGTTGTTCTAACAGGTTGTCAGTCTGTGGAAAATGGAGAAGGTTTTTTTTATAGTACTTTTGTAAAACCGATGAATTTTTTATTAGATTTCTTAGGAAACACTATTTTTAACGGAAGTTACGGATTAGCCATTATTACAATCACAGTACTCATTCGATTAATTTTAATGCCCTTTATGTTAAAAAACTATCGCTCTCAAGCGGTTATGCGCGTGAAGATGGATGAAATTAAGCCGAAAATGGATGAGATTCAGAAAAATTTAAAAGCAGTTGAATCGAAGGAAGAGCAAAGGGCACTCCAGCAAGAAATGATGCAAGTTTATAGAAGTGCAGGTGTCAATCCAATCAATATGGGTTGTTTGCCAATGCTCATTCAATTGCCGATCATTATGGGATTATATTTTGCTATTTCGCATTCTGCAGATGTAAAATCACATGAATTTTTGTGGTTTAGCTTAGGTTCCCCGGATATGATTATGACAGCAGTTGCGGGAATTATTTATTTTATCCAATCAAAAGTTTCATTAGCAACAGTTCCAGAGGCTCAAAAAGCTCAGATGAAATTGATGATGTATATTTCACCGATAATGATTGTATTCATTTCATTTTCATCTATGGCCGCACTACCTTTATATTGGTCTGTTGGAGGATTTATATTAATCGTACAAACGTATATCGGGAAAAAGTATTATTCAGATTTACCAAAGCAAAGCTAAGTGAATGAGGTCGGGGCAATGATGAGCCTCGACTTTTTTAGCGGATAAGTAACAGAGGTATGTTGTGCTAGTTGATGCAAGGCTTGCCCTATAAAAGGAGAAAAGAATGAAGAAAATTAAAAATGAAAAAGCGATTTCGTTACTATTAGTAGCAGCTGCAAGTTTTTCGGCGTTATATTTTATTATTCAAAAAAATATGAATGCCGCAATTTTATCGATGACAATTATGTTTACGTTAACGAACTTTTTCCGGTCGCGTACGTTTAAAGAACAAGGTCACGAAAAAGAATCTAAATGGATGAAAAAGATGTCGATTACTTTTGCCATTTTGTCTGTACTCGTATTAATCGTTATGATAGCCGGCTGAAAATAGCGGGGTTCTAGGGAAGGTGAACAAAATGAAAAGAAATAAGAAAAAAAGTAGCCCTGTTGTAATGGGGGCTATCGTTTCGCTATTATTAATTATCGCTATCATTGGCTCCATCATTTATAAATACGAAGTCGCGAATAGAGATGGCGCAAATGACAATGATGCAGTAACAGGACAAGTACCAACGAATGTTGATGAACAAGAGCCACCAATTGATGAATCGGTTTCAAACATAGAACAACCAACAGTAACTCCCAATGAAGATGAAGAGATAAAAGAAGGCAATACTGTTCCGACAGACGTCCCAAAAGCGAATGCAAATGGCAATGGAACAGAGGGGTCTAAGGATAAAACAAACGCGCCAAAAGAAAATGAAAATGTATCAATAGAAAATGGTTATATCGTTGGGCAACAGCCTGCGAAAGAACCGAAGTATGTAGACAATATTTTAATTGCTAATAAAAAGTATCCTTTACCAGCCACTTTCAATGAAGGGGAATCTGCTACAGCACGCGCGGCGCTTGACGAAATGATTGCTGCAGCAGGCCAACAAGGATATACACTTATAGCCTTTAGTGGTTACCGTTCATACGAATACCAAACGGATTTATACAATCGTTATGTAAACCGCGATGGTAAAGATGCCGCGGATCGTTATAGTGCTCGCCCAGGTTATTCTGAACATCAAACAGGTTTAACATTTGATATTGGAGAGAAGGGGAAAGAAGCTTTATGGCTAACAAGTGAATTTGGTGAAACGCCGGCTGGGAAATGGTTAGCAACAAATTCACATAAATACGGATTTATTTTACGTTATCCAGAAGGTAAGGAAGATGTGACTGGTTATATGTATGAGTCGTGGCATTTCCGTTATTTAGAAGGCGACACAGCAACGAAAGTATATAATGCAGGTGTTACATTGGAAGAGTATTTAGGGATAGAGTAATAGAGTGCTACAAAAAAAGGGTATTCGGACATTGTGTCAGAATACCTTTTTTTGATGAATCGTAATTATAAAATAGGAGAGAGCAGTCTTGAAAGAGATTCTTTAAACTTTATAAAGTTTGAGCGGTTTGCATAAATTTCTGGCGTAAGTTCCGAGCAATCTAATATGTCTGATTCAAAAATTTCTGCTAGTTGGTGGGCGAGTACACGATCATAAATTAGGGCATTCACCTCAAAGTTTAAACTGAAGCTACGCACATCAATATTTGCGGTGCCAACTGAAGCGACCTCATCATCAACGACAATCATTTTTGCGTGGATAAATCCTTTTTCATAATGATAAACTTTGGCCCCAGCTTGAACAAGTTGCCCGACATATGAATAGGTTGCCCAGTAGACGAAAAGATGATCTGGTTTATTCGGTATCATAATGCGCACATCTACTCCTGACAAAGCGGCAATACGAATCGCATCCATAAAGGAATCATCGGGAATAAAATAAGGTGATTGAATATAGACGAATTTTTGGGCATTGGAAATTAAACGTAAGTAATTATTTTTGATGACTTCCCATTCCGTATCAGGTCCACTCGAAACAATTTGCAACGCGACATTCCCCTTTTGTGGGATGATTGGGAAGTAACGGTCTGAATAGTCGATTTGATGATGTGTACTTGCTTGATTCCAATCGAGTAAAAATCGAGTTTGCAAAGGGTGAACAGCACTCCCCTCAATGCGTAAATGTGTATCACGCCAATAGCCAAAACGATCAGATAATCCCAAATATTCATCACCTACATTAAAGCCGCCTGTATAACCGATACGTCCATCTATGACAACAATTTTACGATGATTACGGAAATTTAAACGGGGATTGATGAGTGGTAGGATGGAGGGGAAAAAGACCTCTACCTCGGCACCCAACTCCAGTAAATCTTTGAAGTGATGTTTTTTCACACGACGTGAACCCATTTCGTCGTATAAAATACGTATTTTTACACCTTGCCTCGCTTTTTTTTGTAGGGCATTTACAATACGCTGTCCTAAATTATCAAGTTTGAAAATATAATATTGAATATGGATGTGATTTTTTGCTGCGAGAATGTCGTGAATTAAGGCTTCGAACTTGTCGCTCCCATCACTAAAAACTTGGATATCATTGTCCTGCGTTAAAACGGCATGATTGGTCGTTAAATTCATATAGATTAAGTGATTGTATTCTTTCATATGTTCTGTACGAAATTCGAGTTCTTCATTTTTAATCGCTTCAATTTGATAACTAATCAATTTATCAATGCCGATATCCTTTTGACCATCCCAGCGGAATAAATGTTTTTTTCGAAGCTGTCGCCCTAAAAGTAAATATAAAACAAATCCGAAAAAAGGTATGAAAAATAACACGAGCAACCATGCCCAAGTAGAGGATGGTTTTTTACGCTCTAAAAAGATGATGACTAAAGCAAATAAAATATTTAAAAGCATAACGATAGGGAAAATGGATTTATAATCAAGGAGTGCACTCAAAGTTTCACCTTCTTTAGCTATTTTCATATCATTATACCGTATTCTTCAATTGCTTAATATGAGACAAAAGTGAAAAAGTTGCCTTATTGTTAGTCATTCAATAAAGACAACTTCACCTTTTAATAGTCCTCTAAATGAAAATAAATGTCGGAGAAGTCGAGCTGCCGCAATTTTTCCGAATTAATAAAAAAGCTAATGATACCACTATCTCCCCACATAATTTGTTGTGCATCATTCGACACAATTTGTAAGAGTAATGTGTCATAATGCTGTAAATGGGGAAATGCCTCTCTAAAATCTTGCTTAATAAAATACGGATAGCCACCAATTTTGTGATCAGCCGCTAAGTAATTTACTAAATAAATATCATGAAAAGAGCGCTCATCTAATGTAATAAATTCATTCATAATGGTCGGGTTAAAGAAATTTTTTAAACGATAATCCATTATAGAAACCGGTTCGAATGATTGTTTAAAGTGCAATTTCATTTCTTGCATAATTGGGAAGTGACGAAAATCTGTGTTATTCAAATAAGAAAAATCAAGTTTAAAAGTGTCATCCATTTCACTTGGTAAAACATATTGCACGTGGTAGTAATGCCGAGAAGCGTTAGATTTTACTTGTGGGGAGCATTGCTGTGAAATGTAAAATTGCAATATTCCCTTTAATGGAAATGGGTCGTTCAGCTGAAATTCAGAAAAGTTAATTTGAGCGAGCAACAACATAAATTGCCCATTGTCATCTTTAGGATGTGTTAGCCCTTTAGATAAATACGGAATACCCGCAAACTTGCTTTCATGTAAAAGTGTTGCATGTTTTATTGGTTCAATAATGGTCGCTTGAATTGCTGAGCCGTTCAAGTAGCTATGAAATTGAATAAATTCTTTTGGGATAAAAATTCCGTTTTCAAAATTCTCCATAGAATCCCTCCTTGAAACCAAAGTCTAAATGGCAAAATAAATGATTAATCTACACAGAAAATTGCGTAATACTACAATATTTCCCCTTGTATTTGTCATTAAACATGATTAAAATTTAGTAATAAAGGGTTTTTACTATGCTTGTAGTGGAAAGTTGCGAAATATGTTATTTGTCCATTCATAAATAATAAAAATACAATAGTATTAAGCAAAAAGTATAAAAAATAAGTCGATAGTTATAACAGGTATTTCTTTTTCTTCATGTAAGGAAATGGGGATGGAAAAAAATTGCGAAAAATTTGAAAATAATGGTTTATATTAAATGTAAAAAGGTTACACTCAAAGTGAAAGTCTTTAAATTTGTAACAAAATTGAAAGATTTATCAGTGTAAATAAGTGATATACTTAAGAAGTAGAAGGTCAGACCTTTGAGTTAGTTTGGTAAAGGCCCCTGACAAAAAAAGAACGCGATTATGCAGAGGCATAATAGAGTTTCTTGGAACTTTAACTTTAATGATTCGTTATATATTTTACTTAGGAAAGGTTGAGGTGTAGAGAAATGGCGAAAGAGATTGATTTAAAACGTATTGTTACAAACTTATCTAAATTAGGTGTTACGGCGACAGTTACGAAATCTCGTATCGAACTTTTAAAAGTTTTAACACCACCAACACAAACTCCACAAACGCAAAATTGATTAAATACTAAAGACGCCCATTGATTCCAATAAATTGATGTGCGTCTTTAAACATAAAAAAGACAACTCGCGCGACTTTCAAAAGTGGCACAAGTTGTCTTTTCTTTTAATCTTCTTCCGGATCGTTTGCAGAGAACATATACGTACGGTAATGGAATTTCATACCGAACACGAGGCCAATTGCGAGCGCGGTTCCCATTAACGAACTACCACCGTAACTTAAAAACGGTAAAGGAATACCAGTAATCGGTAATAATTGAATCGTCATGCCGATATTTTCAAAAACGTGGAACGTAATCATCGCAATAATCCCTGCACAAACATATGTACAGAAAGCATCTTTTAGTAAAAGTGTCGTCTTCGTTAAATGATAAACTAATAGGAAGTAGAGACAGATAACAGCGCTTGCACCGATAAAGCCCCATTCTTCCCCAATCACTGCAAAAATAAAGTCTGTATGGTTTTCGGCAACATATACTTCGCGACCTTGAAAGCCCTTGCCAAAAATCTCACCAGAGCCAATTGCATTTAACGATGTAATTAAATGATAACCGTCAGATGTGGCGTAAGAATAAGGGTCTAACCAAGAATAAATACGTGCAGCTTGATATGATTGGAACCCAAACGTCTTTTCAAGGAAGGCTTGCATATAGACAGCCATCCATAGTAATGAACCGCCAAGTGCAGCTACACCTCCAAAGAGTGGAAGAATAATTTTCCAAGAAACACCTGCAACAATGACTAGCGCGGCCGTAATCGCGATGAATACAAGTGATGAGCCTAAGTCAGGTTGTTTCATAATTAATGCTAGTGGTAATGCCAAAGTCAATCCCATTTTTAATAGAAGCGTAAAATCCGTTTTCAATGTTTTATTCGGATAGGTCGTATGGTGTTTACTAATTAAATAGGCTGTTGCGAGAATATAAAAGGTTTTCATAAACTCTGCAGGTTGTATACTCCCGATAGGTGTATTGAACCAACTTTGTGCCCCGTTTCGGAATATGGTTAAATTTGTTGATGGGGGAATGACGACTACTGCGACAAGCATTGCTATTCCGAACCAGTAAAATGGCCATGCGAGCTTTTTATATTGATCAGGATCAAAGTACATTACGAATGCAACGATGACAGCGCCAATCATATAATTCAGAATTTGTTTGGGGACAAAGTTCTCCCCATATTGCCCCGATGTTTGAGCAGAAGAAATCGCCAATAAGCTGACACAAAGGAATATCATTAATATAATGGCAAGTGGCCAGTCAAAACGCTTATTGAAACTAAGTTTATTTGTATCCATTCGTTTCACCTTATCATCTAAAAATATTTATTTTGAGAATTTTTTTTACACATATGTTACTAATAAAAGCGATAAAAGCATTAAAAAAGAAACTCTTTTGTAGCTTGTTTTAACTTTATCATATTCTACCGAAAAATACTTTAAGAAGCTTATCGTAAAAGTTGAGACGAAACCGCGTAGAAAATGTTTCAAAATCGTTCAATAAGTCATATAATAATCATAATATTTGTGTTTAAAGGGGCGTGTGTGTTGTGGCAAAGAAAATGAAATCCGCAGAAGATTTTATGCATCATTTATATATACATATGAATGACGTGGATCACTTTGTAATTTTTAGCGGTGTTTCGCTAAAGCAATTTTTACCTTCAGTAGAATCTGTAAAAAATGTTTTACTTTTAAAACACGCATACGAAGAGGGCTCTTTTAATATGCATACGCAATTTGATTTTGTGAGCAGTGAAGATATGCAAGATTTTTTAAAGACCGAACAGGACTTGAAAAAGGATCTTTGTTGGGTTGATTTTACAACTGAAAAAAATGTTAATGCGTTAACGCCACTTGAGCAAGCGGAGTTACTTTATTTCAGTCATAAACGTGAGCCGCTCGCAACACCTTTCTTGGGCAAATTGCAAAATCGATATGCCTATTATTCTTCTGTCGCGGATAAAATGACGAAAGTGTATTTTCGTTTTATCGGAGACTCAGAATTACTAGTAGCGAATTTATTTAATCAAATGATAAAGGAAAAAGAAAACGTAGGAAGCTTTTGGCGAAGAAAAAATAAAGATAATTTGCCAATGATTGACCCTTCAACATTGCGATTATTTAGGCCATTTGTGAAGGAAGGCGCATTATTATCATTATATAAACTAGACAAACCGAGCGCCCATTATGGAATTGAAATTCGCACGTTATCAGATTATGATTTTCCAGATGAAGTATGGGACGATTTAGATGAACTATTAAAACTTAGCTATGATGAACTAATACAAATCAGTTAACACTCACAGCTGCTGCAGTGAGTGTTTTTAGTGGATAGGAAGAAACGTAATCTGTATCAGTAAAAATTCGTGATACACTATGTTTAGTAAAAAATTGGAGGTCACAAAATGAAAAAAAGAATCGGTTTATTGTATGGAGGTAAGTCTGCGGAACATGAAGTCTCGTTGTCAACGGCACAGGCTGTAACGCAAGCTTTGAATTTTAATGAATATGATGTACATCCGATTTTTATTACATTGGATGGCGAGTGGCGTGTAGGACCCCAATTAATGGAACCGGCTCAATCACCTGAACAATTACAATTTGAATCAACGGCAGTTCATGCTGCGAATAATATTATGCAATTTATCGAAGCACATAAGGAAAACCCCTTTGATGTGGTCTTCCCGTTGTTGCATGGAACAAATGGTGAAGATGGTACGGTTCAAGGATTTTTAGATGTATTAAATATTCCTTACGTTGGCAATGGTGTACTAAGCTCTGCGGCTGGAATGGATAAAGTCGTGATGAAGCAATTATTTGAAATGGCTAATTTACCTCAATTACCATACGTATATTTCATTCGTAGTGAGTGGGAAGGGAATCGTTCAAAATGGATTGAGAAATGTGAACGAAAACTTGGCTACCCGATGTTCGTTAAACCTGCAAATTTAGGTTCAAGTGTCGGTATTAGCAAAGCAACAAATATACAAGAATTAGAAAAGGCTGTTCAATTTGCTCTTCAATATGACCGTAAAATTGTTGTAGAGCAAGGTGTTATTGCCCGGGAAATCGAGCTTGCCGTACTTGGGAACGATACACCAGAAGTTTCGGTAGCGGGAGAAATTAAACCCGTAACGGAATTTTATGATTATGATTCAAAATATAAAGATGGTTCAACTGTATTAATCATTCCAGCGGAACTGCAGGGGAATGTGTATCAAGATTTAGTCGTAATGGCGAAAAAAGCATTTAAAGCAATTGATGGATCAGGTTTAGTACGTGCTGACTTTTTTGTAACAGCTAATAATGAACTTTATATTAATGAAGTAAACACGATGCCTGGATTTACACCGGTAAGTATGTACCCGCTACTATGGCAGCATACAGCCGTAACGTATCCGCAATTAATCGATCAATTAATTGCCTTGGCGATAGAGCGCCATACAGAAAAACAAAAACTTCAATACAAAAGAGATTGAGTGGGATAAAGAGTGAAAAAAAACTTACAGCAACTTGCAACGTGGTTAAAAATTGAAAATCAATTATTTCAAGAGACGGTCGTAACAGGTATTTCGATTGATACTCGTACAATTCAGACGGGAGATTTGTTTATACCTTTTCGAGGAGAGGCGGTCAATGGGCATCGTTATGTTGCGCAAGCATTTGAAAAGGGAGCAGCCGCATCTTTATGGATGAAGGATGAACCGAATCCACCAGCAAACTACCCATTAATTTTCATTGATGATCCAGAAGTAGCGTTACAAGAAATGGCGATTGCTTATCGTAACGAACATCAAGCGACTTTTATCGGTATTACGGGATCGAACGGCAAAACATCTTCAAAGGATATTTTAGCAAGCGCCCTTACGCCATATTTTAAAGTTCAAAAAACGATTGGTAATTTTAATAATCAATTAGGTTTACCGATTACGATTTTGCAGTTAGATGAGGATACGGAAATCTCCGTGCTTGAGATGGGGATGAGTGGATTCGGTGAAATTGACTATTTAACAAAGCTAGCCCGCCCGCACTATGCCATTATTACAAATATCGGGGAAGCACATATGCAAGATTTGGGCTCTCGCGCGGGTATTGCCCAGGCGAAATTTGAAATTGTTCAAGGCTTAGAACCAGGTGGCATACTGTTCTTTGATGGTGATGAACAATTACTCCAACAGTTAGTTGCAAAAAATGATTCATTACAAACACAATCATTTGGTTTTACTATGGAACAGGATTTAATAGCTTCAAATATTCATACATCTGAGTCAGGAAGTCATTTCCATGTAGAAGGATTAATTGCTGGGGACTTTTTCATTTCTGTATTGGGCGAACATCAGGTGAAAAATACGCTAAGTGCGATGCTTGTAAGTAAAGCGCTCGGCTTATCAGATGAACAAATTTGCGAGGCATTAAAGCAAGTAACGTTAACAGACATGCGTATGCAATTAATGACGGTTGGAGATAAATTATTTATTAATGACGCATACAATGCTGCACCAACTTCGGTGCATGCCGCAATTCATTTTATTCAACAAACAGCGATTCGCGATGAGAAATGGTTAGTACTTGGAGATATGTTGGAGCTTGGGCAAGATGAGCAGCGTTACCATGAGGAAATTGCAGAAGTCATTAATCCTGGAAAAACGACGTATGTTTGTCTATTTGGACCTCGTATGAAGTGGCTTTATGAGAAACTACAAACAGTTTTTGATGAAAAGCACCTCCTATATACTGAAGACGATTATGCAGTTATTATTGAAAAGATTAAACAGCACGCAACGGAGCAATCATTACTATTAGTAAAAGGTTCGCGCGGGATGCAGTTGGAAAAAATAATTACTGGTGTCAGTGAAATTCAATAAAACCTGAGGATAACAAAATATTTGATTTTAAAAATGCTGAAACGTTAAGTTAACAACGTTTCAGCATTTTATATTTAAGGTATTTTGGTTTAGGTCTTAAAAGCCTTTTTAGAATTTAAAGCGATTAATTAATAATTGTAGGCCTTCAGAAGCTTGTTCTAATGATTTGGTAGAAGCTGTAACTTCCTCCGTTGCGGCAAGTTCTTGAGCAGAAATATTAGCAGCATTTATTGAGTTTGAAACAGCTCCCTCAGCGATTGAAGTCATTTCAGTTGTTTGGTCATGAACGTTTTTAATGCTTGCTTCCATTTTGTTTGTTAACTGAGTAATCTGTGTAAATTGTTGGCTAATCGAATTAATTGAAGAGGCAATTTCTGAGAATGCCGTTTCTGTATGACCAACAATTTCGATGCCAGAAGTGACTTCCATTGTGCCAGTAGACATCATTTTTACAGCGGTATTTGTATTTGCTTGTACGGCAGTAATTAGCTGTGTAATTTGATGAGCTGATTGTTTAGATTGCTCTGCTAAATGGCGTACTTCTTCTGCAACAACAGCAAACCCATTTCCGTGTTCACCTGCACGGGCAGCTTCAATTGCAGCGTTGAGTGCAAGTAAGTTTGTCTGGTCAGCAATATTTGTAATGACATCAGAAATCGATCCAATCTCGTTCGATTGATTACCGAGTCGTTGAATGACCTTTTCACTTTCAGATACAGACCAACGAATCGTTTCCATTTGCACAACTACTTTTTGAAAAATCTCATTCCCTTTTCGCGCTTGCTTTGATGTATCTTCGGCATTACTTTCTGCGTGCTCAATTGCTTCTGCAACGGAGTCAATATCGTGGTGTAAGGAACTAATATTAGCTTCACTTTGTTGGGCGATTTCACGTTGGCACTGTGCCCCATCTGCAACGGAATGAAGGGACTGTGTCATATCGTTTGAGAAATTTACCGTTTGACTAGCGCTCGCATATAAGTCCTCACAAGACGTTGTAATTTCCGCTGACGTATTTGAAATTTCACGCATCATGGTACGTAATGTGGCGAGCATTTGATTAAATGAAACTGCTAAGTCGCCAATTTCGTCTTTTGAATGTACGTGTAATTCCTGTGTTAAATCGCCCTCACCTTGTGCAATATCATGTAGCTGTTTCTGAATAGTGTGCAGTGGTTGAACAATTTTTCGCGCAAAAAATAAACTAATTCCAACAGTTATAAATCCGATAACTAGGATAATCAATATGATAGTGTTTCGAATGTTTGAAATGACGGCATCGATTGCTTCGATTGATTGACCGACAAACCACATACCGATAATTTCACCTTGTGCGTTTTGAAGTGGTTTGTAAACAGTTAAATGTGGAGAACCGACGACTTCTGCGACACCGATATATGTTTCACCATTTAAAACCTTTTTGGAGACAGCTTTACTTGCTTGTGTACCGATTGCGCGTTTTCCATCGATTTGGACATTTGTAGCAACGCGTGTATCATTTGAGAAAATGGTAGAAACAATATTCATATCCGAGCCCATGTCATCTAAGAGAGGAGTAATGGATTCCACATTTACATTCCCTTTCGTTAGGGCATTATTTTGTATAGCCCAAGAACCTTCATAGCGAGCATCTAAATGTTGATAATTACTTGTTGAAAGGTTTAGAAGGTTTTTTTCGTAAGTTTGTAGCATCGTTTTTTCGATTTGATAATTGACACCTAGAATGATTGCAATTGCGATTATGGTAATGCTACTAATGATGAGTACGTTAATTTTCGTAGATATGGAAAATGATTTCATCAGAAAATTCCCTTCAATTCAATTTTATACATATTATAACAAATATATATAGCGTGAAAATATTTATTTTGGAGTGAATTAAATGTCGATTGGTGTACTTTTTTTACATGGATTTTCAGGAGGACCGTATGAAGTTCAGCCCTTTGCCGATTATGTACAAGAAAAAACAGGATGGCTCATGGCGATTCCAACATTATCGGGTCATGGTGAGGCGGAGAACCTAGCAATGAAGGGATATAAATCTCATAATTGGTTAATGGATGCCGAAATTGCTTACCGCCGATTGGCAAAGCAAGTGGATGAGATTATTATTGTCGGCTTTTCGATGGGGGGCGTCATTGCTATGTATTTGGCAACGCGCTATAAAGTAAAGAAGTTAGTGTTATTAAGTGCTGCGGCAAAATATATAAGCCCATCACAATTAGTAAAGGATTTTCGTTTAGTTGCCACAGATGCAATACATAAAAAACTGCAAGAAAATGAATTGTTTGCTCGTTATAAATTTAAATTTTTGAATGTCCCATTTAGTGCAACCGTTGAATTTATGAAAGTTGTTCAAAAAACAGCGCCTTACATTAAGAATATAAAATGTCCAACATTTATTGTGCAAGGATTACTAGATGGCATTGTGCCGAGCCAAACAGCGCAAATATTGTACGATCAAATTCAATCAACGGAGAAAAAGATGTATCTTTCAGAATGTGGGAAGCATCATATTTGTTACAGTGATGATTGTGAGCTGTGGTTTGATGAAGTGCTGATTTTTATAACTTGATTCAGCAGAATTGGGGAACAAAGGCTAAACCCGTCACGTCCTGTGACAACGCCTTTGTGATCAACATCGTGTTGACCCAAGTCCCGGCGGATGTCACAGATTTTTAAGGGAAGTTTTTCGAGCTCGCTCGAAAAAATCTGGACGCAATTACACTAGGGCGTAATTGATAATAGAGGATGAATAAACAGTTTATTTATATACAAGCATTATCATTGCATACTGCTACAACCCATGTTAGACTGATGTAAGCAATGGATACATTTTGTACGAGGACTCTTCAGACTTTATTGATGAAGAGTACTTTTTTTTGAACTTAACGGTTTTATTCTATTTTTTAAAGCTTTTAACTTGCTTCAGCACAAATCCCTACTTTCACATAAGTGTTGGATGAATGCAAAATATGCACTGAATTCAGTGTGGGTTCAAACCCAGGCCGAATCAAGTTAAAGCCCCGGCGGATGTCACAGATTTTTAAAGGAAGCTTTCGAGCGACCTCGAAAAAAATCTGGACGCAATTACACCGAGGCGTAATTGATTCTAATAATTAGAATCGTAGAATTGAACCGCTCGGCAAAGACCGGGCTTTCCTTTTCATACTAAGAGACTCTACAAGTTAATGTAGAGATAATTTTAAAGTAACGGAAACGTTCCATATATATTGGCTCGAATTTGCCGCCATGTCATCTGAAAATGTAACCATTTGTCGACTTATAAGAAAAAGGGAGATTGAATAGTTTGACAAATTTTTCAGAATTAAATATTAGTGAATCAACATTACGTTCAGTAAAACGTATGGGATTTGAAGAAGCAACACCAATTCAAGAGGGAACAATCACATTTGCAATGGCTGGCCGTGACGTATTAGGTCAAGCACAAACTGGTACTGGTAAAACAGCTGCATTCGGTATTCCGTTAATCGAGAAAATCGATCCAAAAAACCCTAACATCCAAGCATTAGTTATTGCACCAACTCGTGAATTAGCAATCCAAGTTTCAGAAGAACTTTATAAATTAGGTTACGACAAGCGCGTAAAATTATTATCAGTTTACGGAGGTCAAGAAATCGGCCGTCAAATCCGTGCGCTTAAAAACGGTCCACAAATTATCGTAGGTACACCAGGTCGTATTCAAGACCATATTAACCGTCGTACTCTAAAATTAGACGAAGTACAAACATTAGTATTAGACGAAGCAGATGAAATGCTAAACATGGGCTTCATTGATGATATTAATGCGATTTTAGAATCTGTTCCGGATACTCGCCAAACATTATTATTCTCAGCTACAATGCCTCCAGCAATCCGTAAAATTGCTGAAACATTCATGAATAACCCAGAAGTGGTTAAAATCAAAGCAAAAGAATTAACAATGGAAAACATTGAGCAGTTTTTCGTAAAAGCAACTGAGCGTGAGAAATTCGACTCACTTTCTCGTTTATTAGATTCTCAAAAGCCAGAATTAGCAATCATCTTCGGTCGTACAAAACGCCGTGTTGATGAATTAAGTCAAGCATTAGGTTTACGTGGTTTCCTTGCTGAAGGTATTCACGGTGACTTAAGCCAAGCAAAACGTATTTCAGTATTACGTCAATTTAAAGAAGGCAAAATTGACATTTTAATCGCAACAGACGTAGCAGCTCGTGGTTTAGATATTTCAGGTGTAACACATGTTTACAACTTTGATATTCCACAAGATCCAGAAAGTTATGTTCACCGTATTGGTCGTACAGGCCGTGCTGGTAGATCAGGTGTTGCTGTAACATTCGTAACACCACGTGAAATGGGTTACTTACGTATCGTTGAAGAAACAACGAAAAAACGCATGACTCCATTACGTACTCCAACATCAGAAGAAGCATTAGTAGGCTTACAAGAAGATGCAATGAAAAATCTAGTGAACTTAGTACAAAATGAAGACATCAGCAAATACCGTGAATTAGCTGCTCAATTATTAGAAAATAATGAAGCACTTGATTTAGTAGCTGCTGCATTAAAATCAATTACAAAAGAACCAGAATCGACACCAGTTTCATTATCCGAAGAGCGTCCATTACCAATGCGTCGTAGCGGCGGCGGTGGCGGTGGTCGAGGTGGTAATGATCGTGGTCGTTCAAGTCGCGGTGGTAATGATCGTCGTAGCGGTGGCGGTGGAGATCGTCGTCGTGAAGGTGGCGGTGGCGGACGCCGTGATTCAGGTCGTCGTGAAGGTGGCAATGGCGGCGGCGGTAGTGCTCGTCGTGAAGGTAGCAATACCGGTGGCGCTCGTCGTGAAGGCAGTGCTCCTAATCGTGATCGTCGTCCTCGTCAACGTCGCGAAGACTAATAGCTTTATCTATAATACACATCAACGCTTTTTGTTGATGTGTATTTTTTTACAACAAATTAAGGGGGATAGGTGATTAGAAAACTCTGACCTAAAATGAAACCAATTGTTGAGTGAAACGTATACAATAAGTAGTAGAAAGAGGTGTGGAAAATGAGAGCACAACCGAAATATCAATTGCCGAAAATGTCTCAAACAGTGTGGCGATTGTATGGAATAATTCAAACGCTTATATTAGCACTTATAACTGCGGGTATTATATTTTTAGCAGTTAAATATGAATGGTCACAGTGGATTATCTGGATTACAGTAGGTATCGTCGTGTTATCGATTATTTTATCTATTGTTATTTTCCCAAGTGTCCGTTGGAAAATTTGGCGCTATGAAGTAAGGGAACAAGAAATTGAAATTCAAAGTGGCCTGTTTGTCGTAAAGCGTACATTAATTCCGATGGTGCGCGTACAACATGTCGATACGGAACAAGGTCCGATTTTAAAAAAATATAATTTAGCTAATATTTCTATATCTTCAGCTGCAACAGTACATACCATCCCTATGTTGTTGACGGAGGACGCCGATATGCTCAGAACAAAAATATCGGAATTAGCAAGGGTGGCTGAAGAAGATGTCTGATGAAAAGTATAAACTTCATCCCGTTACAGCGATTATTAACGTTGTCAAAGCGTTAAAAGACTTGTTGATTCCTATTGCGATTATTGTCGTTGCAAATGGCTTTAACTTAAATTTTGATTACCGAGATGATAAATTTTTCAGTGAAATGGTTCCGTTAATGTTTTTATTTGTCATAGTTATTGGGACGATGGTAAACGGCTTAGTGAAATGGATGACTTTTACGTATTGGTTTGAGGATCGTGAACTGCGTGTAGAATATGGGCTATTCGTAAAAAAGAAGCGCTATATCCCATTTGATCGCATCCAAAGTTTAAACTATAAAGAAGGTATTTTTCATCGTATTTTTACGTTAGTTCAAGTGCAAGTAGAAACAGCGGGGGGCAAAAGTGGTAAGCCAGAAGCTGAGTTGACAGCTGTTACGAAAATGGCAGCAGAGGAAATCGAAAATCAAATGAGGAAAGTAAAGCAAATGGGTTCTTCAATGGAAGAAGATCAGGAAGCAGCGCTAGAAGAGTCTTCAACTGTTATCCATAAAATGCAGCCGAAAGAATTGTTGTTATTAGCAACAACATCAAGTGGTATTGGGGTTGTATTGGCAGGATTATTCGCTGCAATATCGCAGTTTTCTCAGTTTATTCCGTTTGATGCAATTTATAATGAAATGGCAATTTTGATGAAGTTCAGTGTAATTATTGTGTCGTTTTTGATTGCCTTTGCCTTTTTTGTTGCGTGGCTCATTTCTGTGGCGCTCACATTTTTGAATTATTATGATTTTACTGTGACGGAGCAAAACAAACGATTGATTATTACGCGTGGATTATTGGAGAAAAAACGAGTAACGATTCCATTGCATCGCGTGCAAGCCGTAAAAATTATTGAAAATCCATTCAGACAAATGTTAGGTTTAGCGACTGTAGTTGTGGAAAGTGCAGGTGGAAGCTTTAGTGGTGAGAAGGATAAAAGAATTGTGTTATTTCCGCTCATTTCTAAAAAAATGCTCATAAAGCCGTTGAGTGAGTTATTTCCGCATATTGATTTTACAATGACACCAGAAGTGACACCACCAAAAAGAGCGCAACCTTTTTTCTATCGCGTTGATTTTTTATGGATGGTGCCGTTAATAGGTGTATTAACTTATTTCTTTTACCCATACGGCTTATTGTCATTGTTAATTATTGTGCCGATTATCTTGCTAGGAAGATGGCAATTTAAGACGGCGGGCTATTTGTTAAATGGGCAGCAAATTACGATTGTTTCCCGTACGATTAGCCGTGTGACTTTCTTTGCGGAGAAAAAAAGAATTCAAGTTACACAAGGAAGTCAAACATACTTCCAAAAAAGAAAACAAATTGGTTCTGCACGAATTGTTGTGATGTCAGGGATGACTGGGGCATCTGCTACGGTTCGTCATATAGAACAACAAGAAGTTGAAACGATTTTACAATGGTATGAACGATAAAAGGGTTGCTCTCGTTATCGGAGAGCAACCCTTTTATTTATCGCCAACGTAGCATGTTCTTGGAATTGAAGTAAACAAAGCCTAAAATAAAACCAGTAGCCAATCCACCTAAATGTGCCGTAATATTAATATTAGGCGTCAGGAATGTCATAATGACACTGATGACGATAAGTGGTAAAATGATTTGCTTTAACTGCGGGAATGAATTGCGTGTGTAATAGACGAGTGCAGCAAACGCACCGAAAATACCATAAATTGCACCGCTCGCACCTACGCTCGCATAGTATGGATCCTCAAATAGGAAAGTAGCGGCGACACCAAAAATCCCAGCTAAAAAGTAAATCGTTAAAAAGCGCATTTTCCCAGCAATTTTTTCAAGTTCAGGACCGAATAAAAAGAGTGAAAACATATTGAATAAAACATGCGTAAAACCGCTGTGTAAAAACATGGAAGTAATAATGCGCCACCATTCACCAGCAGAGATGAAGGCATTGACACTCATTCCAGCGTATAAAATTTCCTTACCAATACCAGGGATTAATGTGATAATAAATACAATGAAGTTAATCGCAATAATTGACGACACAATTGGGTATAACTTAATGTATTGTTTGAAGTTTTCTCTACGAATAAACATGTTTCACCTCGAAATATTAATTGAACCAATGTACGGACAATATTCTATCTTCATAAGTATACATTGTAATAATGCCCAAATGAAAGGGGGAGCTCTTACTTGATTAAAGGAATTGGATTAGATCTTGTCGAAATGATAAGAATAGAAAAAGCGATGAACCGAACAGAGAAATTCCAACAAAGAATTTTATCGGAACGAGAATTGGCTATTTTCGATACACTTTCGGGTACGCGGAAAGTTGAATTTTTAGCAGGGCGCTTTGCTGCAAAAGAGGCATACTCTAAAGCAAATGGGACAGGGATTGGTGAAGGTTGTGAATTGCACCAAATTGAAATTTTAAAAGATGCATCAGGAAAACCAGTCCTGTATTTCGATGGTCAGCAAGCTAAGGCATTTGTTTCGATTACGCATACACATACTACAGCTGCTGCTCAAGTGATATTAATGGAGTGATACAATACATATTAGCTTGTTCTTTTTCATATGCTGATTTATCGGAGCAGATGTGAGAAAGGGTGAGGCGTTGAAAGTCCGTATGTTAGTTGTATTTGCCTGCTGTTTATTTTTGGTAGCTTGTGGAAAAGCCACTCAGGAGGAAGTTGTTCAAGAGGTAAATGAAAAGTGGAATGAAGCAAAGGGCTATGAATTGAATGCGACGATGGAAGTTAGGACAGGTACTGAACCAAGAGTTTATGATGTGAATGTTTGGCATACAAAGCCAGACTTTTACCGTGTTTCGGTCAATACACAAGGCGATAAAGAAACACAAATGATTGTGCGAAATGAAGAAGGTGTATTTGTTGTCACGCCAGCGTTGAAGAAAACATATAAATTCCAAAGTGAATGGCCGAAGCAAAATAGCCAAGCTTATTTGATTGGGATGCTAGCGGAGGATTTACTAGCAGATAAATCAGCAGTTATGACGGAAGATGACAAACAATATACATTTGAATTGGCTACGCGCAACGTCGAAAGAACGGCATTACCAGTGCAGCAAATCACAATTGATAAAAAAACAATGCTGCCTACAAAAGTGAGTGTGTTAAACGAGTCATTAGAAGAGCAGGTTATTATTACGTTTAAAGATATCCAAATGGGAGCAAAACATAAAGCAGAAGATTATGCAGTAGAAAAATTCCCAGAGGATAAGGAAAAAGATACAGCTCTTGCCGATATAGAAAATACAGAGTTCCAAGTACATTATCCAGTATTAGATTGGGAGCATACAAAGTTAACGGATGAATACAAAACGAAGGAAGATGGGAATTCTCGTGTTATTTTAACTTTTGAAGGTGAAAAACCGTTTACTTTAATGCAACAACCTATTGTTAATAATGTAGATACGTTACCTGTATTCTCACCTGGAGATCCTGCTGATTTAGGGTTTACAGTTGGTGCAATGACGGAAAACTCAATTCGATGGGAACAGGATGGCATGGCTTTCTTTATCGCATCGACAAAACTTTCACAAGATGAATTAATGGAAGTTGCTGCAAGTGTAACGGTAGGAAGTATGAAATAACGTAACTTGATTCAGCAAATTCATTTGTACCGAAAGCAAAGCGACAGGTACAGAAGTCCCTACCGGGGGATGAATGCAAAATACGCCGAGGCGTAATTGATTAAAAAGTTTAAATGTAAAAAGAGGGAATAAAGAATATGGAAAACAAAATTAATTATCGTCCAACCAAAGCAGTGATTGATCTACAAGCCATTCACCAAAATATCATTTCCTTACGTCAATATGTCCAACCGAATGTGGGAATTATTGCTGTTGTAAAGGCAAATGCATATGGTCATGGTGATATTGAAGTAGCAAATGCAGCAATCAATGCTGGCGCGACAATGCTGGCAGTTGCCACACCAGATGAAGCAGTACATATGAGAGAACATTTTAATTACATCGATATTCTCGTATTAGGTGCAACTCCATCTTCTTTTATTCCCTATGCTTCGAAAGAAAATATTACGCTTACTGTATTTTCGGTGGATTGGATGGAACAAGCAAAGCAATACTTGCCACTCTCGAACCAATTGAAATTACATGTAAAGATTGATTCAGGCATGGGACGTATAGGAATTACTACAAAAGAAGAGTTATTAATGTTGTATAAAGTGATTCAAGATACTTCGGGATTTGTAGTTGATGGGATTTTCACACATTTTGCTACTGCAGATGAAGAGGACAACGAATATTTTGAAAAACAGGTTAGTCTATTCAAAGAATTATTAAATGTACTTCCAGAAAAGCCTCGGTTAGTCCACGTGGCAAATACTGCAACTACATTAGTGAAGGATCCAACTTTACAATATGACGCAGTTCGTTTCGGCATATCCATGTATGGTTTGTTGCCATCGCCTTATGTGGGAGAGTTATTACCATTTCCATTGAAGCCTGCATTTTATTTAGAAACAGAGCTAGTACATGTGAAGAAGTTGAAAGCCGGACAATCTGTTGGTTATGGCGCAAATTTTACAGCTGAAAAAGATTGTTTTATTGGAACGATACCAATTGGCTATGCTGATGGGATGATACGCAAGCTCAGTGGACAAGAGGTATTAATTGGTGGTGGACGTGCGAAAATTATCGGAAGAATTTGTATGGATCAAAGTATGATTTTACTGAAAGAAGCATATAATATTGGTGAGCGTGTTTTATTAATTGGTCGACAACAAGAAGATGAAATTACAATAGATGATTGGGCATCGAAATTAGAGACGATTAATTATGAAATTCCTTGTGTAATTACTGGAAGAGTTCCGAGAGTATATAAAAACTAATTAGTTGAGTTTTGTCGAATAAAAGTAGTATAATCGACAGAAAATACGGAAAATAAAACTGAAAACGTCACACAAACCCCATATTCATTGCAAGAATTGTCAATATTTAATATTTCTTGTCTTTTCATTGTCGACATTCGATGCTAAAATGAAATTGAAATGGTATGTTTGTGGAGGTGCTTGTTTTGTTCGCAAAAGAACTAGAAGAAGTAATTATTGAGATTCCAGATGAATTAGTTATTCAATTTGAAAGAACACTAGGCCATAATATAAGTAGCGATGGAACGATTACATATCTTTCGACGCGAAAATATAAAGAGCATATGCAACCAAATCAATTACGGGAAGCTTTAATGAAAGGCTATGTGGAAATGTCGCACATTAATCTGTCTATTTGTGGTGAATGCTTACATGCAGAGTATGAAGCGGAACATATGGTGGAGCGTCTCGTTAGCGGGGGATGACAATTTGATTGTAAAGCGTGGGGATGTTTTTTTTGCTGACCTGTCACCTGTTGTAGGTTCTGAGCAAGGTGGTACCAGACCCGTTTTAATTATTCAAAATGATATTGGAAATCGATTTAGTCCTACAGTCATTATAGCTGCAATTACAGCGCAAATTCAAAAAGCAAAATTACCAACACATGTCGAAATTAATGCCAAGAAATACGGCTTTGAGCGAGATTCGGTAATTTTGCTTGAGCAATTGCGTACAATTGATAAATCACGATTAACAGATCGTATCACTCAGCTTGATTCACAATTGATGGAACAAGTGGATGACGCACTTGGTATCAGTTTAGGACTTGTTAAATTTTAATACATAGAAAAAGAGCATCGAAGCGATACGTTTCGATGCTCTTTTTAATGATTTTTATAAATGATTTATTTAATTTTGAAAAATAATGGAATTTATATTATAATTTATTAATAATTCTAAAGATTCCGTAGAACGAATTAGGGATAATAGCGAAATTAACAACTAATTAATAGAGAGATAGTTAAGTTGATGGTGGGGGGCATTATATTGAATTCTAAATCTACCGTTGAAATCATTACAGAATGGGATATTGTAGTTGCACGTCAATTGGGACGTAACGAAGCAAAGATTATCGGTTTTGGAACGGTAGAACAGGCTCGGATTACAACGGCGATTAGTGAACTTGCACGAAATATTTATTTATATGCCAGTGCAGGTGAAATTGTAATTGAACGCATTGAAGAAGTAGAAAAATATGGAATTCGTATTACCGCAATAGATAAAGGACCAGGGATTGATAATGTTCGTAAAGTGATGGAAGATGGGTATTCAACTTCTGGTGGGCTAGGAGCTGGATTACCAGGTGTGAAAAGATTGATGGATGGGATGGAAATTCAGACCACTGTGGGGAAAGGTACAATAATTAAGATTGAAAAATGGATTTAGTAGGGTGTGGGAAGATGAAAGAACTACAAATTCAATATAAAAAAATATTAGCTGATTATTTAAAGAATCAAACAGAACGAAATTTATATATCGGTCAAAATTTTATTCGTCAGCTTATACAAAAAAAGGTTACACCTGAAGAAGTAATCAGTATTCATAAGCATGCCGTCGAACAGATTTACCCAGATATCACTAGTGAAATCTTAAATAGTTTTGATTTTTTAATCGAAATAATGGTTCACTTTGGCCTAACTGTGCAAGAGCATCAAAGTTTATTAGTGCAACAGGAAGAATTACGAATTGAGATGAATGTAGCGACTAAAATTCAAAGTATGTTATTAAAAACAGCTATCCCCAAGGTAAATGAATTAGATATAGGGATGGTTTCGATTCCGATACGAAAGATGAATGGAGACTACGTGCATTTTTTAAATGATGAACAACATTATGTAAGTGTGGCTGTAACCGATGTTGTTGGTAAAGGGGTACCAGCAGCACTTTGTATGTCGATGGTGAAGTATGGATTAGATACATTAGAATACGCAAATAATAATCCTTCTTACGTACTTGAAGTATTGAACCGCATTATTGAAAAAAGTGTAGATGATAGCATGTTTGTTTCGATGTTTTATGGGACGTATGATATCAAAGGAAATATATTTACATATGGCTCAGCAGGTCATGAGCCTGCGATCTATTATAATTCACGTGATCAAAAATTTTATGATTTAGAGTCCAGGGGCTTACTACTAGGTGTAATGTCGGAAGTAAAGTATCGACAATATAAGATTCATTTGGAAGAGAATGATTTTATATTAATGATTACGGATGGCGTGACGGATTTCCGAAAACAAGGAGATTTAGACCCGCGAAATGTAATAAAAGAATTAGCATTAAACTATATTAATTTAAGTGCACAAGAAATGTGTGAACGAATGTACGCGTACTTAAAGGATTTAACAGATTTTAATTTAGAAGATGATTTTACGGTAGTGATTTTTAAAAAATAGTTTAGAAAATAGGTTTAAGTTTAGGCGCTTAGTGGAAAAGAAGTAATTTTAGATGGAGGTGTCTTAAATGAATGTTAATGTTCAATTTAGAGAAGATGGAAATGTGATGAGGGGTTATATTGAAGGGGAAATTGATACATTTACTGCTCCGGTCTTACGTGATGAGTTAGAAGCGGTTCAAATTGTCGAAGGGAGACGCGTTGAATTAGATTTGTCGAAAGTAAATTATATAGATAGTACAGGTCTAGGGATTTTTGTAGCCTTTTACAAGAAAGTAACGCGTGAAAATGTACAGTTGCGTCTCGTTGGTTTATCGAGTCGTTTGGTAAGGCTATTTGAAATTACAGGGTTAAGTGAATTAATGAGTATTGAAACTGACGCAGAGGTGGAGTTAAAACAATGAAAGCATTTGATTATATTGAAATTCGAGTGCCGGCAAAGTCTCAATATGTAAGTGTTATTCGTTTAATGATTTCAGGATTAGCAGTGCGTGTAGGTTTTTCTTATGATGAAATTGAAGATTTAAAAATTGCGACAAGTGAAGCGGTTACGAATGTCGTACATCACGCTTATAAAGAAAGTGACGAAGGTGAAGTCGTTGTAGGCTGTGCGCTATTTGAAGATAAAATTGAAATTATGGTTTCTGATTACGGTGTGAGTTTTAATTTTGAAGAAATTAAATCAAAAGTAGGACCTTACCATGAAGAGGACAACGTAGAACTTTTACGTGAAGGCGGACTCGGCATATATTTGATGGAAACTTTAATGGATGAAGTCAAAATGAACAATGAGGGTGGCGTCACTGTTTTCATGACAAAGTATGTCACGAAAGAGCAGGTGAAGGAGTATGTCGAGAGAATCACTACCTAAAAACTCATCAAAAGAGGAAATCCTGCAATGGCTAGCGCAATATCAAGAATCGGACAGCGACGAAGCACAAACGAACCTAGTCGTACACTATAAGCAATTAGTTGAATCGATTGCCCGTAAGTATTCGCGCGGAAAAACGTACCATGACGATATTGTTCAAGTGGGGATGCTTGGTTTACTCGGAGCAATGAGGCGGTTTGATCCTTCATTCGGTAGGAGTTTTGAAGCTTTCGCAATACCAACGATTGTTGGGGAAATAAAACGTTTTTTACGTGATAAAACGTGGGATGTACATGTTCCTCGCCGCATTAAAGAATTAGGGCCTCGAATTAAGGCTGCGGTTGAAGCGCTTACAACAGAGTTACAACGCTCTCCCTCGATTCATGAAATTGCGAATTATTTAGAAGTACAAGACGAGGAAGTACTTGAAGCTATGGAAATGGGAAGAAGTTATCAAGCGCTCTCGATGGATCATTCTATTGAGTCTGATTCAGATGGTAGTACGGTGACTCTATTTGATGTGGTAGGAAGAATAGACGATGGTTTTGAAAATACAAACCAACGCATGATTGTTGCGGATGCGATGGATGCTTTAAATGAAAGAGAACGGCAAATTATCCAACTCACCTACTTAGAGCAATTAAGTCAAAAAGAGGCTGGGGAACGTTTAGGTATTTCACAAATGCATGTATCACGAATCCAACGAAAAGCAATTAAAAAACTACAAGAAACCATTATATCAAGTGGTGGCGTTTCATTATAATATTCTTCGAGTCTACTAGCGTTATCAGGGTGGACTCTTTTTTATTGTCATTAGGACGATGATTGACCAAAAAGAAGGGGTAACAACTGCTAGAAGTGGACAAAATAATGGTAAACTAAAGAAAGCTTAACAAAGGGAGTTGGGACTATGGAACAACATCAAATGCTACAAATTATTGCAAAAGAAGCGAGTGTGCAAGTAAAGCAAGCAGAAGCGGTCATCAAACTGTTAGAGGAAGGCAATACTGTTCCTTTTATTGCGCGCTATCGGAAAGAAGTAACAGGTTCTTTGGATGAGGTGCAAATTAAAGCTGTAGAAGATCGATTCCATTACATACAGCAACTTGAAACGAGAAAAGAAGAAGTTTTACGTTTAATTGATGAGCAAGGAAAGCTTACGGAAGAATTAGCGAGTGCGATTCAAGGTGCAACGGTGCTTCAGCGTATTGAAGATTTATATCGACCTTATAAACAGAAGCGTCGAACAAAGGCAACGATTGCAAAAGAACGTGGGTTAGAACCGCTAGCGGATCAACTATTAAAATTCACAAAACAAGATACGCATCAAATGGCTACGCAATATGTAAATGTAGAGCAAGGTGTAATCACAGAAGAGGATGCTTTAGCTGGTGCGCGAGATATACTTGCTGAACGTTTTGCTGATGATGCTGCAATCCGTGAAAAGTTACGAACACTTTCATGGCGTGAAGGAAAACTTGTCACAGCGGTAAAAAATGCTGAAAAAGATGAGAAGCAAGTTTTCGAAATGTATTACGAATATGAAGAGCCTATTCACCGAATGGCACCACATCGTACATTGGCGGTCAATCGTGGAGAAAAAGAAGAAATTTTAAGAGGTTCAATAGAAGTACCAATAGAAAAAGCAACAATTCAAATGGAATATCAGTGGATTCCTAGAAATTTTGTTGGCCCATCTGTAGAGCAAGTGAAATTAGCAATTACAGATAGCTATAAACGTTTAATCCAGCCTTCTATTGAAAGGGAGTTGCGTGGCGAATTATCGGCAAAAGCTGAAACACAAGCAATCCATATTTTCTCGGAAAACTTACGAAATTTATTACTACAACCACCGATGCGCGGAAAGTTTGTACTTGGTGTTGACCCGGCCTATCGAACGGGCTGTAAATTAGCGGTAGTCGATGAGTTAGGAAAAATGATTGAGGTAGGTGTCATTTATCCTCATACGACTTCGGATACAACGAAATCAAAAGCGGCAATTAAATCCATACTAAATAAATATCCGATTAGCATTATTGCAATCGGCAATGGGACGGCTTCACGTGAGACGGAGCAGTTTATTGCAGAGTTATTGAAGGAAGTTACGCAGAATGTGGCATATGTCATCGTTAATGAAGCGGGGGCATCTGTTTATTCGGCATCTGAAACAGCGCGTGCAGAATTCCCAGATTTACAAGTAGAACAACGAAGTGCGGTATCGATCGCACGTCGATTACAAGACCCACTATCAGAATTGGTGAAAATTGATCCAAAAGCTGTTGGTGTAGGGCAGTATCAACATGATGTTTCGCAAAAGCAATTAGCTGAGTCCCTTACATTTATTGTGGAAACCGCTGTAAACCAAGTAGGGGTAGATGTAAATACAGCGTCTGCATCCCTTTTACAGTACGTTTCAGGATTATCAAAAACCGTTGCGGAAAATATCGTAACGATGCGCGGTGAAAATGGAAAATTCACTTCTCGTGCTCAATTGAAGAAAATTCCACGCTTAGGCGCCAAAACATATGAACAAGCAATTGGATTTTTACGTATAGCAGAAGCGAAAAATCCACTGGATGCTACAGGAATCCATCCAGAGAGTTATAAATTGGCGGAAGAAATTTTACAAGCGGCCAGCCTAACGAAAAAGGATGTAGGAACAGCAAAGGCTGAGCAATCGATTAGCCAATTAGAGTTGAGTGCATTAAGTGAAACATTGCAAGTTGGGGAAGTAACTTTAAAAGATATTGTAGGGACATTAATGAAACCAGCACGAGATCCCCGAGATGCCTTTCCACAACCGTTATTAAAAACGGATGTATTACAAATGAAGGATTTACAAGTAGGCATGGAATTACAAGGGACTGTTCGAAATGTTGTTGATTTTGGTGCATTTGTTGATATCGGCGTTAAACAAGATGGACTTGTTCACATTTCTAAATTACAAAAAGGACGAGTTAAGCACCCGCTTGATGTAGTATCTTTAGGTGATATCGTGACAGTTTGGATTGAAAGTGTCGAAGTAAACAAAGGAAGAATATCGCTAACAATGCTTCCACCAGCACTTCAAGAGAGTATTTAATAATTAATAATAATCATTTATAATGAAAGCACACCGAATAGTTGGTGTGCTTTTTATTTTTTTGGATATAAGTATGAAGGAGTACCGACTACAGCTTGCTTGAAACATAAATGGGCTACTTTTAACTTTCCGATATGAGGTGAGTATGTGACAGATGAACAAGTTCAAAAAATAGTAGAAGATCTTTCAATTCAACACTTTGACCGACCTTTCGTACATCGAGCTTATTTTAATAACAGATTGAAAACGACAGGCGGTAGATATTTATTGAAATCGCATGACATTGAATTGAATGAAAAATTATATAATCATTTTGGAATGGAAGAACTTCGAGGGATTATTTTACATGAGCTTTGCCATTATCATTTGCATTTGCTGGGAAGAGGATATAAACATCAAGATTCAGACTTTAAACTATTATTAAATCAAGTGGGAGCACCACGTTTTTGTTCGAGAATTGAAGAAGTGAAAAAGAAGTCAACAACAGCCTTGTATATTTATCATTGTATAAATTGTAAACAGTTATATAGAAGGAAGCGGAAAATGGATACAAAAAAATACTGTTGCAGCATTTGTGGGGGACGTATTGAGTTAGAGTTGAATTGATTTTAAAGAATGTATGATGTCATGGTTCATTCCACAAATGATTTTACACAAGAGATTGATTATTGATAGAATTTCGCATATAGTTTTGCAAGTTGGAAATACTGTATTTAAATTCGTTTAGTAGTAGATAGCTGCTTTTAGATAGGGGTGGTACACATATTTTTTATAGGATAAAACTTTTTTTAAAAAAAGGTTGACGAATTGCTAGAAGGTGTCTATAATAATAAAAGTCGGCAAGATAATAACGACGTAAACAT
>NZ_LMBZ01000010.1:590-688 GCF_001439635.1 Solibacillus cecembensis | reverse complement strand
GCCCGTTGGTCAAGCGGTTAAGACACCGCCCTTTCACGGCGGTAACACGGGTTCGAATCCCGTACGGGTCACCATTTTTAATATAGAAAATTTTGTTT
>NZ_LMBZ01000010.1:0-531 GCF_001439635.1 Solibacillus cecembensis | reverse complement strand
GGGGTATAGCCAAGCGGTAAGGCAACGGATTTTGATTCCGTCATGCCCTGGTTCGAATCCAGGTTCCCCAGCCATTTCCGAGCCATTAGCTCAGTCGGTAGAGCATCTGACTTTTAATCAGAGGGTCGTAGGTTCGAATCCTACATGGCTCACCAGTTTCATATTGACAAATTCTCACAAAGGTATATAATGAGGGAAGTTAATAATGAACGCGGTCGTGGCGGAATGGCAGACGCGCTAGGTTGAGGGCCTAGTGGGGGCAACCCCGTGGAGGTTCAAGTCCTCTCGTCCGCACCATAATAACAAATTTCNATGCGGGTGTAGTTTAGTGGTAAAACCTCAGCCTTCCAAGCTGATGATGAGAGTTCGATTCTCTTCACCCGCTCCAAAAAAAAGACTGTTGACATCGAAGAAGATATATCGTAAGATATATTGAGTGTCGCAAAAAAGACATAATGAACCTTGAAAACTGAACAAGCAAACGTTAATGATTTAAACGTTTAAGTGATGAACTTAAACAAATTATAGATA
>NZ_LMBZ01000008.1:130440-174089 GCF_001439635.1 Solibacillus cecembensis | reverse complement strand
AATTTGTTTAAGTTCATCACTTAAACGTTTAAATCATTAACGTTTGCTTGTTCAGTTTTCAAGGTTCATGTTGTCGTTGTTATCAGCTTGTCACTGACGACTCTTAGAATATTACACCCAAATAAGGAATACGTCAACACTTTTTCAAAAGTTTTTTAGAATGTCTTTTATAAATCGCTTTTCTTCCTATTAATATAAAGTAATAACATTTCAGCTTTCCATCGTTAACTTTACCTTTCAAACAAAAAAATATCCCCCTTTTCAATATTATATAAACAAAATTCTATTTAGTTTTTAGAAAAATATTTTAATAATGCATATATAACCGTGAAATATCTCAATCTAAAACTCAAACTTTGAACCAAAATAATACATATCGCTACTTAAACCTATGTCTTCATTCACTAATTCGAAACACGGCCTGATATTACATCAATTAATCGCGCTTCTTAGGGTGTACTCTAAAAAGGCCCATAATGAATGTAACGATTGTGTAAATAATACTTCATCAAAAAACATGAACCATTGGAGTATGTGTTTATTTAAAAATAATAATCCGATAACCATTGGTAATATAAGTGAAAATGTAACGAACATTTCATGATGCCTAATGATCAACTGTTTCAATAAAGGTAAGACCTAGATGCTAAGTAAGACAAAATAAAATGACAAGCTAATTAAAGAATCGGCTTGTCATTTTTAAATTTACATTAAATTATTGATGGTTTGGTTCAACATTTTGGAATATATTCATTAAGAAAATTAAAATTGCTAAAGCAAAGCCAATTCCTCCACCTGAAACACAAAACTCCATTACCCATCTCGGGAAATCTGTGTGAATTAACATCATTCCCACTAATAAAAATGGTAAAGAAATATTTTGCAACCAAAAATGAATAACTCCTAAACGGCTATTTCCTGCTTTCGGATAAATCGAATAGATGACACCAATTAGTCCTGTAGACAACCAGCCCATTACATTAATATGCGCATGTGTCGCTCCCCATTGAAGCTGAATTGTATAATGCATAAATAATCCAAACAGAATACCCATTACTAAATAAACGACCGATATTTTTACCCACTTCGCTCCCATAATAACCCTCCATTCTATTTAATCAAATTTGAATTTCTGTACTCACCTTTTTTACACCCTTATACAACTATTAATGGATTCTTTATTCCCCCCTTCTAGTAAAGATCGATTCATTTCTTTTATAATTCCAAATGAAAGGAGTGTTTACACATGAAACAAACGTTTATCGACTATGTGAAGAAAATGCAAAACTATTCCGAGGCGTTGTCTGTGATTTATTGGGATATGCGCACTGGGGCTCCGCGTAAAGGTTTACCACAGAGAGCAGAAGTAATCGGTACATTATCTGCTGAATTATTCACTTTACAAACGAGCGCTGAATTAGGCTCTATGTTGCAACAGCTCGAACCAGAAAAGCTAGATTTTGTAACGCGTCGTTTATATGAGGAAGTGAAAGATTCCTATGAAGAATCAAAGAAAATCCCAGCAGAAGAATTCAAAGCTTATACGATTTTAAAAGCAAAATCAGAAGCTGCTTGGGAAGAAGCAAAGGCGAAATCAGATTATCAAATTTTCCTCCCTTACTTAAAGGGAGTGATTGATTACCAAAAAAAATTCGTTCAATACTGGGGCATTAAAAACGGCTCGGCTTATAATACATTGCTCGATAAATACGAACCCGGAATGACAACCGATGTATTAGATACACTCTTTGGCGAACTAAAGGCAACCATTGTGCCATTAGTAAAAGCGATCCAAGCATCACTAAATAAACCGGATACAGCCATTTTGTTTCAGCATTTCCCGAAAGCTGGGCAACGTGAAGCTTCTCTGGAGCTTTTAAAACAGCTCGGTTACGATTTTGAAGCTGGCCGCTTAGACGAAACCGTTCATCCATTTATGATTGGTTTGAACAGCGGTGATATTCGCGTTACGACTAAGTATGATGAAATGGACTTTCGCTCAGCAATTTTCGGTACAATTCACGAGTGTGGGCATGCCCTTTATGAGCAAAATATTGATCCACAGCTAAATGGATTACCTTTATCAACTGGAGCTTCCATGGGCATTCATGAGTCTCAATCGTTATTTTACGAAAACTTTATCGGTCGTAATGAAAGTTTTTGGACACATAATTTTAGTATTCTACAAAAATATTCCCCTGCGCAATTTGCCCATATAGACGTGGAAGACTTCTTAAAAGCAATCAATTATTCGGACCCATCATATATTCGAATTGAGGCAGATGAGTTAACTTACCCGCTTCATATCATGATTCGCTATGAAATCGAACGGGAAATTTTCAACGGTGATCTAGCAGCTGAAGATTTACCGAACGTTTGGAACGATAAATACGAGGAATATTTAGGTATTCGACCAGAAAATGATGCTCAAGGAATTTTACAGGACACGCACTGGAGTGGGGGGAGTTTTGGTTACTTCCCAAGCTATGCACTTGGTTTCATGTATGCTGCACAGTGGAAACATGCCATGATTCAAGATATTCCAAATTTCGACGAATTATGCCTAAGCGGTAATTTAACTCCGATTCGCGAATGGTTAACGACAAAAGTTCATAAATTCGGGGCATTAAAAAAACCTCATGAATTGATCCAAGAAGGCACAGGTGAAGCATTAACTGCAAAATATTTAACAGATTATTTACAGCAAAAGTACACTAAATTTTACCAATTTTAATTTTTCCCAAAAAAAAGACCTTCTACTTATAAATAAGTAAAAGGTTAAAGGAGAAGGAGAAAAAAACGGAATAAAATCCATTTGTTTCGTGGTTCATTTATAGTTATAAAGGACAAAGGTTAAAACTGGGTTAAAAAATAAATTATTTTTAATTAATTTTAAATTTTATATGATCAATTATCTAGAGTGCCATTCCAATTATATACGTAAAAAAGGTATTTGATGGTGAGTCAAATACCTTTTCTCGACTAAAATAATTTTTGCAAAAGCTGATAACCGATTCCTTTAAACACTATATCAAGTGCCGTTGCGATTACGATCACCGCGCCAACTGCCATATATAAACTTTTTTTATTATTCATGTTGAATCCTCCAGCGTTTCTGTATTCCTTCTAATCATAAGCTATTTTTCTACAAAGGCTATCTTTATTTCAGCTTTATGCGAAATGAACTCGTACAATTGAAAAAAGCACTTATACATTCCTCAGAAAGTATAAGTACCGATTAGCTACTATGCTTTGTAAATTTTAACACCTGTATTTGATTTCGGCCATTTTCCTTTGCTTTATACAAAGCTTTATCTGCTTCTTTAAATAGTTCTTTTAATGTCGCGGGTTCCTCATTCGTATAACTTATCCCTAGACTTACTTGTAAGTTTATTTTTTCGTTTGTTTCTCGAATAATAAACTCCTTTTTCGGAATACTTTCGTGAATCGAAACAATCAAATCATGTACCTGATCTTTATGATATGGAAATAATAATATAAATTCATCGCCACCATAACGAATTAGGTCCATATCCCGTTTTGGCAATTGTTTTACAACATGGGACGCAATAAATTTGAGTGCCTGATCTCCAATTAGATGACCATATTTATCATTAATCGCTTTAAATTTATCAATATCAAAAATAGCAGCTGTATAATTCATATACAAACGATTTTTTAATAGTTTATCTTCGTAAAACGCTCTATTCTTTACATTTGTTAAACGATCCGTATGCAATCGTTCCTCTAAATTTGCTGTCGTCATTTGTTCAATAATTTTCGTTCTGCGTAAACTTTCTTCAATATTGACATAGTCACGAAGCGTATTAATCATTATTTTTTGATAATAAATAACATCAGCTACTTTATCCTTCAAATTCAATACTTGTATCCAAAGCTCAAGTTCGGATAAAAAATAATATTTATTCTCCATCAAATTAAGTGCTTTATCAAAATAATGATACGCCGTCTTAAAGGTCCCATGCTGCGCCTCCACCAATGCCTTGCAAAACCAATAATGACTCTCAAGCGTTGGAACCTTTATATGAAAATTTTGATCTTCAATTACGAGAAGATTAACTTCTGCCTTTCTAAAGTTACCCATGCGATAATACAGTTTAAACGAATTTACGTAATACACAAAAGGGATAACCGGGTCGGGAAATTTTGAATGGTCGACTAAAGTTTTTAGTTCATTTGCAAGGACTATCCCTTTTTCAAAATCACCTTTTTCATAATACGCATGCAATAAATTATTTCCTGTGCTAAAAATTTGTGTGAAAAAGTGCTTTTCCTTCGACTCTTTATACAGTTGCTCTAAATCTTCAAACGGTGTCCCAATGCCCGCTGTGTAATGAAATACCGCACGTGTAGATCGATACGAAAATTCCTCTGCATCTGTTGCATAACGGGAAATATAAGGTGATACACCTTCTAAAATCGGGAACAATTCGTCATATCGAATTGAATTTATCAAAATTCGAAGTAGGGTAATGTTAGCAGCGGTATAGGTTGGATAATCTTCATGCTGAAATGCGCTTGTAATAACAATTTGTAGCCATTCTTCCGCTTGTTTATAATCACCAGCTAAAAGAAATTGTTGGGCACGATCATAATAATTTTGCTGTTGTTCTAACGTTAACATTTTCCCCAAAGTAAACCCTCCATTTACAGTCTACTAAACTACATAATTAATATTTACAAAAAATGATTTTGTAGAATTTTCTTTCAATTGAACCCTTATTATACTATTACTTTACACTGAAATTAGTTTATTAATCCATTTTTTATGAAATCACTCTCTTTTTTATCCATTATACTACTTACCTATTTTAAGTAGATGCTAGTTAGTCAGATAAATTTCTATCCAACAAAAAGCACTTTTAAAAAATGAGCAGGCACTTTTGATAATTTTATTTTTTTAACGGTCGTTCACGTGGTGTGATGTTAATAATGTAATAACCAATGATAAGCACTAAAATAACAAGCGAAAATAACAGTGTATCCAGCGCGCTATCATGCTCGACAATAATGAGCCGAATCATCGCGGTAATACCAATATACATAAAGTATCGTAACGGAAAATGGTAATCCTCTTTGAAGTATTTAACTATCATCGTAATAAACTCAAAATACATAAAGAACACGAGAATATTTGCTAAAAAGTATTTATAATCCCGCTTTTCAGTAGATAAAACCATTTGCAAAAAATCAATAATTTCTACGAACAGCATGATGCTTAACACTAGCGCTAAAATCGTCAAGCTCATATTTAAAACGATTTGGAAGAATTGTGGCACTACTTTCTTTACATTGTGAATCCTTTTTAACTTCTCCTCCATGCACATTCCTCCATTTCATATAACAGAATATGCACCTTTTTCACATAAAAAAACGAGTACTTGCAGAATTACTAGAATTGTCACAATGAAATCGTTTACGTCCACAATCTCAAACGATTATACCTCGGTGTAATTGCGTCCAAATTTTCTTCGAGTTCGCTCAGAGGATATTAACCTAAGTTCGTCGTGTCCATCCGACAACGGTTAACTGACCTGCATCACACGGAACTCCCTTCAACAATCTTGATTTTTCTTTAATAATTTCATCTTTTCGCCATGATTAGAAATCCTAAGTCGCTGTATTATTATATAATGGAATAAGATACATAAAAGGTATATTTAGGAATTACACTTAGGGGGAAACTATAAATGGACAAGAATAAAACTTTAAAAGCCTCGATTAAATACAAGTTAGGTTTTGCGTTTTTAATTGCTTTACTAATCCCTACTTTATTAATTGCACTTACTTCTTTTTACTCGGCAAAAAGTGAAATTGAGACACAGATTCATACGAGTGAATTACAAAGTGTCGCTACTGTCGATACATTTATTGAAAAACATGTCTCCCCCATTGTTAGCGATGTCGACTATTTTGCAGGTAACTTCAAGCAAAGTAACTGGGAAACAGATGATTGGACAATCCTCCTTCAAAAGCTAGAACAATATTTCGAAACGAGTCAGGGGATTATTTCTTCTTTCGTCGGGACAAAAAATGGAGACATGATCCAGCACCCGGACCTTGGATTAATGAATAATCCGGAGTTCGATCCTCGTACACGCACATGGTATCAACAGGCTGAAGCAAACCCTGGGCAAGTGATTATTTCAAATCCTCACCAATCGGCTTCAACTGGTGATTGGGTCGTAACCATATCAAAACAACTTGCAGACGGCAGTGGTGTTTATGCTGCTAACTTAGGTATGGATGGATTATTTGAAATTATTAATAGCATTCAAGTTGGGACGACCGGCTATACTTTTTTAATGACTACAGATAAAACAATTATTGCCCATCCAACATTAGAAGGTGGGACAGATGTTTCCGCTGAAAGTTGGGCAGATCAGGTTTTAACTGTGGAAGAAGGGTCATTTGAATATGTTTTCGAAGGTGCTAATAAGCAAATGTACGTCCAAACAAACGCGCTAACAAACTGGAAAATCGGTGGTACGATGTTTACTGGCGAAGTGAATGACGCAACGAAACCGATTTTATATACGACATTACTCGTTGTCATCGGTTCATTACTTGTATTAGGGCTATTTTTAATCGTCATTATCCGTTCGATTACGAAACCTTTAGAAGAAATATCAAATGCAGCAGTTGTAATGAGTTCTGGTGATTTACGTACAAATTTATCGATTAAAAAGAATGATGAAATCGGCTTGCTAAGTCAATCATTCGGTAAAATGAGCGAAATGCTATCATCCATTATTAAGCATATCCATAATAAATCTTCCGTCATTTCTGCTTCTTCCGAGGAACTTACAGCAACTTTAACGGAAAATCGCACAGCATCCGAGCAAATTGCCCTAGCCATGAATGATGTACAAGATGGCTTTGAACAACAAACTACAAATTTATCAAAAAGCTTTAAATCTTTGAAAAAGGTGTCTAGCAATATTCACTCTATCTCAGATAATACTGTAAAAGTGACAGCGAGTGCACAAAATGCTGTAAGTGCTGCGGAGATTGGACATGATATCGTCACTTCAACGCAGCAACAAATGGCGAATATCGAGGGTACTTTCCATAAACTTTCTGCAGATATTGGCACAGTGAACACCTATGCAAATGAAATTAATGAAATTGTTAATGTGATTACGACGATTGCTGATCAAACTAATTTATTAGCCTTGAATGCATCGATTGAGGCTGCTCGTGCTGGTGAACATGGTAAAGGCTTTGCAGTTGTTGCCGAAGAAGTTCGCAAGTTAGCTGAACAAACAAATAACTCATCGATTCAAGTAAAGGGCATTATTACCGCCATTCAACGTGAGTCGTCCAAATCTGTTGATTCTATGAAAGTAAGTTTAGGGGAAGTGAATAAAGGCTTAGAAATGTTCTCTCAAACAGAAAAAAATTTCCTAGAGGTGAAAACATTCATCAGTAACTTAACCGAGCAATTACAAGAAATTCAAGATCGTGCGCATCAAATTGCAGATGATAGTGATTTTGTCGTTGGAGATATTGAAATGGTTGAGCAAATTTCCGCTAAATCGAAAAAACTTCTTGAATCCGTATCCATTTCAACAGAAGCGCAGCTATGCTCGATTGAGGAGATTTCAGCTACAGCCGAAGCATTAGAAAGTATTGTCGATGATTTACTATCGGAGGTTAGTGTTTTTAAAGTGAATTAATTTTAACTTGCTTCAGCAAACCCTAGCTGAAGCAAGTTAATGCCCCGGCGGATGTCACAGATTTTTAGGGGATTTAAAGAGGAGGTCGTCACATCGTGTGACAACGGCTGACTGACCCACGTCCTGTGGCCCTGAGCTCGAAATAAATCTGGACACAATTACGCCGAGGCCTAATTGATAAAAGCGACCCTACCATTTCAAGTAGGCGTCGCTCTTTTTAGGAAAACTATAAATATCCGAATATTCAATCTATATATTTACATCTATTATTTTTGACACTATAATAAAAGCAAAGAGGTGATTGAATGAAAACTTTTTTAGTAATAATTACTACTGCGGATGATCAGCGTCTTCATTTTCACACAAACAATGACACACTCATTATTTCTATGCACCACGCCAACACAAAACCACTTGATATCCAAACGGTTAAAACATTTACCTCAGAGGAGCTTTTCATTATTGAGGCTTATTTAGATGGGGCAAAATCCTGCGAAATTAAGAATAACATCACACAAAAATCCTTTAAACTCCCTTAACCTCTATAGCGCTACACGAATATCCCCCTTCATCAGTTTCTCTATTTGAAAAAAACTCATAGAATGCAAAAATCCACGTAAATACAACGAAGGTCAAATTGAACCTCTAGCCGCGGTATTGTTACGTGGATTTTTTTACTTTAACTTGTCTACAAAATGCTTTAATAATCTTGCGGTTAAACCCCATATTGTATAGTTTCCATATTCGAAAAACCATTCTTCCATATAGTTCGTCCGCCACTGATAGTTTTCCCCATTAGCAATCTTCTCATATGGGAAATCCGCTGGAGGCTTTGGTTCAACTGCTACATAATGAATATAAGGCTCGTGCTCAAGCAACCATTTCATCGGTACCATAAAAACTTCCTCTACCTCATCCTTGTTATACGTATGAAGCTGCGATTCTTCAATAATCCCGATAAATGGATAGACAACAAAGGACGGAGATAACACAAATGGACTGAGTTTCCCTAAAACCTCGATTGTTTTTGGATCGACACCTAGTTCTTCTGATGTTTCTCGTAAGGCTGCTGCTAGTGGTGATGCGTCAGTTGCATCAATTTTCCCACCTGGAAAACTAATATCTCCAGGCTGCTTTCTCATCGTAAAGGCACGTACTTCAAACAATACATGCCATTCACCATGAACCTGTACCAATGGAATTAATACAGCCGAGCGAAAAGCAGACTCCTCACCTAAAAATAATGGTTGTGGCCCATCTAACTGTCCTTTCAACTTATCTAAAAACATAAAATTCTCCACCTTATTTCTTTCTGCTCCTATCGTAACATGAATGGGCTATTGTTTAAAAAGACAAACGATTACAATGATTTTCTATTTTTCGCAATCGCTCGTTGCTTCATAATCAGTTTGAAAATATAAAAGAAAATAGGAATACTAAATGGAATACACATGACAATCATTAATGCATACACTAAGTTTTCTTCCATCCATTCCAACTGCCCTAACGATATTCCCGCACCAAACCACAGAACTAACCAGAAGAATCCACCTATACTATTGGCGGTTAAAAAGCTTCGAAATGAATAATTTGTATATGCACAAACAAATGGGACTGTTGTACGCATCAGTGGGATAAATCGAGAAAAAATAATGACGATTTCCCCGCGCCGTTGAACCAAATGCTCTGTTTTTGTAATGGTGTCCGTAGAAATAAATCGGCTCACCATCTTCACGCCAAATTTTTTCCGAAATAATATGCCTAGGAAAAAATTATGCGCATCCCCCGCAATTGTTGCTACGAGAAGCGATCCAAATAAAATCCACCCATTTAATTCACCAAGCGCCACTAACATGGCCGCCGCAAAAACAAGGGCATCACCTGGTAAGAAGGTGAAAATGATAAAAGCGGTCTTACTAAATATAATGAGGAACAAAATAATATAAATAAACGTGCCATACTGCTGCAACATAGAATCCAAGAACAATTCAATACTGTGAATTGCCTGAGCTAAACCTACCAACTTTTCCGCTCATCCCCTTAATGTTATTTTTTAATCCAATGGGTATTCCCGAACGAGTACATACAAGATAAATAAAAAGAAAATCCCATAATCAAACTTGTTGATTACGGGAATAAACATCGTCTCTATTATGTTACTATCATCATACCAAAAAATGACTCAATAATACATTTTTTGTGGTTTATATGCGGGTAGCTGAATCAAGTTAAAAAGACCACACATACTTAAAAAAGTTTGTGCAGTCCATAATAGGTATATTTTTCGTTAACTTAAAAAATTCGAATCAAGATAGATGAATCGTTTTTATATGCTGCATATTGTAATGGATCATATTCTCCCTTGCTGGTTGAAATACTACCATCGTTCCTTTAACCTCGGATATAATGCCTGTAAAATTGTTCTTTTCCCCAATATTTAATACGGTCAATTTATTTTTTAACGTTCCCATTTGTGCTTCAAACGTGCTTTGGAAAATTTCGTTACTCGCATGGATTGAAAACTCATCGTCAGATAATCGATATGGTTTTTGGTTTTGGTTATATGGAACGAGTGTTTTTAAATGCTGAATGGGAATAAACATCTGCTTATAAATAGGAGATTGGAATACAATATAATCCTGTAAAACATTAGAAATATATCCGTGCAATGGCTGGTTATTCAACACACGAATTTCTAAATAGCCCCCTAATGTCTTCGCAAGCACTTTTAAGAGCGTCATTTCTTCCTTTGTACCATTGAAAATTTTATCCTGTGTTAAAGTTGAAGGTATTTCGAGTCCATCTTCATTGGAATTATCAATTGTTATTTCATGAATATGACAAACAGGAATGTAAAGGAATTCCTCCCCATCAAATAAAACAACCATTTCGCTACTGTTATCAATAATTTTTCCTTTGAGGACCTTTTTCCCCGTAATCTCCATTTTCACAACTTCTTTATCGAAATTTTGAAATAGATTTTTCAAAACCTTTCCTCCTTTTATTCAATCCCCTCCAAAAACATCCATTATAATGAAGGATGTTTTGGCTGTCACTAACTGAAATTCATTTCCCACCTACTCATTGGACTTCACCCTTCACATTCCTTGGGGCTGGGACGCTTCTTTTAGGAAACTGTTAAAAATATATGATGGCTATGTGGATAGTAGACCGATTATTATTGATGCATTCAATTTCTTAAAGAAAAGCAAATGGTCCGGTTCATTTATTCTAATCCCCCTTCCAAACATGGATATCATGTAAAACCGTAAGCACTTTTACTTATGATAAGCGCAGTAAAAGAAGCGCCTAGTTTAGTAGTTTGTGCGCCTCGATGTTTAGATTTCAATAAATAGATTCAATAATATTTTATTAAAATAGGTACTAAGCCAAGCGAGGATTCACCCATGTACATATAAATAAGTGGAAGGAGAAATTCAATAGGTTAGCTAGGAGAGGTGGTATAGGCGGTTTTAATATAAAGGGAAAGTCTACATCAATGTAGATAAACGGCATTTGGAAATACGTCAGAAAGGAGGAAAAACTATGCAACCAATGGCTTGGATAACCATTTTAGCATTTCTTTTTACACTAATATTTATACTTTGGAGACCTAGAGGCATGAATGAAGCAATACCTGCCACAATCGGTGCAATTGTTGTCATCATAAGCGGGAGTGTTACGCTGAGCGAGCTCGGTATAATTGCTGAAACAATCAGTGGCGCAGCAATAACCATTATGGCGACGATTGTTATGGCCATCGTCTTAGAAAGTTTCGGATTTTTTAACTGGGTAGCTGAAAGGCTGGCTGAAAAAGCGCGCGGGTCAGGTATTCGATTGTTTTGGTATGTGAATCTTTTATGTTTCCTTATGACACTCTTTTTCAATAATGATGGCAGTATTTTAATAACCACGCCTATTTTAGTTATGTTATTAAACAATATGAATTTAAAGAATCACCAAAAGATTCCATACTTATTATCTGGCGCATTAATCGCAACGGCTTCCAGCGCTCCAATTGGCGTAAGCAATATTGTGAATTTAATTGCTTTAAAAATTGTAAATATGAGTTTGTATTCCCATGCAGCAATGATGTTTGTTCCCGCAACGCTCGGTTTATTGCTTTTAGTCGGTCTTTTATTTTTAAAACTTAGGAAGGATATACCTAAGATCATTCCTACAAACGTAAAAGGCATATCGCTCCCGTCTTATCATCCACTCATGCAAAATACCATTTATAACTCAGGAGCAGATCGTTCAAAGTTTATGCGCAACATCTTATTTTTCGTCTTCGCTGTACGTATTAGCCTTTTTTTCGCTTCATACGTTAACATTCCGGTCTCTCTTATGGCCGTATTGGGTTCCTTAGTACTTTTAGGTTGGCGATGGATTTATTTAAAAATATCCCCTGGAGATATGTTGAAAAAAACACCGTGGTACATTATCATCTTTGCGTTTAGTATGTACGTTATTATATATGGGTTGAACAATATTGGTTTAACAGAATGGCTGATTGGATTTATGCGTCCTTTAGTTACAGGGAACTTACTTCATACAAGTGTGATGATGGGGATACTGCTATCCGTACTCTCTAATGTATTTAATAATCATCCCGCACTAATGGTCGGGACGCTTACGCTTATGAACATGGATTTAGATCCACTTTCTTTGAAGGTTGCCTATTTGGCAAATGTAGTTGGTAGTGATGTTGGTGCATTACTTATACCGATGGGAACACTAGCTACACTCATGTGGATGCATATTGTCAGAAAAGGTAATGTAAAAATTACTTGGTGGCAATATATAAAGGTTACAATTGTTGTTATACCACCAACCGTATTGTTTACATTAGTATTGTTATATTATTGGGTTACTTGGTTATTTTGACTTCCTGAGTAAACACGATATAAAGCCATCTATCCTGATTTTTCATGGGTAGATGGCTTTTTGTAATATTCCCCAACCAAAGTAAGTCGTTATGTAAATGGAGTCAAGTATTTCCGGTCTGATTGTTAAATTGTTCCCCTACATAAGAAAAGCACTTCCTCCATTTGATATGTCTATCGTATCGGAAGTGCCATGAAAATTATATACGTTATATGGTTACGGGGATGCTGTTAAATAATTACGACTAACATGACCGTATTTCTATCCTATATTCACATCAGCTGCATTATGTTTGATCATGGTTGATTGTGGAGACTTAATCTTGATGTCTTCCCCCTGCTCGTTAGGTGTTGCAACAAAAATTTTATAAATTAATCCTCCAACGACAGTAAAGTAAAGGAGCATGATCACATTCCTTCCTCCTTTCTTTAACTAGGTTTAGTATGATGATTCAATGTCATCTAACTACTCAACAGTAAATTATACAAAATCAACGTCTTCTGCGAGGGCGCAAATTATCCCCTGTATTTTTCGCTTCTCCATCCGTTTCCGGTGCATTACTTTCAGCCGCATTTGTTGCTGTAGTATCATTCGTTGTTTCGCTGGCCGCTACATTATTACTTGCTTTATTATTATTTGCCGAATTATTGCTTGATTCGTTACTTTTTGCTTTTTCACTATTTCCTTCACTTGCTTTTCCTTTTTCATCTTTCCCTTTTTCATCTTTCCCTTTTCCTTTATCCTCTTTTTTACTAGTCGTCCCTAAACTAATATTGCGAACATGGAACATAGCAAGACGTATTACTTCACCTTCAGCAAAAATAGTAATATATTCGTCTGTAACTTCATTCATAATTCCTTCTATCATTTCAGGTCCACCACGGTTCACTTTAACCCATTGGTAACGTAAACTGTCGACAATGGATTTAAAATCAGATGCAAGTGCATAAGAATTCGCCGCTGGATCTTTAGCGTTAAACTCCATACCATCTCTTGAATTTATCGTAATACTTTTAACATGTTGCATTTTATAATAAATAATCCCGTCTTTTTCAGTGAGCATTACGAAATGATCGTCTTCAGCAGCCATTAACTTGCCGATCCGTGATTCAGGTCCTCCACGATCCACCCTTACAACTTTATTCATTAATGAAAGAAGCAGATTTTTATTCATTATTTAACCTCCTATTTTTATTACCTTGCTTGCTATCTATATGTGTATTTAAATAAATTACATATGGGAATTGCCTATTTATTTGAAAATTCACTAACCGCCTTCTACTAGTTCATCCATAAAAAAAAGCACACCTAGCCAGATGTGCGCCGCTTAATATATCTTTATTCTATGAAAGGGTCCGGGATTAATAGTAGTACTCTATTTTTCAATAGTGGGATATTTCCTTCCTTTTCAATCAAGGAATAATTGCAATAACTTTTTCCGTTTCACTTTATTCATACAATAGTAGTAAGCAATTTTATATAATCAGGCATTTTTATATTTAATATTTATTTTACGATATTTTTTCTAACCTATTTTATTGTAAAGGAAATGTCATTCGTTCGGCTCTACAATATTTCCTACGAACCCGATTAACCTTCCACCGCTCTACATAGGCACGCATCATTTCTATACGGCATATGATAGGGCATATTACGAAGAGAGAGAAGGATGGCTGAATGAAATGGATTCGTTACGTTTGCCTATTTGGTGTCATAATGTTAGTCGTTGGCTGTGGCGATAAAGAATTGCAGGATGTGAAGATTGGTGAAGTGACAAGATCCATTTTCTACGCTCCACTCTATGCTGCGATTGAAGAAGGCTTTTTTGAAGAGGAAGGCTTAAACATCGAATTATCCACGATTCCTGGTGGCGATAAAACGATGACTGCGCTTCTTTCTGATGGTATTGATATCGCATTAATTGGTGCCGAAACATCCATTTATGTGGCGGGTCAAAATCCAAATGACGTCGTTGTTAACTTTGCACAATTAACACAAACAGATGGGACGTTTTTAGTAGCACGGGAAGAGGTCGAAAATTTCAATTGGGAGATGTTAAAAGGTAGTACGTTTTTAGGGCAACGTGTAGGTGGTATGCCACAAATGGCTGGTGAATTTGTGTTGAAAGGTCATGATATTGATCCGCAGAATGATTTAACGCTTATTCAAAATATCGATTTTGCTAATATTGCGAATGCCTTTGCTTCAGGTACAGGGGATTACGTGCAATTATTCGAACCGACAGCGAGTATTTTTGAACAACAAGGCACAGGTAAAATCGTTGCGTCATTCGGTGAAGAACTAGGTCGTATTCCGTATACTGGGTTTATGGCAAAAGAAAGCAAGTTTGATAAAGATAAAGAAATGATTGAAAGCTTTACAAAAGCATTGTATAAAGCGCAAAACTGGGTGTATGAACAACCCGCTGCAGATGTTGCCAAATCAATTTCGCCTTACTTTGAAGATACGGACCTTGCCCTTATTGAAAAAGTAGTAACACGCTATCGTGACCAACAATCCTATGCAACAGATCCGATCATTGATGAAGAAGAATTCCAAAATCTTTTAAATGTCATGACGGAGGCTGGTGTACTTGAATATGAAGCAAAATATGAAGAACTTGTGAATCGATCATTTGCTGATAAGGTCGTGAAATAAATGGCCTTTATTGACGTTTGTAATATTCAGCATCATTTTTTTAATGATCACTCCTATACAACTGCACTAAAAGATATTTCATTTTCGATCAATGAAGGCGAATTTATCTCTTTTATTGGACCGAGTGGGTGCGGTAAATCAACGCTTCTTTCCATCATCGCGGGATTAATTGAACCGACCTCTGGAGTTATTACACATGAAGCTCCTTCGATTGACATTGGCTACATGCTCCAGCAGGACTTTTTATTCCCATGGAAAACGATTGAGGAAAATATTTCGCTTGGTTTGACGATTTTAAATAAAGATGAAGGGCAAATTGTTGAGGACCTATTAAAGCAATTTCGCCTTTCTCATACCGCTAAACTCTACCCCCAGCAACTATCTGGGGGTATGCGTCAACGGATTGCTCTTGCAAGGACACTCGCTGTGAATCCGACATTGCTCCTGCTAGATGAACCTTTTTCCGCGCTTGATTTCCACTCAAAACTTGACCTAGAAAATTTTGTTTCGGAAACATTAAAGCAGTTTTCGAAAACCGCGATTTTGGTTACACATGATATCGGCGAGGCCATTGCAATGAGCGATAAAGTTTATTTGTTTAGCAATCGACCTGGTACCATTCTCAAGTCCTTTACCATTCCGGACGAAATACGAAATTTAGTACCATTCGATGCACGAAACGCCCCTGAATACCAACCTATATTCCAAACCATTTGGAAGGAGCTTGAAGCCAATGGATACGGAAACGTTACATGAACAATTTAAACGAAAGCGGCGGCTTGAATCACGTAAAATACTGCTGTTTCAACTACTTTTACTCGTCCTGATCTTTCTATTTTGGCAAATTACTACACACTATCGAATTCTCGATCCACTCATTTTTAGTAGCCCTCTTGCCGTTGCGAAATTGCTTGTCACAAAAGTGATGGACGCTACACTCTTCCCTCACGTATGGTTCACACTAATGGAAACCGTTATCGGATTTTTGTTAGGCACACTTTTAGGAACCTTAATTGCCATTTCCTTGTGGTCCTCTATAACTGTCGCAAAAGTTATGGATCCGTACCTCGTTGTTTTAAATGCGATGCCAAAAGTCGCGCTTGGGCCAATGATTCTCGTTATTTTTGGTCCGAACGTTTTATCAGTCATTGTGATGGCAATCTCCATTTCTGTCATCGTTTCAACAATTGTCATTTTTTCTGCATTCCAACAAGTAAATGAAAATTACTTAAAAGTTATGCAACTATTCAATGCGAGTAAGGCTCAAACATTTAAACATGTCGTTCTTCCTGCCTCCATCCCAACAATTATATCCACGTTAAAGGTAAATGTCGGATTGAGCTGGGTTGGGGTCATTGTCGGTGAGTTTTTAGTTTCGTCAAAGGGGCTTGGCTATTTAATCATTTCGGGTTTCCAAATTTTCAATTTCAATCTCGTGTTTTTATCACTTATTATGATTGTGATTTTGGCAACGATTATGTATAAGTGTGTGGAAATGATTGAACGATTTTTGTTGAAAAAATTTAATTTTTAATAGGAAAAAGCTTAGGGAACGGTTCCTCTAAGCTTTTTTGTGGCTATCCGTCACATTTTGATTTATATCCGTCTACCACGTAAATTAAGAACTATGCTGCAACATCCGATTTAACGATAAAATTGCTTCTTGCGTTGTCAGCTCATCCACTTCAATAACATTTCCTCGTTTCCCATGTTCAATTGTTTCAAGCGCCCATAACAAATGCGGCAAATCAATTCGATTCATCGTTAAGCACGGACACATATTCTCATTTAATGAAATAATATGCTTGTCGGGATGATTAGCAATTAAACGCTTCACAAGATTCATTTCCGTACCGATTGCCCAGCTTGATCCAGCGGGCGCATTATCAATGACATCACAAATGTATTTTGTAGAGCCAAAGTCATCTGATAGTGCCACAACCTCTCGTGAACATTCAGGGTGTACAAGTATATTCATGTCCGGATACTTTTTTCGAACTTCACGAATATTGTAAATGGTAAATCCTTCATGCACAGAGCAGTGACCCTTCCATAAAATCACTTTAATTTGTTCAATATCGTCCCCTTCAAACTCCAATTCCCCTTTAATCGGATTCCAAATCGCCATTTGATTAAGCGAAATCCCTAAATCAAACGCCGTATTACGCCCTAAATGTTGATCCGGTAAGAAGAAAAGTCGTTCCTTTTGCGTAAATGCCCACTCAACAAGTGTTTTCGCATTCGAACTTGTCACACAAGCCCCACCATTTCGTCCTGTAAATGCTTTAATCGCCGCAGTTGAATTAACATATGTTAACGGAATAATCGTATCGCCGAATAACTTTTGTAGTTCCACCCACGCTTCTTCCGTTTGATAAATATTCGCCATATCTGCCATCGAACAGCCCGCGCGCATATCTGGTAAATAAACTACCTGCCCATCTTCCGTTAGCATATCCGCCGTTTCTGCCATAAAATGAACACCGCAAAAAACAATATGTTTTGCCTTTTTATTCGAAGCTGCTACTTGCGCAAGCTGCAAAGAGTCCCCTACCGTATCCGCAAATTGAATGACTTCATCCCGTTGGTAATGGTGACCTGGGATAAATAAATCTTCCCCTAATTTTTCTTTAATCGCATAAATACGGCTTTCCATTTCTGAATTCGTTAATGTTTTATATTGTTCGGGTAACATGGAGCTATCCATAAATTTAGTAAGCACCAATTGTCACCGCTCCTTTCTGTTCTACTAGTGCACTAATATCTAACGCAGTGACCGAGTGTGTCAGTGCACCTAATGAAATCCACTCTACACCGGATTGTGCGTAGCTTCGTAAATTATCGAGTGTAATGCCTCCACTGGCTTCCGTTGCAATATGCTCTGGTACAAGTGGTAACCAGCTTTTAATTTCTTCCGGTGTACGATTATCAAACATAATAATGTCCGCACCTGCTGAAATGGCTTCGATTAATTGCTCTTTCGTTTCAATTTCCACTTCGACTTTCACGGTATGTCCGATTTTCCCGCGTGCTGCTTGTACAGCTTCAGTAATCCCACCGGCAAAGGAAATATGATTATCTTTCAACATGATCGCATCATATAAACCACCGCGATGATTGTATGCACCGCCCGCACGTACAGCGTATTTATCCAGCATTCGTAAACCTGGAATCGTTTTACGTGTATCACAAATATGAGCATCCGTGCCTTGCGTTAATTGCACAGCTGCATACGCTTGTGTCGCAATGCCACTCATCCGTTGAATGCAATTTAAAATGACACGCTCCCCTGTTAGGAGGCTGCGTAAGGAACCTTCAATCCGGGCAATTTGCTCCCCATTTTGAACTTTCTCTCCATCTTCTTTGTAAACCGTTACGTGCAAATTCAGATCCAGTAAAGGAAAGCCGATTTCGATAATTTGTTTGCCGCAAAAAATACCATCTTGTTTGGCATAAAACGTAAAAGCCCCTTGCTCTGTTGCACTGAAAATGGACTCGCTTGAAAGGTCCCCATCCCCAATATCCTCATTAAAAAACTGCTTTAACATCTCTTTTAATTTGATTGTATTCATATAAAGTATCCCTCACATTCACATTGCCTTGTTGAAAGACAATCCATTTTTTTGTCCATTCTGTCTGTTGTTGCTTATATTCTAGGCGGATATGTGCCCCGCGTGATTCCGTTCGTAGGAGAGCTGCTTGCACAATTAATGAGGCAGTCACATGCATTAAATACAGCTCAATTTGTTCTTGATTAGCATTGGATAAATCCATTTGCTGCCAGGCTGTCGGGAATTGGGCTAACAAGCTTTGCATCTCCTCAGTAGAACGTACAATCCCCGCTGCTTCCAACATCGCTTTTTGCAACTGCTTCTTTTGTAAAAGTGGAGGAAAATTCGTTGCTACTGGACGCGCTACTAACATAAAATTATGCTGTTTTATCGCGTTTTGTACTAAGTGCTCTGCCATTAAATGCCCAAACGTAATCCCTTCTAATAAAGAATTACTCGCTAAACGATTCGCACCATGTACACCAGTACAAGCAACTTCACCAACCGCAAATAACCGGGGAATGGATGTTTCACCTTTTGCCGTTGCTACAATGCCCCCCATTAAAAAATGACTGCCCGGTGCCACTGGAATTTTGCCCTTTGTTAAATCAATTTGCTCGTTTTGACAAAGCTTTGTAATGGTCGGAAATTTCTTATCAAAAGATTCAATCATTGAAATATCGAGAAATACCTCTTCGCCTTCTGCACGCATTTTATACATTTCATATGCGGTAATATGACGTGGAGCCAAATCACCTAATGGATGTTTGCCTTCCATAATTGGCTTATTATGACGATTTACAAATCGTGCACCTGCACCTCGAACAGCTTCCGAAACTAGACCACGTGCCCCATTTACATACAGGAGGCTCGGATGAAATTGGACAAACTCCATATCCGTTACTTCTGCACCCGCTAAGTAAGCTAAAGCAATGCCATCCCCGTAACTATTTGATTGGTTGGATGTACAGCTATATAAAGCACCTGCCCCACCTGTAGCCAAAATAATATACGAGGCGTAATATGTTTTATCCCCTTCTGCTGTTTTGACACGCACTCCGCAACATTCCCCATCACAATTCAATAACAGTTCATATGCAAATTCATACGTATTCATGACAAGTTGATGTATTTTACGGGAACCTTCTATATAATAGTCAATTATTTTTTCCCCCGTTGCATCGCCACCTGCATGTACAATTCGGTGTCTACTATGCGCCCCTTCTAAACCGAGCGATAATTCCCCTTCATCTGTATAATCAGCAGGAAACCCATTGTTCAATAATTGCTTTACATAATTCGCACCGTGTTCTACTAAAGTTTTTACGTTTTCTTCATGATGATGATAATCACCCGCAGCTAGTGTGTCTTCTATATGTAATGTCAAATGATCATTGGCGGTCATAACGGCTGCAATTCCGCCTTGCGCTTTATAAGAACTACTCATTGTAAAATCAGCTTTTGTTAATAGATGAACCTTAAAATGATGCCCAAGTTTTTGTGCGGCTTGCAATGCTGCAATGCCACCTCCAAGTATGACGATGTCTGTTTGAATGTTTATACAACGCACCCACTTTACAGTTGTCTTGACACATATCTTTGCATAAAATAGAGAAATAGACAAGTATTTCTTATCTTTTAGAAACGGGGAAAATAAATGACTTATTTAGATTATGCGGCGTCTACACCGATGACGAAGCAAGCGATAGATGCTTATGTAGAAGTAGCAACAAAAATATACGGAAATCCTTCGAGTTTACATGATGCAGGTGGACAAGCGGCGAGTGCGGTAGCTTGGGCACGAGGTGTCATTGCTCGCAAACTTGGCGTGCATTCAGATGGGGTGATCTTTACAGGGAGCGGTACAGAGGCAAATATTGTAGCCATTTTATCTTTAGCTCGTAGTGAAAAAAGAGGACGTCATATTATTACATCCATGGCGGAGCATACTTCTGTCCACGCGGCGATGAATACGTTAGAAAGAGAAGGTTTTGAGGTAACTCGTCTGCCTTTAACAGCAGGCGGGGTCATAGATATGAATGTTTTGGAGAAAGCGATTCGTCCTGATACAACATTAATTTCGATTCAGCATGTCAATTCAGAAATTGGAACAATCCAACCGATTGCGAAAATTGCACAACTCGCAAAAGCTCACGGCATTTTATATCATGTCGACTGCGTTCAATCATTTTGTAAGCTAGTTGTCTCTTTTGATGCACGCCTTGCAGATGCAATTTCTGTTTCCGCGCATAAAGTTGGCGGTCCTAAAGGTTGCGGTGCGGTTTACTTAAATCCATTTGTACGTGCCTTACCTATTTTCCCAGGAGTAACGCATGAGCGTGGATTACGCGGCGGAACATTAGATACGCCCGCGTTAGTCGCTTTTGCTGTCGCAGTGGAACAGTATACATATGATATGGACAAGCAATGGAAATTACGTGAAAATCTCCTACACATGCTACCGGGAGATGCGTTTCAAGTAATTGAAGGACAAGCAGAAAGTCAGTTACCGAATATTGTCGGCATTTGCAAAACTGGTATGGAAGGACAATTGGTTATGCTCAAGCTCAATGAACAAAATTTCCATATTTCAACTGGCAGTGCGTGTGATATAAACAGCGCTTCAGGAACGAAAGCCATTTTAGCAATGGGCAAAACGATCACAGAAGCGCGGCAATTTTTTAGGATATCCTTTGGAGCTGCTACACAGATGGATGAGGTTGTGTTGTGTGGGGGGGCTTTGCGGAATTTGTATAATGAATAAATACATTTGAGTGTATAAGTTAGAAAGTTCTTTATGCAAGCTAGTACCTTGAAGTCTGGTAGTTCTAGAGCTTTCTGCATTTGGTGAGTGACGGTAGAATCTTATTGCTGTTTATATCCCCGGTACAATATGTTTATATACGTTGCAGATGCGTATTTTTAAAAGTATCCTCGTATTTCAAACCAAATCCAAAGCAACGATCCATCAAAATATGCGCAGTCCAAATTAAAGAGAACATTACTACTAACTCATTTGAACTACTAAACGAAACGATTAATAAAAGGAACGGTATGATGAGAGTATGACCAAAGTTATAAATGACAGCACCGATTTTTTTGTTCATTGCATAACCAACCATCGTTAAATCCGGCACTAATAATAAAATGAAAAATAACCAAAGTGAAAAATCTAGTCGCATATAAATAAACAATAACAGTAAAAAGGCAATGCCATATTCCACTCGGATGAATAGTTTAATCATATCGCACATCCTTTAGATGACTTCGATTAAAAAGTTCCTCTACTGATTGATTAATAATCATTTGATTTTCCGAATACTTCTCCTCTTGGATTAACTGTTTGGCCATTTCAAGCGTTTGCATCGCATGTTGATAAAACTCAATTCTGTCCGTTATTTGCTGCAGTTTTTGATTGAATATAGACACCGTTGCTTGATTACATTCTGGTGTAATTTGCTCCATCTTCAAACCACTTAACTGATATATTTCTTGCAACGTAAAATCAAGCTGCTTTAATACAATAATCATTTTTAATTGATCCGCACAGCTTTCATCGTACTGTCGATAGCCATTTTCCAATCTTTTCGGTTGAAGTAAACCTTCCTTTTCATAATAACGAATTGTATCTATTGGAACGTTGAACTTTTTCGAGAACGCTTTTATTTGCATATTCATCACCTCCATACAACGATAACATTGGAGCTTACTCTAGGGTCAATGTATTTAATTAAAGTTTTTTAATAGTAGCAACTATTTCCTTATACAAGGAAAATGGTAAAATTGAAGTATTTAAAGGTGGTTTTCCTATGGTATTTAAATCAAAAGTTGATGTTTGGATGGCGGCTATTTTTATTTGCGTTCCTGCCTTAATGGTTTATGGAGCTATTACGGAGCCTGATATCGTTATAATAGTTGTTACAATTGCTTTAATTGCACTATTGGCTACGTTATTTTTCGGTACAAAATACGTCATTATTGGTAATGAGTTAATCGTCCATGGTGGGATTACAAAAACAAAGATTAATATTGCACAAATCCGTAGCTTGCGCCCATCAAAAAATCCTTTGTCTGCGCCAGCAATGTCTATAGACCGAATTGAAATTACATTTGATCCAGATATGCAAGTAACACTCGTTTCACCAAAAGATAAAGAATTATTTGCAAAAAAGTTATTAGAAGTTAACCCAACGATTAAGCTTCTTCCGTAAAAAAATCCGCGTACAAGCTACTTTGCCTGTCGCGGATTTTTAAAATGCGTTTTTATATTCTTTATTTCCTTGTCCCCTACAACCGAATAACTGGCAGCCCTATTGAATAAAATTGTAGATTGAACAAGGTCTCATCAAGGTCTCTCTATTTCCATTCCAGCCGATATTCATGCAAATACATACCATAATAACGCACCGTAAATCCTTCTTGTAGCAATTCCATCGGTGGCTGACGGAGAGCAAATCCAAAATCGGAATTAGGTCCACTGCCTGTTTGCCCTATTTGTAAAGTTTCATTATTCGGGGTTTTCGCTTCATAATTACTATGTCCAGAATTACGAGTAATTGAACCACCTGGATGAAGTATACCGCTATACAAAAAATTCCCTTCCAATAATGGTAAATCATGATCTGTCGTAAAACTAAAGGATAACTCATCTTCATCCAAATGTACCCATTCTAAAATAATTTTAGTATGATGCTCGTCGTACATTACTTCATTCAATACCTTTTCACTACCCATTTCAATATCGTACATTTCTGGTGCGATAAACATTTCAACTGGAATTGTATTTTCTGATACGTGTACATTATAACCGCGAGAGTGTGACACATTTTTTAAAACAGCTGACGATGAAAACACAAAATAATAGAACAGTCCTAGTAACGTAACGCATCCCAGCACAATTAGTATGCCCTTTTTACGTCCGCTCATTTCCCCACCTCATTCATTAAAGAACATCTTTACCATTTATTATAGCACCTTATCTCAATTTTCTGATAAAATCATATATAGGGAGAATCGGGGCATTTTCCAAAGTCCAACTACTAATAAGGGGTGTATGTATTGAGTATTGCAGAAAAACTACAAGCGAATTTTAATGAAATGGTCGACATTCGGAGACATTTACACATGTATCCGGAGCTTTCCTTTAAAGAAGTGAACACACCAAAGTTAATTGCAGAAAAGCTTGCATCCTTTGGCATTGAAGTAAAAGAAAACGTTGGTGGCAATGGGGTTGTTGGCTTCCTAAAAGGCGCATTTGATGGTCCAACGATTGCATTTCGCGCTGATTTTGATGCACTGCCAATTCAAGATGAAAAGGAAGTTGCCTATAAATCTAAAATTGATGGTGTAAGCCATGCTTGTGGTCATGATATTCATACTGCCGCGCTTCTAGGATTAGCAAAAGCACTATCTGATGCCCGTGATTCATTGCACGGAAATATTGTGTTCATCCACCAGTTTGCTGAAGAGGTTGTTCCAGGTGGTGCAAAGGCGATGGTTGAGGCTGGTTGCTTAGATGGTGTAGATTACGTATACGGTTCACATGTTTCTTCTTGGAGTGAGCTTGGTACTGTACTATTTTGTGAAGGTTACGCAATGGCTGCGGCAGACTTTTTTGAGCTAACAATTCAAGGTAAAGGCGGTCACGGTGCATCTCCACATGAAACGATTGACCCGATTGTTGCAGCAGCTCAATTTGTTTTTGGTGTGCAACCAATCGTAAGCCGCAATACAGATCCGATTGAATCAGCAGTTATTACAGTTGGAAAAATTGAAAGTGGTACGGTCGGCAATGTTATTCCAGACAAAGCTTATTTAATGGGAACTGTGCGTACATTTAATCCACAAATACGCGATATGGTGGAGCAAAAATTAAATAACTTATGCAAGGCCATTGAAATTCAATATGATGCCAAGCTTGATTTCAAGTATACGCGCGGTTATGATGCCGTTTATAATCACCCAAATGAAACAGCCGCATTACGTGAAGCCGTTTCAATTCATTTGCCTGAGCTTCAAATCGTTGATGTACCACCACGCATGGGTGCAGAAGATTTCACCTACTATTTACAAGAAAAACCGGGGACATTTTTCTTTGTCGGAGGTGGCAATCCATCTATCAATGCCGTTTATCCACATCATCATCCAAAATTTGACGTGGATGAAAAGTCGATGTTGCATATTGGCGATGTATTTTTACAAGCGTTGCAATTACACGGTGTTATTAAATAAAGTTCCTCTCAACACATCCTTAAACGGGTGTGTTGTTTTGAATGTAAATGAAGCAATACGATATCGAGAGGAGTTTTTTTATTTGAGTACCATTGAACAGCGCCTACATGAATTAGGCTTACAACTACCTGAGGCAACACCTCCACTTTACCATTATGTACCTATAACAATTCATCAAAATGTTGCGTATGTTAGCGGACAAGTACCGCGTATTAATGGACAGATTCCGTTTCCCGGTAAAGTTGGACAAGATGTCACAATCGAGCAAGCAAGTGAGCTCGCGGAATACTGTGTGTTAAAAGGTCTTAGCTGTTTGAAGGTACAGATTGGTTCACTCGATCAGGTCGAACAAATCCTTAAAATAACGGGCTACGTTCAAGCAGCAACTGACTTTTATGAGCCATCAAAAGTGCTCGATGCAGCTTCTGCTCTACTCGAAAAAATCTTTGGTGAAAAAGGTCGCCATGCGCGCACTGCTGTTGGGGTCGCGACATTACCTAGCAACACACCCGTTGAAATTGATTTTATAATCGCAATTAAATAAAGGGGAGAAACGATGATTACATTAAAAGATATTCAAGTTGCAAAACAGCGTATACAAAACGTCGTCTATGAAACGCCACTTCTTCAATCAGAGCAACTTTCGAATTTATGTGGCAATCAGTTATTTTTTAAAGCAGAACACCTACAAAAAACTGGTTCATTTAAAATACGAGGGGCAAGTAATATGGTCATCCATGCGATTGAAAACGGCGCACAGCATGTTACAACCGCATCATCTGGCAATCACGGGCAAGCGGTTAGCTACGTTGCTAATAAATACAGCGTTCCTTCAACCATTGTTGTGCCTGAAAACGCGAGCCAATGCAAAATTAATGCCATCCTTGGTTACAATGGGCAGGTTGAAAAGTGTGGAACTACGTCTGGAGAACGTCTACCAAGGGCACAGCAAATTGCCGATGAACAAAACGGCATCTATATTCCCCCTTATGACGATCCACTTATTATGGCTGGACAAGGAACGGTCGGGCTTGAAATTTTACAGCAGCTTCATGACATTGATGCCATCATTGTACCAATTGGAGGTGGCGGCTTAATTTCAGGTATTTTAACCGCGGTAAAAGAAACAAACCCTGCTATTCGAATAATTGGTGTTGAGCCTGAGCTAGCGAATGATACATATTTATCATTACAAAACAAAAAAATTACTGCGATTCCTGCAACAAATACGATTGCAGATGGCTTACGAACAAACCAACCCGGTGATTTAACGTTTCCGGTACTAGCAAAATATTTAGATGATTTAGTACTCGTAAGTGAGGACGAAATTCGTATGGCCTTTAGTCTTGTGCTCGAACGTACAAAGCAACTAATCGAACCTTCAAGTGCTACAACTGTCGCAGCCGTGCTTTACAATAAGCTCAATATGAAAGGAAAAAACATCGTCACACTTATTTCTGGTGGCAATGTGGATATTGAAACTGTGCAAGGATTGATTGTGGATACAGCAAAAGCAAAAACTATGAACATGTAGTAAATCATTCCAACCTAAGAGGCCGCTAATATAAAAATTAGCGGCTATCCTTCTCCCTCCCCCCTTTCACTTCTACGCTTTACTTTTCTATCATTGATAGGTTGATATCCGCGATTAAAGTATTATCAAATGAATATACTTCCAACTGTTCTAGAACTTTCATAAAAATTTCGAGATTCATTTTCACCATTAATCCCCAAATCAATACTAAAATAATTCCAAAAAAGACAAAAATATATTTCTAAATGTCACATATAAATTGCATTATGCATATTATATTGTATAATCAAGTTAACAAAAGGAATGGGGAGGAATTATTTATGGGGTTGTTCAAACGTAAAGTCATTGATGAACGCGTCCAAAATACGCAAAACAAAATTTATCGTGAAATTTACTATATCGTGTCTGTCATCTGCTTTATTTCATTAATTGCCAAAACAGTAATTTATGGCCGAGGGGTTGAACATGTGGCAACGGAGCTTGTCATTTTAGCAGCATGTGGCATTTATTATAGTTTTCGTGGGATGTATAGCGGCGTTTTATCCGAAGAGGTTGAGATCCATGATGCCAACAGCAAATACCGCTTTAGCACGAAAACAATCTTTCTTGGTATCCTTTGTGGTGTAGTAATCGCTCTAGCAATGGGATTAAATAGTGCCATCAATTACGCAGACAATAATACACAAGCACTTGAATATTTCTTTATGGTATTTTTTATTTCGTTAATTATTTATGCGCCTTTTTTAGCGGTGGTTTTATACACAAGCCACCAGTCAGCTATTAAAAAAAGCAAGCAAATTAATGATAAAATGCTTGAAGATGATGAAGATAAGTGGTGAAAAGGAATGAAAAATATACGCTTAAAAATGGCTCGTATCGAAATGGACTTGTCACAAGAAGAACTTGCAAAAAAAGTTGGAGTTACACGCCAAACAATTGGTTTAATTGAACTTGGCAAATACAACCCTACATTGAGTGTGTGTATCGCCATTTGCAAAACATTAAATAAAACACTCGATGAATTATTTTGGGAGCAATCCTAAACAAATTTCCAATAAAAACGCCACTTCTCAAATACAATAAGTGTATTTGAAAAATGGCGTTTTCTTTATTTTAATTACTGGACTCTCGATACAGGCTCCTCATTATCCCTCCACTCCTTCACTTCTATTTCTTCACAGTCCGAACTAAATTCAACATCTCTTTTTCGCGTCGTCCAATTTCCCCTCTCCCGCATCAATCAATATATATTACCCTTGATGAGAAACTAATAAGCTATCTGCTTGACCCACTTTGAATATTAAATCTATTCCGAAAAAAACATTTACAACTGTTGCCATTATGATATAGTTCAATTCATATTGAAAAACAGAGGTGAAACAATGATTGAAAATCTTTGGGTGTTTGTGATGATTGCTACATTAATTGTTGTCATCCCAGGCGTCGACTTTTTGCTCGTCACAAAAAATACATTAAACTTCGGCAAAAATGCAGGTCATTTTACAACGTTGGGCATCATTTTAGCACTATTTATTTGGACATTACTCGCAGTGCTTGGTCTCGCAACGGTTGTGGCAAGTTCAATTGTGTTATTTACAATCATCAAATATTTAGGTGCGCTCTATTTAATTTGGTTAGGTATTCAAGCATTACTCGCGAAGAAGTCCTCAATGGGGGATTTATTGATAAAGGATCAACATATACAAATTCCTGAAAAAACATATCGCCATTGTTTTACACAAGGAATTGTGACCGATTTACTGAACCCGAAAACATTATTGCTGTATGTAACATTGATGCCGCAATTTATTAATACAGACGCAGCCGTTACCCCGCAACTACTCATGCTTGCGGCAATATTAATCGCGATTTCGATTATTTGGCTTGTGTTAGTCGTTTACATACTAAACATTATCCGCGCGTGGTTTTTACGCCCATCTGTACAATCCGTTTTTAATAAAATTACCGGCATTGTGTTAATTTCATTGGGGGTTAAGCTTGCCTTTGAACGCCAAGCATAACGTGTATGCCGTACTAGATTTTCATTTTAGTACGGCTTATCGTACTTACTCCAATTGCGACTTACCTACAACAAGAAGGTAATCAAATTTCCCCTTCGTATATTTAGCCATATGATGGGTAGCACTTCCCGAGCTTTCTGGATATGTTTCCTCTCCCCCTTTAAAGAAATTTAATCCTAAATAATGCGTGTGTCTTACATTAAATATGCCAAAAAAGTCAGATCCATTGTTATAAGGAAGTTCAAGCGCTTTTATGACCGTTGAAAAGTCTTCTGGAATTTTTAACGCACCATAATTTTTGCCCTCACCTATTTTCTCCACAAGTTGCGTTTTCGGTTCATAGTAACTATCATCCCCCGAAATACTATAATAACGGTCATTCATTAAATACAATTTCATGTAATCCACTTCATCCGGCGGGTAATGCCACACAATATATTTCGTTTCTGGCGCATTTTTATCGAGCTGCCATACTTCTGCAAATTTATTATAGCCAAATGAAATTAAACGCCACTTCGCCCTTGACCAACGATAATAACTCATTCCCAGTTGCCCATTCTCCCTTACAAAAGGTACGAAATAATGCTCCTCATCTAGCTTAATAATTTCCTCGATTTTCTCCACCTTGATGCGGTCATTCGATGCATTCATTTCGTCCAAAATTTGCTGCTCATTTAAAAATTGTACGGGCTTTGTGAAATATAAATAATAGATGATGCAACTCACGACTACTGCCAAACTAATTATAATAATCCGTTTTTTATTCATCTGTGCTCACCTCACCAATGATCGATTGCTCAGATTTAAAATACATTTGATCACTTCTCGTCGTAATTAATATCCCTTTGCCATCGCGTTCGATGTAAATAAGCGGTGTAAAACCACTACCCCATTTTGCATTAGAACCTATTACTAAATAAGGAAAGCGCTCATTATGAACTCCATCCTCCCCTCCATATACTTCCCTATACCATTCATCACTAAAAAAATGATGTTCCTTAAAACTCTCTATTCTTTGGAATGCATCTAGTTCAAACTGTATATTTCCCTTAGCGGATGGGTGCGTAGGAATTATTTTTGCTTCGGACAAATCGCTTATATATGTATGAATATTTCCTTTAGGATAAATGGCTTGATGAATAAATAGTCCGCCTACTGTAAATGTAAAGAAAAGATAATTTGCAAAGAACCCTAACCAAGCATATTTCCGATATTTCTCCCAGCTATTTCGCCACCTTAATATCCCATAGAGCAGCCATAATCCTAACGGTAAAATAGCAATTTGAACGGCTTGCTTTAACAATGAGAACGTAAAGGAAAATGAAAATAATCCAACTAAAATAGCTATTATTACCTTCCACCAAATCGGTTTCTCCAGTTGTTGGCGGTAAATTTTAAAAGCCAGTGCCCCAATGATTAACCAGGCACTTGTCATCAAAATGACTGTTACGATATTCACTTTCCATACCCCCTTTCCAATAAACTAATTCGACAAATTCAAATGAATACTCTTTTAACCCATTCAAGGCAGTAGCTAAATAATCCTCTATCATGATCATTCTTCAATAGATTTCCTCATTTCCCCGCAGTAACTAGCCAAACTTTTCCGTAAACTAGCCATTAAACCGTTTAAACTCGCCACTTTTCAAACGTTACTCGCCAAAATACATCGAAAACTAGCCGAATTAGTGTAGTAACTAGCCAAACCACGTTTTACTCGCCAAATTTATTCATTTACCAGCCAATTTCCCTGCTCCAAAAAAGATTCCATTGTAATTCATCCCAAACTAACCCATAACTTCAATTTTTAAAGCTACTATAACGACCGCAAATACTAAAAGGTTGTGCAAATTTATTTCAAGAACAAATTTCGGTGTTGATCCCTTTTATTTAAACCTTTATAACTCTAATTTAAATAATCGGTCATCTACCTTACTTGCTTGACCTCGACCGTCCGTATTATTAGTAATCCAATACAGCGTGTCCCCTTCTATCCAAACATCGCGAATCCGCCCAACATGATTGATAATCGTGCGTACTTCCTGCGTTTGTATATCAAATGCTAAAATGGCTGTCCCTCTTAATGCCGCTACGTATAGTTTTCCATTGGCACTCGCCATGCCAGATGGAGCCCAAGTTGTGCTTGCACCAGATGTGAAGATTGGTGCAACGAGCCCTTGCTGCTGTTCACTTCCTTCAATAATTGGCCAACCATAATTTTTACCTGCTTGAATTTCATTTACTTCATCATTCTCGTTTTGCCCATGCTCCGTTGCATACATTTTCCCATCTGCTGTCCAAGTAAGTCCTTGAGGATTGCGGTGTCCATAACTAAACATATAGGAATGATCGAACGGATTATCGTCAGGAATTGAGCCATCTAAATTAAGGCGCAATATTTTACCAGCAAGCGAAAGTTTGTCTTGTGCAAGCTCTGGGTTTGATGCATCCCCAGTTGTTGCATAAAGCTTGCGATCTGGTCCAATTTTCAACCGCCCTCCGTGATGATACGTTCCACTTGGAATTTCATCTATGAGTACTTTTTCTTCATACCACACATCTTTTTTAAGCTGCAGCAAAACGATACGATTAAATTGTTCGCTCCCTTTTTCATACGTATAATAGGCAAAAGCTTGATTTGAATCTACAAAATCCGGTGCTAATACAAAGCCAAGTAACCCTGCTTCTGACGCTGTTGATAAGTGCTGTTTAAGTTGTACTTTTTGGCGCACCGTTTTATCATCTTGGATTTTTACAATTGCCCCCGTACGCTCCGTTATGAAAAAAATATTTTCTATTTTTTCAATCGCCCATGGTGCCTGTAAATTTTGTGCGATTACTTCCGCTTCATTTACTCCCTTTGCTTGCCCTATTTCCATCACAGTTTGTTGATCTTTTTCCGAGCAGCCAGCTAACAATAACAACGTCACACCGAAACTTGCCATCAACTTTAGCATTTAGAATCCCCCTTCCTAGTAACGCTTCTCCTTTCATTTTCCCCATAGCCGTTCTCATAACCTCTTTTGTTTAAAATTTTCTTTAACATCCATTCTCCAAACTAGAATAAGAGCCAAACAAAACATTAAGATAAATTTACTTTTCCCTCTCACACTTTCTCTAGTTTTTAGCCTCTTCTCCTCAATTAAAAATTACATATTTTAGAGTATAAATACATTTTAGAGAGGGTGAAAAATGATGAGCAGAAGTAAAATAACTGGTTTTTGCTATCCTGGTTATAAATACTGTGGTCCGGGCTGTTCTGGTCCTGGAAAACCAACGAACGCGGTCGATGCCTGCTGTAAATTACATGACGAATGTTATTCAAAACACGGTAGAACAAAGCAGTGCGATGAAATATTTCAAAAGTGTTTGTTACCAAAAATGAACTCTCACAGCCGAATGGGAAGGAACGCCAAATTGTTCTATAATGTTTTCAAAGTACGGAATACTTTTTTGTAAATGAAGGATGCTTTACGTTTCTGTCCTTCCAATATTATTTAACCTCTTTACATTTTAAGGATATTGCTGTATAGTACCCTTAACTTTAGAGGGAGGTAATACTATGCTAAAACCAGCAAGAAAAACCTTTACTACAACACATCATCATATGGAATAGTCTTGCTATCTTTATTAATTTTTTAATATCGAATAGGAAGACTATTTTTCGTGAAATCGTATAAATAAAGCCGATTTAGGAGCTTTATGACTATACGATTTTTTTGTTTCCCAAAAATAAGGAGGTCGTTAGGATGAAAAAGATGGATTATCAAAATGTACGTGGAACTCAAGATTATTTGCCGAAGCAGGAAGTTGTTCGTCGTAAAATTCGTAGGACGCTAGAAGACACTTTCATTTCGTATGGTTGTAAACCGTTAGAGACGCCAATTATTAACTACACCGAGCTAATGGCTTCCAAATATGCGGGTGGTTCAGAAATCTTACAGGAAATGTATACACTAACAGACCGTGGAGAAAGAGATTTAGCATTGCGTTATGATTTAACAATTCCTTTTGCCAAAATAATCGCAATGAATCCGACTATTTCAATGCCATTCAAACGATATGAAATTGGCAAGGTTTTTCGCGACGGTCCCATTAAGGCAGGGCGTTTCCGTGAATTTACGCAATGTGATGTTGATATTGTTGGTGTAGAATCCCAAGCAGCAGAAGCCGAACTAATGATGATGGCAGTAGACGCATTTAAGAAGTTAGATGTAAAGATTACGATTCAATACAATAACCGCAAATTGTTATACGGAATGTTGACGTTATTTAACGTGCCATCGGAAAAAATGAATCGTGTTATTTTAATTTTAGACAAAATGGAGAAAATTGATCGAGCAATGTTAGTGAAGGAATTGGCAGAGATTGAGCTTTCAGAAAAGACTTTGCAGGAAATTGATCAATTTTTAGATGCACAACCAACACTCAAATACTTTGAATCCTATACTTTTACTAATGAATTTGTGAAACAAGGAGTGCAGGAGTTAACAAAACTAGCTGCCTATTTATCTGCTCTAGGCATTGAACTAGAATGCATTTTCAATCCATTTTTAGCAAGAGGGCTCGAAATTTATACAGGAACCATTTATGAAATCTTTTTAGCAGACGGAAGCATAAAATCAAGCATCGGTAGTGGCGGACGCTATGATAATGCAATAGGTGGTCTACTTGGTACTGATCAGTCATACGCAACAGTGGGAATCTCATTTGGATTAGATGTTATTTATACAGCTTTGGAGCTAACAGGGAAAATAGTGAATAATTCCTCGGATATCGATATTTACATTATTCCAATCGATATGAAAAAGCAGGCGCTGATTTTAGCTGCAAAGTTACGCAATGATGGCTATAAAGTTGAGGTTGAGCTCAGTGGTAAAAAGGTGCGAAAGGCAATGGAGCGAGCCAACCGGGAAAATATCCAGAAGACGATTGTACTTGGGGAAAATGAAGTATTTGCTAATATTTATAAAATTAAAGATATGGTTAGTGGAGAAGAGCAGGTGTTTAATTTTCCATTTGAACAATAATAGAGTGCACGGGGTTCTATTTGATAATGGAACTTACATTTACATTTAAATTTTATCTAAAGATAATAGCAACCGGCGTAAACCTAGCGCCCGTTGCTATTTTTCACTTTAAAAGTTGCTCTATCATCCAACTACAATTATTTAGGATATACTCTTTCAAACCGATCACAGACAACGAGCATGTCTTCCGTAAACGCCATATCATATTCAGGCAATATTCGGTCAAAGAATGCTATATGTGCTTGTTTCCATTCTTCATACGTACCCTCACCCTCTTGTAATGCAAAATCAACCGGCACATTTTTAAATGGATATATTTCAATTGAATAAGTCTTAATAATAGCAACAGGTTCATCTTTACTATTCAAAACGATTTGGTAATCACCGACGGCCGGCAGTTTATCGCCTTCTACTTCATATAAAGGATAACTTGAACACGTCGCACGTTTCGTTCCATCTAGCACTAAGCTTGCTAACCAATCTGCTTTCTCTCCAAATTGAAATGCTTCTGTATAGCGAATGTTTTGTAAGTCCTCTTGCTCGCAAAAATGCTGCCAATAAGCATCAATATTATTCATTGTTGTAACTCCCTTTGTTTTAAATTCGCCCACTCAAATGGACCTTCATGCAAGGTTAATTGTTGATTTGCTAACCAAGCCGTTTTTGTAAATAATTTTTGTAAGAAGAAACGGTCATGACTAATTGTCACAATTGTTCCTTCGAAATGTTCAAGTGCTTCCTCTAACGCTTCTCTCGATTCAATATCTAAATGATTCGTTGGTTCATCTAGTACGAGTACATTGCATTTTTGTATCATTAGCTGCGCTAAACGCAGTCGCATTTTTTCGCCACCACTTAATTGCTCTACTTTTTTAAACACGTCGTGGCCGTAAAATAAAAATCGTGCCAGCATGTGCCGTGCATCATATTCTGTCAGTGATACTTCCTCTCGAAACGCATCGATAAGTCGTTGTTTGCCATCAAATTGGTCAAACTGCTGGGCGAGATAGCCGATTTTTAAGTTACTCCCATGTTTTAATTCTCCATCAAGTGGTACTATTTCACCTAACAGTATTTTTAATAATGTGGATTTTCCTGTCCCGTTATTGCCAACAATCGCTAATCGATCCTGATAATACACCGACAGCTGCACATCCATGAATAAAAAATCATGTTCAAAACCATGCGTAATATTTTGTAATACAAACACTTCTTTTCCTGTTCGATCATCCGCTTTTAATTGTAAATTCATTGCTCTCTCTGTTTTTGGCTTCTTCACTAATTCTATTCGCTCCAACATTTTTTCCATCGCCTTCGCTTTTCGGAATAAATCTGGATTTGGAGGAGAAGCTTCATTTGCCCATTGACGTAAGCGACGAATTGCCTCCTTTATTTTTTGAATCTTTTTCTGCTGTTCTTGATAAGCTGCGAACTGCTCAGCTAGTTTTGCTTCTTTTTGCTGAAGATAATCATCATATTTGCCTTTACTCATCCAAATATCGCCATCTTCAATTTCTGCAACCTTTTGTACGATGTTATTTAAAAACATACGGTCGTGTGAAACGACAACGACAGCACCTTTGAAATAATGCAAATAATCTTCTAACCATTCAATAGCAGCTAAATCTAAATGGTTAGTCGGTTCATCTAACAAAAGAATATCTGGCTGCTTTAGTAAAATTTGCGCGAGCATCACCTTCGTCTTTTCGCCACCACTTAACGCTACAAATGGTTGTTCTAATAGTTTCGTAATCTTTAATCCATTTGCAATCGAAGAAATTTTCGCTTCTATTTCATAACCACCACTAGCCATATATTGCTCTTGTAAATCGCCGTACTGAAGAAGAATTTTCTCAGTCGTATCCGTAAGCATACGTTGCTCCAAACTCACTAAGCGAGCTTTCATGTCATGTAATTCTGTAAATGCTTCAGACAATACATCAAAAACAGTTACATCCGTGTAGGCAGGAATTTGATGCAAATATCCAATTGTTTTACCTTTTACTTTCACGACACGTCCTTGATCAGGCTGTTCAACTCCTGCCAGCACTTTAAATAATGTCGTTTTCCCACTACCATTGCGACCAACAATCGCAATACGTTCTCCAGTCTTTACTTCAAATGAAAGTCCTTTAAAGATGGTGTTGCCAACCATTATCATCGTTATATTTTCTGCTTTTAATTGCATATATCTACGCCTCCATTGCGTAGCTGAAAATGCATACAAAAAAGACCACTCATTAATTGAGCAGTCTCCCACAATTTGCGAAAAGAATGACATTAATCAGCTACATGTACTATTGAATTTGCTTAAAAAAGGGCATACCTATCCCGTTAAGCGCAAAATCAAAAGTAATGACACGTGCAAAATACATCGCTGTATCTATCTTTACACCTGTCGTCATAGCTAATTTCATCATCCTTCTCACCTCCGTCCATCTAATCTTTCTTAATATTACCATATTTCAATTAAAATGAAAAGCTCCTCACAGCCGTAGCCATGAAGAGCTCTTCATCAATGTAAAATTCCCCATACACCAGGAGCAAAAATCTAAAAACTTGCCTTCAACTTTTCTAAATGGCGAACGGTAGGTGTTAAATTTGCAAAGAAATACGCTTCACGTAATTTGCGCGAGGCAACACTTCCCGCCACATAACCAGCAGCCCCGTTATGCATCATATTTGCTTGAACTGCTGCTAATGTAGCTTGCACAGTTTGCAAACGAATGTTAACAACTTCTTTTAAATCCACCTGCCGCGCTGCATGCTCCAATTCCGCATTTAGGCGATCATACTGCGCAAATAACTCCCTTGCCTGCACTTGTAAATAGTCATTACAGCCGTTTTGCTTCGCTTTGACTTTTTCAATGCCCTCTCCAGCCGCTGCAATTACACCTAAACCAAGTGGAATTTGATAATAAATAAAAGTAGGACGAATTTCATCACAAAAAGCACGCGCATCCTCTGCAATCACTTGATTCGTGGGAATAAATACTTGATTGAATTTACACGTATAAGTCGCACTCCCATTAACACCGATAAAGCCTACCTTCTCTTTCAGCTCTAGCCCTGGTGTATCGGTCGAAACAAGCACCATAACATCCCGGTCTCCTAGTGCCGCAATTGCACCGAAATAATGGCGATTCCCTAAATTCGATACAGCCGGTAAAACCCCATTAATAATATAACCCTTTTCAGTTTGCTGTGCTGTTAAAAGCAAATCTTCCAACCCTGAATAATACTTCATCGGATTCGATAAACCTGTCGCCCCGAGTAGCTCACCTTGCTCAAGCTTCGGTAAAATCGTTGCCTGCAAATGCTCATTTTTACTCGTGCGTAAGTATGTTAATGCGGCTAAATGGCACCAAATACAAAACGCTGTTGTCATGCAAACTTTGGCCGTTTCACGCACGACGGCCGCCTCATCTTGTAAAATTATTGCCTGCTCTTTACTAGCAGAGTCGAAAAAACCTGCCTTGCTCAGTGCAACAATGTAACCTTCTGCATAGTACGCCTGCTCATCTACTTTTTTAACGACGGGCTTCAATTTTTCCTCAATGATCTGTTGTAGTTGATTTGTATCGATAGCCATTGTCACCGCATCCTCCCTATTAATCGGCTAATTCAGTTAATGAAGTAATCGGTGTTGATACCGCTTCACGTGCACGTTTTACCGCCGCTTCATCTGGTGCATCATAGAAACATAAGCATTTTGTCATATCTTCACACACATACGTGCGAGAGAATTTTACATCAGGTACTTCTTCATATTTCACAGAGTTTTTCTTTTTGCGCTCCAAATATTTATCCATTGTGATTTCTGCTGGAATTCCCCATTCTACTAAGTAGTTTACTTGTTCAGCACCCGCTTTTACGTCCGCTAACTCTTTCCCGATTAAACGTACTTCTTTTACTAAGTCGATATTTATATTTTGTGCTACCAGTGCCTCCTTTGCTGCTTCTTCATCTGTTGTTTCAATGATAAAATAACCGCGTGAAAAGTCTTTCGCTACTTGTACTTCAACGACAACAATCCCTTCTGTTGCGTGAATTTTCTCGACTAATGATGAAAATGCCTCTTTTGATGTAACCTCGTTAATTGTTGATTCGACTAAAAATAAACTCATTTGTAATTCCTCCTAGTTTTTTATTGGGTACCGCCCCAAATACGGTTCACCCATGTTTCGAAATAATGAATCCCTTTATCCAAAATTAAACCGAGCCCCCCGATTACCACGATGCACGCCATGACAAGATCTAAGCTGAGGGAATTACGTGCATCAACAATTAAGAAACCAAGTCCCGACTGTGCCCCCACCATCTCACCTGCTACTAAGAAAATCCAAGCAGCCCCGAGCGCCATATGTAAACCATTGGCGACCATTGGAAATGAAGCGGGTAATACGATTTTCCATAACGTCTCCACTTGGCTCATTTCAAAGTTCGCGGCAATGCGCAAATACGTTTTATCAACCTTTTTCACTGCTGAAACAGTCGATAATAGTACTGGGAAAAATGCCGCGATAAAAATAATCACAATTGCCGGCATGTTGCCAATCCCAAACCACAGAACGATAAACGGTGACCAAGCAATTGGGGAAACGGGTCTTAACACTTGAACGACCGGGTCTAATACTTGCCATACAACGGGTAAGCGGCCTAAAACTAACCCGAGTAATACGGCTACGAAAACCGCCGTTACATAACCCGTAAAGAAACGAAATAAACTAATTTGTATATGTGTAAATATGGAGCCATCTACTATAATGGACACCAACGCTTCTCCCACTTTTAATGGCGGAGGGAAAAGTGCCGCCTGATGCCCACCAATAATGGCTGCAATTTGCCATACCGCAATGAGCAACACAAAGCCCATCACAATGAATGGGAATCTTTTTAATCTAGCCATAACTCCCCCCCGTCCCGTACTATTTTACAAATCTGGCATCGACAAATTCCTCATATGTAGGTGGGTTTTCTGATAAGCCCATTGTCGTTAAAGCATCGCGTAAAATGGTATAGCTTTCTTCTTGTATTTTTAAGTTGTCGTATGAAATCCATGCAAGCGACAAATCTAGAACCTCTTTTTCTACCATTAAATATTTGCCTACTACTTCATGTGTATGTTCATCCTTCTGCTCTGCTAATTCACCGCCAGCTACATAATCATCCATAAAGCTTTGTACAAGTTCTTTATTTTTTTCGATAAATTGACCTCGCAGTACTAAGCCGCAATCAATCGAATCTTGCCAAATTTCTTCAGATTGATAGAGCACCGTACCATTTTCAAGCGCAACGGACATCGCACCAAATGGCTCCGCTACAACATAGCCAGCAATTCGCCCTTCCGCAAGCGCAGCCGGCATTTCCGCAGGTGGTAGTTCAATCACATCTACTTCATCATAATGAATGCCATGCTTTTGCAGCATTTCATACAGTAAAATATTATGTGTAGAAAAGCGGCTCGGAATCGCGAATGACTTGCCTTTTAAATCTTCTACTGCCCGTATGTCATTGCCACCAATGAGCACGTTTCCATCCCGGTGTCCTAGAGCTACTGCTTTTAAATCAATACCCTTTTCCTTCGCATTCATTGCTAACTGAATTAGTACAGAAGCCCCGTCAATAGCACCTGTATTCAGCGCATCCATTAACTCTGGCCAAGAACCAAATTTCACGAGCTCCAACTGATATTCGTCATATTCAGTATCGGCTTGCATGTAAAGCGGTACGGCATGTGTGATTGGTAAATAACCAATTTTAATGGTCGGTTTTGCACCATCTACAGACTCTTCTCCGCCACAAGCAGCTAATAGGAGTACGACCATTAGTAATGCTAGTGCATAAATTCTCTTCATCCCTTGCCTCCTAAATATTAAATTCGATTGTTGCTTTTTCCTGAGTAAATTGAAACTCATTAAAAATTAATTCGCGGTAATGTTGGAAATCCGAATCCGAACGATCACGTGGTTTTGCTAACTTCAGTGAAACTTCTTTATGAATCTCGCCCGGATTAGGCTTCATAATAAAGATACGATCTGATAAATAAAGCGCCTCATCAATATCATGCGTCACTAAAATAATGGTCATTTTTTCGCGTTGCTGAATTTGCATCAGCTCATCTTGCAAATAATAGCGCGTAAAAGTATCGAGTGCGCCGAATGGTTCATCCATTAAAATAACTTCGGGCTGAATCGCAAGCGCTCTCGCAATGGCAACGCGCTGCTGCATCCCACCAGACAATTCGCTCGGTAAAGATGTTGCACGATCTGTAAGACCAACCATTTGTAAATAATGTGTAACTCTCTCTTCCGCCTCTTGCTTAGGTAACCCTGCACTCTCTAACCCTAATTCGACATTTTTACGAACTGAACGCCATGGTAATAACCCGTAGTTTTGCATGAGCATGACGCAGCGCTTACTCGGCTTTGTAATCGGCTTCCCATCAAGTAGCACCTGCCCTTCATTCATCGCTTCAAAACCACCAATACAATTCAGTAACGTACTTTTTCCACAGCCACTTTTCCCAAGAATCGAGATAACCTCACCTTTTGCAATGTTAAAAGACACATTATTTAAAACAAGTGGTCCGTGCTCACCGTATGTTTTCGATACACCGTCAATGGATACGAGCGATCCTGCCAAAATTAATCACCTCTTTTAATACCTATTATTCAACTAGGTTTTATAATATATGAATTATATTATTCTATACGTTCCAATAAAACAACCCTTTTAGTCAAAATAATTTATTTTTTCTGATTTATTCAACTTCTGTTTAATCAATTTCAGAACGGGCGAAGAGCAACATAATTTAAAAGTGGACCATGCGGTGAAAGAGAAGCTTGGTATAAAGAAGGGCGCCTCTCGCAAACTGTGGTTCTATAGTGAAATATGATTTTAGAAGAGGCTGTCTAATAAATACCTGTTACAAAAAATCGCTTGAATTTAAAAATGCCAAAACGCTGTTAAAATCAACGTTTTGGCATTTTGTATTTCATATATTCCCTCTAGTTTTTAACCCCTTATTTCCTATCAAAAATCACATATTTTATAGTATCCAAAACTTTTTAATGGGGAGGTTAGATGATAAGTAGAATGAAAAAACTGACTTTTTTTCCTGGATATAAATAATGTGGGCCTGGCTGTTCTGGGCCTAGCGAGTCAACTAACCCAGTTGATTCGTGTTGTAAATTACATGATGAATGTTGAGCGCGCTGTGTTCGTACAAAGCAGTGTGATGAATTGTTTCAAAAGTGTTTATTACCGCAAATGAACACTCATAGCAAGATGGGAAGAGATGCTGAACGGTTTTATAACTTTTTTAAATTACGGAATACTTTTAATTAGACGTTAGAAAAATGCTCCCTATCATAAATGAAAAACGCTTCATAGCATTAGCCACGAAGCGTTTTTCTTCTTTTGAATTGTGGAAGATGACGTTTTTTATCTAGCTTCCAGTCCATATATTCAAGTTATATGGTGGTATTACCTATTCCACCAATATGGATCACCATCCGGTCCATATTTATAAGAGTTTTCATAATTTTTAATGGCAGCATTTAAACTATCAATTGCAGTCGCGATGTCATATTGCGAATAATTATAGTTTTCTGCAACATATCGTGCGTTTGTAATAGCAGTATCAAAGGCATCTTTCGCTTCTTGGGTTGTCCATATCGTCGCATTATACGGAATGTTATCCAAATAATTATAACTAGTCACATAATATTTATAAGTTGAATCGATAAGCCCTGTCAGCTTTGATCTATCACCATAATATCCCCCATTGTTATTACCATAAGGACCATACTTCTGTGAGCTCTTATAAATTGCAAGGGCATTATTTAAATTGTTTATCGCATTTGTTATTATATTTTGTGTTGTATTGTAATTATTCGATACCGATTGAGCAGACTCAACCACAGAAATTAATGCATCCTTTTCTCCTTGTGTTGTCCATGGTATGTTCGTCGGTAAGTAAATACCTTCATTCCAAGAAACCTCTACATATTGCACAGAATTAATAAGTGACTGCAGTGTAGATCTATCACCTGCATATCCAGACATACCGTATTTCTGAGCGCTCTTATACGTTGTAATCGCACTTTCTAAATAATTCAGAGCGTTCACAATCTGTTCTAGCGAAGGGTTGTAACTATTCACAACTGATTGAGCAGATGTAACCGCTGAAACTAATGCATCTTTTTCGGCTTGAGTTGTCCACGCTGAATTTGAAGACAGCTCACTACCATTTCTCCAAGAAACTGTTACGTACTGCACGCTATTAATTAACACTGTAATTGCAGATTTATCACCTGTTACATGCTTTTTACCGTTCTTTTGAGCAGCTTTGTACGTTGCTAGAGCACTGTTTAATTGTGTGTGTGCAACATTTATTTGATCTTGTGAAGATTTTTTATCATTAGCCACTGCTTGAGCACTATTAAATATTGCCTCAAATATACTTTTTTCTGCTTGAGTTGTCCATTTATCTGTAGAAGCAACATCATGCCCGGTAACAGACACAGCAACATAACCAGAAACAGCAATTAATGCGTTAAGAGCTGTTTTGTCCACGATTGTAACCGTAACATTTGCATTTTTATCATCGATTTTTACATCTTTAAATTGGTGAGAGGAATCTAAATCAACCTTTTTCCCCTTTTTAACTGTCACATGTTTAATTTGCCCTTCTCCGCTAAGACTAAAATCCTTCTTAACATCGATTATAAGCTTCTCAACATCTGACTCCACTTTTAATTGAGGCACATCATCCGTTACGTTAATTTGTGTAAGTGATTTGTCAGAAATAAGACCAACTTTATTACGTTGAACATTAATTTCAGTTTTCGGCATATTCGTAAGAGAAACGTTGAACCAATTAATCTTATTCATGCGCAACGGCTGGAATTTTATTTTATCTCCAACTGAAACATTATTAAGCGTAAGTCCCTTTTTGACGCGGCTCGATACAATCAATTCTTTCTTAATCACAACATTTTGAATCTTTGTATAGTCAGCAGCTACCGTTAAACTCCCAGAAATCGTAGCCTCTCCACCATCAAAAACGATTGGCTTTTTAGCCGTACCTTTTTTAGATAAGATTAGCGATGTAATATTTGTGATTTTCCCATTTTCTATAGTTACTGTAGCTTGGGCATTTGCAAGCGCCGTTCGGTTTTCTGATTTAAAAATAGGCTTTAATGCATTGTTAACTGTCATTTGCCCACTAGATGTATAAATCGTATCATTTGAAAAACTCGTAATTGTAAGTGAGACGGTTCCTGAAGGTATTTTTGACCCTTGATCCGCCACAACAATCGATTCAGGATTAATGGAAGCAGTTGCCGTTGAAACAGGTAATATTAGGGTTGCTGTCAGGGCAGTTGCCATAAAAGTATTTAGTGCCTTTTTCTTCAAAATAATCACTCCTAATTAAAATATTTCATATACAATGTACCATATTTGTAAATATTTCGTTAATTAATGTAGCGTATTCTTTTAATCTTTACTATTTACTAAAAGAAGAAACGGTATAATGGTCACAGAGATGGGTATATTCCAACGCTATAATTTGTATCTTTTTGAGGTAAACGAGCAAAATTTTTGTTCATTTCAAGATGAAATTGAGATGTTTTTAATCCAAAACGAGCCGAAAACAACATAAAATAGCGTCTATTTTTACCCTCACATGATATTTCAATCTAACCAACTCATGTAAATAGACCTACAAATATTTGATGAGAAAAGCTATTAAAACACATAAAAACTTTAGAAAACAGGCATTTTTAGTCCTTATTTTCCTTCCATCTTTATTTATATATGCCAAACCACCCCTTTATTATTCAAACGAAATCATTTCCTTATTCACCCATTACACCCCATAAATCTCACGCCACTACATTTTCTTATCAAAAATAAATTAACCTTCTTTATTCACCGATGTTTGCTAGTTTGGCGTGGCAGCTTTATATTATTTGTGCACCTGGTACACATTTTTCACCGACCCATGTATAGAAAATTAAAAATAAACT
>NZ_LMBZ01000008.1:30661-130430 GCF_001439635.1 Solibacillus cecembensis | reverse complement strand
GACTAGGAGGGTTAACCCGATGAGTGCGAATGATCAATAACTCAGAAGGACCATCAATACTGAGTGCAGCTAAGCAACGTTTTCTTAGGACATTCTTAAGATTCAATGCGAAAGCGAGGCAGTGTGTCATGGAGTATTCAATGTAAGTGATATTCAAACCCGGAATTTAATTTCCGGGTCTTTTTTTGTCGAATAGCACATTATGTACCCTTCTATTGTTCGTGCACCCGGTGCAGATTATTTATCTAGAAAAATCAATGTCCGACATACGTTGAAACAGCGGTGGAATTAGCGATTTGACACAAAAATAAAGTGGTAAACGTCTATTCCATACAAAAATCCTTCTCAAACTTCTCTTTCTTTTCAAAACCAAAAAGCCCTATGCAAGATTTTCTCTCACATAGGACTCCCCTCATTCTAACCATACTTGATTTATTTTCATAAATTTCAATGAATTGTCAGAACTATTTATGCAACCGGTGCAGGTTGTTTAGATTATTTTATTTCCCCATATTTTTGTCCTGGAATATCCTCATGCTCAACCCAAACAATATTTCCGTACTGGTCTACTGTGAACATGTAAAGATTTTGGCCTCGTACAAATACTGTATTTGGATTTGTAGAAGTTTCCGTTTTTAAAGTTATTGTCTGACTACCTGACGCTGCATCTGATAGCTGTTGCGTATCGGATAAAATTATTTTTGAACCTGGTAGAATAATTTTATGATCAACTAAATCAATAATTTCTTTCGCTGTTGGTGCTGCATTGCCTTTATTAACCACTGCATAATAGAATTTCTTAGCAGATGTAGCACTTAGTTGAACCGTTAAGCTAATCTCTTTAGACGAAGGTTGTCCTACTACATATGGATCTCCTAGTACAGGACTATTCATTGTATTGCTTCTATTTTTCGGCCACTCATACTTCCCAATCTTCTCTAAAATAAATCCATATTTATCTACATAGTCATATGCAACGGATTTATCTTTCATCGTCACTGTGAATGTCTCGTTTATAATATTTGTACCGCTTGGCTTAATAACTAATGTTGATGCCTTAGTTGTATCTGTACCAACTGTATAGCCTACAAATTCGAATTGATTTGTAATGTCATTATTGGCTGAATTTTTAATTTCTAATATTGAAGCAAGATTAAATGTACCTGTTTGCGGTATTAATGACACATTCGTATCCTTTTGACGCATAATCGTTTCATTAAACGTAATTGTAAATGTTGTATTTGCATTCGAATCTGAAGGGTCACCTGTTCTATAAACAATTTGTTCATTAGCAATAAACGGCTTCGTCCCATCCGTATAGAATGTTTTCTTCATCATTCCGCCACTTGGTTCATTAAGATCCGTAGATGTCGAACTGCTACGCTGCCTTACTGTAAAGTTACCATACGTATCCTCTGCTGCAATGTAAATACCATATTCTTCATGTGCATCTAATCCAGATACGTCGAAATCAATATTTCCAGCCTTATCCGAGCTTGCCTCTGTGACTGTACCTACAATGCTCATAAAGTTCGCTTTACGCTCTGCATCTGATAAGTTCGGATCCATCGTATTATTAATTACTTTCATCGTGCCATCTGTATTAAAGTAGTTCGCATTAAGCACTCGATTACCTGCTGCATCTAAAATAAACTTCTTAACCGGAATCGCATAGAATTTTGCTTTCTCATCGACATTCAATTTTACTTTTACCGCTTTGTCATTATCTTTTATCGACTCCACTACAGTATCCGGGTCAATTGTCACTAATGGTGGCTTCGAGTCGCTAATTAATGACTTGCTCTCAATTATCGACAATTGTCCTGAACGGTCTTTTAATACCATATAAATCGAATAGCTTGTAAAAGGATCTAGGTTTTTAGGTTTATCTACATCGAATTTAAACTTTCCAAGCTCAGCTGGTTTTTCTCCTTCTTTATATAGATAATCTTCTTTACCAACCGGTCCAAACTTGCCCGTCACAACTGATGAATCCAATGAGAACTCATCAACGAAATCGCGGCTTTTAATTTCTTTGCTTATGAAATCATAGTTATCCGGTAAAATCATGTAGTAGTACGTACCGGCTTTTTTCGTCGTTACTTCTACTTCATATTTAGTTAGTCCAGTAATTACATTATCAATCTTAATTTCTGGTAAATCCGAATCCTCATGACGATACTCCGCATAGTTACGTGGCACTTGTTGTACTGGCACCGTATCAATATTTTCAAACGGATTTTCTGCTAAGTCCGTTACGCCTGGTAATATCGTTGCACGAATCGTATCGCCTTTTACTAATGCTGTAATTGAAGGAATTGTTAAACGAATTTTCGTTCCGTTTTCTACATATTCAACTTTAGACGGTTTAATTTCCTTTTGTCCAGATACGTTAACAATACCGGTACCTGATAAAATATAGTTATTCACATCTTCAGCAGATTCTTTATCTAACTTTTCACTTACCGTTAATTCAAAAATGCCGTTCTCTCTATCGACAAGTTTTAAACCTGTATCATTTACAAAAGGATGATCTGTATCCGGTCCTTCTGTTTTTATTTCAATATCAGATACAGTACGCATTTTATTGCCCGATGCATCGACCATAACCGCGAAAATTTCGTATGTTGTATTCGGCTGAAACTCTTCTAGGGTTGGCTTTGCTCCGTAATACTTCTCTGTCACAATAATATCGCCAGGTTTCGTTGCTTTTCCTGTACCTGTATGCGTTTTAATAATATCATCCACCGTCGGACCGGCAGCTGATGTTTTTGGTCGAATATAGTAATAGTACGTTCCTGCCTCAGTTGGTGTGATGACAAACTGAACGCGTTTCCCACCATACATCGGATCGCCCTTTTTTAGTTTTAATGTTGGTGGCTGTCCATCAATTGTTGTGAAGTCCTCAGATTCTTTATTTGAAACGTTGTCTGACCCATCAATGACAACGACGTAAATCGTATATTCCGTCAGCGTTTCTAAATCATTGACTGTAAAATTAACCGGCGTGTCTCGCTTTATCGGGCCTTTACCGCTAGATTTACCGCCACCCGTTTTGATTTCATTAATTGAAGGTGGTTTTTCGTCCGTTTTCTTCACCATATAGTAGTACATGCCATCTTCATCCGCTGTTAATGTAACGTTTGCAAGTGTTCCTCCTGCTGTTACTGCTAGATTCAAAATCTTTGGTGCTGTTACATCGGGTACAACCAAATCTTCTTCTGGATCGCGCTCTACTGGGTTACCGTTCTCATCTTCAATCCAGCCAATATTACTATCATCATTTTCGTAGTCATCGAAAATATCATTCACCGATTTATTAGGTGGTATAATGGCGTCTCCGATATAAACATGTTCACCAATATCAATAAAGCCACTGCCTGTTGTGACATATAAATAGTCATAATAACTATCCGTATGGAAGAATACATTTTTCAACGTATTTTTATAAACATACTTAATATCATTTACACCAAATACTGTTACATTTACATCCGTATCGATATACATGGCATTGGCATCTGCATACAACTCATATTGCGTGACATCTCGCTGCACCGTTATACGATCAATCGGGTCCTCTGCTGATACAAACGCACGGTTTTGTGTAATAAATAAGTTGCGCACTGTTGAATTTGAAAAATCCACGTACTTTTCAATTTTTGGCATACGTGTATTATACGGCTGCTTATACAGTGGTTTTGTTGGATCTGGCTTCACCGTTAACTTTTCGTCTTCATCTGGATTTAAGAAGCCTTCCTCAGCTGAATCTGTTGGCTTGCTCCAGTCAATAAAACCAAAGCCATTTATGCTCGCAATCCGTGCATTTTGCAATGGATTCGTCATATAGTTTGCTAATGATTTACGTGGGGTTTCTGCTACTTCTACGCGTCCTGTAAGATCAATATTTTTCAAGCGCAAGTAACTTCCGTTAATAATTAGTTCGCCGCCAAAAGTTGAATAATCTCCATCTAATGCAAGCAAGCTTGTTGATGTGCCACTTGCATTGAGCGTCAATTTAGAAACAGCTGTCAGCGTATTGCTCGTGAAGGTGCCTTCAATATGTGCGCCCTGTAAAATACGCTTGTTGGCAGCATTGAAAATCGAGCTTAGTGACGACGCAATTGTATACGGTACACCGTTTATATATACTTTATCCCCTGTAATATCACCCACTGTATACACTGGAGTTCCTTTATCTGCCTTCTCTGCGCGCCAAATGAATGTTGCCATTTGACCACGTGTAACAGTACTCGACGGCTCAAATGCGATTGGCGTTATTCCTTTTGTGATATTTAAATCGACAAGTGTTTGAATAAAATAGGCATTGGCATTTGTTGCTGGTACATCTTGAAATGTATTTGTCAGCTTCGTAGACACACCAAATCTATAGCCAAGCGACATAATTTTTGCCATTTGACCACGTGTAATATACGCGTCCGGTTTAAAGCTATCATCTGGAAAACCACTAATAATACCTGCTTCTGCTAAAGCGGCGATGTATTTGTAGTTCGGATGTGTCGCTTGTACATCCGTGAACCTTGGATTTTTCGGATTTTTCGTATTAATATCAATAGACAATGCAATCATTCTTGCTACATCTGCACGTGTAATCGCTTCATTCGGACGGAAATTCCCGTTTTCACCTGTCGCGATATTTCGTTTATATAAATCCATTACTGGCTCATAATAATCTGCATTTGGATTTAAATCACCGAATGCATAGGCATGTGTTGGTTGTGGCATTGCTACAATAACGCCGCTCGCTGCAAGTACTGCTGCAACCGATGCTTTTGATAGCTTATGCGTTTTTTTCGAATCCATTTAGAGAGTACCTCCCCTTTTTTAAATTGTGAAGATCAATTACGCCTCGGCGTAATTGCGTCTAGATTTTTTTCGAGCTTGCTCGAAAAACTCCCCTAAAAAATCTATGACATCCGCCGGGGCTTAACTTGATTCAGCTAGGGTTTGAACCCTCCACTGAATAGAATGACATATTTGGCATTCGTCCCCTACTTATTGAACCAGTGATTTATGCTGAAACAAGTTAAATTATGTAACTTGATAACTTTACCCTTCTTATATCGGTCAAATTCCCCTTTTCCTTTATAGAGAAATTGATTCCTTTCCTACTGAATACAGTATATTTTATTTTCTATTTCATCCATTAAATTACTATAAAAATCCATAACACCCTACGCCCGACTTACTTCTGTAACCTTTTACTAAACTTCCATTTTCTTAAAATAGAAAAACAGTTCCAAATACCTACAACTAAATGTCTGAATTATGAATGACCTTTTTTTTGCAAAAACACCTTTACAAAGAAATAGACGGAAATATACTCCTTTGCGCACGTAATTTCCCCTTTTAATCTGCTTATTATACAAACATAATCTTAATCTAGTATTCGCCTCTTTCATTTAATTGGATATTAAATAGACCAAAACGTATAAAACCAACATTACCACGGTGCCATGCAAGCAATATGCTCAATCAACATCCGTGAAATCCCCTATAAAAATAGTATAAGATACTAGTAAGTCATATAATATTTTTCGCTTGAAAGGAAATGTTACAATTGAACAAAATGAGTTCCATGATAGGGATTATCATTCCAATCGTATTTAGCGCTACATTAATAATCGCGGGCGCAACCGAATCCAATGAATGGGATTCTTATTCAGATGTTGCCGTAAATAAAGAATGGACAATCACATTTAATAGATCCATCGCAGCGGATTCTGTTAAACACAATGTTTATATACAAGATCAAAAGGCAAATAGAATTGCGATTCAATCCACTGTTTCTAAAAATCAATTAACCATTTCCCCAACGGAAAATTTGCAATACAACACAAACTATAAAGTAGTTGTTACAAATAATTTAAATACAACTGCCGGTAAGTCGATGAACCAAGGTGTCGTTATTCCATTTAAAACGGTTGCCAACAATAATACCCCTTCTACACATACAAGCGTTAAATCATTCCCTACTGAATATGACTTCACATGGGATATGCCCTCTTCGGACTATAGGCAATTTAACTTAGTCGGCACTAAAAATGGACAAACTGTTGCTGGTTACGAAACTACGATTGGACAAGCTGCCTTTGGTATTCAAGTAGGTAGCTCACGTAATACGGTGGTGGCCAAATATGGCAAGCCGCTCAAACATATTAAAAAAGATCATACAAACTACACGCAAACATATATCGATAAATATGATAACGAAACAAGCGGCACGTATTTAATAGATGATCGGTACGTAACATTTTTTTATGATGCGCATAAACAAAATAAGGTACGTTCGATTACATGGGTAGATGCCCAGACCGAAATGGCCAAACCTGGATTTTTTGCGACTCCTTCCGACGAATTACGTGAAGGCTTTGAGCATTTAATGGTCGAGCTAATTAATCAAGCTCGCGTGGCGGAAGAGTTACAACCACTTACTTACACACCTGATTTCAATAGCGTTGCACGTAAGCATAGTGCAAGCATGGCCAACAATGATTACTTCGGTCACGTGGACTTAGCTGGTGAACGTGGTGGAGCTCGTATGAAAAATGGCGGTGTCTCGTATTCTTGGTGGGGCGAAAATTTAGCTTACGGTCAATATAGCGCCATTTATGCACATGAAGCATTGATGAATTCCCTCGGTCACCGTGAAAATATTTTACGCACAGAGTTTACACATATTTTCGTTGGCGTCGAATTTAACAATAAAAATCAGCCGTACTTTACTATGAATTTTTATTCCATCTAAATTAGTTCCTACCCAATTGAGTCTGATCAATTGGGTAGGTTTTTTACATTAGTCGTCTATGTGTCTAGAAAAGTTACAAAATTAAAACAACAGAACATTAATTTTCAGAGTATTTTAATAATAGTGTCGCATAGATATATAATTCCATAAAAATAACTGTTATACTACGGATTACCACAAATAAAATCTGTATTATCGCAAAATTCCGTTATTAACTACTAAAAGGGGATGGGCAAATGACAATTTTAAATGGCTTAAAGGTACTTGATTTTTGTTCGCTTTTTTCGGGTCCATTTGCGACGATGATGTTTGCTGATTTAGGGGCAGATGTCATCCATATAGAATCGGAACGCCGTGTTGATTTAATGCGCATTATGCCACCATATGATGAAGAGCACGAATCTTTTATTCATCAACATTTAAATCGTTCCAAACGTTCACTTCAGCTCAATTTAAAAACACCTGAAGCAATTGCTATTGTGAAAAAGTTAATTGCAGATTACGACATTGTTATTGAAGGTTTTCGTCCTGGAGTGATGAAGCGACTCGGCATTGATTATGACACGTTGCGCGCCATTAATCCGCGCATTATTTACTGTTCTATTACGGGCTATGGGCAAACTGGGCCGTTCTCCAACCGTCCAGGTCATGACAATAACTATTTATCGGTGGCAGGAGTATTGGATCATTCACGTTTGAAGGATAAAAAACCGATTGCTATGGGCATTCAAATTGCCGATATGGCAGGTGGGGCTATGCATGCAGCAGTAGGGGTGCTCGCTGCTGCATTACACCGCGAAAAAACAGGTGAGGGTAAATTTATTGATGTTTCGATGACCGATGCGATGTTTGCGATGAATGCCGTCTATGGCGCTCAATATTTTGGTAGCGGACGTTCACCACAGCCAGAAGAAGAAATTTTAAACGGTGGAACATTTTACGATTATTACCGTACAAAAGACGGGCGCTATTTTTCAGTTGGAAGCTTGGAACCACAATTCCGCAAGCTCCTTTGTGAAGCACTTGGAATTCCCGAGCTAATCGACAGTAAATTTAAAGATTCAGCTTATACGCAAAAACGCTTTAAAGATGCTGTATCCGATGCTTTTTGTACAAAAACATTTGAGCAGTGGCTAGATATCTTTAATGATGATTTTCATGGCTGTGTGGAACCCGTTTTAGCATTTGATGAAGCTTGTGCGCATCCACAAATTCAGGCGCGAGATATGCTCGTAGACGTACCGAAACCAGACGGAACAATGCAACGTCAAATCGGAACAGTATTAAAATTTGATGGGATTGAACCAAGTTATCAATTTGTCGGAACAAAAATTGGGGCACATACAGAGGAGATTTTAGAGCAGTATGGATATTCTGCTCAACAAATCGAGCAGCTTGAAAATAACGGCGTGCTAAAATAAAAAAAGGTGTGTCCAAATAATGTTTTGGCACACCTTTTCTATGTTTTTTTCATCCAACTGAAACAAAGGTATTATAAACGCCTACACTTGCAACCAAGGATAAAACAATACCTACACAGCTTAATAAAACATACTTCAGCATTCTCATCACCCCTTCTATTAAAATTTTAATAGAAAGACATAGGTATTCGCTGTAAGAAATATCACATGTACGCTTATAATTATATGACAAAATCCGTACATTACATTTTCACTGTCATTCGTTGCTCAATAAACAGCCGTAATTTATTTAAATGCTTCGGGATGACTAAATACTTTTTATAAACGCTTAATAACTTTTCTAGTAAAATATCCTGTTCTTCATGAAATAATATTTTGAGTATATTACATACGTGCATAGAGGTCATTTCTGCAATTTGTATGTACGGTCCGTGTCGTTCTAAATAATGCTCTTGCCATGTTTTTAACGATTCCCGAATAAGCTGCGTCGAGCCATCTACTAGCATCGCAATATCTTGCTGAACATTGGCTTCGATTTTATGTAGTTCCTGCATTCCATTAGGTGATTGGAGCATTTCGAAAAGTACCGTGCATGTAGCTAATTCGTGATTTCGAAGTAGCGCAATCGCAATATCAAACTGATTTTCCTTTACTAACGTATCAATGAGTACAAAAAACACATGCTCTAAATAGTTCTCTTTGTAATTTTTCACTATCGCATGTGGCTGCGGATTCATGCTATTCAGCACATCCTGATATTCCACTACTAGCTCAATCGCATGATTATTTAACCGTTCCCCTTCAATTAAATACAGTCCATATGCAATGATCGCTTCATGTTCCTTTTTAAAAATGGCCTCTTGAAAAAGCATATAAGAAAGAAGCGTTTTTTCCTTTTCATTCAGCGCTAAACTCCCACTTGACCAATTGGCTTGTAAAGCATCAATGCATTTTCTCAATCTTAAAAAATGGCGTCTACCACTTGTGAAATGAGTTCTCGCATTTAATAAATGAAGCTGTTTTAACTCAATGGAACGAGGGTTTTCATCATCAATTTGCTGCACTAATTTATGAATAATGGACGCCGTTCGATTCACGGTTACATGATGTTGAAGCTGCTGTTTCAAAATCCCCATCAATTCAAGAGGGTGTTCTATTTCGAGCAATGGTACTTGCAAAAATAAGGAATAGAGCTTTTTCGCCAATACATGCCCCCAAAATGATGTGTGCTGTGAATAAATCGGCTGCACAAGGAATTGTTCTTTCACTTTGTACACATAGATGATATCGAGCCCACTTTTTAATTTTGACACGCCAATTGGTTTTGAAAACAGCTGTTCTATAAATTGTTCAAAACGCATTTCTCCGTGAATATGTAAGAAGTTAAATAATTGCTGGCTATTTTTTGGGTTATCAAAAAATTGTTGCACTCGCTCATTTGCCACCTCAATATTGAAATGGGCTTCCTGAAAAGTATCATCTAAAAATAATTTTGCTTTTCCCCAATAGTTTTTAATTAATTGGAAGCAAAACTGCTCTGCTTGGTCTTGATCAATCAAAAATTGCGCACTCGGCAATGTAATGCCCCAACTGCCCTGATGTATTTGGTCGGCTAAAAATTTCTCTAGACAGATTCGTTCCAAGCCTTCCCCTGTTTGTCCGTTGGTTACTTGAAGTAGCTGCTCATCAAATGATAGCAACAAACAAATCCCTCCCCTTTTTTCTACTATTTCCATATAAATCATACAAAAAGTTCGATCCTTTTGATGGAAGTATTCTCTTAAATACGTGCATGAAAAAGCATATCTTCCTTCTATTGGCTTTGTAAATCTTGCCTGCTGCTTGCAACAGTGTCGTTCATACAAAGGCCTTTTAGAGTTCGATATGCTTTTGCACCTATTTAATTTCCTTTTATGTCGGTCACGATGATTTTCGTTGGATTTGCTTGGACCGGTATACTGCGTGTTACCTTTTCGTAAAATACGAACAATAGCTTGCCCGCTAACCATTCCGAACTGACGTACTTCCCCGCTAAATCTACAATTTCCGTCTTGCTCCCTACATGTATCTTTAATTTGAGCTGCTCACTGAATAATCGGTCATCAAATACGCCCACTGACACTTCGCCTTTTTTGCCATACTGTTCAAAAATGACCAATAGTGGGACGACATGTGGCGGTTGAATCATCGGCAATGGGGTAAGTGAATCAACGTAAACAGTAATTTTCCCCTTAACTGGAATAGCTGAGACGCCCAAACGTTGCCCATCCTTTGTCATGAGTGGCGTTTCTGCTGTTACTTGAAAAACAATCGATTTCCTGTCATCTCGATCGCTCAGAGTTTCAATAATCCCAATCCCTGATTGTACGCTAATTGAGATGACTGACGCCTCAATTTTTTTGACTAGTGGTTGCATAACATCATCTCCCTACATTTCTTTTTTTCCTTATTCCCGAAAAGTAGGCTAGAAAAACATTCTAGCAATCATATTGACGTTTGACTGGTTTAAAAATACGCGCTTTTTTAAGTAGTACCTTTGGAATTTGCATCGTCGCTGTTACTACACCCGGATGGCGACCAATTTCAATGGACCCAGTAATTGTTGCGCGGTTTTTCACTTCATTTATGGACAGGTCAAATAACTTTGCCGCTCGCTCCAATGCGTTATCTGTTGCACGATTTAAATCAGCACCCGTCCCAACAATAGATAATGGGTAGCAATCCTCTATTTGCTTCACACCATATTCTTCCGCTAAGTCACGCGCGATACGTTTTTCTTCCTTCGTAAACGGCTTTGCTGTATATGGTAAATCCTCTTCATTTGGCAATAAAATCGGACCTTCTAATGCCACCTTCTTTAGGACATTTACTTGCAATTGTACGATGCCTGAAACATCTGTTGTATGCCCTGCAATTTCTCCGTCGCCCTGCATCGCATGCATATCACCCACATACACACCACCACCAGCAACCTTTACTGGACAAATGAGGACCGCGCCTTCACGTACTCGGCTAATGTCCATATGACCATCCGTACGGTGAATGTTTAACTCGTCCTCTGTCATCGTAAATTCATGTGGTGCCCCGATTAAAAATGTACCAAAATCACCGGCATTATGGGAATCTGGCATCGCTTTTGAAGGTGTTGTCCCCAGTTGACCTACGAACGGACGCATTCTCGCCATCAGCCCAATTAGATCACTTGGACCAAACCCTGCAATTGGATGTTGTATCGACTTTTCAGGGGTACGCATAAAGTCTTTAGCATTTAACGCAATTCGACGAGCCCCCTCCTTGCCTACTGTTAAACCAATTTCACTACCCGGATGGAATGCCATTGTATAACCATTCGTCAGTTTAAAAGGTGTTGTGTCTGTATTGCATGTGGTACAACGAACAGACTCTTGCCCAATTCCTTGCATTACTGTTTTCGGATGCAATTTTCCACATCCTGGACACTTCACTTTCACAAATGGATCGCCAATAAAACGATCTTCCTGCGCTTCATCTGTACCCGACGATGTAGCAAGCGACGTCACTTGAATCGATTTAATTTGAATAATTAGCGCATCCCCAACCTCTGCACCTTCTACATAAACAGGCTTTGTTACTTCATGCCCACCACGAATCGCTGGCGTAATCATTGGCCCCCAGCAACCTGGCGCTGTGTTGGCAATAATCGTCCCTCCATCCTTTAATGGTCCTAACATTGCTGCATATGGATTGAGAACCCCATCTGTAAATTCATTAACAAATAATGTTTCTACAGCTTCTACAGTTGGCTCCTGTACGTTTTCTTGTTCTATTGTGGACTGATCTGTCTGTAGCTCGATTGTTGAAAATTGCTCATTCGACATATGAAACCCTCATTTCTGAATCAAGTATAGTGTGTTGAAACGATAGAAAATCAAAAAAATTCGGTTTAATTAGTTAGATCATTCGCTAAAAACCTTATACTTTCTCCTTAATTGGGAAAGCCTTCCTAATCTCCATTATACAATTTTTAAGTTCAGAATATTAGATTGATTTATGACAAATGAAGATTATTTCTACTTCCTTCTTATAAAGAAGGCATCTTACCTGGAGCAATTAGGGATTTCAAGCGTTTATAATTAAGCAAATGTCGAAATGGACAGTAAAAATTTATTCCCCCATTAAGCACGGTAATATTGTATGCGGCATGTTAAATAGGAATGCCGATAATCAAAAATTTGCATATATACGCACTATTAATACATCAAATTTTGTATCGAATTTTAAAAATTGGGTATATCAATACTATATTGAAAAAAGGAGTCGGATGAACAAATGAAAGTAAATTTACTGTTCGCACTGCCATTAAGCCTTTTATTGCTTGTGGCGTGTAATGATGACAAAGTAACAGAAGTAACAACTACGAAGCAGGAAAATACGGATATGCAAACGGGAGCGAATACGAATAATACTGCTAAAGATGGTGCATTTAGTTTTAACAGTTTTTCATTAGATGTCGATTACGGAATTAATGATAGCTTTGAGGTCGATTATGAAGTCGAAAATAACGTTGTTGAAGCTTCGATTGAGGATCGGGCTAATACTAAATTTGAAGGAAATGACGCTTATTCACAGCTGGCGCCCATTTTCAAATCCTTTATGTTCACATCCGCCTCTACAGATCAAGAGATCATCACCGAAGTATTAGCAGCTTTTAAATTAGATGAAAACTACCATGAGTTTGAAGCAGATATTCATTTTTCTGATGGCTCAATAAAGGAATTTAAAGTTAAGAAGTAAGATTTATTTATAGCAGTTGGAAATCGGGTAACTCCCCTCTTTCCAACTGCTTTTTGATGATTTCAAAAGGTTTATTTCTTCCCGTATCGCTTCGGTGCTTGTTGTATCGGGTCCCATACTCCGTTAAATGGCGGCGCATACGCTAAATCTAAATCCAATAAATCTTCAAATGACATAGCATTAAATAATGCCGTAGCAAACACGTCGATACGCTTATCTACACCACTTTCACCTACCGCCTGCATACCTAGCAATTGGCGGCTTTGTTGCTCCACTAACATGCGGATTTTCATTGGTTTTACAGGTGGATAATAACTTGCTACATCATTCGCCTCGTAATGATACACTTCTACAACATCATTAAGGTCATCCGCCGCTTCATTCGTTAAGCCTGTCATCCCTATTTGTAAATGAAAGAACTTTAAAATGGATGTGCCTACAATCCCTTTAAATGATTGCTCAACCCCTGCAATATTTAGACCTGCTATACGTCCTTGCTTATTAGCTGTTGTGCCAAGTGGTAAATAATCATCCTTTTGTTTCACCCGGTGATAATGGGATGCACAATCTCCAGCTGCATAAACATTTGGTATGGATGTTTCCATTTTTTCATTCACAATTAACGCACCATTAGCTAACTTGGCAAAACCGGTAGCGAATTGCGTATTCGGTTTGATACCCGTTGCGACAATGACTAAATCTGTTGCATAGCTTCCTTTTTTGGTACGCACACTTTGTATATTTTGCCGCCCTTCAAAGCCTGTAATCTCTTCTTCAAACAATACTTCAATCCCATTTTTAACGGCTTCTTCTAACACCATTTTGGCTAACTCTGGATCAAGGTTCGACATCAGTTGAGCGCTACGTTGAATGATACGCACTTTTAAGCCACGCGCACGAATCGTTTCCGCCACTTCTAGCCCAATAAATCCCGCCCCAATAACTGTAACATGCTCGGTACCAGCTAAATCTTGCATAAGTACAGCCATCTCTGGAATTGTTTTAACATAATGAATGCCTTGTAAATCCCGATTTTCCCAATCTTGCATCGTTGGTGAAGCACCTGTCGCGATTAACAGCCTATCATAAGAAAATTCAAATGCTTCACCGCTATTCACATCCGTAGCATGCACAATTTGAATCTGTGTATTAATTGCTGTGACTTCATGGAAAATGCGTGCATCCATGCCATACTTTCCGCGATACGTTTCCACATCTCTAGCAATTAACTCATCCGTATGTGCTACTTTCCCATTAATTACATAAGGCAATCCACATTGACCATACGAATAAATATCACTGCGCTCTAGCACAAGAATTTCAGCTGTCTTATCATTTCTGTAAATCTCCATTGCCGCGCTCATACCCGCCGCATCTCCGCCAATAATAACTACTTTCATCTTCCCAACTCCTTATCCGCATGTTCCATTAAAAAATTTAATTATTTCGTTTCCTATATGATTTCTCTCAAAAGCTTATTGTTCCCTTTTCCTTAGAAAAAATTTTTCACTTTCTTGTATACTTTTTTCAATTTCATTTGTTATATACATGAGTCTACTTACAATTAAGTAAAAGATACATCATTTAGCATTCAAATAATCTGTACTGCACAATTTACCATTTATTAATGCTTCTTCATTAGGACTAGTTGTAGATAAATATTAAACTTTGAAAATCCCTAGGTGCATTTTATTGTGCCTAGGATTTTTTTATCATCCATTATATATTTTGCTAAATATCCATATAACCGCCACCCAAAATATGCTAAAATTAATATCAGAAAAGTCTAACTTTTAAAGGAGCTATGTACATATGATTAAAACATCAATTGCAATCATCGGAACAGGTATTGTCGGTGAACGTATCATCAATCAAGCCCTCGATAACCCAAACATAGAAATCACAGCTATTTATGATGAAAATAAAGCGCGTCTTGAGGAACTTTCGGCAAAATACAACGTTCCGACTGTAGCTAGTTTACAAGAATTACTTCAGCTCAAATCTGACTGGGTATATATTGGAACACCACCAGTCAGTCATGCACCGCTTGCACAGGAAATTGCAAATCATGGCTTCCATATTTTATCGGAAAAACCGTTAGCACATGATGCAACAGATGGTGAACTAATGGTTCAGGTTGCACAACAAAATAATGTAAAAACGGCGATGCATTTCCCACTCATGTACAGTCCAGCTATTTATCAATTGAAGCAGGAGATAAATGATGAAGAAATGGGCACTATTACAAGCATTGAGTTACATACATATTTCCCTGAATGGCCACGTAAATGGCAACAAAATCCATGGATAGCTTCGCGTGAGCAAGGTGGCTTTATTCGCGAGATTTTCCCACATTATTTCCAGTTAACACATCATTTATTTGGTGATTTATCAATCATTGCACATGAAATAACATACCCAGAAGATATTACTTTATGCGAAACAGGGATTACCGCGCTTGCGAAAACAACAAGTGACATTCCAGTAATTATTAATGGATCCTCTACAGTTGACCAAGAAGAGCGCATTGATTTTATAATTTTTGGTACAAAAAAAGTCGTAACGCTCCGCAATTGGTCACAAGTGTTAATAAATGCGCCGTATGAGGCAGAGCAAGAAGTGATTCCGACTGTTACACCGCAAACATTACTTCAAGCATGTCATGAAGCACTTCATAATGAAGATGCCTTCCTTGTCACGTTTGAAGAAGGACTTAAAATACAGCGCTGGATTGATACATTGATTTCAGAAAAGTAATGCTGCGTTTCACCTAATCTTTAGGTACCCGTTTTTTTACGGTTCCATATAAAAATACACTATTTATAAATGTAACAAAGGGGGAAATTTGAAATGAATTTTTTACACTATCCTTTTCCAAGTAAGCGAAATACGGTCATTGCCAATCGCGGAATGGTCGCAACGTCTCAGCCACTTGCAGCACAAGCTGGCTTAGACATTTTAAAAAGGGGGGGCAATGCAGTTGATGCTGCAATCGCAACAGCTGCAACATTAACGGTTGTTGAACCAACATCTAACGGAATCGGGAGCGATGCATTTGCGCTGGTTTGGATGAAGGATGAGCTATATGGCTTAAACGCATCAGGACCTTCTCCAAAATCAATTTCTAAAGAAGCTTTGAATGAAAGAGGCTTTGACAAAATTCCAATGCATGGTGTTATTCCTGTCACAGTTCCAGGTGCCCCTTCCGCTTGGGTAGCCCTTTCAGAACGTTTCGGAAAATTACCTTTAACAGAAGTGCTTGCACCTGCTATTTCTTACGCTGAGGAAGGCTACCCTATTTCGGCTACGCTCGGGCAAAATTGGAAAATCGCTTATAAACAATACAAAGAAAAACTAACAACCGAAGAGTTCTCGAGCTGGTTTGAGACTTTCTCCATTGATGGACGTCTACCTGAAATCGGTGAAATTTGGAAGTCCCCTGCACATGCGGGGACTTTAAGATTAATTGCAGAAACAAAAGGGGCAGCATTTTATAAAGGCGAGTTAGCGGACAAAATTGATGCCTTCATGAAAACGTACAATGGCTTCCTTTCTAAAGAAGATTTAATGAGCTATGAACCAGAGTGGGTAGATCCGATTTCGGTTCATTACAAAGGCTATGATGTGTGGGAAATCCCGCCAAATGGGCAAGGTATTGTAGCGCAAATGGCACTGAATATTTACCAACATGCGGATGCAAAATGGCAAGATGCGGACAGTCTTCACCAACAAATTGAAGCGATGAAGCTTGCCTATACAGACGGAAAAGCATTTGTAACAGAACGTGCCCAAATGCCTGTTGATACGGAAACATTGTTATCAAAAGAATATGGCGAAAAACGCTTTGCTGAAATAACAGATACAGCACTTGATCCAATCCCGTTCGATATTCCAAAAGGCGGTACGGTTTACTTAGCCACAGCGGATGAAGAAGGAAATATGGTGTCCTATATTCAAAGTAACTATATGGGCTTTGGCTCAGGGATTGTTATTCCGAATACAGGAATTTCGTTGCAAAACCGCGGCTATGATTTCTCACTTGATGAAAATCACCCAAATTTCTTGCAGCCTGCGAAACGTACGTATCATACAATTATTCCAGGTTTCTTAACGAAAGATAATAAAGCAGTTGGTCCATTTGGGGTAATGGGTGGTTATATGCAACCACAAGGACAATTCCAAGTAATCACACATACAATTGATGCCCATTTAAATCCACAAGCTGCACTCGACATGCCGCGTTGGCAATGGATGGGGGAAAAACGAATTGAAGTGGAGCCTCAGTTCCCAACCTATTTAGTTCATGCACTTGCACAAAAAGGGCATGATATCCATATTACGCATGACAGCGGTTTATTCGGACGCGGTCAAATTATTTGGCGCGACCAAAAAACAGGTGTCCTCTACGGCGGAACTGAATCACGCACAGATGGCCAAATTGCAGCGTGGTAACAGACTGCTAAAGCAAAATGAACTAAGGTATTTTCAAACATGCCTTAGTTCATCTTGCTAATGACTGCTTTAAATTTAACAAGCACAAACTCTCATAACGGTATAGGTATTTCTAACTATTTATACATATAATTAACATTTGTGGATACTTTTTTAAACATTAAATACTATATTCGATTTTGATTTTCATGATTAATTTGTATGGTTTATAGAAATACGAGAGAAAACATTCAAAATTACCCAACTATAATGGTATACTTCTGGTAAAAGGAGTGACTTTAATTGAAAAAACTTTTACTATTAACAATGATTCTTTTTTCCTATAATATATTCACTACCCCTGCAGAAGCTGCGAATGTAGGAAATGTTGCTACTACAAAGCCAGCACCAAAATCAAATAATTTAGACGTAACAAAGCTCTACGCAGTGGGTGGTAATTTAAACTACTACATTACAAACTCTGACCATAAGGCATTTGAACTTTCTGTGTTATCAGGGAAAGACCAAATTGGTGGTTACCTGACTAAAAAAGGTACTTCATTTGAAGGTTTTGAAATCGGCAAAGTTTATACAGGAGAGCCAAAAGTTACAAAGAACGGCAAACTGATTTATATTTTAGTAGACAAGCTAAACGGCAATAAAATTGATTCAATTTACTGGGAAAAGACAGATGAAGTATCTGCAAAGAAATTCGAAGCTATGAAAAAAGATACGTCTGCACGTAAATATACAAGCTTAGAGTTTTTACTTGTTGAATTAACGAATGCAACACGTGTAAATAATGGCATTACCCCATTAAAATACGACCATAAAGTGGCGAAAGTGGCGAAAAACCACAGTACGGATATGAGCAAAAACAATTATTTTGATCATTACAGCCCTAAAGGTTTATCGCCATTCGATCGTATTCAAAATGCGGGTTTAAAATTCATTGCTGCCGGCGAAAACTTAGGTGTCAATTTCCCTACAATTTTCGAAGCTCATAATGCATTACTAAACTCTCAAGCACACCGCGAAAACATTTATGAAAAAGCTTTCAAACAAGCAGGTGTCGGTATTACTGGAAACCACTACACAATGAAATTTATTACGTACCCAAAATAATCCTATTGAAAAGGACATCAACTGCAAGCATGCCGGTTGATGTCCTTTTATTTACTAAAAAAAGAAAGTGGACCGAGCTGAAAATGCCTCGGTCCACTTTTTATGCTAATCCTAATTCTGTTTTTAAGTCTTCATGACAAAGAGTTAAAATCATTTGCTGCTCTTCATCTTCTAATTCAAACTCTAAGTAAGCATTGTCTTTTTTATCAATAATGAAATAGCTGATTACGCGTACATTTCCATCTAGTACACCAATAATGGCACGGATTTCAAGACCTGCTTCTGAATAAAGCTCGTCCTCTTCATCAACTTCCACATCTAATAAAAGCTCATAACGCTTGCCTTCTATAATATTCGTTGGATCTAAAATCGTATCAATCGAAAATTGTGTAATATTCATATTCATGCTCCTCTCAAAAAGCCTACCTCTTTAATCATAAACAAAAAATCCCTTAGGTCAAATGAAATCCAAGTGACAGCGCTCGTTTCATATGCCAAACTAGAACTTAAGGAGTGATACATTTGAAAAATCTATTCTATTATCAAGATTCGATGCTCTCTGAATTTAGAGCAAATGTTGTACAAACAGGAACCGAGGAAAACCGAAATTACGTAGTACTCGATAACACTGCCTTCTATCCAACAGGTGGCGGGCAGCCGCATGATACGGGCTGGATTAATGATATTGAAATAATAGATGTCGAAAAAGTGGATGAGGAAATTCGCCATTATACATTAGCGGATGTGACTTCATTAAATGGCGAAATTCACGGTAAGCTCAATTGGACGCGCCGCTTTGACCATATGCAGCAACATGCAGGGCAACATATTTTAACAGCTGCTTTCGTAGAGCTTTTTGATTTTGCAACAGTGAGCTTCCATTTAGGTACAGAACTTGCCACAATTGATTTAAACACAACAGATGTGACGGCAGAACAATTAGCAGCAGTAGAAAATCGCACCAATGAAATTATTTTAGAAAATCGTCCAATCGATACAAAATGGGTAGATAAAGAAGGTTTAGCTGAATATAATTTACGAAAAGAAGTTAAAGTTGATGAAGATATTCGATTAGTTATTATTCCAGAATACGATTACAACGGCTGTGGCGGTACACACCCTACTTCTACTGGACAAGTTGGATTAATAAAAATCCTCGCAACAGAAAAAATGAAACAGCAAATTCGCATTCACTTTGTATGTGGACAACGCGTGTTAAAACAATTAGCGATGCGTAAACAAGTGTTAAGCGATGTTGCACGACAATTAAGTGTTCCTGAGGAGAATGCAGCCGATGCTTTACGAAGTTTTGCACAAACAGCTAAGACAAACGATAAAGCACTTGGAGAAGCTCAAGATGCACTACTTGTATTTGAAGCGCGCGAGCTAGCAAAGGATGCGATTGCTGCAAGTGTATTTTCAAACCGCTCCATTCAACTACTACAAAAGTTAGCTCGCTTTATCACACAGGAAAATCCTGATGCCATTGCCCTTTTAGTAGCAGAAAACGATGAAAAATTACAATTCGTTGCTTCTCGTGGAGCGAATATTACGCACTCTATGAAAGACATTTCTTCAGCTATCCTACCTTTAATTAACGGTAAAGGTGGCGGCAATGATGCCCTTGTACAAGGTGGCGGTGAAAAACTCCTTACTGCCGATCAGTTATTAGATGAAATGAAAAAGATGTACGTCTAATTAATCTATCCTTTATTTACAAATCAACAAAGGGCAGTGGTATATACACCACTGCCCCACATTTTATAATTTAAACTGACGAATCGCCACTTGTAATTCCTGTGCCATCGTTGAAAGCTCCTCAGCTTGTTTGGCCATTTCATCCACGGTATTCAGCTGACCCGTCGCAGATTGTGTTACATCATGGACATACCCTACTGCTGAGGAAACAGAAGCTGACATTTCCTCCATCGATGCTGAAACTTCTTCCGTATTGGCACTCATTTGTTGTGCGGAACCGCTTAATTCTTCAATTTCGGTCGAGATTTGAGTAACTATCGCGACAATTTCACCAAAACGTTGCTCCAATTGATGAATTGATTGGATACCAAGCGTCACATTTTCTTCACCCGATTCCGCAGCAGTAACGACATTCTCTGTATAGCGCTGGACTTTTTCAATTAAAATATTAATTTGTGCTGCAGAATTTGCTGTTTGTTCGGATAGTTTTCGAACTTCCCCCGCAACTACGGCAAAACCTTTCCCAGCATCACCTGCTCGAGCTGCTTCAATTGATGCATTCAGTGCTAGTAAATTTGTTTGATCTGAAATATCCGCAATCATTTTTGAAATTAAACCAATTTCTAATGATTCTTGCTTTAATTTATGAATAATCTCTAGCTCTATCTCAGTACCTTCCTGAATGGCTTTCATTTGCGTAATCGAATGATGCACCGCTTGATAACCATCACGTACTTTATTTTCAATGATATCTGTATGCTCAGCTACTGTGCTCGCCACTTCTGCAACTTGCTGAATACCCATCGCCATTTGTCCCATCGCCGTTGCACTTTCTTCTGCGGCTTGCGCTTGGCTATTCGAACTATTCCCTACCTCTTCGATTGATTGTACAATCTTTTTAGCGTTCGCTGTTACTCGATTCACATCGCGCATTAGCTCACAAGATGATTCACTGACATTCATTGAACTCGAATGAACTTTCGTAATCATTGTCCGCATACTTTCTACAACTTTTGTTAACGAACGTGATAAAATCCCCAGCTCATCTTGGCGTTTTTGATGCCTTTCATGTGGTTTATGTGTAAAATCACCCTGTGCAATAAATTCACTCACTTTTACTACTTCACGAATTGGTCGACTAATTTGATTTGAAACAACTACTGCAAATAATAAACCAACGAATAGTACACTGAATGTAGAAATCGTTAAAATAATCTTCATTCGATTTAAGCTAACAAACATTTCTTGCTCAGCTGCTATAATACCCATCGACCAATTATTCCCCAAATTATAATAACCTAAAAAGCGGTTCTCCTTATCAGTATGAGCAAATTCGAAAAATCCCTCTTCATCACTTATCATTTTCTCAATTGCTAAAGCCTCACCTGTCATGTCGCCTGTTTCTTTTGCTTCAGCTAAAAAGTTCTTTTGTTCTTTTACATATTCGGAATTTGGATGTGCTTGAATTACTCCTTCTTTGTTCACTAAAAAGGCGTAACCTGTTTCACCAACTACGATATCATCTAAAACCGTTGATAAAAAATAACCATCCATTCGCGCTAGTAATAATGCCTTTTCACCTGTTGTTGTCGCAATTGGTGTCGCAATCATAATAACTGGCTCATTTGTTATACGGCTAATAATAATATCCGACATCACCGTTTCTCCTTGAAAGGCTTCCGTAATATATGAACGATCTGCTAAATCTGCTGTGCTTCCATCTAAATAATGCGCTACACCTTTTGCATCCACAATGCCAAACCCTATATAATCTTCACTTTCAGCAAGGCGCTTTTCTAAGTACGAGGATTGCTCATCAAAATTCATATTTTGAATAACAGCTTGTTCTGCAATGCTTTCGACTTCTGTATTCGTACGTTTAAAAAACTCTTCTATGTAATGTGAAACATCTCCCGCCTTAGATTGCAGGTTATCTTGAATTTGTATTTCTAATGCATTGTAACTATTGTAATAGCTAGATACGGCCATAATTGCACATGATACCGTTAATAATATAATAATTGATAATGTTAGCTTTGCACCTATACTTTTAAGTCGCATTCGTTTCCCTCCAATTACATTTTTAACCATTTATTACACCTTTATATCCGTTTTCACGGACACTCTAAAATACCCTATTAATTTCCATCATATAGAAATTATATAGCTAAGTAAATACGAATTAAAAATATATTACTCTTCATTTTAATAGAAGATACGATTTCCATGATTACTTGTAAGCAGCTACTGAAACCTCGATCTACTCTTTATATAGATTCTAATAAAATTCGCGTTTGTTAAGTTGGTCAAAACACACACGGCATATGGCTTTTCTCGTATAATTTTGCACTCCTTATTTGTATACTTTAATTAACAATTTCGATAAACCTTTAAATTATACCCACTAAAAAAAACGTCACAACTGTGACGTTTTTTGGTTTATTTCTGTTGTAATTCTACCGTGATAATCTGAGGGAGGTTAAAAATTCGATATGGAAAAATACTATTTCCTAATCCTCGACTAATAACCATTGTTGTATTGTTCTCTTCAAAAATACCAGCTGTGTATTTTGGGAGTAATCCTTGAGAAGGTGCAACAAGCCCACCTATAAATGGTACTCTTATTTGGCCACCATGTGCATGCCCCGTAAATACGTAATCCATTTCCTTTTCAACATACGTTTCAAATTGTTCTGGTCGATGGGATAACAGCATCGTGAAAAGCTCGACATCTACACCTTCCATCGCTTGATTAATCATCTCTCCAACAGAACGTCCCATTAACGGATCTTCTATACCGGCAATGGCGATGCGTTCCCCGTCACGCTCTAACACCACTGCATCATTCGGTAAAACGTGCACCCCTAAATCCGTCAGTGCTAAATAAATTTCGTCCATTAAATTTAGCGCTACCTCGTGATTTCCGAGCACGTAATAAACATCCGCAATTTCAACAAACTGTTCCACTGCCTGCAAACTATTTTGCAAATCATAGCGTCGACTATCCACTAAGTCACCTGTAATGAAAATCGCATCAGGCTTTGTTTTACGTACTTTTTCTACTAAGCGCGATTGATTTTTGCCGAATGTCGCATCATGCAAATCCGTAATTTGTGTCACCCTGTATCCATGAAAGCTTTTTGGGATTTTCTCCGACTCATGCACTAGCTTCGTCGTTATCATCCAATTGTTGTTCACATACAAAAACACATAAACTACTGCTACAAAAAGAACTAATTTTAATAACTTTTTCACTATCCGTCGCTCAATTCATTATGGATTGGATGAGCTAATCAACCCACCCACTGTTATCAATGATATTGAAGTGCTTCGGAACATTCAAGTGTAAAATCCGATTTCCGATGAAATGGTCCAAACTATACGACATTTGATCATAGTCTATCGGTTTCAGCATTTCAAGATTAACTTGAATGGAAGTAAAATCAAATTGCATCTCCTCCTCGGTAATATAAAAATGATTATTTTTAAATTCAATCGTAGGCGGCTGAATATCCTTTGAAATATCCATGCGTTTAAAAATAATTGGCGTCTCATAATAAGTAGCAATAATATGATTAGACTCCGAATCATTCCACGTCACCGCAACACGTGTATTATAAACATTTCCCCCCAGTGTAATTTCAATATCCTCCGCTGTCCCCTCATAGCTATTAGTAAAAACAAAATAGTCAGCTGGAATTTGGTCAAACTTATCGGCACCATATAGTTCATCTATCTTTTGTTCCTCTTCCAGTGCGACTTTTAGCTGCTGCTTAGAAAGTGTTTTCGTCGTTTTATCTTGCATAATTAAAATTCCTATTAATGAAATAACACCGAGCATGAAATAAATGAGGATTACCCAAGATGTTCGTTTCGGTGTCCAAATTCTTATCCTTGATGCGAGTTTTATAATACCAAGCAAAAATACGATAATTAGTAAAATTGGTAGAAACGCTATTAATACATTCATCGTCGTATCACCTCTCTACGCTGTCTTATTGCAATTGTCAGTCCCCAAAAAATCGTGAGCACTAGTAGCACCTTACCTAACATTTCTCCCATGCTCTGTACGAGGAAAAACTCAAAGAATGTCGACTCTGAAATCCCCCCAGTTTGCATGGAATAAATAATCACAATGGTTAAAAGCAGGAAAGTTATTTTTGAAATATCGAATAATGTTTTCGCGAAATAGCTTGCTGAACCTGCAATTAATACGAAAATGAGAAATATAAAAAGTGTTGATATTTCGAAAAGTGCACTTTTAATGACCATAACTTGGTCGAAAAATAGCAATCTTGTAAACACAGTAATATAAAGTGAGCTCAATGCAGAAAAGACAGTAAATATACTAAGCACAACTAAAAATAATAAGGTTGAAACCGTTTCTGTAAAATTCGTCGTCACAACCGAGTAATTATCATTGCGAATTGATTGAGTAGCGAGTAACCAACCAAGCATAATAGCTGAAAAAATACTAATAATAAATAAAAGATCTAAACTATAAATGCTTTCATTGTATAAAAGAGATCCATAGCTACCTCCACTGCTTCCTGAACCGCTGGATAATACCGAAAAAATAATTTGCACGATCAATACCGTAGTAAACGTTGAGCTGAACGTACGACATTTCCACAGTAACTGTTGCCATATATTTTGCGCGAGACTGACATTATTTAAAGATGTCATCAATTGTCCCCTCCTTACTACTCGTCAAATATTTACATACTTCACTGGCACTTAATGATTGGCTCTTTACGCTAGCTGGTATTTCGAGTCCATTATTTTCAATAATTGCTTCAAATAATGGCGATTGTTCGCGCTTATAAAACACATGTACCTTTTCCAGAAGCGGCTCGATTTCTTCTTTTTGCCCAACAATACGAAGTGCCATTTGCTGCACTTCTTCTAGCGGCGCATACAGCTCTACTACTCCTTCATGCAGCAACAAAATATCTTCAATTAAATGCTCCATCTCCTGTAAATAATGGCTCGACATAATAATCAATCGTGGAAATGCAATATAATCCTTCAAAATTGCACGGTACATATCCGCGCGAACGGCTTCATCCATACCATTCATCGGTTCGTCTAAAAGCGTCACCGCACAGCGTGTTGCCAAGCCATAAATCAAATTGAATACCGCAGTTTGCCCTTTTGATAATTGCATATGTTCGTTTTTTTCTGAAATACCGACATAGAGCAGTAGATCAAATGCGAGCTCCGTTGCAAAGTTCGGGTAAAAACGTTTTGCATGTAATAAAATTTCCTTCAATGTAAATATTGGAGGAAACGACATCTTATCCTCAATTAAAATGACATTCGCTGCAACATGTAATGCATTAAACGGCCTTTTTCCAAACACCTGCACATTTCCGCCCGTTTCCTTTAAATGCCCTGCTACTAATTTTAAAAGTGTAGACTTCCCCACACCGTTGCGTCCGATTAACCCAATAATTTTCGGCTCCTCTATTTGAAAACTGACATTTGTTAATACATTGCTCTTCCCGTAACGCTTTTCTAATTCCTCACATTGAATCACAGCTCACCCCTCCTTTTGAATTTGCTTAATTAATGTAATCAACTCTTCATCTGATACGGCTAATCTTTTGGCTTCATGCACAATTTCTTGCGCCATCTTCGTTAAATTATGATTTCGACGTGTTGCTAAAATACGCTCTTTCGCATCTGCTACAACGAACATGCCAAGCCCCCTCTTTTTAAATAAGATTTCATTTTCGACTAAAATCGTTAGCCCTTTTCCTGCTGTTGCGGGATTAATATTAAAAATTTCAGCAAGTTGATACTGCGAATACACTTTGCCTTCAGGTAATAAGCGCACTGCTAATATTTCATTTTCAAGCCATTCTGCTATTTGTATATAAATCGGCGTTGTGCTTTGTGCGTTAAAATCCAATAATAAGACTCCTTTCCTTGAAATTTACTCAGTACATTAGTGTTGTAATGTACTATACGTAAAAATGAACAGACTGTCAAATATTAACTTATTATATATAGTTTTACACTATAAGGTTTCTTTATAAGGTAGAAAGAAGCGTTTATACGATGTAATTGCATAAAAAAAGGAAGCCCTTTAACAACAAGGACTTCCTTTTATATAAAATATTAGCGTAATTTAATTGATCCGCCATCTACCATGATTGTTTGTCCAGTGATGTAAGAAGAATCTTCGCTTGCTAAGAATACTGCAACGCGACCGATATCATCTTCAACTTCACCTAATCTTCTTAGAGGAATTTTAGAAAGCATTCCTTGGTAGTATTCTGGGTTGTCTTCTGCCCATTGAATCATACCTGGTGATTTAGCGATTGGTGAAATGATGTTTACATTAATACCAAATGGACCAAATTCGTTCGATGCTACACGTGTAATTCCACGAATCGCTTCTTTTGCTACTGCGTAAGAACCTTGGTTTACATCTCCGTTAATACCAGCACCTGATGCAAAGTTGATGATGTTTCCTTTTGATTCTTTTAAGTAAGGTAGTGCAGCTTGCATTAAGTAGAACGTTGGATAGAATCCAGTATTAAATGAGAAATCGAAATCAGCTTGTGTCGTATCTTCAATCGAGTTCATTCTTGATGCGTGTGCATTGTTTACTAAAATATCTAGTTTGCCATAACGCTCAACAACTTGTGTCACGATATTTCCAAGCTTGTCATGTTCCATAAGGTTTGCTTGAATAAACATTGATTCTGGTTGGTATTCTTGTAATTTTTTAATTGCTACAGTTCCTACTTCAGCATTTAAGTCAACAATTACTACTTTAGCTCCTTCTTTTACAAAGGCAGTTGCCATACCCATACCGATACCGCCTGCGCCACCTGTAATAATTGCTACTTTTCCATCAAGTTTTTTCATGATAAGTTCTCCTCTATAAAAAACATATTTTTTTGTGTACCCAATAATGACATTGGATTTTATAAATTTTCCTCTAAGGCCTATATTGCCGTTTTCAACGACATTACATTAATGTAAACAAGCAACTTTTTTCAGTTACTTTATGTAACCATAATAACCTATTCGTTTTAATGTGTCAATTATGTGAACTAGCTTTACTATATATAGCAAAACGCTGGTTTACACGTGAACTATTATAAATTATACCAATTTGTTTAACTAAAGAATACAACTTTTAGATATTTTATTTATAAAAGAGAGAAGTTGATTTCCAATTAAGAAGACAATCTATTTTCACGTTAAATCGGCACAAGTTACTAGAATTTCTCCGAAAACTTATCCACAAACGCTAGTTATCCACAAAGTTATCCACTTTTCTCTTAGTTGTACACATTTTATCTGAAATTTTCAACAATTGACAAAAAACTTATCCACAATACTTCATTTTTTTGAAAATAATACATTTAAATTGTGGATTAGTTTGCTGAAAGAAGGAATTTACTATCTAATTTCTACTTAAAAAAGGCAGACATGTTGAATGAACAACATGTCTGCCTTTTGAAAGATTATTTGCGATGTACTTGCAAGACATGTCTTATTTCATGTCGTTTTCTGATTCATCATTTCCAAATAGCACGGGCTTTAACGCATCTTCACCCGAGCCTTCTGCCAATGGAACGCGCGAACGATAGGCAGCCCGACAAACTAAATGCCCCGCAACAGGTGCTGTAATGAAGACGAAAACAATTCCTAATATTAAACGAATACTTACAAAGCCATCATGTATCCAAAAATAAATAAATGCGCCTAATAGACAGCTTAATACAGATAATGTCGCACTTTTTGTTGCAGCATGGGAGCGTGTATAAACATCCGGAAGACGAATCATGCCGAATGCACTAATGACACTAATAACCGCGCCAAACAAAATCAGTAACGCCGCCAATAACTCAATCAGCTGATTTACGCTCAACGATTACACCTCTTTCAATGTATTTCGAAAACGCAATCGTCCCGATAAATGATAAAATCCCCAAAATTAAAATCGCTTCTAAAAATGCTTTCGTTTTTAAAACAATGGAGACAATGGCAATCGCCGAAATCAAATTGACTCCTATTGTATCAAGAGCTATCGCACGATCTGGAAGCGATGGTCCTTTAATCACACGGAATAAAGAAATGGCAATGGCTATCATAAATAAGAAGAGTGACATGTTCAAAATCGTATTTATCATTCTGTCACCTCCAAAATAGCTTGCTCAAATTTACCGATTGACTTGAGTACCGTTTCCTTCGATTCTTCAATATCCATTGCATGAATATAGAAAACACTACCGTCTTCAGATACTTCCATTACTACTGAACCTGGCGTTAATGTAAGCAACAGCGCTAATACGGTAATTTCCCAGTCACCACGTAGTCGTGTTTCATATGTGAAAATCCCTGGTGTAATATTCAGCTGCGGTTGTAATACTTGCTTTAAAACAGATAGGCTCGAAAGAATTAGCTCTTGAATAAGTAACAAAATGAGCTTGATTACTTTTAACACACGACGTAAGTAAAACTGTATACCGAAAAATCGGTGCATTGCATATAAAATGAAGATACCGATAAAGAACCCTGCCACGAATGTTGAAAAACTAGCATTGGGATCGTCTTTAAGTAAAAACCATAATGCTGCAATAAATAAATTTAAAATAAATTGTCCAAACATTAGCTCACCCTCCTCTATTCATTGGCATTTAAAATAGCATCCACATAAACAGAAGGATTTACTAATGTATATGCTGCGTCGTTTACATAAACGGCAATTCCTTCTGCGCCAACACCTAAGCCGACTATGCACAGTGCAAATAGCATAAATGAAACCATCGCACCTCGAGGAATTGGCTTTTTGTCATCTTCACTAATTGACGTTTCTCCAAAAAAGGAAGCAAGGAAAATACGAAGAAGCGAATATAAAACGATGACACTTGAGCCAAAGCCTAATGCAAGCAACACATAGGAACCTGTTTCAACAGCACCTTGCCCGATCAAAACTTTGCCGATAAAACCACTCAATGGCGGAATCCCAACAAGCGCACACATCACAATAAAATAAAGCCAACCAAAGAGTGGATAATTTCGAATCAATCCACTCATATTTTTCACGACAATCTCTCCAGTTAAAAACACCATCGTTCCAATAATTAAAAACAGTAGTGCTTTGGCAATCATATCGTGAATTAAATAATAAACAGCCCCTGCCATTGCTTCTTCCGTTCCAATTGCGAGCGCTAATAATATAAAGCCGACACCAATGACAACATTATATGTAGCAATTGTTCGCACATCATGACCCGAGAGCGCCCCCATACAACCTGCAATTATCGTCAAGCCAGCCATTATACCAATTAACGTATGTGTCACCTCTGGATCGAATGGGAACATTAATGTAAACGTGCGGAATAACGCATAAATCCCTACCTTTGTTAATAACGCGGCAAACAATGCTTGCACAACAGTAGGTGGAACGCTATAAGAACCTGGTAACCAGAAGAATAGAAGCAATCCTGCTTTTAAAGCAAACACAATCAGGAAAACAAGTGAGACAAGTGTCAGTATTGGCTCTTGTCCTACTTCTGCCACACGCTGTGAAATATGCGCCATATTCAATGTTTTTAACGTGCCATATAAGTACGCAAGTGCGAGTAAAAACATCCATGAAGCGACGATATTGATTAACACATATTTTAGTGCTTCACGTAGCTGAAACTTCTCACCGCCAAGTGCTATTAATGCAAAGGAAGCAAGTAGCATTACTTCAAAACAAACAAATAAGTTAAAAATATCCCCTGTCAAAAACGAGCCATTTACACCTGCCACTAATAATAGAACAAAAGGATAGAAAAACATCCGTTCATGGCGAGGTCCAATCGTTGAAAAGGCATAAATTAAACAAATGGCTGTCACAATGCTTGCCGTTAGTACTAATAAAACAGCAAAGGAATCCGCTACAAACAAAATACCAAACGGTGGAGCCCAACCACTAAAATCAAGTCGTAAAATACCCTCTGTTTGAATTAATTGCAATAAGACAATCGATACAACTGCAACAAATACCATTGTTATAAGGCTGATAATGCGCTGCAACTTAATCGAATCACGTAAAAAAACTAAAAATATTGCCGTAATTATCGGCACAATCATTGGTAAAACAATGATATTATTCATCTGATTTACCTCCTAGCTGCGAGAAATCATCTGTGCCGTTTGTTAAATACATTCGGTAAGCAAGAACAAGTAAAAACGCTGTAACGGCAAAGCTAATAACGATTGCCGTTAAAATAAGCGCCTGTGGCAACGCATCTGTAAAAGCTTCATCTGCTTGCCCAATAATCGGCACGTCCCCCTTTTTCAAGCCACCTACCGTTAAGAGTAATAAATGGACGGCATGCGACAAAATCGCAGTGCCCATAATGACACGAAAAACACTCCGAGAGAGGATTAAATACGTAGCAATTGCTACAAGTATGCCTACAAGTATTATCATTAAAGATTCCATACTATTCATCCTCACTTATACTTAAAATAATCGTTACAAGTGTACCGATGACCGTTAAAGCAACGCCCGCCTCAAACAATACAACCGTAGACAGATGCTTTTCTCCCAAGATTGGAATAGTAAAGTAGCCATCTGTTTGTGTTAGAAAAGGCGCATCAAAAAATAACGAACCAATTGCTGTCCCTGTTGCGAGTAAAACACCAAGTGCAGCAACCTTCTTAAAGTCGAACGGCATGCCTTTATGTACCGTTTCAATGTCATACGTTAAGTACAGTAAAACAATGGCTGAGCCTAGTACAAGCCCACCAATGAATCCTCCGCCTGGCGCATTATGTCCCGCGAAAAATAAGTACATACCAAACGTTAAAACAATAAAGACAACCATTCGAACAACGGTTTTTAAAATCACATCATTTACTTTCAACGTCTGTATCCCCCTTTTTCGCCTTAAGCTTAATGAGTGTATAGACGCCAAGTCCTGCAATAAATAACACGACCACTTCTAGCATCGTATCAAACGCACGGAAATCACCTAAAATTGTATTAACGATGTTTTTCCCGCCCGCTAAATTATAAGCATCCTCAAAATAAGCTGAAATCGGTTCGAACTTATCATAATTCATCACCGCTAAGCCAATGAGCGTAACCGTTGCACCTACTGCAATTGAAATCATCGCTTTTGTTATTTTGATTGAATTGGACACCTTTTCAGGCTGGATTTTCGGTAAATATTTAAACGCTAATAAAAATAGCGCTGTCGTAATAGACTCTACAACAAGCTGTGTTAATGCCAAATCTGGTGCTCTAAACAAAACAAAGAAAAATGCAACTGAATAACCAAGTACACCGTTTAGTAATACAACTGTAATCCGTTGCTTGGCGAATAAAATGGCACCAGCAGCAAAGACCATAACAAATACCAAAATTAACTCATACGGTTCAATTGCTGAATCCTTTGATGGATCCCAACTTAGCACATCCGCATAGAGTGCATATCCCGCTAAAACAGCGATAAAAAATACATAAATATAGATGAAATAATACGAGAGATGTCCGTTCATATAACGATTTGTAATACGGCTCGAATAACTTTCACCAGAGCCAATAATTCGTTCATATATCGCATTAAATGTATATTTTTGCGGGAAGATTTGATACATCGGGCGCCATTTTTTAAGCGTACGATACAGTAAAATTCCAAACACAATGACACCAAATGTCATCCATAATTCTGTATTAATATAGCCATGCCACGCTGCAATATGCGGTGTAAGCTCTTCACTCGAAGGAAACATCGGATAAATACTAGCCATCGCAGGCTGTAAAATATAATGGCCTAATACATTCGGGAAGATGAAAATACCAACAACAAACGTAATTAAAATATAAGGAGAAATTAACATCCCAATCGGTGCTTCATGTGGCGGCTTTTCCAAACGGTCTGGCTGGATTTTGCCAAAGAATGTACGCATCACAATAATCGCACAATAAACAAACGTAAAAATACTAGCAATCCATGCGACAACCGGGAAAATTAAACCGAAATTATCAAGTGAAAAAATATTTAATTGCATAATATTCACAGTAGCTGCAAAAAACATTTCTTTACTTAAGAAACCATTAAATGGTGGTAAACCTGCCATTGAAAAACTACCAATAACGGCAATTGTAAACGTAAATGGCATGAGCGCCATTAATCCACCTAAACGGCGAATATCCCGCGTTCCTACTTCATGATCGACAATACCGACCATCATAAATAGCGCGCCTTTAAACGTTGAATGATTAATTAAATGGAATAGTGCAGCAAATGTTGCCTGTGTGTAAATGACCGTATCTGACGCATAACCTAAGTGCAATGCGGCCGAACCAAGTCCAAATAAACTCATAATCAAACCGAGCTGACTGATTGTTGAATAAGCAAGCAAGGCCTTTAAGTCAAATTGCTTAACTGCATTGAATGAACCCCAGAATAACGTCAAAATCCCAACGCCACTCACTGTCCAAAACCACACTTCATGTCCACCAAAAATCGGTGTTGTTCGTGCCACTAAGTAAATTCCTGCTTTTACCATTGTAGCGGAATGCAAGTAGGCTGATACAGGTGTTGGTGCTTCCATCGCATCCGGTAACCAAATGTGAAACGGAAATTGTGCGGATTTCGTAAATGCACCAAGCAATACAAGAAGCATCGCAGGAACAAATAATGCACTTGCTTGTACAACTTCTAAATTGGCAATAATTTCACGAATGCTAAAGGTACCCGAAGCAACATATAACATTAAAAAACCTGCGAGCATTGCGACGCCACCACTTACGGTAATAATCATCGCCTTACGTGCACCCGCCCGTGAAGCTTTACGGTGATGCCAAAATGCAATGAGTAAAAACGAAGAAACACTTGTTAATTCCCAAAAAACATAAAGCACCATTAAGTTATCTGAAAGGACGACGCCAAGCATAGCGCCCATGAAGAGCAATAGATAGCAATAGAAATGATGTAGAGATTCTTTTGTTGATAAATAAAAAATAGAATATAATATAACCAAACTACCTACACCAGTAATGAGTAAGCTGAATATCATACTCAGACCATCTAAGTAAGTCGTTATATTAATACCAAATGTGGGGATCCACTCGTATGTTTTCACAAACGTTTCACCATTTGCAATTCGAGGGATATATGAAGCTAACAGTGTAAATAAAACCGCAGGAACTACCAAAACAAACCATCCGAGATGAATATTCTTGAATCGCCTATATATAAATGGAATTAGTGCTGCAGCGATGAATGGGAGCATAATAGAAAAAGCAACAATCAAAAGCAAAGACCTCCTAGCAATTAAAGTCAATGTATCAAATTTGTAGTAAGCGTGAAAAAATGGACTCTTACTTGACTATCCACATAACTCACTTCATAATAATGTGTCATATAGAGAGTATATCTTTCTAACATCAAAATGAATTAATTAAGAAACATACCTTTAAGATAATTTTTATTATGGACTATTTACTAAACAAAAATAAACATTACAGTTTTAAGTATACAATAACAATGCGCTCCTTGCACTGTAATAGCGTTAGTTTTATCTCATTTATACTTAATTTCTCCATTTTGAATTATTATTATAGGATAAGAAAAAGAGGTGCGGGCTAAAATGAAACACATTAGAGGCCGGATAGACGAAAGTATTTTAGTTTGTGTATATTATGGACAAAATGGAGAGCGTTTAATACGCAGAGGGCATAAACTAGCTACATTACTAGATTGTCCACTTTATGTTTTAACGGTCGATCCACAACAACTCGATGCTTTCGATGCAGAAAAATCAAACTACATCGAACAGTGGGGGCAATTGGCGAAAGACTTAGAAATTGAAGAATTTATCGTTAAGGACAATGAGCGCCGACCGATTCAAAAGGTGATTTCTGAAGTAGCGAGAAACTGCAACATTACACAAATTATTGTTGGACAAAGTGCCCAAAGTCGATGGGAGGAAATTACGAAAGGCTCTTTCTTAAACGTCTTATTAAAAGAAGTGCCATTTGTTGATTTTCATATCGTTTCGGTTAAGCGCCCTTCTGAGGATGAATTAATCGATATTTTTGAAAAAGGTGTACGTACTTACCTAGTAGAAGATGACGAGGCGTTTAAAGTAGCTTTCACTTGTCCTAAGATTATCGCTATTGAAGGGATTTTCTTCAAAGAGATTGGCACTGACTTCGACAACGGAATTTTTAAATTTGCGTATGATCAAAAAATGCACGAAGTTAATATTACTGAAGGAATCGTCACAAATCCAGAACGTATCCCACTTGCTTGTCGCCCGGTGAATGGCTAGACAGCCTTCCTTCAAAGTGCAAAAAAAATAATATGAATATTCGATTCCCCACTTTAAGACTTTGATCTTAAAGTGGTTTTTTACATCCATAAATCCAATTGGCAAATATCCATAGCACAGTTATGATAAAGTTATTGAAATTTACACGTTTTTTCATTTTATCACCTAGAAAGGAATGCTAATAATGCACTATAAAAAGATAAAACCGCAAAAATTATACGAGCAAGTTGCCAATACAATCGAACAAAAGATTATAGGCAAAGAGCTTTTACCTGGAGATAAATTAGATTCTGTTGAACAACTTGCGAAAAATTTTGAAGTGGGACGTTCAGCTATTCGTGAAGCATTAACATCCCTTCAAGCACGAGGCATCATTGAAATTCGACAAGGTGAAGGGACATATGTACGCAAAATCACTGCCGAAGATATTACATTAAATGTACCGCATTATGCCACATTTTCTGAACAAGATTTAAAGCACATATTTGAAGTGCGTAAAATTTTAGAACTCGGTGTCATCGAAAACGCAGCCACTCGTCGAACGGAAGCTCAACTCCAACAAATGCAGCAAGCAATTGAGCAGATGCAAAAAGGTTTACTCGATACAGAAGCTAGTAGTTTTGCCGACATGCAATTTCATGCAACAATTGCAGATTCAGCGAATAACCCTTTGCTTGTATCCATGTTACAAAATGTATCCATACCGATCGCAACACAAATTAAACATACACGCGATCTACTTGTTCAATCCAATTCAAAAGCGTTAATGCAATTACATGATGAACATGTTGCGATTTATGAGGCAGTAAAACTTGGTGAGCCTATTTCTGCACGGAAAGCGATGGAGCGCCATTTACGCACTGTAGAAAGTTTACTTTTTTAATGAAAAAAGTGCATCCGCACCCGTTTTATAGCGACCTCGATTAGCTGAAGTGGATGCCCAAACATTAAAAGTATGTAATTACCTCTTCGAATCAAGTAAACACTCGATAGTTCTTTATTTTTAGACTCATCAGATGACCGGTTGACTATTTATTCTGAACATTGTAAATTTAAATTACAGGGGGGATTGTATTGAATGTTTCTTTGTTTGCAACTTGTATCGTGGATATGTTTCAAAGTAATGTCGGAAAAAGTACTGTTGAGCTTTTGGAGAGACTCGGCTGTACAGTAAGCTTTCCAAAAGGACAGACATGCTGTGGTCAGCCAGCATATAATAGCGGCTATGTGAAAGCCTCGAAAGATACGATGAAAAATACGATTCGTGTTTTTGAAAATGCCGAAGTAATCGTCTGCCCATCTGGTTCTTGCGCATATATGTTAAAAGAATATGTGCATATTTTTAAAGATGAACCTATTTGGCAAGAACGAGCGCAACGGATTGCCGACAAAACGTACGAGCTCACGCAATTTATTGTGGAAGTACTGGGAATTGAAAACGTCGGGGCAAAATTAAGCGGCACCGCAACCTACCATCCATCTTGTCATATGACGCGCCTTCTTAAAGTACAGCAAGCACCTATGACCTTGCTTAAAAACGTCGATGGTCTAGAAATTATTGAACTTCCGTTAAAAGAAAATTGTTGTGGGTTTGGTGGGACATTTTCCGTTAAAATGGGGCGCATTTCTGAGCAGATGGTCGATGAAAAGGTTGCCTCTGTTCAACAAACAAATGCACATTATTTAATCGGGGCAGATGGTGGTTGCCTATTGAACATCGGTGGTCGAATCGAACGGCAAAACCTCGAAGTGAAAACAATGCACATTGCAGAAGTATTAAATAGTAGATAAAGGGGGCGATCATATGGCAATGAAAATTAGTAAAAACAAATTCAACGACCGGCTTTCCATGAATTTAGACAATGATTTTATGCGTAGTGCCGTCTCCTCTGCCCAGCACCGCTTTCAAACGAGACGTAGCACTGCTATTGAATCACTTGATTGGGAACAGTGGCGCAATCACGGAGAAGAAATTCGGCAGCATGTTCTCGAGCATTTAGACTATTATCTATATGAATTAAGTGAAAATGTTGCAGCGCGTGGCGGGCATGTCTTTTTCGCAAAGACAGCAGAAGAAGCAACGAACTACATTACGAACATTGCAAAAGAAAAACAAGCAAAAAAAATCGTCAAATCTAAATCAATGGTCACAGAAGAAATTAACTTAAATACGCATTTAGAACAACTCGGTTGCGAAGTGATTGAAACGGATTTAGGGGAATATATTTTACAGCTTGATGACCATGACCCCCCGTCTCATATCGTGACCCCCGCTCTCCATAAAAATAAAGAACAAATCCGAGATATTTTTACTGAAAAGATTGGCTATACCGCTTCTTCTCAACCAGAAGAGTTAGCACAGCATGCACGGCAAATATTACGCCAAGATTATTTAACAGCAGATATAGGCATTACAGGTTGTAATTTTGCCGTTGCCGAAACAGGTTCGGTTTGTTTAGTTACAAATGAAGGCAATGCGGATCTTGTCGCGGCGCTTCCAAAAACGCTCATTTCAGTGATGGGCTTGGAGCGAATCGTACCAACTTTTGAAGAAATGGAAGTGTTAGTTAGCATGCTGACCCGCAGTGCTGTTGGGCAAAAGCTGACGAGTTATATTACTGTGCTAACGGGCATTCAAGAAGAGCTTGATGTCGATGGACCAGAAGAATTTCATTTAGTTATTGTTGATAACGGACGCTCATCCATTTTAGGCGGCGAATTCCAATCTATTTTGCAATGCATTCGTTGTGCGGCCTGTGTCAATGTATGTCCCGTGTACCGTCACGTTGGCGGGCACACGTATGGCTCCATTTACTCTGGTCCCATTGGTGCTGTGCTCTCTCCCTTACTTGGTGGCTATGATGATTATAAGGAATTACCTTATGCATCCACACTTTGTGGTGCCTGTACCGACGTTTGTCCAGTTAAAATTCCGCTGCATCAGCTACTGCATAAGCATCGGGAAGTAATCGTTGAACGCGAAGGACGTGCACCTATTAGCGAAAGCTTATTAATGCAGGCATTTGGTATGGGTACATCTTCTCAATCCATTTATCGTTTTGGCTCTAAGCTTGCGTCTACTGCTATGAAGCCTTTTACATCCGATGATAAAATTTCAAGTGGTCCTGGTTTACTCAAAAATTGGACGGATATTCGCGATTTACCATCACCGAAGAAAGAACGTTTTCGTGATTGGTTTGACACGCATAGTAAAGGAGGGCGATCATAAATGATTAAAAACCGTGAAGCCTTTTTACAAACGATTGCAACACAGTTAGGCCGTTCTACGCCTTCCCTCACGAAGCCGGAACGTAATTGGAAACACCTACCTCAGCATGAAGTACTGAAGGGTGCTTCTGCGGATGAACTTGTTGAAATATTGGTAGAGCATTGCGCTAATATTCATACGACCGTTAAAATTTGTACACAATTGACCTTGAAACAGACACTTGAAGAAGCATTTGCTACATATAATAACGGACAAATTATCTATAGTGAGGATGCCCGTTTTGAGCAGCTTCAAATCGAATCCTTTATCGCTGCACAGCAAAGTTTCAAATGGGATCCTACACAAGGTGATATGAACATCGAAATTGCCGAGCGTGCTAATATTGGGGTCGTTATTAGCGATATCACGTTAGCCGAATCCGCAACGATTATGCTACAATCCTCTGCACAACGCGGACGGACATTATCGTTTTTACCAGAAAACTCGATTGCCATTATACCGAAAAGCAGTATCGTACCACGCATGACACAAGCCGCCCAATTTTTACGCAAACAAAGCCATGTTGCTTCTTGCGTTAGCTTTATTACGGGTCCGAGTAATTCAGCTGATATTGAAATGAATTTAGTTGTTGGCGTACATGGACCTGTGCGCATGATGTATATTATTGTGGAGGATGTATAGCGCCCTACCGTTATTAAACGTTAAACCTAAAAACACCGAGTATCAAGATTTCCCTTGGCACTCGGTATTTTTTAGTGAGCTACTTTATCTTTTGGCAGTAAAAACGCAACAAGTAACAATAACGGCAATATGGATACCGCAATCATCGTAGGACGAATGCCGAATTGGTCCATAAAACTCCCAATGACCACAGAGCCAATTGCGCCCATCCCAAACGCTACCCCAACTGTTAAGCCTGCCATTGTTCCGATTTTAGATGGGACAAGCTCCTGTGCATATACAACCGTCACCGTGAAGCTAATCATAATAAGTGACCCAATCGCAATTAAACAAACAACGACAAGTGAAATCGGTAAATATGGCAATGCTAAGCACAATGGAATTGGTCCGACAACGGAAATTAAAATCGCGTTTTTTCGACCGATTCGATCGGATAATGGTCCACCAAAAAACGTCCCAACCACTCCGAACGCCATAAATAGGAAAATTAATAATTGCCCAAATTCCACTTTAATCCTGTATTGTTCAATTAAATAAAACACATAGAAACTCGTTATATTCGTAACATAAAATGAACGTGCAAAAATAACAACGAGCAATAAGCTTAGCGCAATACCGACTTGCTTTTTCGTTAATTTTGGCAACGAAGACACAAGTACTTTCTTCACTTTCGATAGTTTTTCTTCTTCAAGCTGACGTTTATACCATGCTGCAATTTTTGATAACATAAAAATTCCGATCGCAGTAAATATTAAAACAAGCGATACGCCATTCATTCCAAACGGCAAAATGATAAACGCACTTAATAATGGCGCTAATGCTTGCCCAGTATTACCACCTACTTGATAAATTGACTGTGCGAGCCCGCGTTTATTCCCCGCCGCCATGAATGATACGCGGGAACCTTCTGGATGGAAGATCGCTGAACCAATGCCTAAAAAAATGACAGACATTAAAATCATCCAATATTTATCGACGACAATTAACAGCGACAACCCGATAAATGAACTGACCATCCCTAACGGCAACGCATAAGGAAACGGTTTTTTATCGGTCATAAAGCCGACTGCTGGTTGCAATAGACTCGCAAATATATTTAACACAAAGGTAATCATCCCTAGCTGTGTAAAGGTTAACCCTAAATCTCTCTCTAGTAGCGGAAACATCGCCGGAATGACTGATTGCATCGTATCGTTAATTAAATGACAGACACCTATCGCTACCATGACAGGATAAACTGGATTGGATTGCTTTGCGGTTGTAGTAGACATTTCATTCATATCCCTTCAATTTTTCAATTACATCTCGGCTCAATTGCATCCCTATTTCGAATTGTTGTGAATGGAGATAAATTGGTATAGTTTCATATCGATCCGACCATCATATCGTTTAAAGGAGTGATGAAATGGAGCTTAATTTATTTGAAATGCTCATCCGTACAACTTTTGCTTTTTTTGCTATTTTACTGCTTGCACGAATTATTGGCAAAAAACAAATTAGTCAGCTGACATTCTTCCACTACGTAACAGGGATTACGTTTGGCTCAATTGCTGCAGAAATATCCGCACAAGCTGAAACCCCCTTTTTAGATGGTTTGGTTTCGTTAATATGGTGGACCGTACTTACTATTTTTGTTACTTATTTAACATTCAAATCAAAAAAAGCTCGCGTTTTATTTGATGATCGGCCAATGATTGTTATACAAAGTGGCGTTATTTTAAATGATAACTTAGAAAAAGCGCGCTTGCATATGGATGAAGTAACGATGCTTTTACGAGAACAAAGCATTTATTCACTCGATGAAGTACATCATGCTATTTTCGAAACAAACGGGGAATTAACTGTTCTAAAAAAACCCCTAATGCGTGAGGTAACAAAAGAAGATTTAAAAATCTCCTCACCCGCTCCTCAATATATGCCAACCGAACTCGTTTCCGATGGTAAAATTATTGTAAAAAACTTAAACGAGCTTAATTTGACAGAAGAATGGTTGCTAAAAAAGTTATCGAAAAAAAATATTCATTCTGTTGAAGATGTTTATTTTGCACAAATTTTAGAAAACGGTTCCCTGTATACTAGTATTAAAAATGCTAGTCCACCTTCATAATGTCAATCGGTGTTACAATACCTAATAGCTTTTGATGGGGCTTTCCGTGTTCTGTAATAAGTAAAGCTTCAAAACGTCGGCCTCGCTCAACCCCCTGCTTAAAAATCTCCTCTGCTTCATAAATAGTCATAAAACGGCTAATAAATTTATAATTTCGATCATCTTTTTCGTGGTGTAAAATATCTTCTAGCGTCGGTATGTGCTGTGGTAAACGTGACCCAGCCATCGACGTTGCTAGCCAGTTCGTCACCCCGACTGTTGTGACTAATCCTTTAAATACATGCTTTTCATAAACAGGAAACTGCGTATATTTTTGTTTCCGAATGGCCTTTAATATATGTTTCAATGAGTTGGTCGTTTGAAAGATGAAAACACGCTTGCGAAATAATTGACCGACAAGCTTAGGTTTCGTTAATACTTCATCAATATGTTCAATTTTCTCGACAACTCCTAGATGTGGTTCAGCAATGACATATTCCATCGACGTTCGGTTGTGTACGATTGCATTTCGTAAATCCGCATAGGAACGTAAATCGTCTTCGTATTTTCGAACAAGAGGGCTTTTCTTTTTTGCCAAGTCAATTAAACGATAAAATGCGATAAAATCCTTTGCTTCAGCAATCTCCCTCATTGAATGATCAATGCGATTGAATGCCGTTAAAAACCGATCTGAATTTTTCACGTGATCTCCTCCTCACATTTTTCAACAACTTTCGACTAACTTTAATTATATATGATTTTCTGAATATTTGAATAGATTCCAATGATGTCGTTCAGCTAAAAAGGACACATTCCACGTAATTGTGAGATGTGCCTTTTCCTATTGTTTAGCAAAAATTTACCCTTTTAAAATGTAACCGTCTCACAAGTAGCACCAGTCAATAAATATTTCCATAAATTTTCGTAACCTTGGTTTTTAAGCGCTATAAAAAAACAGGCAAGCGCTACTCCATGCGAAACGACGGCAATTTTCCTATATGGTAAATAATCTAAACTTTCATGAAACGCAAGCATGCGAGACGTCACTTGTTGAAACGATTCTTGCGTAGTTTGTTGAAACAACTGCGGTGAATTCGTATAACAATTATATTGGCCATCATTTTGCAGATTACTTATTAGACAACCTTGCCAATGTCCTAGATTAATTTCACGCAAGTGCTCACTTGTATGAATAGCGCTGTTCGGGAACATATATCGAGCGGTTTGAAACGCTCGATTCAAATCACTACAAAATACAATTTCCGGTTCCCATTGCACTTGTTTTGCCTGTTGAATCCCTTGCTCCGTTAGCTCTGAATCCAACCACCCTTGTAATCGTCCTTCTTTATTCCATTTTGTTTCAGCGTGACGGTAATACTTAATGATTTTCGACATAATTGATTATCTCTTCCTTACACTTTGCCCATATTTCTTCACTTTTTACGGCAATTCGGAACCATTCTCCATCTAACCCAACATAATTTTTCGTGTGACGTAACACAATGCCACGATTCAACAAATGTGAAAAAAACGCATCGGGATTAAGCCTATTTGGTAATTTAAATAAGAAGAAGTTTGCCGAGCTATCCGAAATCGTACACCCTAAATTTTTTAATACTACACTCATTTCCTCTCTTAAACGCCCACTTTTCTCCCTAGATTTCTTTACAAATTGTTGCTCTTGCAAACAAATCGAGCCGAGTTCAATCGCAATATTACTCACATTCCAATGCGGTAAGAAACATCGTAATTTGTCTGCTTGCTTCCCAATCACATAACCTAGTCGAACTCCTGCAAGCCCAAACATTTTTGTCATCGACCGCAACACAAATAAGTTCGTATATGTATTTGTTAATGCAACAACACTTTCCGCTTCGTCTGTCCAATCGATAAAAGCTTCATCTATAACAAAGTAACAATGCGGATACTTTTGTATTAAATCCTCAATCCATTCCTTTTTTAATAAAACACCTGTTGGATTATTGGGATTGCATATGTAAATAGCTGACACACGCAATAATAATTCATTTAGTGCCTGTTCATTAAAACGGTAATGGCTAATATCATCCGAAATGATTGAATGAATCGTACAATTTTGCTGTTGCAATGTTCTTTTGTACTCTGAGAAAGAAGGTTCTAATAACGCAATATCTTTCCCTCTAAAAAATTGCGCTAATGTCACTAACCCTTCTGCCGCGCCATTTGTTACAACAACATGTGATTTTTGAACTTCGTGAAAATCCGCGATATCCGTATAAAAAGGTTCTGCTTGTTCATTAGGATAAGTTGCTAATTTAGTAAGTAAACTGGGCCAATATTCTTTAATCTTCTCAGGAAACCCATCCACATTAACGTTTTCACTTACATCGATTACTTCTTGCGGCATTGTAATACCCACGGCTTTATACAACGCCGATGCATTCGCCCCATGTGAAGGCAATAACATATAGTATCCCCCCTATTAATAACAGCCACCACGTACAAACATACATGTGTTTAATTGCTAAGTTAATATGCTGTTTTTGCATCGTAAAATGAGATTCACCCATATACGCACGAAATGCTTCGACCCCACCATAGCGATTGTACCCACCTAAACGAATGCCTAATTGCCAGGCAGTTGCTGCTTCTAAGTAGCCACTGTTCGGACTGGGGTGTTTCTTCGCATCTTTTAACCAATTTTTCAATCGGAATATTAATGATTTATTCATATATTTTTTCGTAGTTATTAGTAAAATAAAGCCCGTCATACGACTTGGAATAAGATTTGCGAGATCGTCTAACTTTGCTGCTACATATCCAAATTGTCCATATCGTTCATTTTTATAGCCTATCATTGAATCTAACGTATTAATTGCCTTGTAACACCATGCACCCGTAGCACCAAAACAAAGCGCATATAAAAGTGGTGCGGTTACACCATCACTCGTATTTTCAGAAACTGTTTCAACAACCCCTCGAACAATTTCGGGTTCATCTAAATGGGCAGTATCACGTCCCACAATCCATCCTAATTTTTCACGAGCTTGAACGATATCGTTATTGTTCAGTGCATCGTAAACAATCATTGCCGCTTCCTTTAATGATTTTTGAGCGAGCGCTAAACTAATTAACGCTATTTCTACAACTACCCACAGAAGAAAATGAATTTTAAAAGCGATAAAAATGATGAAGAAAGTTATAAAAGTTGTCATGCCTACCGTTAATAAAACTGTCATCAAACCTTTAAACCGTAAGTAGCTCCCATTGTTCAATACCTTCTCTAAAAAAGAAATGAAGCGTCCTATATAAATTACGGGATGGGTAATTTTTTTCGGCTCCCCTAAAATCAAATCCATTAGCACCGCTATTATGCAAATAAAATATAAAATAATGGATTCCCCCCTTTAATTTGCTCGCAAATTATAAATACCGAAGCAACTTTGAATATTCGCTTCGGTACATTTTATTAATGATGGTGTTCATACCCATTTTCTTCAACATATTTGCGGAAGTTTTCTAAGTCTTGCATACCTGTAGATGTGCCATCAATAGTTTGTTGTAATCTTTCTAATAGGACGTTTTGCAATTTTGGATGATAACCAAAATAATTCGCAATCGTAATGTCAATGTCCGGGTATTGTTTAGAAAATTCCGTTGCCATATGTGACATGCGTTTCATTAAAATACCTGTGAATAAAAAGTAAGGTAACATAATGATCCTTTTAGCACCGCGTTCCATGCACGTCTCAATACCTTGTTCTACAGTTGGTGTTGTGACGCCCATAAATGCCGTTTCGAAAATCGGTACATCAATTTGCCCGGCTAATCTATGTGAAATTTTATAGAATTCCTCTTTTGCCTCAAGATCGCTACTACCGCGCGCAATTAATAAAATAGCTGTATCTTCATGTTTAGCAGCTGTGTCGAATCCAACTTCTTGCAGGCGTGATTTTAAAATCTCAAAAATTTCATCATGAATGCCAATTGTTTGTCCATATGTAAAACGAATGTCTGGGAATTGTACTCTTGCTTCCTCAATTTCCGCTGGAATATGAAGCTTTGAGTGTCCTGCATGTAATAAGATGATTGGAATCACATGAATTTCATCTGCACCCGCCTCAATACATGCTTGAATCCCATCATCAATGTTTGGAGAGGCAAATTCTAAAAAGCATGATTGCACGATATATTGTGGGTCAATTTTCGGTTCCATTCGGCTAACAAATTGACGAACTTCCTCATTTCCTTCTTCTAAACGACTACCATGTCCCACAAATAAAACAGCCTTATTTTTCATCCCTTTACGTTTTCGGTATTTATCAAGACCTTTAATACGCGATTCGCCACGAAGACGCTCTCCATCTTGCAATGAGTAAATAATATTTTCTTGTGATACATTTTCATGCACGATTGCACGAGCAGTTTTTTCCTCTTGAACGGAATACCATGTGCCTTTCGGATAATCTATGACTACGCATTTATCTTTACAGCGCCCGTTACAACGTGTGCGAGAAGTATGAATTACGTCATCTAGCTTATTTCCCTTAATTTCATCGCGGATTTGCTGCGTTACTTCTTCTGCACCAGCCCCCATACAAGTCGCCCCATTACAAATTAAAATGTGACGTTGCATCGGCGTTAAATTCCAAGTTGTCATGACCAATCCCCCTTTAATTGTTTTTGAATGCTTTCCTTTTCCTTCTTAATGAAACGGAAAAACTTCTCCACCTTGGATGTATTGTAATGAACTAATAGCTTTTTCACACATTCAATTATGTATTGCTCTGGTATATTTTTAGCTAATAGTTCCCCAGAGCTTGCACGTCTTCCCATTGGTATCGCACCGCCGTAAATATCAAATTTCCCCTTATGATAAATTAGCGCTAAATCATCCTGGACAGCATTATAGCAGGCGAGTGTACATGCATTAAATCCAATCCTTACTCGCTTTTTTAGTGGCATTTGTTCAATTTCTCGCAATAACTCTTTTGCAATTGGTAACGCCGCTAATTCATCTCCATCACAAAAGTCACAACATTTCATAATGGCACTTGGAGTAGGTGGCACTACATAGAGCTCTACATCGGTTAATAGTTGCATTACTTTATCAAGCATTTCTTCATGTACCGATACGATAAAGCTATGACCAGCTGAATATTTCACAGCACCTTCATCCGCTAGTTTTGCTAATACATTCAGTTGAGCACCCGTTAAATGTTTATTAATAATACCCGGTCTAACCGTTACTGCGATAAAGGGCTCTGCTGCTTTTAACGTTGCAAATGTTTTAGTAGGCATCGGTAATTGCATTGCCCGCTTAAAATTTTGACGTACGTATTGCTCCATGTTTGTACCACCTTCACTATTACTAATTTTTAAATCTTTAATATGAATCCGGATATAATCCTTCTGCTAAAATTCCTAACGCCTCCGCTACACGTACACCTTCAGAAGCTGCAGATAGTGGGAGAACCACAAAATGCTCATTTTGAACAGCTGGTGTTTGGCTTAATGCAGGATCTGCTTTTAAGAACGCTATTTTTTCTTCAGCCGTTGTTGAACCGTAGTCAATTACGACAATCGCTTCTGGTGCACGTTCAACAGCATCCTCTTTCGATACAGTTGCCCAGTTTTTTTCGATATCACCAAATACATTTTTCCCACCAGCCATTGTCACTAATGTATTCATAAAGTTTTGCGTTGCTGTAAACACTTCTGTATCTCCACTATCGAAAACAAGTACATCAATCGGCTCTTCATTTGCAGGTAGTTTTTCAGTAATGGCTTCAATTTCCTTATTCATTTCTTCAATTAAAGCTTCACCACGTTCTTCCACTCGGAAAATAGAAGAGATATTTCGAATATCGGTATAAATATCCTCTACTGTCGGACCCACTTTGATGGATGAAGATTGTAAATAACTATTAATACCAAGTTCTTTTAACTCTTCACGTGACATTACATTTTTAGGGTTAAAGGCACTTGCCCAACCGCCGTAAATAAAATCAGCCTCACTTGCAATAATTTGCTCCTTTGACGGATTGCGCTCAGCTAGTACAGGTACTTCTGCATACGCCTCCTGTAATGGTTCATAAATTTCATCATCCAAATAAGATGTTCCAATCATTGAATCTTCTAAGCCTAACGCAAGCATAATTTCTGTTACATGCTGATTAATTGTAATCGCGCGTTTTGGTACTTCTGTATACTCTAGCGTCATGCCTTCGTTTTCAATTGTAAGTGCCTCAGCTGTTGCCCCAACACTTGCCGGTTCTTTTTTCGTTTCGGACTCTGTATTGTTACACGCTGTTAAAATTAGCAATGCAGTTAAGGCTAAAGATGCCCACCAAGATTTTTGTTTTTTCATGATATTCTCCTTCGACTAGCTATTTGATTGTTGTGTATAAAAAAATAAGTGGAGCTTGTTTGTAAATGGATTCTTTGAAACACCAACATGGACGCGGAAAACATCCCACATGATTTGTTCTGTAAAAACCTGCGTTGGTGTACCTTGTTCATATAAAGTGCCATCTTTCATCACAACCACTTCATCGCAATAAGCTGCAGCTAAATTTAAATCATGTAACGCCGTAATAATCGTGATAGGTAGATCCTTCACTAAATCCATTAAATGTAGTTGATGCTCAATATCTAAATGATTGGTCGGTTCATCTAATACTAGAATTTTCGCCTTTTGCGCTAATGCACGAGCTAGCATGACACGCTTCTTCTCACCACCAGATAAATGGACGAATGTACGATTTGCTAAATGCTCGACATTGGAAAGTGCCATACATTCCTCGACAATTTTAAAGTCTTCTACATTGTCTGAGCTCAACCATTTTTTATATGGTGTACGTCCCATCATGACTAAATCCTTTACCGTAAAATCAAAAAGCACCGGGGATTCTTGACTGACAACAGCCATTTGTTGTGCCAGCTTTTTTGGAGAGATGTCCCAAATCTCCTTTTCATGCAGTGTCACACTACCTGATGTTTGCTTTAAATGACGGTAAATCATTTTTAACATCGTCGTTTTACCACTGCCATTTGGTCCAATGATGCCGATGAATTTCCCTTCTTCAATGGTGATGGACAAATTACGCAAAATCGCTTTTTCTGCTATAGAAAATTCTAGTTCTTGAAGTTGTATCATTTTATTCCCCTTCTCCAAATGCGTATCGCTGACGACGTAGCATCCAAATAAAGAATGGACTACCACAAAGTGCTGTAATAATTCCAATTGGCATTTCTTCTGGTGCAATCGCAATACGTGCGCCCATATCCGCCCACACGATAAAAATCGCACCTAATAATGCACTTAACGGTAGGACAACTTTATAATTTGAGCCAACTAGCATTCTGGCGATATGAGGTACGATTAATCCAACAAAGCCAATACTCCCACTAACCGCTACGACAACCCCTGTTAATAGCGACACGATAATAATGATAAATATTCGAAAACGCTCGATATTTATCCCTAGTGTTGCGGCCGTTTCCGTACCGAGTAATAATGCATTCAGTTGGCGATAACTTAATGTTAGTAATGTAAATACGATGACGAATACAACTGCGGGAATTCCGATATTATTCCATTTTGCTCCGCCTAGACTACCTAGCATCCAATGCATGACAGCTTGAATGCCCCCTTGCTCCTTTGACATCATCAACATAAAGTTCGTTAGCGCACTTAGCACCATTGAAATAGCGACACCTGAAAGAAGTAAGCGAATCATCGATGTTCGTCCACCAATGTGGGCAAGTAAAAAGACAATACTAACAGCAACGATCGCTCCTAAAAAGGCTGCAAATGATAGCGCATAGACACCAAGAAAGCTAAATGCACCGAGTAAAATAACCGATGTGGCACCAACAGAAGCACCAGATGAAACACCTAAAATATACGGGTCTGCAATGGAGTTTTTCACTAATGCTTGGATGGCTGCACCACAAATTGCAAGTGATGCACCTACAATCATCGCGAGGAGTACACGCGGTACACGCAACTCCATAATAATGATTTGCTGGGCATTCGATGCGTCTGTAGACGATATAATCCCAAGCTTATACAAGAGCACCTCTATAATGAGTGCTGGTGTAATCCCTACAGAACCAACCATGATCCCACCGACTGCCGAACATAGTAAAATAATAAAAAGTATCACTAGCCAAACGTAAAAATTTCTGTTTTTCATAACTTTACAGGCTCCCAACTAATAATCGCCGCGTAAAACTTATGACGATAGACAATTTCCCCGTTTTCTTCTGTTATAAAGTTTGCAAGTGCTGCCTTTACATCCTCTATCTGAAATGTGTCATTTAAAATCTTCTTACTTTGCGCGGTATATAATGCTTCATATGTGTCATAGCGATATGTACGTTCTAGTGGGAGCATTTCGCAGTCTGCATAAATGCCCAGCTGATAAAGCATATTGACAATTCCAATATAATCACGCCTTGGATATTTAATTTGATAACCGTAGTGTTGATCGAGTACAACATAATGAGGTTGAATTGGTCCTGTTGTTAAACCTATAATGACACGCTTTTTCGCTAAGTCATTCATCTTCAATAAAGCTTCATTCATTTCGTAGATTCGGTAATAACAATTGACGCCCATAACAACATCATGCTGTTCTACTTCAGCATCTTCCCATTTTGCACGGATGTACTGTACCCCTTCATCCCCTACAAAATATTGTTGTAAATATTGGAGAACACTTTCTGAACCGTCTACCAATGTGAGCTTTTCAACATCTTCTCGTAGTGGAAAGGTGTAATTTCCCCACCCTGGACCAATTTCTAAACACGTCGCATTATCAGGTATATGTTTCCGCATTTTTTCATAAATCGGCTTCGTATGGGCATCCGTTTGACGATAAGATTTTTTTTGCATAGATTGCGACCAAAATGCTTCTTCTAATGCATCATCAATCATTCGTTCAGGCATTTCACCGTGCCAATTATGCATGCCTTCTTTCCATAACTTCTCAAAATCAATGTGTAAGGGTGACCCTTTCATTTCAAGAATCTCCTTTCCGTTAGATTTCTAAAAAACAAAAAACGTATAAATCGAATTGTTTATACGTTCAATTACGCCTTGGCGTAATTGCGTCCAGATTTTTTCGAGCTCGCTCGAAAAGCTTCCTTTAAAAATCTGTGACATCCGCCGGGGCCTTAATTTGATTCAGCTGGGGTTTGGACCACCATTAAATTAATAAAACACTTGGCATTCAATCCCACTTATAGCAATGAGGAATTCTGCTGAAACAAATTATAAAGCCATTATGTATTGCATAGTGGCTCTTATACTCCCGTAAGAACAATATTCCTTTTATCAGCAGGTATCCTGACTTCGCATCCTAAAGTTTGTAGCCCTTCCCGCAAACATTTTGCAGTGGTATCGCTATAACTCTCCGCTTCACAGTGGCGGGTACCGTGGTGACTTTTCATCACTCTTCCCTTTACGTATTGCTACACTGATAAATGTATTAAGTTGTATACTTTCTTCATATTTAAATGCTGACGCACATGTTCATCTAACAGTTCATAAGCCTGCTCACGACGATCCTCATCTGATACAACATCCTCTGCAACTAATTCCAGATCTTTTTCATTGCGTATCCGATTGAAATAATCGCGTGTAAAATGACGGTTTTGGAAAATACCATGTACATATGTACCAATAATTTGATCCGTATAAACACCGTCTTGGCGACCATCATCAAAAGCAATAAACGGCGTAATTTCTTTCGTTGCTACACTGCGACCTAAATGAATTTCATAGCCTTTCACATCATGACCTGTTACGGTTTTCCCCTGCACTTGAACGGTTTGCTTATCTGTAACGAAATGCGTCTCAATTGGTAAAAGTCCAAGTGATAAATACGTGCCACCACTTCCTTCAATCGCAGACTCATCGCGAATGACTTCGCCAAGCATTTGATAGCCGCCACAAATTCCTACGACTTTCCCACCCTTTTGTGCATGCTGTAAAATACCTTGTGCTAAACCATTTTCTTGTAGCCATAAAAAGTCTTCCACCGTATTTTTAGTACCTGGCAAAATAATGACATCCGGATGCTTTAAATCTTTTAACGAAGACACAAAGCGCGGTCCTACTCCTGGCTCCTCAAATAATGGATCAACATCTGTAAAATTTGAAATACAAGGTAAACGAATAATCGCAACATCTATTGCAAACTCTTGCTGCTGTGGTTTTTTTAATCGTAAGCTCGATAGCGCCATCGAATCCTCCGCTTCAATTTGTACATCCACATATGGAATAACACCTAAAACAGGAATTCCTGTATAGTTTTCAAGCCATTCAACACCACTATCAAGCAATTCCTTCATCCCTCGGAATTTATTAATAATCACACCTTTAACTCGAGCACGTTCCTCATCATCTAAAAGTGCTAACGTGCCAACGATTGAGGCAAACACACCGCCACGTTCGATATCTGCAACTAAAATTACGCTCGCATCGGTTTCATGTGCCATACGCATATTGGCAATATCACGTGCTTTCAAATTAATCTCCGCTGGACTCCCTGCACCTTCTAAAACTAAAATTTCATACTGTTCACTTAGACGCCCGAGTGATTTACGTATTTCTGGCATAACATTCTCTACAAATGATTCTCGGTATGAAATAGCATCCATATTCGCTAAATGCTTCCCATGTAAAATCACTTCAGATATCATATCCCCTTTTGGTTTTAGGAGGATTGGATTCATATCTGTTGTCGCGTCGATTTTAGCAGCTTCTGCTTGTACACCTTGGGCACGACCAATTTCACCGCCACTTTTCGTAATGTATGAATTCAACGCCATATTTTGTGATTTAAATGGTGCCACTTTAAACCCATCGTTCGCAAAAATCCGACAAAGTGCTGTACAAATGACACTTTTCCCAACATCTGAGGACGTCCCTTGAATCATAATTGCTTTCATTAAAATTCAAGACCTTTCATTGCTTTGACGTCTTGCTCCTCGTAATAATGTTTTGTCGCATCAATTGTCGAGACTAAATCTGCCATTGCTATAAGTGATGGGTGAGCGGAACGACCTGTCACAACTAAATGCATCGTCTTAGGACGGTTTTGAATCGCTGCTAATACCTCTTCAAGTGGTAAAACATCCTCAACTGGAAAACGTGTAATTGCCAATGCATTATTCAGTTCATCAAGTACTAATAAATCAATCGAATCATCTTGTAGCACTTCTTTTACTTGTGCCCATGCTAACTTTAAAGCTTCTCGGTGCTCTTCAGGTGTTTTTGTCCAAGTAAAACCAATCCCAAGTTGAACCGTTTCTACGCCTAATTTGCGTAAAGCAATTTGTTCACCGTACGTGCGTTCAGGAGATTTAATAAACTGGAAATACTTTACCTTCATGCCACGTCCAATTGCACGCAACGTTACACCAAGTGAGGCTGTTGTTTTTCCTTTGCCATCGCCTGTATAAACGAGTAACATCCCTTGTCTCGCCATAGTCAATCCCCCCTTATCCTTTTATAACCAAGTTGTTTTTTCAGCAAATGCTGTACGCTTTTTCTCTGACGTTATCGATTCAGCTGGATAACCGATACACAATGTACCTACTAGCTGTTCTTGCTCACTTGCACCGATATAAGCATGAAGCGCAGTATCATGTACTAGACCAACACCTCTCGTACGCCAAACCATACCTAGCCCTAATTGTTCTGCCATTAGCCACATCGACATAATTGCACTACTTACCGCAAATATATTATCTTTCGTGGCCCCTTCATCCCCTTCTACAATGGCTGAAGTAACCGCTATAATTAATGGCGTTTTTGTAATGGCTTCCATCGAACTTTCAACTAAATGAGGCTTTGTTGGGAAACGTTTTTCTAGAAAATTAAGTGCGACTTGCTCATAACCTTTTAAACTAGCGCCTTGCATAACATAAAAATGCCACGGCTCACGCATGCGGTCATTCGGTGCATATGTAGCAGCTTCCAATAGTTGCTCAATTTTTTCTCTTTCAACTTCGCGTGCTTCAAATTGACGAATTGCTCGACGTTTTTTTAGTGCATTTAACATGTTTGATGCTCCTTTTCAATGAACCACTTTATATCTTCACGCACATTGACAACATCCCCAACTAAAATCATCGCCGGATTTTGAATCACTTCCTGCTCAATTTGTTTGGAAATGGTTGCTAAAGTGCCGATAATTGTTCTTTGTTTATCTGTAGTGCCCCATTCAATCACTGCAACTGGTGTTTCGCTTCGTTTCCCATGTTCGATTAAACGTGCTGTAATATGTTCAATATTGCCAACGCTCATATAAAAAGCGACCGTATCAATATGGCTAAGTGCGCCCCAATTTAAAAAATCATTCCCTTTTTCTGCTCGTCCATGACCTGTTACAATAGCAAAACTTGTCGCATAGTCGCGGTGCGTTACGGGAATTCCTGCATAGGCCGGTGCTGCGATACCTGCTGTAATACCAGGTACAACTTCATAATCAATATTTGCCTCGCGTAATACAGCTGCTTCCTCTGCACCGCGCCCAAAGACAAATGGATCTCCACCTTTTAGACGTAAAACCGTATGCCCTGCCAATGCTTTTTCAACTAATACACGATGAATCTCATCTTGGATTAAGCCGTGCTTTCCTGGTTCTTTACCGCAATAAATTAATTCTACTGTTTCTTTTGCATGTTCAAGTAATACAGGATTTACTAAACGGTCATATAAAATGACATCGGCCTGCTGTATACATTCTAGGCCTCGAATTGTTAATAGTTTTGGGTCTCCTGGTCCAGCTCCAACAATAAATACTTTTGCGCTCATTGTGAATCTCCTAATCGTTGTTGTAGCCACTCCTCACATTTATCTAGGCGGCCTCCCTTTACCCATTCTAATAACTGTGGCTCTAATAATTGTGTTAATAATTGTGCTTTTTCATCGCCATCAAAAGTTGTTAAAATGCGCTGACGAGCTTGTCCTAAAAATGCGACGTACTGTTCGTAAAAATCACCGTATTGATCAGCTAATTGCGCCTTAACTTGACGCGTTAAACGTGGACTTGCACCAGAAGTCGATACGGTTACGATAAAATCACCACGTCGTACAACTGCTGGATTAATAAAATCCACACGTCCTTTTGCATCAGCACGACTAAGTAATTGCCAGTGCTGCGTCGCTTCTTCAACTGCATCATTCACTTCTTGATTATTCGTCACTGCAAAAACTAAAGCCGCATCATCCAAATCTGCTGGTTCAAACTCTTTTTGCTTCCATGTAATCTCTTTGCGCTCGACATAAGCTAAAAGTTCTTCCGTCATCGTAGGACTCACTACAATAATGTTCGCTTTTGCAGGAAATAATGCTTCTACTTTTTGACGCGCAACATGCCCACCACCGACGACAACAACTGTTTTATATTCAATATTTAACAATAAAGGAAAATAACTCATCCATTGACCTCCAAACATTTATCCAACCAATTTTGTACAAGCTTTGGGTTTGATGCAAAATGGAAGTGTGTATAACCTGCAACTAAATTCCCGCTTAAATAGCCTTCTTGCTGTGCTCTAAAACGCCCTTTACTAAAATATGCAGGTGTTTCATGCTCGCCTTCATACGTCGAATAATGGAACTCATGCCCTTTTGCTTGCTCATCTTCATGAATTAAGAAGTTGCCTTTAACACCTGTAATTTCACGGTAACCTAGTGCAGCTAACTTCTCTTGCATTTTAACGTGCCCTTCAATAACACCGAGCATTTCATACGTTTCACCTGCACGATTTGTAATGCTTTCTGTTAAATACATGTAGCCACCACATTCCGCTAAAGTCGGCAATCCTTGATTAATTGCTGCACGAATCGATTCTTTTGAAGTTGTGTTTTCACTTAGCTTTTCTGCAAATTCCTCTGGGAAACCCCCACCAATATATACACCTTGTGCTTGCGATGGCACTCGCTCATTATTTAGTGGCGAAAAGAAATGTAACTCAGCACCATACGCTCGTAAAAGTGCTAAATTTTCCTCGTAATAAAAATTAAAAGCCGCATCTTTTGCTACGGCAATATGTACAAGCTGTCGATTCGGCTGCTGTTCAAAAATAGTAGTTTCCACCTTAATGACTGGAGCCTTCGTTATTTTAAACAATAAATCAAGATCAACTGTTGCTTCTATCGCATTCGCTAACTCTTCGAAATAGTCATCTAAATCACCACGTTCAATGGCGGGTACAAGCCCTAAATGACGACTTGGCATCGTTGGAACTGCCCCTTTTAGTAAATAGCCAATTACCGGTATATGACACTCCGCTTCAATCGCGGTTTTGACGATATCATAATGATTTTTGCTGCCTAGTTGATTGACGATGACTCCAACAATATTGGCGTTTTCATCGAGCATTTGAAATCCTTTTACAATTGCTGCTACACTACGTGCCATACTTGCAGCGTTCACAATTAAAATAACCGGGCTATCTGTTAACTCGCTAATATGCGCCGCTGAGCCTTCATTAGATAGTGGCGATTTTCCATCATAAAAGCCCATAACGCCTTCAATAATACTGACATCCGTATCACAGCTAGCGCGGGCAACAATATCGCGAACAACATCATGTGCCATCATAAAACTATCGATATTTCGAGAAGGTCTTTTTGTTACCGCTGTATGATAAGTCGGGTCAATATAATCTGGTCCGCATTTAAACCCTTGCACAGATAGCCCTCTTTTCATGAGCGCACGCATAATACCGATTGTGAATGTTGTTTTACCCACGCCACTACCTGTACCCGCTAGAACAAATCGATTCATTGTATATCCTCCTCATCAAAAGAAATACGCGCAACTGAAATTGTTGCATTGCTACCTTTCTTTTTCTCTAGCAACCACTCGTTCGCCTTCGCATACCGCAGCGCTGCAGGCTCACATACACCGTAAGCACCTGTATACTTAAACACTTTTTCAGATGGATTTTTTAAGGGCATTTCATTTAATTGTTCCGGCGTATACGTAATAAACGCCCAATTGTTTTTAGCTGCCACTTGTAAAAAGCCTTCTTCATCCTTTTTAAGGTCGATTGTTGCAATAGCTTTCACGCTTTTTTTACTTAGCTTTAGCTCGACTAACGTTTCCTCAATGAGTGCCTCAATTTCCTCTGCTGATGTACCTCTATTACAGCCCATCCCTAATACAAGTGACTTAGGTCGGTAAATGACACCGTTTTGTAGTAGCGCTTCTTCATGTGATTCAATAAGGCGATCGGTAATGAGTAATGTCGCATGTGGATTTACTGCGAGCGCTTCTTCCGTTGAAGGATATAACTTTAACGTTTCGGGCATCGGTGTATCGTGCATCCACCAGTTTTTTTCCCCTGTTTCCTGCACGATTGCCACATGCTCTTCATTGACAACGGAAGCACTTACTGGAGTGAGCTTATCTTCTGCATCCCAAATCCAACCAAATTTTGCACCAAATAAATCAACAGGAATTGTTTTTTGAACGTCTGAAGCAGTTGTAATAACAGGTTGCGCACCAATTGCTTTAGCAAATTCATGCGTTAATGCATTTGCGCCGCCGATATGTCCAGAAAGTACGCTCACGACATACTCTCCTTTATCATCCACCGTTAGCACAGCTGGATCTTGCTTTTTATCTACGAGAAGGGGGGCGATCATTCGTACGACCGCACCAAGTGAAATAATACAAATAACCGCTTTATACTGTTGAAAGAGTGCTGGTAATAATAAACGAACCGTCCCATCAAACAATTGAATATGACGCATCGATTCGTCCCCACGCTCAAACTTTTTCATATAATAAACGTCTACATAAGGGAATTTTTCAGCATAGCTACGCGCATTTTCCACGCCATGTTTTGTAATGGATACAAGGGCATATGGCTTGCGTTTATCCACTATCGGGATGACGCCTTCTTGTAAACTAATCATCTTCCTTCACACCTTTACGGAAACCATGTGTAAATGTTTTATCGTATAATTTCGAACGATAATCTTTTTCATGAATATTAGGATCAAGTGCCCAACCAGCTAAAATCATCGCATGTTTGCGAATGCCGTTTGTACGCATAGCTTCATCCAGTTGAGATAATGTTGTACGAACAATTTTTTGGTCCGGCCAAGAAGCACGTTGTACAACCGCAATTGGTGTATCATCCGCCCAACCCGCAGCTTGAAATTCTTTCATTATTTTTTTCGTTAACGTTGCACTTAAAAACATCGCAATTGTACTATGATGACTTGCAAGTGCTTGTAATTTTTCACGTTCAGGTACAGGTGTTCGTCCTTCTGCACGTGTTAAAATTAATGTTTGTGTTAAGTCTGGTACCGTTAGCTCCGCGCCAACCGCTGCTGCTGCTGCAAATACTGAACTGACACCTGGCACAACTTCATAGCCAATACCTTGTTGTTTTAATAATGCCACTTGTTCCATCGTTGCACCGTACATCGCTGGATCTCCCGTATGTAAACGAACTACTTCTTTACCAGCATTAACGCGTTCAACAATGCAGTTCACCATTTCTTCTAAATGCATGCCCGCCGTACGAATAACCTCAGCATCTGGATGCGCCTCAGCTACTAACTTTTCACTTACTAATGAATCTGTATACATAACGACATCTGCTGTTTGTAACAATTTCAATCCTTTTACCGTAATTAAATCTGGGTCACCAGGACCTGCACCAATAATCCATATTTTTTTCATTATTTTCGCACCACCATACAAGATAAATAATTGAGCTCTGCACCACGTAACTCTTCTACATCCCAAATAATTTCTTCATCAGATGTTACTTTTGTAACGACGTGCGTGCCATATAGTAAATTCATATCCTCTAATAGATCGAGCATATCCTCTAAGACTTTCGCCACTTTAATAAACACGACTGCATCATGTGTTTCTAATACGCTACGCATTTCATCCATGTCCTCTGTTGCTGGAATCATTGCCACACGGTCGTTACCATCTGCAAGTGGGATACCTAGACGATTTGCTGAGCCGTTGAATGATGAAATACCTGCTACTGTTTCCATTTGAACAGCTGGATATTTTTCCTTCATCAGCTTCATTAAATGAATAAATGTACTGAACAACATCGGGTCACCCTCTGTAACGAATGCAACATCCTGCCCTTGTTCTAAATATGTATAGATCGCCTCTACTGACTTTGCCCACTCAGTGTTTAATGTTTCTTCGTCTTTTGTCATTGGAAATACAAGACCAAGCATATTTTTTTCTGCTGGATTAATGTATTCTTCGACAATACGATGTGCATACGATTTGCTCCCTTTTAATTTTTTCGGGTAGGCAATAACAGGACACTCCTGTAATTTTCGGAAAGCTTTTACTGTAATTAATTCTGGATCTCCAGGGCCAACGCCTAATCCATATAAAATACCTAATGTCATTTGTCCGTTCCTTTCTGTGCCGTCACAATAAATATTGGGTTTAATGGTTCAAAACGAGTTAAATTTAAAATCGGTTTACTCCTCGAAATTTGAGCTTGTAAAACCGTTACAGTGCACCCTAAGTTTTTCAAATACTTCATCGCATCTGCTAAATTTTCAATCGTGGCGATGTTCATTACTAATCGACCATCTGGTAATAAACGCGTAATACAAGTTTCTAATAAATGCTCCATATTACCGCCATTACCACCGATAAAAATCGCATTTGGATTTGGAAATTCATCCAAGCGTTCTGGTGCTTTACCAAGAATTGCTGTGAAATCTGTTCGATGCTTCGCTTGATTGAGTAAACAGTTTTCTAAGTCGCCCTCATTTTTTTCAATGGCAAATACCGCGCCTTCACGGGCAATTTTTGCAGCTTCTATCGCAACCGAACCTGTACATGTACCGATATCCCACATAATGCTATCTTCTTGCAGCTGTAGCTCTTGCAAACAAAGTACGCGAATCTCCTTTTTCGTAATCAAGCCTTTTTCTGGCTTCCGTTGATGGAATGCTTCATCAGCAATACCAATTGCACTACGCTTAACCAACCCGCTTTGTTTTAAAACCACAACATTTAAAGGAGAAAAATCAGCCTGTTCCATCTCATCTAACGTCATAAAACGACAGCACTCATTTTCCCCCTCTAAATTTTCAGCGACAAACGCTTCGTATTCCGTCATACCGTAATGTTTCAAATACGTTGCAATTGCTTGCGGCGTATTGTTGGCATCCGTTAAAATCGCAACCTTTTTTCGTCCATCGATTTTTTGAGTAAAACCTTTTATCGAACGTCCATGTAAGCTAACGATATAGGCATCTTGCCAGCTTTCCTGCATTTTTGAAAAGGCTAGCTGCACAGAGCTCGTATACGGGTAAATTTCTAATGGTAGTTTTTTTGCTAACACACCACCTAGTCCAAAAAATAATGGATCACCCGACACTAAAATAACAACATTGCGCGTTTCCTGCTGTAATTCATCAACAAGCTTTGACAAACCACCTTTAATGATTTTCTTTTCTTTATTGAAGTGTGGGAAAAACGCTAAATGGCGCTCCCCTCCCACTAAAACATCACAGTTATTAATCCAGTCAATATATTGTGGCAATAAACCATTTACGCCGTTATCCCCTATACCAATCATCTTCATGCAATTTTTCAATATTCTCAGCCTTTCCTAAACAATCTCCGTTCATGGCATACAGACTTGTTGATACACTAATTTGTGTATTCATATGTGCCAATGCATAGTAGCAGCAATTTTTACATAAGGCTTCAAAAAAAGCTTCATTCCCTTGTAAAATTTCGCCTACTTGAGAAGCTGTATTTGCTGTTAAAATCTCATTTAATAGCGGTTCTTCAACACCACTGTTTTGTGCAATATTTGCTAGAAACTCGAAACTAATAGGCGCACTTTTTGAATGGACCATCATAACGCCTTGTGCCACTTTCGAAAATTTCCCCATCATACCAACGAGCGATACTTTCGAGAACTTCTTACGTGCAATATGCTTCAATGTAAACCCAACGAAATCCCCCATCTCAATGAAGGATTCCTCTGGTAAATCAGGATATTGTTTCATCGCGTATTTTTCACTACGTCCGCCTGTCGTTATAACAACATGGTCGCACCCTGCTTCTTTCGCAACATTCAGTGCCTGAACAATACTCGCCATATACGCTGAGTTGGAAAACGGAACGACCGTACCACGTGTACCTAATATTGAAATACCACCAAGTATACCTAAGCGTCCATTCAATGTTTTTTTAGCAATTTCTTCTCCGTCTGGTACTGAAATAATTACTTCAACACCCCGTTCAAGCGCGTATGTGTCAATTGCTTCTTGAACGACACCTGTAATCATTTTACGTGGTACAGGATTGATCGCCGCCAGCCCTACTGGTACTGGTAAACCAGCTTTTGTTACACGCCCGACACCTATACCACCATCTAAATGGATCCCTGGGACGTCCGTTAAACGCACAGTACTTTGTATACGCGCTTTATGTGTTGCATCTGGATCATCCCCAGCATCTTTAATCGTTTCACACATGATGGCATCGCCTTGAATTTCACTTGTCTCTACTTTAAATGTCGCAAATTGCCCCACCGGTAAAAAAATCGTGACCTCATTAGGAACTTGACCAGTCACAACTGCTTGTAAGGCTGCTTTGGTCATTGCTGTAGCACACGAACCTGTTGTGTAACCATGCCGCATTTGTGACGGGTCTTTTTTATTTCGCTTCGTTTGCTCGTTCATCAGCCATAATTGAGATAGCGTTTAGTGCTGCTACAGTCACTGTACTGCCACCTTTACGTCCTACATTTGTAATAAATGGAATACCTTCTAATATCGCTAACTCTGCTTTTGATTCCGCTGCCGATACAAAACCTACTGGCATACCGATAATTAAATCCGGTTTCGCTAATCCTTCTTTAATTAAACGAATTAACTCTAGAAGTGCAGTCGGTGCGTTACCAATGGCATAAATACCACCTTCTTGTAATTTCGTTGCTTTTTGCATGGAAATAATCGCGCGCGTCGTTCCAATTGATTTCGCTTCTTTTGAAACATCCTCATCGGCGATGTAACAGTGTAAATCTCCACCATGTTTTTGGAATCGTTTACGCCCAGAGCCACTTTCAATCATTTGTACATCTGCAACTACATGACGACCTGCTAAAATCGATTGAATCCCTGCCTCGATCGCACCCTCTGTAAAAATCATGCTGCGCCCTAATTCAAAGTCTGCTGATGCATGAATGACACGTCTTACTACTAGCCACTGTTCATCTGTAAAATTGTGCTCGCCCATCTCTTCTTTAATAATTGCAAAGCTGTAATCGTAAATTTTATCTGGATCTACCGTTAAAGGTACGAAATCCATATTAAAGTTCATATTTGCCATTTTAAATTCCCCCTAGTTTCTGAATAACTTCCTCAAATGTTGAACATTGATTGATATAAGTGATTTTTGGTCGTTTAATTAAAATTACAGGAATATTTAATTCCAATGCGGCATCCATCTTTTCATCAACAGAACCGACTTTTCCACTTTCCTTTGTAATAACAAGCGTTGTCTCATATTGAAGATACAGCGCTGTATTTAACTCTTTTGAAAATGGACCTTGAATCGCGATAATGTCGCGTTGCTTCACGCCTAATAAATCGCACTTCTCCATATTTTCTTTGTTTGGTAGCATGCGACAAACTAAACGGATGGAGTCATTTAGCAAGTACTTCGTAAATGTCGCAAGTGTTTTACTACCTGTCGTCAACATCACGGTTCCTTTATGCTCACGTGCAATAAGTGCCGCCTCTTCATATGTTTCTACTTCAGCTATTAACGGATTCACATACTGTTGTTGCGGGCGTTCGTAACGAATATAAGTTAACTTACATTGCTCTGCTGCGGCCATTGCAGTTTTTGATGCTTCTTCTGCATAAGGATGGCTTGCATCAATGACCGTAGTGACACCCTTTTCATTAATAATCGTAGCCATTTCCTCGGTTGAAAGACGCCCTACATGATGGGCAATACCCGCCTCTTCCAAGCTATTTGCTGCGGAATCTGTCACGACTGTTGCTAATAATAAATGCCCTTTTTTTTGTAGCTCAATGGCAAGTTCACGTGCATCGCTCGTCCCTGCTAAAAATAAAATCATGCCACTCCTCCTAATCGCCACATGGTGCTTCTTCTACTTTAATTTTGCAGCTCATGTCTTGATATGTGAAATGAGCAATTTTCTTCACGCGCTTAAAGTATTTAAAGAAGCGCTCATTTGGATGTGCATGTTCTTTATATTCTTCAACAATTTTCGTTAATAATGGGATCAGTTCATCTGGCTCTAATCCTTCTGCAACGGGTTGGGCTGCATGTGCTGTTCGACCAACTGGCTTGGCTCCAATAAATAAATCAAATTTCTTTTTACGATATACAATGCCAATATCATCAAAAACCGCGCGATAGCAAGCCATTCCACAACCATTAAAACCAACATGAAGTTCCTTTGGTAGCTTCAAACCGCCAAGCGTATCCATAATTTCCTCAGCATATGGAATCGATTCTGCCTTCTCTCCATAGCAAAAATCACATGCTTTTATGTTCAATACATCTCCCATAGGCAATACGTACAATCCTGTTTCACGCAATATTTCAACAATTTTTTCTGGCGCTTCAGTAGGAATCTTTACATGAAAACGATGATCTGGTGTATATTCCAACGTTCCATTTTCACCCACCACATCCGCAAGTACCTTCATTTGCTGTGGTGTAATTATTTTATTTGCTACACCTGGTGAAACGGCAAATTCAAAAATAGACTCAATTGCTTGCTGTACTAAAAAATCTGTTTTCACAGGTTCGTTTGATATACAAGCTAATGCCATTCTTGCCATCTCAAGTGCTGACTTTTTTTCCGGAAGTTGTTGAAGTTTTGTTGGCACTACTGGCACTGGTTCTACAGTAGTTACGCTCACTTCTTTCAAAGGCTCTATTTTAGGGTTTGGTCCTGCTTTAATTGCCTCAATTTTTTCATAGCCGGATTGCGCTTCTCCTGTTTCTTGATCAAGCGCCCACGGTTCTGCTTCTTTTTTCAAACGTTGATGCGGTTTCCAAACTTGTTTTTCATCACCAAGCGTATATTTTCTTTGATAGCCACGTGGTGTAATAATTTTATTATCGTAAAAGAATGTAGATGAATTCCCAACTACAACGGTCGTTAACATACCAATATCGTGATCTAACATTTCCGCTAAATTTGTTAAAACGATGTTCTGACTTTCTCGGTATGCACTTTTCACTAATCCTACAGGTGTATCAGGTGAACGATACTTCAACAAAATACGCTGTGCTTCTGCAATTTGACGTGTTCTTCGTCCTGATTTTGGATTGTAAAATGCGATGACAAAGTCCGCCATTGCTGCCGCTTCAATACGCTTTTCAATGACTGTCCACGGTGTTAAGTGGTCACTTAAACTAATCGTACAAGAGTCATGCATAACCGGTGCACCAAGTAAACTCGCACATGAGTTAATCGCTGAAATTCCTGGCACAACTTCTACCTCAATACCTGTTGCTTCAGTCCAACCTTTTTCAATTAAAACCTCATACACTAAACCTGCCATGCCATATACGCCCGCATCACCACTTGAAATGACCGCAACGATATTTCCTGCCTCTGCCTGTTTAACAGCATCTTGCGCTCGTGATACTTCTTCGGTCATACCCGTACTAACAATTGTTTGCGCTGTTACTAAATGGCGAATTAAATCTACATAAGTTTTATAACCCATAATATGATTACTTTGCTGTAATGCATCTACGGCTCTTTTTGTAATATGTTCTCGATCTCCAGGACCAAACCCAACTACAAAAATCTTTCCTTTACTCAAGACATTCCCCTCCAAAAAAAAAGATACCCAAACTTCTTTTACAAAAGAAGTTTGGGTATCTGAAAATTTATACAAAAAATCGCATTTAAAAAAAATAGAATCTACTACGACCTGCCATATTTGAGTTCTCATCTACACTTCTCCCACCGAAAAGTAAGTAATCGAATTAAATAAGCAGGTTTCCTGGCTTAAACTTCACTTTACTCTCACATCTTCCCATCCTCAGACAGTGATATTCGTGATTTCATCAGTTATTACAGTAGCGGGGGCTGCATTAGATTTTCACTAATTTCCCTATTAATCTCAAAATATAAGCACTTATTTAATAGTTTATTAAATTATGACTTTACAATACCATATAAATGAAATATTACAACTATTTTATAATTGGCTTCGCGGCCTCGGTTTTATATAAACGCTAAACCTTCACCGTGCTCGCTCTTTTTTTACTAAAGTAAATTCCTACAATAACAAAGACAAATATCAATGAAAGCGTCAGTATAAACGTACTCCAAAATATTGACATCGTGACGGATTCATCGACAAAACGCAATCCATATGTCGACAGTTTATATGGAGTAACCGTCCAAAAACCTCCAATGATGGAATCTACAACTGAGCCAATTAAGATCAAAACAATCGTTATCGTCGTCGCAATCGGTGTTTTAAATGCGGCACTCATCGCCACTGTAACAGCCATGACAAAAAGCAGCCATATGCAATACGTACCAAGCATCGCCATAAAGCGAGCAGGGTCTACTTTTCCATATAATAGCACCGTATAATACATACTTCCCGCATAGCCAGCTATTGCACTAACAATCGCCACACTGCTCGCCACAATCCATTTGCTTAAAAACATCGCAGTAAAAGAAATCGGACGTACATATAAAAGTGTGGCTGTGCCATTTTGACGTTCCTTACTAAACGTACCAGTATAAGATGCAATTAATACAATTAATCCAATAGATTGAAACTGCCCCGTTGAAGCGGCAAGTAAATCGATTGCATGGAGTTCCGGCATCATCGTCGCAAATCCTTCTGGCATATTACCAACTGCATTTAAAATATCCTCCATGAAATAATTGAGAATTGGATCCGTAATACCAAGCAATATAAAGACAATCGGAATCCAAATAAATTTAAAACTACGCCAGCTTTCACGCCATTCTTTTAGTAGAAATGTGTTAAATTGTCCCATCAGATCCCGCCACCTTCATGAAGATTTCTTCTAGACTTGCTGTTTCCCGTTCCACTTTTACAACATGATAAGGCGAACTCGCTAAACGATGAAGCAGCTGCTGCATCGACGGTTTTTCTTCCCGTATATCCGCATAAACGATATTTTGTTCAGCTTTTGCTACAAGCTCTGACTGACTCGCAAATTGCCTCGCTTCATCACTTGATACAAACTGAATTTTATAACGTGGCTCATCAAATTTTGTACGCACTTGATGAAGAGATCCTTGCTCGACAAGTTGACCATTTCGTAAAAAGAGCACTTGATCGGTCATTTCCTCTGCATCATTTAAAATATGTGTTGAATACAAAATCGTTGTTTGCTGTTGGATTTCTTTCAGCAAGTTCATAATTTCTCTACGTCCAACAGGATCAAGCGCTGATACTGGTTCATCTAATAATAATAATTTCGGTTGATGGATAATAGCTTGTGCGATACCTAAACGCTGCTTCATCCCACCTGAAAACGCTGCTACTTTTTTATTCATCGCCGCACCAAGGCCGACGAATTCTAATATTTTTTGTGCTTCTTTTTTGACCTTTCGTTTTTCCATACCACTTAAATTTGCGGTCATTTCCAAATATTCAAATGCTGTTAGCCATGAGAAATATTGTGGGTACTGTGGTAAAAAGCCGATTGCACCTCGAATATCTTTAACTCCTGGCATAATAATTTGACCATTTGTTGGTTGTAATAAGCCTGTTAGCATCGATAATGTCGTTGTTTTCCCCGCACCATTTGGACCAATGAGCGCGGTAGCTGTATGTTCTTCCAATGTAAACGACACGTGATCGACAACTTTTTGTTCACCGAATTGTTTTGTTAATTGCGCTACTTGTATACATGTCATTGGCTTTTACGTCCGAAAATAAAGTATAAAATCGGTCCAATTGTTGATACAAATAATGCTACGATAATCCATAGCCATTTCGGTCCATTTGTTGCGCCGTTACAACTTATATCCACAATCACAACGAGCGCTAAAATAAATTGCAAAATAATTAATGGGGCAATAAGCGCCCAGTTTATATTCGCTAACTCTTCCACTATAACTCCCCCTCTAGTTGTAAATGATGTTGTAAATTCGTCATCATCATTTTAAATTGCGTATTATCTTGTAGTGCGCTAAATATTGGATTATTTGCAACGCTTGCTACAAGATCCTTTTTAATCGATAAATTATCTCGTGGCGCTTGTTTGTCGACCCGCTCCTGCTGATCAATCCATTGACCAAGCTTATAAAAATAAGCATCACCACTCAGCTCCAATGGAAACTTTAATGCGCTACAAATTTGTGTGTACTGCTCAATCATTTGAAGTGCCTGCTCCGTTTGATTTCGCATCATATAACCACTTGCTGCTTTAATATAAAAAACAAGCGCTACGTTAGGATTTAAATTCGTAATTTGGAAAGTTTCAAGCAATAGCTGAATGCGTTTTATCGTTTCGTCAAAATGAGCGGTATGATCAACTTCAAGCAATAATGTTTCCGTTGCATTTGAGATTAACCCAACCGTTTGCTGGTATATGCTTACTTGTAAAACTTCCTTCGCCTTTTCTTGATTACCGAGCATCGTATGCGCCGTTGCAATCAAATGCTCAGTCCCATATTGCACGGCTGCTTCCTCTCCTAATAGTTCAAGAACTTGCTTTGGTTTCCCCTGCATAATGGAAATAAATGCTTCTAAAACGGTCGCTTCGTACGATAGCTGACGATGATGGCTTTGCGTTTTGATACGCTCACATAACGTAAAACATTTTTCTAATATTTCATCTGGATTGGCAGCTTTCAGATAATAATTCATATACAACTGCGCGATTTTCAATAAGAATGGAAAGCATGAATAGTATTCTGCTATCATTTCGTCGATTTGTTCATCCACTTGTTCGAACGGCTCATTCCCGAACCTTTTAGCTAACGTCGAATAGATCGACATAATTCGTTCCTTCGTCATTTGCGGTTCATAACCTAATAGAAGATCTATCGATACATTAAAATACGTCGCGAGCTTCGGCAAAAGTGTAATATCAGGATAACTTAGCCCCTTCTCCCACTTCGATACCGCCGCACGAGAAACACCGACATAGTGCGCAATTTGTTCTTGCGTCACCTGTAATTCCTTTCGTCGCTCCGTAAATAGTTGTGCAAATTGAAAATTCTCCATGCGCATGCCTCCTCTTATTACTTACTATAAAGAAATTTAATGGAAAAAAATAGCGAATGTACGTTAATTTTTTGCATTTTTGTCAACCAATGGTTGCATTATACTTTCTTTTTGAACAAAAAAACGAAACCGCGCACAATTGGCGATTTCGTCATAGTCTTATTTTTTATAAAGCGTTTCTAACGCTACCTGCATATTTTCTCGTACTTTAACTGCTGGGCGTGCACCTTTTACCTGTGAAATTGCTTCATCCAAATCCGATGTGGCTCCAATTTCTAACAGTGTCGCCACAGCCATAACCCCCGCGCGACCCGTGCCACTACCGCAATGAATATAAATTTTCTCGCCCGCTTCATACGCTTGTGCTAATTTTACCGCACCTGCTTTGATCGTTTCAGCTGTTGCCTCTTCTGTAATCGGTGCGTGAATATAGTTGTATGCTTGTTCCCCTTCACGTCCATTGACACGCACATCAAATACCGTATCAATTTGCTCAGATGACACCGCTTGTTCCGTATCATCCGCACTGCCAATGAAAATTCGACCTGCTACTAGTTCATTATAATGACGATTCATTGCGATTCCTCCATTATACTTCTATTAGATGCTTAATATCTTCATAGCTTGGGAGTGCCGTTAAAGCACCTGCTTTAGTTGCTGCCATTGCACCGAGCTTATTTCCGAAAGACACACACTTAATTAAATCTTCTGCAACCGTTGGCAGACCGTTAAAATGAACGTAACGTAAAACGCCTGCCATAAAGGCATCTCCAGCACCTGTTGTATCTACTGCCACGACTGGATCTACTGTTACATGCATTACTTCCCCATTTAACACAGCATAAGCACCGTCTGCCCCAACTGTTATAAGCACAATCGGTACTAATAACTCGTCTAATTTCGCTAAGCCATCCTCGATTGTGTCTGTTTCTGTTAAGAAAAATAATTCCTCATCCGTAAGCTTTAAAATATCCGCATCTTCAAAAAAGGAAGCGATTGTTTCGCGGCATTGCTGCTCTGAATCCCAACGTAATGGACGGATATTCGCATCAATCGCTAAAATGGCACCCTTGTCCTTCGCCATGTCAACTGCGGCACGCGTCGTAGCAAGTGCAGTCGGCTCGAACATTGTTCCTGAGCACACATTAAAAATAGAAGCGCGTTTAAAAGCGGCCTCTTGTAATTGCTCCTGTGCTACTTGAAGCGCTGGTGTTTCATCTACATAATCTTTGAATTCACGCTCACCATTTTCATTTAAATGCACATAAACGCCACTTACACGTTTACTTGGATCGTAAATGGCATAATCTAAATTTACGCCTTCTTTTAAAATTTCCTCGCGACAAAATTGAGATGTTTCATCATCCCCTAAAATGGTAATTAGTGCAGATGGCGCACCAATTCGGCTAATGCCTGCCGCGACATTAATCGTTGCACCGCCTAGATATTTTGTAAACGACGTATTCGTTTGGTCATTTGCTATATAATCAACAAAAGCATCTCCATAAACTAAAATGAAATCTTTGTTTGACTGATTCATGGGTTGTCCTACCTCCGACATTGTATTCCTTTTAATTTAACATAAAACTATGATTTCGATAAAGCTTTATACTATTCAGAACTATTCCATTTTCCCTTGCAGCTCGGATTTCTGTTATAATTTATTAAATCAAGGAGAGGATTTTAAATGACCATTTTTATTAGACAGGCTGAAATTACGGATGCAAAAGCAGTTGCTCCTTTAATTTATGATGCGATTGGTGATATTGCCAACAACTTAACGGGTGAACAAGAATCACCAAAAATTATTGCTGCCTTAGAACAGCTTGTAAAAGAAACTTCAAACCGGCATTCCTTTTTGAATACATTTGTTGCAGTCGCTAACGATGCCGTAAAAGGGATTGTTGTTTTATATGATGGAATACAAGGCACAATACTTGATCAGCAGCTCGAAGCACAACTTGCGCAAAAAGGGTTCCACCTTACGATTGATGGGGAAGCTCATGACGATGAATATTATATTGATACGATTTGCGTGTCAAAAGAAGCTCGCGGTCTTGGAATTGGGACAAAGCTTCTTCAGTTCGCGGAAGAACATGGGCGCATGCTAGGTTATCAAAAATTAGCATTAAATGTAGAGCTCGAAAAAGCAGATGCGCGTCGTTTATATGAACGTATGGGCTTTAATGTCACAGAACCTTGGACAATTATAGACGAACCGTTTCATCATATGGTGAAATCGCTTCATTAGAATAGGACGGAATTAGATGAAAGCAACTTGGATTTACCCTCTAATGATTGTCATTGCCTCTAGTAGTTACGGTATTTTATCGACGATTGTAAAAGTAGCAATGCAACATGGATACACTTCTTCTGAGGCCATTACAAGCCAATATGTTTTTGGTTTTTTACTTGCCCTCATATTATTTATCGCGACACAGCGAACATTACCGAAACTTACAAAATCTGGCGTAGTCTTACTTATATGTGCAGGCTTCTTCACTGCCCTTACCGGAATTGTTTACGGGGAATCTTTAAATTATTTACCCGCTTCACTCGCAGTCGTTATGCTCTTCCAATTTACTTGGATTGGTCTTTTAATGGATTGCGTCATTAAAAAGCGTTTCCTGAGTCGCATTGAGCTCATTTCATTAGGCTTTTTACTAACAGGGACGATTTTCGCAGCAGGAATTATCGATGTCGATTTATCACAAATTCCTTGGCAAGGATGGGCACTTGGTTTAGCATCTGCCTTTAGCTTTGCTACCTTTTTACAAATCAATGCACGCCCAGTAGAAGGGGTGACAATGATTGGACGAACATTTATTTTATCCATCGTTGCACTTACTATCATTTCGATCTTCCTTTCACCTGAAATTATGTGGAATGGGCAAATCACAGCAGGCTTATGGAAATTTGGTTTAATGCTCGGATTTTTCGGCATTATTTTACCGATTTTATTATTCTCAATCGCTGCCCCAAAAGTTGGTGGCGGACTTGTTCCGATACTTAGCGCGATGGAATTACCCGTTGCGATTATCGTATCTGTTCTCGTTTTAAAAGAAACATTAACAGGGATTCAAGTCGGAGGAATTGTTCTTGTGTTAATTGGGATGGTTTTACCTTCTTATTTTGCCGCGAGAAAACGACGAATGATCTCAACACATACTGAATAAAAAATGCCGAAACGTTCATTTAGCAACGTTTCGGCATTTTTATATTATTCCCAATTCCAAAGCTCGACATCACCAAGCTCCACTTCATGTATCCCTGTTTCTGAACGCAATTTTAACAACTCTTTTGTTGGACCTGTTACAACTACCCCATATACTTGAAACCCATTTTCTTGCAAGTATTGATAGCGTTCCTCTAAATAACTAAATCCAAGGAATCTTTCGTGATAACTAGTTCGTTTATTTAGCATTTCCAGACATTTTGTACAAATAATAATATAACGCCTTCATGTATTGGCGATAAAGGGCATCCAAATGATCTTTACGTTACATACTTTCTCCTTTCTCTCTCTCTATTGAACACGTTTCATTAGCAATAATGTTACATTAAAATTTCGATATTTAAGTAACTTTAATTAGAACAAAGCGCTAGCGCGTCTTTGGTGCACGGTCCGAGTTGATTGTTTCAGCCAAAGCATTTTTCCGCCTACTGTTCATCACCGTTTTAACTGATTGATTCTTCATGACTACAGAGGAGCAAATTGTTATACTTTCTGATATATTTAAGAAAATAAAAATTCATCCAAATCAATGCTGTTTTACAAGCGTTTTTTATTTGTCTAAAAATAAAGACGCTATCCAGCAAAATAAAACTGGATAGCGTCTTTTCTTTTTTTACAATATCATCCGTATAAGATGTTGCGTGCCTATTGTAGCATGAAAATAACTCCATTTTGGGGTACCGCCAACATTTCACGCACCACCCCCAATAAGTTTTTTTAAATGCTTACCATGCTAAAAGTATGCATGATTTTATGCACAAGACTCCAGCTGCAACATGCCCAAAATCACGATCAAATTGTTGGCATTCATGGATTTGTAGAAAACTGTATAAACAATGTTCCACTTGAAAAGTTAAAAACATTGTCAAATCAGCGTTTGTGGCTTTTCCATGTGTCCCCAAACTTTTGTTTGGGAACGTCATTTGTATGGAATTGCATAAATTAATTTGGAATAAATAACTATATTTTTTTTATATTTTCATTAAAATACTTAACCTTTAATATATATCAATTCATTTATAGTTATCTAAGTATTTTCCCTTCTCAATAATCTCTTGAGTGCTTAAGGCTAACCATTCTTTTGGAGATTGGTTAGGATTTATGTCGAGATAGGATTTAATCATCTTATAGCCTTCATTGTAACCATATAACAACGGTAAACCTTTTCCACCGTATAAAATTTCTAACGAACGCTGCAAATCCTTTTTGTATAAATCAGGTTCGATTTTAGCCCAGAATTCTTGGTTGTAAGTGTAATCTATTTGTTTATAGTCAAGATTCGGATAAACGGTTTTCTCGAACATGACCGCTTTCCCTTCGAAAATAAGATTATCTAATACAGAACCAGAATGATTACTTACATACTTTTCTGTCCAAGTACTATGATGATATTCGTGGGCAATACTGACCTTCATAAAGTCATCTTCAAAGTTTTCATTATAGGGAATTACGATTTTCCCAGCCCCCACGGTATACACTGATATATTGGAGTTGTTAGAAGGAAATACACATACCGCTACGTCATGTTCAGAAGGTAGTAGTTGTGCAGATTTTAACAGGGACTCTTGAATGAGAGCATTCAATTCATCTTTACGTGTTTCGATTAATTCGCTTACTACTTTTAATTCATTAGTAGGAGCGTTATTAAGAATAGCATCTACCATATGTATGTACTCGCCATTCTCAAAACAATCGCTGTATACAGGCTGAATGATTTCCTCGTTATACAGGTCCAATTTTGAAAGGCTTGGGATGTCCTTCACTTTATCAAAATACCTGTCAAATAATGAATTGGCGTGAACGATTTTGAACTTTTGATTGGTTTGAGGGTTCTCGAATGAATATACGATTTCGCTGTCATCCGTACTTTTCTCTTTCTCACTTTTTTCAATTTGCGTACAGGATGTGAGCATTAATAGTATTAGAAGTATAATAAAAGGTACGCTAGTTTTCAGATTGTATTTCATGTTTCTCCCACCTTATATAATATTCAATGATTATCTTTATATATATTGGATAATTATAACGAATTATGGGATTTAAAAACATAAACTCAATGAAATGTTACCGCCATTCAGAACAAGTGGTTCGAACAGTCTTCTTTATAATTATTTTTCGTAGCGTCTCAGAGTGTTATTTTCTATAAAAAACAGCGACAAACACTGATTTAACAGTGCTTGTCGCTGTTTGAAATGTTACCAAGCTTTCATTTGGGAACGTTATTTAGGTTTGTTTTGTATATCTTATAAATCCTTATTTCTACTTGCTTACAGCTGTTGAATCAGTTAAATCAGCAACTTTTTTGTTTTCTTTATCAATCTGAGCCTTCAATTGGTCTACCGTAATCCCTTTTTCTTTAGCCATTTTTTCTAAATCTACAGGTTCACTAGAATTAGACGTTCCCCATGTGTCGGTATTACCTTGCTTGGCTTCTGTTGCATTAGTTAAATCAGCAACTTTTTTGTTTTCTTTGTCCATCTGAGCCTTCAATTGGTCTACCGTAATCCCTTTTTCTTTAGCCATTTTTTCTATGTTGCCAGCTTCGCTAGATTTAGCTCCCCATGTGTCGTTGTTAGCTTCTGTTGCATCAGTTAAATCAGCAATTTTTTTGTTTTCTTTGTCCATTTGAATCATTAATTCATCTGTCGTAATCCCTTTTTCTTTAGCCATTTCTTTTAAGCTAACAGGTTCACTAGAATTGGCAGCTCCCCACATGTCGTTGTTCGCAGCTAATGCAGAACCTGCAACAACAGATAATCCTAGTGTAAATGTAGCAATTGTTAATATTTTTTTCATAATAAATCTCCCCTATCAATTTGATGTTACTAGCATATAAAAATTTGTGTTAAATCCTTGTTAAGATAAATATTTCTTAAAAATTTACTAAAAAACTTTAAATAAACAGTTTTGGTCTAATTGTTAAATACAAGTTAGACAACACTCTTTTATAAGCAGCCAAAACCCCCCTAATCAATTGAATGGGGGGGTTGGTTCCCTAACTTGCATTTGGGATTGTTTATTAGGTTTATTTTGTATACTTTATAAATCCTTGTTTCATTAAAGCCCCGTTAGTTGAATAAGGCTCTGCTCTCGGACTATTTGATATACGTATTGCTTTCAAGATCATCTTTAATGACCTCAGTAGGAATTATGAACTCCAAAGCGCCCATTGCCCCTGGTGCTACTTCGTATTTGTCAAAGCAAATGACCAACTTACCCTCGTTATTGATGTAGAAACTTTGATTTCTATCGATATTTACAAAAGATACCTCTTCAGGCTTTTCAACAATCCCCGCTACCCAGTAGTAATTACTGCTATCTTTCTTATAATTTGCGATCATTTGCTCAATGATATTGTTGCTGATGTTATAAATGTAGTTATCATCTTTGAAAAGACTTGGTAATGTAATTAAAAATTCGTTCTTTTTATCTATCGTATCGAATTCTCTTGCGGAGTAACCATTTGATGTGCTGACTTCATAACGCTCGATAGAAAGGATTTGATCGTTGTCGGTCTTCACTTCATAACCCCCTTTGACTCCAATATGTCCTCCACCTATGCTCTCAACATATTTCATATTTTCCTTGAAGGCTTCATATTGTGCTTGGGCTTCAACCATATATTTTTTATTTAAGCTTGCTTCGAATTCAGTGTTCTCCAATCCTTGTAAAGCTGGTACTTCGATATCTGCTTTGTATGTTTCTTTATCTTCTTTAAATTCTTGGAAGGAAACAATTTTTGCTAGACTACCAATGACAGGTACGTCTTTTACCGAAGCCGCAAATGAATCACTCGTGTTCACACCTAATACAAAAAATAGTGCTGCTGCCGCTACTCCTCCAGTAATTTTTTTAGGCAATTTTTTATGATTTTTATTGTTCTTCATTCCTTGTTTTATTGCATGCCTAACAACAAAATCTAATTCTTCTGGAATAGGAATATTATCATTTTCTTTTTTCATTTGTTTTAATTTATCATCCATTATTAATAATTCTCCTCAATCATATCGATGCGTAATATTTGTAACGCTTTGTACAACCTTGTTTTAACTGTATTGATATTTTCATTTAAGATCTCAGCAATTTCACCTAGTTTGAAGTCTTCGATGTATCGAAGTATAATCACGCTACGGTACTGCTCGGGTAACGCATTGATTGCTGTATTTAAATCAACATTTTCATAATTATCCACCATTCCTGTATCTAAGTTAGCTAGTACCTCGTCATCTATAACCATAAGTTTTTTCTGTTTCCGAAGCAGGTCAAGAGCCGTATTCACCACAATTCGATAGAACCATGTTCTGATATACTCAGGATTTTTTAATGAATTCTTATTAGAGAACGCTTTATTAATCGCATCATGCACCACATCAAGTGCATCTTCCCTATTTTGTACATATTGGTAAGCCAGTCTGTAGTACTTTTCTTTATTCTGCATCACAAAATCTGCGATGTTTGTCCCTAAATCTGTTTTATCCATCTTTTACAACTTCTCCTTAAGGTGAAAATTCATAATAAGTGCACTCTTTAAGTTTGACGGAGAGCTAACCTAAAAAGTTTTCTAACACAAATAAAATTAAAATAATTTAATTAATCTTCTTTTATTACGTTACTGATGGTAAAAGATTAACAACAAAATAAGTAAACTTTCTAATGTCAATAAAATTTTACCTCTTCACAAAAAGTCGTTCTTCTTCAACTAACCTGCTCCGTTAGTTGAAGGAAAAAAAGCCCCCAAAGCGTCGTTTGGTAACTTTTTCTCTTAACGTTGTAAATCCGCATAAAAGGAAGAAAGAAAACGAAGCAAAGTCACGTTTATCTTTAGGATAGATGCCTTTTTGTATATTCCTATTATGGTACATACAGAACACCGTACAACAAATGGAGTTAATCGAAGTGTGTAAAACGATACCTTTATAGGGATAAATAAAAACGTTATAGGGATGGTCCTGAAGGATTTTAAACGGCATATAATTAGTAAAGGGAGAGTGATTATGGTTGAAAAGGAAAAATCACTTATCTGTTATGAATAATCCGAACTATAGAAGTAATGGAATTGAAGAAACAAGCTGGAGAAAGGCAGCTGAAGTTTTCGATAAATATGGTAGTGACGGTATGTTGGAGGATGCAAGGGAAGAATTAAAAAGAATTAGAAGAAAATACGGGGAGGAAGATAATGGGGGATAAGATGAATTGGGCAAAGTATCGTTATTACATGAATCGAAAACTTGAAAGGAGAAATAATCGGACATTGGAACAAAAAATCGAACATTCCGTAAAAGAAATGGAAAGTAAAAGGCGAAAAAGGGAAATGGAATTTGATAAATTTCTTAAAGAAAAATACAATATTGACAAAAAAGAGGACTGAAGAATAAATCATTCAGTCTTTTTTAGTGATATAAGAAATCATTCTGGGGAACATTAAAATGAGGTGATTTTGATGAAAAAATATGTGATTGTTTTGTTCATGTTTGCTTCATTTGTTGTCCCAATCAGTATTATTAGTGCAAAGGGTAAAGATAAAGGATACGACTTGATTGCAGAAGTACCTAAAGAGAATATCGTACTATACGCTAAGAAAGATGATGGCTTATATCGTGATTTTAAAATTGATTTTAAGGGGTGGATTTTTACCGAATTATTTTGGATAAACGATACCAATCCTACGTACAAACCACAACTCTTTTATGAGGATCTAAATGGTGATGGGAATAAGGAATTAATCGTAATTTTAACTCTTTGGACTGGAACTGAATTACATGTTGAAGAAGTACATGTTTTTGATTATCGAGAGGAATATGGATTAACTGAAGTTCTTATCGATAATCCTATAGCAATTATTAAAAAAAACATAAAAACGAAAATAACCCCTGAAAATGCTGAACTTGTGTTGAACGGTGATGTGTTTAAATACGATACCTCATTTATAGAATCGTCATATTTATCCGATGATATATCTTTTGAAAGCATCATTCATTATAGAGTGATTAATAATCAACTTATAGTCGAATCAGCTGCTCTAATAACACAAGGAACGGTCATAGGGGATGTCATTATTACTTATGAATACCGTGGTAAAATGTATCAAGATAAATCGATTGAGTTTAAATTGAATCCTGTGAACAGACCCATTTATGGACCAACGAAATACTAAAGCAACCGAACCCTTTAATCGGTGATGTACATTTTTAATTTTATTTAATATAAATATAACAACGGTAAGGGCAAAAATCCTCCAAAAGGAAAGGTTTAATTTCCATGATTAAAAAAAGAATTCCAAGCCATATTAAGAAGGATTCAAATTGAAAGGAGAGATATTTCATGGGAAGAGACAATAAACAAGGTCAAAGCAGCAACAAAGGTTCCTTACCCCAAACACCGAAAAACCAGAAAATTGCCCCAAATAAAGTGCGAGAGGAGTTTGCTCAAGAGTTAGCAGATCTTAAAAAATTGGCTTTTAAAACTCCCCATAAGAAATAGGAAATTTTCGCTTACACATTTAATGTGCGCAATAAAACTTCTTCATTCCATCTAATGAGGTACTTCCTGTTCAAAGCTGAACTGGAAGTACCTTTTTCCTTTTGAAATAGGGAAACAATCGAAAAAAATTAGACCACTTCACTCCCATCTAACATGGAAATCAAGTAGCCTAATACTGTTTTTATTTGCTATATGAAATCGTTTGTTCTAAGCTTGCTTCAATTTCCCCAATAATTTGTGGTAATTGTTGCATTGTTTCAATTGTATAATGTGCACCGTATGATTCAAACTTCAAACGTGTTTTTTCAATTAGCTGTTGTTTCTGCTCTATTGTTAGCTGTTGATATTCCTCTTCACTCACACCCATTTCTGAGCTCCCAACAAGAACACCTACTGCCCACACACCAGCATGTAGCGCCTCTTTCATGTCGGAAGCTGTATCTCCTACTTTGACAATATGTTTTACATGGCTTAATTGCAGTTGACGCATATTTTCAAAAATCATATACGGATATGGACGTCCGATATTATCTAAATCAGTTGGTGTAACAAGATAATCTGGTGAATAGCCTTTTTTCTTCGCTTCTGGCACAACAACCATCATCATCTCTTTTGTATATCCTGTAGTTGAACCAATTTTAATATTATTCGCGCGCAACCATTCTACCGTTTCTAAAACTCCTTGGATTGGTGTTGTATATTCAGCAAGTGAAATCATTAACTGCTCTTCAAATTGCGCATATAATCGATTCACATCTTCTTCGTTAAATGGATTTCCATATACATCTTGCCATTTCGCATTGATACGAGGCATTTGTAGCATCGCACGGATATGGTCAATTTTTAACATGCCCATTGGCTCGCGCGCTTCTTCTAACGTTACCTCAACATCAGCATTCTTAAAAATTTCTAAAAATACATTTACAGGCGCAAAGCATCCGAAATCTACCGTTGTTCCAGCCCAGTCAAAAATAACACCTTCGATTTTTGTTGTCATTATACTTGCACCCCCATATATTCTTTAATTGCTCTTACTAATTGCTCCATATCTGACAGATGAATATCCCCAATATTACCAATACGGAATGTATTGGCATCCGTTAATTTCCCAGGATATAAAACGAATCCTTTTTGCTTAATCGCTTCATAAAAGGCTACAAAATCAAAGTTTTGATGCGGATAAAAGTAAGATGTAATAATAGGTGACTGATGTGCTTCATCAATATACGACTTAAAGCCTATCGCCTGCATTTCTTTGCGTAAATAAGCGTTACTTGAAGCATAACGAGTAAAGCGAGCTGCTACTCCACCTTCTTCTTCTAATTCAACTAAAGCCTGTGCAAATGCAGCTACCACATGTGTCGGTGATGTAAAACGCCATTTGCCATCTACTTTCATCGCTTGCCACTGATCGTATAAATCGAGTGATACACTTCGAGCTATCCCTTTGCATGCTGATAGACGGTCAATATTTGCAACGACAAAGCCGAAACCAGGTACACCTTGAATGCACTTATTCGCACTACTAACTAAATAATCAATTTGTAATGCTGCAACATTAATTGGGACACCACCGAAACTACTCATTGCATCAATAATCACTTGTTTATTATGTTGTTTTGCAACGGCAATCACTTCTTCAATCGGGTTTAAAATGCCCGTTGTCGTTTCACAATGCACCATCGCTACGTGCGTAATTGCTGGATCTTGTTGTAATAGAGATTCAATATCAGATGCATTCACCGCTTCTCCATACGGTGTTTCGTACTGAGTATGCTGGATGCCAATTGCATTTGCCATTTGCACCATGCGCTCACCGTAAGCACCATTTGTAATGAATAACACTTTATCTCTTGAGCGAACTGCTGTTGTTAGTACGGCTTCTACAACAAAGCTTCCACTACCTTGCATTAATACAGCTGTATATTTTTCTTCAGTTACACCTGCAATTTGCAGTAATTGTTTACGAATGGTTTGTGTAATTTCTTTATATTCGTCATCCCATGTGCAGCGGTCTTCATTCATCACATTACGTACAGTATTTGTTGTTGTTAACGGTCCTGGTGTTAATAATTTGTATCGATTCATAATGATCCCCCTATTGTTTCGCAGCGTTAAAGATCGCTTGATGTTGTTGTAATAACTCGACTGTTAATGTCGATGTCCATTTCTTTAAGTAAGCAGGCTCATTGGCTACATTTTCACCTTCATATAAAGCTACTGGATATTGCACAAGTAATTGTTCACGTGCTTCATTGGCAATTGTTATAGCAATTTCTTGGGCTTTCTTTTCTTTTTCATCATCTTCCTTATCAATTACCGCAACCGATTCCGCTAACGAGTAATTGCCTTCGATTGGATCAATATAATCAATAGGTAAGCCTTCCTCCTTTGCATCAAGCGCTTGTGCACGTAAGCCAAACCCAATTGGTACTTCACCCGTTTTCACTTTTTTAATTGGACCAGACCCTGAGCTTTCTAAATGCGGCCCCACATTTCCAATTAAATCAGCTAAAATTTGTTGCCCTTCTTTTTCTCCGTATTCAGCAATAACCGCTTGTACAAGTAGCCATCCGGTAGAAGAATCCATAATGTTTGGAATCGAAATTAAATCTTTATATTGCGGATCCGTTAAATCTTTTAAAGATGTTGGTGTGTCTAACCCTTTTTGTACAAGCATTTCTGTATTAACAAAAATCGAACCGACATTCCCTAAAATCGGCAATTGGATATTCGACGTTTCATCAATCAATGCTTTTGAGGACGTTAAATCAATAAACATATCATGCTGTGCATCCGCGCTATCGATATAATAAGATGCCATCGTTACAATATCCGCCTCAATCTTTTTCCCTTCAGCTAAAAGCTTTCCACCAAGCTCTGATGTGCCGACAGATTGAATAATATACTCCCCTTTAAAGCCTTTATCATTTAGTGTATTTTGCATGACTTCAATCGCTTCATCATCCGCATTTGAATAAATAATTACTTGGTCATTCGAACTTGCACTACCATTCCCACAAGCTGCCAATACCACCGCTGAACTTGCTACCGCTAAAAATCCCATTGCTTTTTTATTCATTTCCTTAACCCCTTTTCGATTGTCGATTTAGATAAAACTCACAAATTATTTTTACAACAATATTTGTTACTAAAATAAACAGAGAAAGAATAAAAATTTCATTGAACTTTGAGAAATGCTGCAATTCTTTAATTTTGGTTGAAACTAAAACCGTATGTGTTGTCACTAGGAAAATAACACCACTCACCGTTACCATTGCGTTAATAAAGTAATAACTAAACACTTCAACTAATGTTCTTTTGACATTCGGCAAGATGACCCGGTAAACTGTTTGCAGCCAACTATCACGTAGCAAAGCGCCCGTTACTTCCCAAGATGGGTCCATTTTTTGCAATGCATTTTTCACCATTAAGAACGGTGTTGTAAAGAAATGCATAATTGCATAGGCAATAATAATGAAAAATGTGCCTTTTAAACTACTATTATTAAAGAAAAATAAGTATCCTAAACCTAAAACCATACCTGGTACTGCATTCGTAACCATCGCAATGACATCAAATGCTTTACGACTTTTTAAATTCGTACGCGCACTCAGTAAGCCCGCAATAAAAGCAATAACTACCCCAACAAGTGCCGTACATACTGCAACCAGCAATGAATTTTTATAGACATTCATCAACTCTGGCATTTGAATGACTGCTTGGAAATGTGTCAATGTGAAGCCAAAATCAAATGGATATGCTGTCGTAAACGGTACGATAATAAGTGGTGTAAAAACAGCCAATAAAGCAATAACTACAATCACGCTGCCTGAACCAAATAACACCGTTTTTGTTTTCGAAGCAAAAGCTACTTGCTGTGAAACAGATTTATACGACACATTACCTCTTTCCAAAATACCCATAGTAATCATTCCAAGAACTGCTGGTGCTAGCATGACAATCGAAATAACGGCACCTTGCGAGAAGTTTGGAATCGAGCCAAGCATCGTTTGATAAAGCGTCGTGGCAATGACGTCATATGTGCCACCAACTGAAGCAGGTATCCCGTAATCCGTGAAACTTAAGATGAATGCTAAAATAAAGGCACCACCGATTGGACTTAGCATTGGACGTAAAATCGTATGGTAAAATCGGCGCCATTTGCCATCATGCATAAGGTGCGACACAATAATAAATCGGTGATCCATATACTGCATCGCATTATGCATAAGTAAAAACGCGGCTGGCAAAGTGTACAAAACATAACCAATAACTAAACCGTTAAAGCCGTAAATTGTAAAAAGTGGCTGGCCAAATAGGCGGCTGAATATTCCTTGATTCCCAAATGCATAAATCAATACAAAGCCATAAGTAATCGTTGGTAGAAGCATCGGCAATGTAACACCGAGTCGAATAATTTTTTTAATTGGCTTTGCAACATTTGTAAAATGAATCGTATAGGCTAATAGGAATGCCAGCACTGTTGTAATGACCGCTGCAATTGTTGATACCCACACACTATTGAAGAAGACCTCTTTTAATACTCCGCTTGATAAAGCTTGTTCATAGTTATGTAGTGTCCAGCCATCAACTCCTTCAAATGATTTCAAAACGACTGCCCCTAGAGGCAATGCTAAAAGGAATACAAAGGTAGCTAACAGCAGAAATCCCATACCGCGCATTAGCATCGTTGTTTTAATCATGCTGTTCACCAAATAAGCGATATATATTTTGACGCTTAATACGCAGTTGCTGAAGTATAAAGTTTTCAATAAATTCATTTGCCGGTGCATTTACAATTTCCACCGGACTGCCACATTGTGCGATATGCCCATCATTTAAAATAACCACTTGATCCGATAATGTTAATGCCTCTTCTGGATCATGCGTAACAATAATTGTCGTTAAATTAAATTCCCTCGAAATCGATTGAATACGCTCTTTAATCGTTTCTTTAATAACGCCATCCAGCGCACTTAATGGCTCATCCATTAGTAAAATATCTGGTTGCATGACAAGTGTTCGTGCAATGGAAACACGCTGCTTTTGTCCCCCTGATAACTCATGTACTTTTTTATTCAAATGAGGACTAAGCTCTAAAAACTTAATATATTCTTGGACACTTTTTTCATCAATGCCTTTCTTTTGATTACGCAATCCATAAATAATATTGTCGTATGCATTTAAATGTGGAAATAAGGCGAAATCTTGAAACACAATATTAAAACCTCGTTCTTGCATTGGTTTCTGACTAATGTCTTCACCATCCCAAATAATCTTTCCGCTTGTTTGCTGCTCTAAACCTAAAATAATATTTAATAATGTTGTTTTCCCACAACCACTCGGTCCTAGAAGTGACATGATTTGTCCTCTTGATAATGTTAAATTGATATCTTTGAGAACATCTTTCGTTCCAAAGCTTTTCTTTATTTGCTGAAGCTCAAGCACTTATGCCACCACCCTCTTGAATTAACTTCAGTATAAAATTGCATTGTAAAGTTAATGAGGATGTTTTCGTAAATGTTGAGTAAATATTGCGTAAATTTTAATGAACTCATGACAAACTCCTGACCACTTTTGATATGGTAAGGAACAAGGAGTGATTCATATGTATCCAGTTGAACGGCAACAAAAAATTATGGAAATCGTTCGAACACAGCAAGTTGTAAAGCATTCTGAACTAACAGAAGCGCTTCAAATTTCAATGGAAACGTTGCGTCGTGATATCCAAATACTTGTACAACAAGGGCTTATTGAGAAATTTTATGGGGGAATTCGAGAGGTTGCACAATCGTTAACTGAAACATTAATCGAACAACGTATGATCCATCAATTAGACGAGAAAATCGCCATTGCTAGGGAGTGCGCCAAGCTTATTCATGAGGGTGATTGTATTTTTTTAGATAGTGGTTCAAGCACTTTTCAAATTGCTAAATTCATTCGCAATATGAAAAATGTAACGGTTATTACAAACTCTTTGCCAATCGCTATCGAACTATTACATACATCTGTGGAAATCATTTTAATGGGTGGAAAAGTACGCCACTCTGAAAAGTCCATTGTGGCGTACGATTTTTTACTTCAATATGACCAACTGAATATTTCAAAAGCATTTATTTGTACAAGCGGGATCTCACTTAAAAATGGATTGTCTGATTTTAGCTTTGAAGAGGTTTTAACAAGAAGAAATATCGTCCGCATAGCACAAACAATATACGTTGTAGCGGACCATACAAAATTCGAGCGGGATGTAGCAATAAAAATTTGCTCACTGAGCGATGTTGATTACTTTATTACAGATGCTGGGTTGAATGATGCTATTTTTAAACAATATAAACATGAGGGAATTAATGTTCAACGTGTAGGTTCGGTTTAAAGAATAAATTTAACAGATAAAATAAAAAAGAACTCACTGAAAAAATTAATTATGCTCGGTATAGTTAACCGCAACTAATCTAATTGCGGTTTTTTTATTCCTGATATAGTTTCCCCAAGTATTGGATTAAGTCTGCCTATTACTTAAAATGCATCCAATATACTAGTGATATTAATAAACAAAATATGTAAATTTTACGTAAAGGTCCTCCCATATCAAACAGGCTAATTCCTCTAATTCATGCTTATTAAATTATGAATGCGCTTGAAATGGAGTTATTACGTTCTATTAAAATAATGAGGTGATTATTTTGAAGGATATAATTGAAAGCAATCAATCAAGTTGGAACATCGTGGCAAAGTATTTTAATGGAATCGACGCGTTGCCGAGCTATGGGCCTTTCACGCAATCTGAGGAGGAGTTAAACCTCATTGGTGCATGTGACGGGAAAAATGTTTTAGAAATCGGCTTTGGTAGTGGGCATTCATTGCTTTATATGCATAACAAAGGAGCTGCTGAATTGTGGGGTGTAGATTTTTCGATAGCACAAATGGCATTTGCTCGTGAAACATTAGCGGATATTGATGCAACATTATATACGGCACCGATGGAACAAGAAATCGGTTTGCCGAAAGAGTATTTCGATTTAGTGTATTCAATTTATGCAATTGGGTGGTCGAATGATTTAGCAAAAACGTTCCAGCTGATTTACTCATATTTGAAACCTGGTGGGGAGTTTGTATTTAGTTGGGAGCATCCCTTTTACGCACAAATAAAGTGTCAGGATCATCAGTTTTATTTAAATGGTTCCTATCAGCAAGAGGGCTCTATTGATATGCCCACATTTAAAGGGGAAGACGCGCCAATGATGGTTCCTAAATATAAAATGGCGACGTTTGTGAATGAACTCCTCAAAGCGAATTTCGAACTAGTTTCTTTAATTGAATCGGACATTCCTAAGGATATGAAAAATACGGATATTCCATATTCAGAGCGTTATTATTCATTACATAAAGCGAATCATTTTCCAACTACATTTATTATTAAGGTAAAAAAGAAAGAATAAGTTATTACCGGTGCCATGTACGTATCTAATTTGAATAATCAGCTAATTTTAATGGATTGGGATAATTAAGTTATTTTTTAAGTCTAAAAAAGCACCTACTATACATGTACAGTAGGTGCTAAAACTAAATTATTTTATTCGCTTTTTTAGATAAACATTCCCGCTATTGCCGCACTTAATAAAGATGCTAACATCCCCGCAGCAACAGCTCTAATTCCTAAACGCGCGATATCTGGACGACGACTTGGTGCTAATGATCCTAAGCCACCTAGCAAAATAGCCATTGAACCTAAATTTGCAAACCCACATAATGCAAAACTCACTACGATAACTGTTTTCTCAGAGAGGTCTGCAATCGCTGGCGCAAATGATGAGTACGCAACAAACTCATTCAATACTAGCTTTTGTCCAATGTACGAACCCGCTTTAACCGCCTCTTCCCACGGAACACCTATAGCAAAAGCTAAAGGTGAAAATAGGATACCTAAAATCCCCTGAAGTGTTAGACCTTCAAAACCAAGTAGACTTCCTAACCCACCAAGTAGACCGTTAAGCAACGCGATAATACCGATAAACGCTAATAACATAGCTCCAACATTCACCGCGAGCTTCATCCCATCACTTGCTCCACGAGCCGCTGCATCAATCACATTTACAGCAGTATCATCTTTTTCTAATGCAAAGTATCCTTCATCAACAGTTTCCGTTTCTGGAATCATCATTTTAGCTAAAATTAATCCAGCAGGGGCAGCCATGAAGCTTGCCGCAAGTAGATATTCTAGTGGTACCCCTAACAATGCATACCCAACTAAAACGGAACCAGATACGGATGCAAGTCCTCCTGTCATAACAGCAAATAACTCCGATTTCGTCATTTTACCGATAAACGGTCGAATAACAAGCGGTGCTTCTGTCTGCCCAACAAAAATGTTCGCAGCTGCTGAAATTGACTCGACCTTGCTTGTCCCAAGGATTTTCGAAAGTACACCACCGATAATGCGTATAAAAAACTGCATTATGCCTAAATAATATAAAATCGAAATTAAAGCAGAGAAGAAAATGATTACAGTTAATACTTGAAATGCAAAAACAAATCCGAAGTTTACTGTATCTGCTGCTGGTCCAAATACGAAGGAAATTCCTTCATTCGCATATGATATTAAATTTTGCACACCGTTGGATAGTTTCTCCAGTGCTTCGCGGCCAGCCTCCCATTTTAAAACAATAAAAGCAAATAAAGTTTGAATCGCTAACCCTGCTAAAATCGTTCGCCACTTAATCGACTTTTTAGCACTTGATAAAAGAAATGCAATAATTAAGACAGTAAATATACCGCCAATTCCCCATAGCACGTTCATAATAGACACCTTCTTAATATTTTTGAGAAGAAAACGCTCGTTATTTGAAAATTCATTTTTCGACAGCTTTCGACATACTTTGAAACGCAATTTTAACAAAAAGCAAGTGCATTGTAAAATGACGAATGATTCCGATTTATCAAGAAAGATTACAAAAGGCGAGTTCATTCTATTTTTCGCCAATAGAAGGTACTATGTTCACGCAAGCTTTTACCACACTAACGCTTACGTGAATAATTTTGATTCTATATAGATTGAACTAAAGAGTCCTTTTCCATTCAAAAAAACTGCAAGACCTTATAATAAGGTCTCACAGTTTTTAATTACGTATTCTTTCCACGTCAAAGTCACGATAAATACAAGCAACAATTAAGAATTAACGACCATATTGATTTTTCTCAGCTATTAATATTTGTTGCAACTCTCTTAATTTCGAAATAACATCATGCGACACAGTTGTTATTTCTGTTAAATACCGCTCTGCTTCTACCTTATTACCAAGATGATGTTGTTGCACCGCTTTTTTGGCAAGCTCATGTACATGATTAAACGGTCGCTCTAGTTCCACGTATGCACGTTCATTATTTAATAATAATTTGCCTGTGCCGTAGTACCATTCACCGAGACGGGATTTTTCGGCTGATTCGACGTCTTGTACAGAGATTTCTTCAAAGCCAAGTAACAAATTGTAAATTTTCCAACGCCATAACAAGTGATCATTTATTGCTAATTCAATCGTATCTTCTTGGCTAATGATGAAGTTTTTAGATATCGTTGCTGAACGATAATCATCAATCATTTTACTCAGCTTATAAATTGCGGTACCTGTATCAAATACAATCGCTTTACTTTGCTGCATGCTTTCGTTAATATTCCGATTCCGTTCTGTAATAGCTGATGCGGAAACAGCCTGCATCCTTGTTGCCGTAGCGATTTCCTCAAAGCGTGCACCTTGTTGCTGAAGATTTATATTTAACATTTTAAGCGTCTCAGAAATATGGAGTGTATCTACTACCCCTTTATGCAAATCGCCCGAGAAAGTATTCGTTAACGTATTAATGCGTTTTGTAATTTTTAGCAATTCTTGAATATCCACATTAATCGACTGTACAGAAGATTTTGTACTGTCTGCAAGCTTTCGAACTTCTTCTGCGACTACAGCGAATCCTTTGCCTGCTTCCCCCGCGCGCGCAGCTTCAATTGATGCATTTAATGCCAGTAAGTTTGTCTGGTCAGCAATCCCTTTAATCAATTCCATTAGCTTTTCTACATTGTTCACACGGTCAACTAACTGCTCAATATCCTCTTTCATCATATGTTGACCGTCGTCTGTCGTTTGTAAAATGGACGTAACTTGCTGTAGAGATAATAAATCCCGATCAAGCTCTGTTAACACCTTTTTCGTATGATTCGAAATATCCCCAACAGAAGAGGCTACCTCTTCAATCGTTGCATCTAAATCTTGCATGGACTGATCTACCGCAATAATTTCTTCCTGCTGTATATTTTGAAACTGTATGAGCTCTTTCATAGAATCCAGCTGCGTATTATATGTAATAATTTCACCTAAACCATTCACCACAGAACTTCCCTGAATTTCAATATAAGTTTCTACAATAATTTGTTGATCTATTGTTACTAAACTATCGTAGGCTAACAGTACATCTAGCATTTGAGCTTGATTACGTCCCGATTCCTTAACAATCAACGGAATCATTAATTGGTTGAATAATGTATAGGCCGAAATCATCCAGTTTGGTAATACCCCAATGCGTGCATGTGTGTAGGCAATTTTCCGTCGTTTAAATACATAGTCTAAGTCTAATTCATCTTCGAAAAGACTAATAAAATGCTTATCAAACAAACCTTTCAACCGATCCACATGTGTATGTGTATTTATAACACGATTAAAATCTGGAATTGCTAATAAACGTTCATAGAAATTATCCAATATATCTTTTCGATTATCTTCATAAATTTTCAGTAAAAAATGAACAGATTCCCTTCTAAGTTTAGTTAGCGCTAGAAAATTTAATTTTTCTTGGAAACGTTCATTTACTTGGATGTCCGAAGTATTAGCTTCGGAAAAATAATTAAAATTAGTTGGTTTTTTTTTTGTAAACATGTTCATTCTCCTATCTCCTTATGTTCTCTTTTTCGCCGCATTTATATAGTCAAAACAAGCAATAATCCCATTACTTATTTCATTTTGTATAGCAATCTATTAACATAGGTACTAAGTAAAGTAAATTATATTAATTTCATCTCACAAATTTCTCAAAAAAAGAATTAGGAGAAACCCGTGCACAAAAAAAATATAAGGTTTCCTCGTATCACCCTTTTTTTCCTATTAATAAGCTTAGTTTTACTATGTGTCTTTATTCAGATAGAAAAACGACAGTCATTGAATGCACTCCCAAAAGCGCAAGCCGGAATAATGGATCTCACTACTTGGGATTTTGACAAAGGTGGACCATTACCTTTAAACGGAGAATGGAATTATTATGAGGGTGAGCTACTTTTATTAGACGAAATACAAACGCTGGAAGCTGAACTTATGATAGTTCCCTCTACGCTGAATGGCAAGGGGAAAGGAACTTATCATCTTCAAATTCAGCTACCTGAAGCACAATCAATTTATGGCTTAAAAATTAATAATATACGAATGTCTCACGCTCTATTTATGGATAACGAATTTATAGGCGGAAGTGGACAGGAACCCTTTTCGAATCGGTATGTAGCAAATAATACGCCCTACATCTCGTTTTTCCATACTGATCACGCGACGATTAATTTAATTGTTCAAGTGGAAAATCGAGATTTCGTCGATCGAGGCATTATTAAACCCATCTATTTTGGTACACAACAAACAATGATGTCCTATCAAAGTATCCAATTTGGCTCGAGCTTAGGTTTAATTATGATTCTTAGCCTTTTTAGTTTGTACCACCTCATCGTTTTCGCTTTCCGAAAAAAGAATCGTTTCTTTTTGTATAGTGGTGCTTATTTTTTCATTTTGGCAATTACTCTTGCCGTTAATGGCGAAAGAGTCATGCTACAAATTTTCCCGGAAATCCCTTTCGTAATGGGATTCAAAATAAGAGACTTTTTCGGCTTTTTAACGGTCATACCGTTTCTTTTGTTTATAAACACACTTGATTATAATCCTGTATCCCGTAAAGCATTTCGGATTATCAACTTACCGATTGTTCTTTTTTTACTGTTGAATATTACGCTTCCGTTTTCGATCTATACAAAATTCCAAGCCTTGATGTGGGTCTACGTTTGGGTGCTGTTATGCTATATCCTTATCCGAATGACCGTATTTATTTTAAAAAAACAAGGTATACAAACTGAGAAAGACGAAAGTATACTCATTTATTTTGCATTTATCTGTCTCACTCTTTATGTTGCGATGAACACTTTTACGTTAATAAAACCCGTGCAACTATTCCATGAAATATGGATGATGCCCTTTATTCTCATTATATTTATTTTTATGGCTAGGAGAACAACGAATGTTATGGAGTTATTAGAGCAATCGAGATCTGAAGGTATGCTAACTAAAATTTCCTATTTAAACTTACAAATCAAACCTCATTTCATAAATAACGCTATTAGTAATATTATTTCGTTATGTTATACAGATAATCGAAAAGCAGCTTATCTTTTGGGAAAACTGAGCACGTACTTACGGTTAATTTTTGAAAATAATCAGCAAGAGGCCACCATTACTTTCCAGAAAGAACTTGAATTAATCAAAGCCTATGTAGAAATTGAGAAAACCCGCTTTAATGATCGGATCCATGTCCATTTTGCGATTGACGAAAATATTCAACATGTAAATATCCCATCCTTATCCATTCAACCTTTTGTCGAAAATGCTATTCGCCATGGGCTATTTAACAAACTTTCCCAAGGTAATTTATTTCTCTCTGCAAAAGCTATTCATGATCATCTTGAAGTCATTATTGAGGATGATGGGATCGGTATGTCTGCGCAGCTGCTGTCAGAACTATTAAGTGATCAACAGCGAAAAGGAATTGGCATTCAAAATGTACACAACCGTTTGAAAATGATTCCAGAAGCATCATTGGAATTCAGCTCAATTGAGGGGAAAGGCACAACCGTCATTATCCAACTGCCTATTCAGTCTAATTTATAAAGGGGAAATCACATGCTTCGAACAATTATTATTGAAGACGAAATTCACATTTTAAATATGATGAATTATTTCATGAATGAAAATAAACACTATAAACTTGTCGGGACTTTTTCAAATCCGTTAGAAGCGCTTAAAGAAGCCCCCTTATTAAATGCAGACGTCTTATTTATTGATATTGAAATGCCAATGATGAATGGCATTGAGTTGGCAAAGAGGTTAAAGACAGCAGAGAATCAAATTGTTTTTACAACAGCCTACGAACACTATGCCCTCGAAGCCTTTCGAATACAAGCAACGGATTACTTGCTAAAGCCTGTAACACTAGAGGACATTACTGCCATTACCAATAAATTAATGAAAATCAAAGAAGTCAACCGACTAATGCAAGTTGGCGAAACAAAACCTAATTTCCCACTAATTCAATGTTTCGGAACGTTCAAAGTCATTAATTACGAAAATACGCTCCTCAAATGGCCGACTCGTAAAACAGAAGAGTTATTTGCCTACCTTTTGACACATCAACAACAGAGTATTAATAAATGGCGAATTGCTGACATGCTATGGCCAGAAAAAGATGGTGAAAAAGCACTTCATAGTGTACATAATACGGTATATTTATTAAAGAAAACCTTAAAAGAGTATAACTTCCCTATAAGGATTAATATGATCCATGATGGCTACACACTTCTATTTGAACAACCTATTTTTAGCGATTTCTATTCATTTCAACAGCTTGATGCGAATACGGAGTTAATAGAGCCTTTATTAAATATAACGAATCAATATAGCCTTTCAGGATCTTTATTTTCCGACAAAGACTATAGCTGGTCTATCATGTTAAGAGAAGAATTAAATATGAAGCATAAAGAATTGCTTCGTAAGCTGATAACCTACTATACGGAGCAGGATACACAAGTAGCAACGATGTTAGAACAAACGTATATGCGATTGTATTAATTAGAGTTAGAATGAGTAAAAGATGAAAGGCAGAAACATTGAATTAACAACGTTTCTGCCTTTTCAATTTCATGTAAATTCACTCCAAAAGGGACTTATAGGAAAGTTACATTTCGTTAACTTCTACAACTAATTGATCTAACTTACGAGCAACCTTCTCCAAAGATAAAGTAGTATTGCTTAATTCGTGTGTAGTGGCACTTTGCTGTTCAGATGCCGCAGAAATACCTTCTAAATTTCCTAATGACTGATGGATGGATTCTGTAATTTCTTCAATCAATGTATTCGTTAAACTTGCTTGCTCTAGTAAAATAGTAGTTGCCTCTGAGACATCCTCAAATTCCTTTTCAACTTCTATTGTCATTTGGTGAATTGAGTCAAATGCCCGTTCACTCACGACTATTTTCTCAGTTCCCTTATCGATTTCTTCCATGCCATTGCCCATTTCATTCGCTACTTCTTTAATTTGTGCTTGAATCGAACTAATAACCACTTGAATTTCAGCAGTGGATTTTTCAGTCCCTATCGCTAAATTTCGTACTTCCTCTGCTACGATGGAGAAGCCTTTTCCATGCTCACCAGCACGGGCCGCTTCGATCGATGCATTGAGTGCTAATAGTTTCGTTTGATTTGAAATCGTAGTAATAACTTGCAATAGTTTACCTACTTCAGAAGATTTCGTTTCTAAATCCTCTACCAAGTTTTTTATAAAACTCACTGTTTCAGTAATAATATTCATTTGAACTGCTACCTCTTGTACCGTTTCTTTACCAGCAACAGCTTCAATCAGGCTATTTCTCGCTTTACCCGTAACAATTTCTGTACTGTTATGAATATGTGCCACCTGACTTACAATCAACTTATTTTTATCGACACTTTCTTTTAAGTTTGCTAACTGCCCCTCAACAGCAGCACTACTTTGGAGCAGTACGTTTGCAATTTCTTGACTTGCTTTTGCAGAGTCTGCGGTCCCCACTGCCAGTTCATCGACATGATTGACCATCGTAGTACTTGCTCGATCAATTTCAGCGAGAAGTTGATCAATATGTGCCTGTTGCATATCCTTTTCAGCAGTTAAACGATTTTCAGTAAGCCTGTTAATATAAATAATGAGCATTGTCGCTAAACATGTGAAAATTAGGTAAATAACATGGAGCATGAGCAATGAAAGGCTATAATCCTCTGTACCACATAACAATTGTGGGAAAAAAAGAAAGCCTGTAAAATGGTGAACCGCAAAAATAACAAGACTCGTTATAATGAATCGTATCTTTGCAAAACTAGCAATGATTGCAACAACCATAAAGATTGAAAAATGATACTCCACTAATCCATTTCCACCAGCAATCATCGCAATGCTTGAGAAAGTGAGAGTCAGGGTTAGTAGTAATGGAATCCAAGGATGCATGTTATTGATTCTAAATAACACGAAGCTGATGATAAATAAACTAATTGGAATGATCAAAAGAATAATAGAAAGTATGCTCAACCCACCGGATAAGTTACCAATCCCATTTAATACAAGGTAGGAACTCAAAAAATCAAATTGCCTGTGTAAAATATGAATAATTATTGCGACGCCTACTGAACATCCAGATAGCACCAACAATAAACTATTTTTTGTAAATTTAGTTGTTTTCATAATTGTTTTTATACTCCTTACTATAAGAATTGTTCTTCAATAATCTCTTCTGTATTTCTTTTATAGATATTCAGTTTTGCAAATAATAATATAGTACAAAACATCACATTGTCATTATAAAAATTAACATACTTTATAAGTTGTACTATATATAACCTGCCTCACAAACTTCTCAAAAAAGGGTATCTCCATTAAAGCTTTTAAAACTTCTGAAGTTATATGGCGCGTTTATACTTCTTTATGTAAATAAATAGGTAGAAAAATCAAAAATAGAGAAAGTGAAGTTTATTTCACTTTCTCTATTTCTTATTCTTTTGAGTTAATCGGGATTGTTATTTCTAGCTCTTGGATGTATTGAATGATTCGGTCACCATTTTCATCCAATTGTAATGCTCCATTTGGGTAGGCATCATAAAGATAGATATATGGTTTGATTGTAATGGATTTTGGCAAGGTTTCAAATGGATGTAACCGTAAATCCTCGATTAAATCACTAGTTCCTTCATTTGTCTCACGGCTACCATTGCCATGAATTAGTTTTAATTTATTACCTTGATCATCAAAAACGTCGATATTTATTCCTCCCCGAGAATCTACAGAAGTTGATTTATCAAGCAAGGCTTTTCTTATCGTAATACTCGTTGTAATGGGAGTTAGTATAACTTGTTCAATAGTAAAATGATTATTTTTGTATTTCCTACTTATTTTAGGCTGCAAGTTTATATGGTTACCAATATCTCTCACTGGAATATCTATTATAAAAGGTTCAGAAATCCCAGCTATTGTAGTGGATAATGTCAAATTAAACTGCTTCGGGAAAGGTTTTCCACCATGATTTTTCCGATCTGTAATTTCAATAACTTCAGCATCCTTATCCTTAATTGGCTGCATAAAAACACCACTAATAATATTGGGGTAATTCAGTGGTTCACCATTTAGTGAAAATTCAACCTTACTTATTTGTTCTGATAAACTTTCTTTTGAATTTTCACCTTCTTTTTGATGGCGTTTAAGCCCAATTGCAACACGTGTACCGTCATACACTACTTCTGTTACACTTAATGTAAAACCTTCATGCGTAATGCTTGTATTCAATTTTGTTGAGAGTCCCTTTTCATCCGCAGCATGTAGGCCAATATCTCTTTCACTAGATTTAAAAACAGATGATGATATGGGCTCATCTTTTTTCGTTGCCGTCGTTTTTATCGTCACCGGCGTTGGTGAAATTAAGTTCGCTATAATTAACAAACTAAAAATCATTGCTGCGGAGGTGGTAATGATCATTATTCTATGATGCAATTTCTGACGCGTTCTAGATTTTTCAGACGGCTTTGTATCACGACTACTTTCATATTTGCGCATTGTCCGATTTACTAAATCTACTTCCACAGGTGTTTCTCGAATGATTTTTTCTAATTGATCTACCTCTTTATCCTCCTGTTTTAAGCGAGTGTTCATAAATTTCCCCTCCTAACTTTTTTTCTTTTAGCAGTTTTTTACGTAATCGTTCATATTTTTTTCGAACGGTCGTTGGTTTCAATTCCATAATCGAAGCAATTTCATCAAAGCTATATTCCTCGATCGAACGAAGCAGCAAAATCCTTTTTTCATCCACATTTAACTTTTCTAATAATTCGTGAATGAAATCGTCATATTCGTACGCTTGCCTATGACTCTGGTCATATGCTTGTTCCTTCTTAAAGCTTGTCCAAAATTTGTAGCTTTTGTTTTTCCTTTTTAGTAAATCCATGCAATGATGATGCGCAATTTTATAAAGCCACGCAGAAAAAGAGACCGTATAAGAAAAATTACGAATGTTTTCTAATCCTTTTATAAAAATATCTTGTGCAGCATCTTCCGCTTCTTCCTTGTTTCCTAATAAATAATAGCAGTAAATATATATTTGTTTTTGAAAGCTACGAATGATTTCTGTGTAGGCATGAACGTCGCCCGATTGAACTTGTTCTACGATTGTTTTTATTGCTAAATCAGCATTTTCCTTGGATGTATTTGATGTAGTCAAAACGTTCCCCTCCTCTCTGACATATATAACTGAATTTGGTAGCGATTTGTGACATCTATGTAAAAAATATTTTAGAAAAACAAAAAATGAAAAGGTACCCGTTTGAAACAGGGACCTTTTCAAGTTAGTTATTATTATCCTCTTTATAAAAGCGCTCGCCAGTTTCTTTGTTGAAGTAAACGATTAATCGCTTATTTGTACTTGGGTCAATTGATATTTCATTTGTACGTTCGAAGCCTTTTGGAACCTGCTTGCCGTGTTTTGTTTTGAAGCGGCGGTCCCAAAAGAGCCATGACCCGATTATTAATACAATAAGAATTAACAATTGGATGCCGTAAAACCCTAAAATCCATCCCATTGCTATTTCTTTTCCACAATAACAGCTGTTCCGTAAGCTACAATTTCACTCATATTTTGACCAATTTCACCTGAGTCGAAACGCATCATAATAATCGCATTGGCGCCCATTGCCGAAGCATTTTTCACCATTCGATCCATCGCTTGCTTTCTAGCATCTTCAAGCATTTCTGTATACTGGCTAATTTCTCCGCCTACAAGCCCCTTGAATGAAGCCATAATATCTTTACCAATTCCTCTAGCTCTTACAGTTAAACCAAATACCGGACCTATAACTTCTGTAATTTGATGATTCGCAATGTTTTCAGTTGTAACGATAATCATTTGAACCCGCCCCTTTACATGAATAGTTATTTACTTACATATTCAGTATACATTAAAACATTGGGAAATATGGCTGCTAACTCAATTCACCAATAATAAGTAAAGTGCTTCACATCACCATCGTTTTCCATTCCCATTTTTTCATAAAGTGCTTGAGCTTTCGTATTAGAAAATCCAGTTTCTAAAGTAAGGAATCGACCATTATTCTTTTTTGCATATTCGAACGCTTCTTCCATCAATTTTTCCGCGACACCACTTCTTCGGGAATAATCTGCAACAAATAAATCATTTAGTATAAAAGCTGGTTTCATCGCTACTGAAGAAAATGTCGGATAAATTTGAGTGAATCCTACAAATTCCCCTGCTATCTTTGCTGCAAAAATAATCGATTCTTTGTTGTTAATTCGCTCTTTTAAAAAATTGGTTGCACCGATTATATCACTCGTTTGATTATAGAAAACTCTATAAGAATCGAATAATCCGGCTACTTCTACTACATTTGTTAAATCAACTTGTACAATTTCCATCGTCATTCCTCTTTTCATAAATAATATTTAATAAAGTATAAAACCTGTTTACCAACAGCTTTTGCGCTAAACTTTACCCCATTTCCTTATTTTCACCCAAAATGCTTAATACACCAAACAGAAATAGTAAACTAACCCCAATGAAAGTGAGACCTGAAAATTGAATGCGGGCATCGAGTAATTGAAAGGCAAAAGTAAAGACTGGAATAAAGCATAGTGACATCATGACGATGAACGTATTCGTATATTGAATACCTTTTTGTAGCAAATACATTGGCAACATGACGCCTACAACGGTAATGAGTAAAATCCAAGTAATGTTCGCCTTAAAATAAGGGATTACAAGGTCATATGTAAAAATAAAGGAAATGATAATAATTCCGATATACCTTTTCGCTAAAATCATCGAGCTTGTCCAGCCAAGATCATTTAATTGTTTAGAATGGATGGAACAAAATACGGCACCTACTCCACATAACAAACTTGCGACAATTCCTAAAATAACCTCTATAGATAATTGCATTTTTACGCCAGATTCACCTAATAATACAGCGAGTATTAGCACCGTGCATGCTATAAATGTTCCTATTGCGATATACCATTGTTTTTGGCGGACTGCTGTTTTTTGAAAGACCGCTAAAAGTAAAATAAAAAGTGGACCAATCCCCATTTCAAGCGAACTTACAATAGCCGGTTCTATATATTTTAATGCGAAGTAAAACCCCATAAATGTAATAATCGACGCCATATTTAATAGCACCAGTGGACGCCGCGCTTCTTGCCATTGAACTTTCACCCTTTGTTTCATTGCAAAGGTTTGAAAATAAATGGCTGTCACAAAGAAACTAATTCCCGTAAAAAGAAACGGATGAATCCCTTGCACTTTATTTGCATAATAAACTTGGCTTAATGCTGTAATAATTGCAGATATTAATAATGCGATAATGCCAATTTTAAAAGTATTTTTCCTAATATCATAATCCATCGAATATCTCCCCCCGCGATTACTGCTTATTTAGTATATTAAACTTACATTTATCCTCGTGTTTAACATATATTACTAGATTCACTTTATTTTTCAAGTATAATTATGAACATTATAAATTTTCAATCTTCAATAGGGGTTTTGAGTGGGTTTATTCGAATCTATTTGGAACCATCAAATAGATTGATAAAGAGAGAATTAGCGCAAGCTCGCATTCCCCTGAAAGGTTGGATAAATAATGTACTTACCATACAAAGCATCAACTATTGCAATAATTGCAGGCATATCCATGTATATACTAGATAAATTAGGAAGAAATTCAATGCTAAATGTCATTATATTGTTTATTATCTTTTCAATTAAATTAAAGTTATTTAGAAAATTCGAGGAAAAAAGGGAATATAAAAGGGAACGTTAAATCTTTAGTTTATTATTTTCTTCCTTTAAAGATGCTCATTTTAATTTCATCAACAATAAAAGTAAGCATCAAATAGCGCCCAACTGTTTTCCAGGGGACGCTATTGTTATGCTATCTCTGTAGTTCGTTTACGTACGTGGCAATTATTTGACCAAGGCATCAACGCATCTAACGCTGCTTCATCCGTTAAATATTTCAATGGATCAAGCTGATTCTCTTTTGCTGTTTCCACAAAACTATAAATAATCGCGCTGGCTTTTTCTCCTTTTGGAGAAATTGAAAATAGCCATGCTTTTCTCCCCATCACGAACGGTTATTGTCTAATTCTAGACGCCCATCTTTCAAGAATACCACGAGCTTTTGCCACTGATTTAAACAGTAAGTAATCGCTTCACCCAATTTTGTTTTTGGCGCTACATGGGCTCTTTCTGTTTTTAGCCATACCAAAAGTCATCTAGGATAGATTTACTCTGTTCAAGACGTTCTTCATAACGAATTCCAGGTGTATATTCGTCCATTTTATTAATCTTTTTATCCATCGCAAATAATCGATTACCGAATTGTAGACCGATTTTTGCGGCGCAAGGTTTCTCCGAATTTTGAAGATTCGCTGGCACTGATTTCAGCGCAAATGTACCCAGCGCCCAACTAATTCTACCTTCGATAAATCATGGCAGCTGCCGGCATAGCCATCGACATGTAGATAACCTGAGACCCTTTTAAAAAGGCCTTTGGATGTTTACCGGCGCGTGTTGTTTGGTAATCATAAAGCATGATTGGCACCACTGCTCGACCTGTTCGATACAGCCACATATAGGATTTACTTGTCGCAACGCGACCTGGTTCATTTAATACTTGTAAACCTGTCTCATCCGCATGTGCAATATCCTCTTCTAATAATTTTTTATGCAGATATTCATAAAGGTAGATCAGCCATGTATTTGCTCCATACATCATCCAGTTCGCCATGGTTTGACGAAATAATGCAACACCCATTCGTTCTAACTGCTTCTCCTGTCGATAAAGAGGTAAGCCTTCACTATATTTTTGACTCATTAAATAAGCTATCTACGATAGCGAATCGTTACGACAGGCAAGTTTTCTAACATTGCATTGATTTGACCAGAGCGCTTTTTACGTTTGTATGTAATCGTTTCAAGCGTAGGTTCTTCAACCAAGTTATCTGATGTAATTTCCATTTCATTGAATAGCGTCAGCACAAGTGGATTTTGGTTGTTTTTCAATTGAAGTACCAAACTTTTGTGGCTCAAGCGGAATTATACTTCTAGCCAGTTGAGTTTAGCCAGTAGGGCTCCATTTTGTTTTTCCAACGCGGCATTCCTTTTTGCAAGTTCTTCAATTGTAAGTGCTGGATGTTGTTCGATTTTTACCATGGCTAAAAAAATTCGACTTCGGCGGCCGAATTCTTCCTTCAAATGACAAGTTTAGCAGAAACTTTAACATGTGAGGATTTTCGCTAAAATTACTTCATCAAAATCGGGTGGACAGTCAATGGTTATCCCATTTAATTTGATGGTAATGGGAATCGTTTCAGATGCAATAGGCTCTTGCACAACAACGGGTAAACACTGTGCTGGTTGAATTTTTTTCTGCGTACGTGACTTACGTAGCCACTAATACATGTTTTGAACTAGTACATTTTGTTTTGCACACCAAGCGGCAAAGCTTGTTTCACCACTTGTACGGAAAGCTTGAATGCGAAATTGCCACATCAGCCGACGTTCTGATCGATTCATAAAAAAACCTCCAACTTCATTTATTTTCATGATTGTCTCATGTCTATTGAATTCGTTGAAGATGTGTTATATTTGGCGCTTACGATACCATAACAATAGCGCCTTCTAAAATCAGGTGGGTGCTATTTGAATCTTACAATTAATCTTAAAATAGTATATTTCTTATAAAATCGGTACTTAGGAGTGAATACTTCAATTATTCGAAACTAGCCATTATATTCAGTACATTTATTCCATTGTGATTATCTGTATTTTTCAATAATACTTCCTTAGCTCCACTTGGATTATTATGTAAATCGTAATAATCAATTATCAAAGCTAATGCAGCAGAAACCTTTGCTGTAGAAATTGATGTCCCGATAGAATAACTATACCCTCCTGCTGCTGTAGTACTAAATATCCATTCCTTTTCATATAGGCGATTATTAAAATAATCTTCAATACCTACTTCATTTACTAATCGATTGTCTCCACCAAACGTATAAATATCAATGATGCCTTGTCCATAATTGGAGAAGATAGAGATATCTGATTTATGGTTAATGGATCCTACAGAAATGACTTTATCGAGGCTACTAGGATAGGCATCTACTCTGCCCCAACTTTGGGAAAATTGATTTTTTCCTTTCCAGTATTCTTTTAGTGCATTCTGATCATTTAAATCTAAAGATTGATTGCCAGCAGCAGCTACAACGATAGATCCTCGCATTTCTGCATAATCAATAGCTGTCTTATATGCCATTACTTCAAATTGATCTTCAAAGCTTACTTTCCCACTTGAATCCATTACTGGTCCTGTTGTTAGGTATTCAATAAGACTTAAATTAATTACATCTGCATCATTATTAGCAGCTTCAATAATTGCTTTGATTACCCATATAGTTTCTGCTCCCTTAGATCCAAATACTCGATATGATTGTATTCCAATATCAGGTGCTAATCCTTTAGAGTAGCCATCAGCTGTAATTTTTCCAACTAAGGATGTACCATGTCCTAAAAAATCCTGATGAAAGTCAGTTTCCCCAGTTTCTAATGGCTCTTCACCCTTAACGCCACCTTTAGGAACTAGATTTTTTGTTAGTGTAATACTTCCTTTCAAATCTACGTGATTCACATTAACACCTGAATCAATAATTGCTATAGAAGTATTTTTACTACCCTTTGTAATTTCGTATAATGCTCCGTCATTAGTTAAATTTTGAATATCCCATTGGTACGGCCAAAATAAGCTATTGTCCTTATATTTTGTTCCTTCGTTTGTAACCAATTCACTTGACGGCATTATTTGTATAGTATCAATGCTATCGTTTATTGAATTTAAAGGGCTG
>NZ_LMBZ01000008.1:30570-30638 GCF_001439635.1 Solibacillus cecembensis | reverse complement strand
TGAACACTTTACTTGGCGGCATTACTTGTATAGTATCAAAGCTATCAATTGTTGAATTTAAAGGACTA
>NZ_LMBZ01000008.1:299-30555 GCF_001439635.1 Solibacillus cecembensis | reverse complement strand
TGAACACTTTACTTGGCGGCATTACTTGTATAGTATCAAAGCTATCAATTGTTGAATTTAAAGGACTAATTTTAGTATTTGTCCCTTCCTCTATTGTGAACACTTTACTTGGCGGCATTACATTTGGAGTATCAAAGCTACCAACAATTTGGTTTGCTGTAAGAGTTTCTAATCCTTCCATTGCCCCCTCAATTTGATAAAGTCCAATTTCCTCAACTGCATAATTAATTGATAAATTTAATCGTTTAACTTCATCTAAAAAAATAGCAGTATCTTCTGTAGTGTCTAGCATAATGTTTAATTTTTCAACATTATTAGCAGCAGCCTTATTAGGATAAAAAATAAAAAGTGTTAAGAATATAATTAACCCAAGTTTATATAAATTTTTCATCTATTCTCTCCCATTTCTCAATTAACACTTATATTGCTTTTTTATATAATCTATAGTATTCGCCTTCTTGCTCAATTAGTTGTTCATGGGTGCCTTGTTCGATTAATTTGCCTTGTGCTAAGACATATATTTGGTCTGCATTTTTAATACTGCTCAATCGGTGGGCTACTATAATACATGTGTTTGTTAAGTTTTTAATTTCTACTTCAATTTTGCTCTCAGAAACTGCGTCAAGTGCACTCGTAGCTTCATCAAAAATTAGAATTGGTTTAGGTTGTAAAAAACTCCTAGCCAATTGTAAACGCTGCCTTTGCCCTCCCGAGAAGTTATTTCCGTTTTCAGTTATTATTGTTTCGAATTTCATTGGCAAATTAGATATATCTTTTAAAATATTGGCTTTGTAACACGCCTCTAATAATTCTTGTTCTGTGAATTTATCTAAATGAATCGTTAGGTTCTCTCTAATTGTCTTATTCAACAACGTGGATTCTTGTAGAACTGAACCTATCTGTTTACGGAGGTAGGAGATATCATATTCTTTTATATTTCTATCATCAAACAATACCTTCCCTTCGGTAGGTTCATAAAGACCTAAAATAAGTCTTAATAGAGTGCTTTTCCCAGAACCGGATTCACCGACTATTGCTATAGTTTCCCCTGGATTGATTTTTAAATTGATATTATTTATAATATTGTTTCCATATTTACTATAACTAAATGAAACATTCTTAAGCTCTATTCGCCCTTTTAGTTTCATTTTTTTTGTATCATAAAATCTCTCTTTTTCGGGAGAAGAATATATTACATCTTCGATTCTTCTTAAATAAGATTTGACCGTAAAAAATTGTGAGTAACTATTACTTAGTGAAATTATTGGAGTAATAAAAGTAGTAGCAATAGTACCAAATGCTACTAGTGTCCCTACAGTAAGCTCTTGATTTGCTACATAATAACTACCAATACCGTAGATGAAAAGTGGCACTATAAATTGAATAGAGCCTGTTAAAGATTGAATTACACCATTCCATAAGTTTAAATTAAAGCTATCTTTCAATTGCCTTTGGAATAAATTCCTCCAATCTCCTAAAAAATTAGATTCCATTCCAAAAATTTTAATATCTAAAATGCCATTGATACTTTCTGCTGTAACAGCTTGTACCTTTGACTGACTGCTTATGTTCTTCTCATTAAGTTTTTTTAGAATTTTACCGTTAAATAACATGATTATCATAATTAAAGTAGCTATCAGTAACAAATATAAGCTTAATGCCTTTGAATAATTCATCATAATTATCGTATAAGTTAGTATCATTAAAATATCAATTACTATTGTTATTGACGTTGTAGATAGCATTTGTCGAATATAAATATTCGAGTTTGCACGAAAAATTAAATCTCCTGATTTACGGTTTTCGAAAAAGTTTATCGGTAAATTAAATAGACGTTTCATAAACAAATTCATAATCGCACTGTCCATATTTTTCTGCAATATTGATATCATCCAACTTCTTAAGATAGAAGTTACTAAATATGAGCTAACTAATATTGCAATGAAAATTATTAAAATATTCGACTGAATCGCATTTTTCTCAATTAAATAATTATCTGTAATCCATTTAGTCCCTAAAGGCATAGAGATTGAAAAAACTTGCATCGTAAGTGTTACTAACAAAATTGTCAGTAATAACTTTTTTTGATTGAGGACTATTTTCCATAACTTCGATTCCTTCTTTTCTACCCTATTTTGGGAGATAGGTGCTTTAAAATACATTAAGAAATTACTGTACTTTTCTGAAAAATCTTCTAAGGTTAATCTTATTCGACCTTCTGCAGGGTCTATTAACGTAAAAAAATTACCATTTATTTTTTCTAGAATGACAAAATGCTTTTTTTCCCAAGATATAATCGCAGGTAGCATATCTGTTTTAATTTGTTCTGAGCTAATGTTATAAGCTTTGGCGTGTAAATCATATTCTGCAGCCAAATTATAAATGTTTTGAAATGTCATTCCCTCTTTTGTGGAACCATAATGTTCTCGAAGCATTTGAAGCGTACAAGGAATGTTATAGTAACCCATTATCATCGCTAAACAAGCTAATGCACACTCACTATTTTCCATTTGTTCAATATAAGTTAATTTGTTTCTAAATATCATCATACTGCCCTCATTATTAGTGAATACTTTGGTTTATTAATATGGATTTTATATCTAATTTTTCAAAATCCCTTTTTTTACTTCTATATATTCTTGTAGATTTTCACATTCAAACATTCCGTTCTCATGCCAATATTTTGGTTCAGCAAAGCTTCTAGGAAGTGTTGCATACATTTTTTTATAATGTTGAAAACTCCTTTCTACTCGCTCATCCACTTCAATTTCATAGTTCCCCATTACATAATTAAAGATTTCCTCGGCTAAATTTTCAACGTAAATCTGTGACAAAGGGCTAGTACTAGTTACATTTAATTTATCAATTATATTCAAACCCATAATGCCAAAAACTTTTTCCATATAGTCAGAAACAAATGTAACTCCATTTGAATCAGCAACTGCTAGAACAACGCCTGATTTTCCAGCTAATTTAAACAAATGTCCCCAATAAGATAACCTTTCAACTACAGCTTTCATATCTGCTGAAACATTATGTGAGTAAACAGGGCTAGCAAATATAATAAAGTCTGCTTCTTCTAATTTTTCTTTTAATAGTTTACTATCATCTATATTTTGTTGTTCGATAGGACATGTACCATGAGTAAAGCAACTTTTACAACCTGTTGCGGATTTTATTTTTAATTCATTAGGTGTGTAAAGTTCAACATCAAAAGAACCTGGGAATTTCATTTCTAAAGCGGCTAAAATTTTCCTTGTTTGAATTAAAGTGTTGGAGCTCACGTTACGTGAGCCAACATATGCAAAAATTTTTTTCATCTAGTCATCCTCCAAAATTTACTTCAGCCTTAAAACTGAATTTATTCCTTGAGGGTTAATTAGTCTTAAGAAGATATAACCTATACCACTAATTCCATTAAAGAGACTAATTGATTGGAATCCATCGAAAGATTTAATATTATAATTTTTATGTTCTCTGTAATTCTCCAAAATACTCAAACCTATCTCTAATGCCTGATGATAGAATTCCTCATTACCATTGTATTTAAATAATTCGATAAAATAATCAACAAGAGCAGCATTGCCATGGCATAAACAATCTTGACTAAGGCCTGTAACTTCAGCTAATAGTTTAATAGTGTTTTCAATATCATTGTTTATTAATGTATTATTTTCTAAATAGTCGGCAATATTTAATCTACTACAACCAATTCCAACCGTTCCGTTACACCAGAAGTGGTTAACTTCATCATTTTTAGAACGATTGTCTAACCAACCTTTTAATTTACTATCAAATAATTGATTTTCTTCTTCAACTAATTTAAGTCCTTGTTGAATTAAGCTATCTTGTTCTGCCAATTTCCCTAATTTGATAAATGTTGTTGCTAATCCACTAAAACCATGCGACAATCCACCAAGTGTTAGTTCTTTAAACTTCGAATTTTTTAGAATATCATTTGCGTATTGTAATGCAATATTGATATATTCACTGTCACCATTCACTTCGAAGGCATGAATTAACATTTCAATCACACTGCTACTCCCGTGTAACCAATCAATATGCTCATTTGGTGTTTCTAAAGCTTTTTCAATAAGCGTTGTAGCTTCCTGAAGTGCTTGTTTAAATTTCCGATTCGGACCATCTTTTAAGAATGTAGTTGCAGGGTAAATTAATGAAGCAAAGCCTAAAAAACCAGAATTATATTTTGAGTATCTAGCTTTTTTTAAAGCCATATTAAATGTGTAATCGCGATATTTTTTATAATTATTTTCGTTGGTCTCTTTATATAGGTAATGATAAAATAAAGAGATACCTCCTAAACCAGAATATAAATCTCCAGATAGTGTTCCAATATCCCATTTATTTATTTCATCTTGATTAGCCGTAATCCATGTCATGGTTTTACTTGCATCATCTATAATCGCTGAATTAATTAAATCATCACCTATTTTCATTGCTTCTGATAAAAATATTTTATTAAGCTCCGATTTAGAAGGTAATATTTTTTCTTGCAAACTATAACTATTTAAACTCTTTTCTTCAAAATGCCCTGTTTTAATCTTTATCACGGATAATTGTTTATCAATATATTCTTGAGATAAATTTTCGAATTTCACTCGAACTCTGTCATAACCGGTCTCATTTAATAAATTCGTGTATTGCTTACCTCTACTATCATAAATATCTTTACTTGTCGTTTTAGTAAAGAAAATTGGAATATCTCCGCTTAAAATATCTAAATATTCTGATTTAATTAAAGACTTTTCTTTGAAATTATACGCCCATAAATTTTCAATTATTTGTTCGTAGTAATAATAATCTCTCATATAGTCTGGGTGTAACGTATTTTGCAGTAATTGCGCATAAACAAATGTGTTTCGTAGAATAATTCGAATTTCCAGATTACTAAATCGTTGAATTACCCCGTCATTTCCCAAGAATTCGTCCTTATGTTTTAAAAACACAAACATAGTATTTTCAAAACCTCTTAGTATATCGATAATATATTTTTGATAATCAACAATTTGATCATTTAAGAATGTCTGGTTATTCGATGCAGCTATTTTTAAATTATCCAATTCATAGCGCATATTGTCAGTGAATAAATTTGTAGGTTTAAATCCTTTTTTTGTTAAGGTTTGCTCTCCACCCGATAGAGCACTCATTTCAATAACATCGCCTTCTTCATTATGCAGTATTTTTTGTGGCAATAATAAAGTACCACTCACAAAATCTACTAACTGGTAATTCGCTGTTAAATCAGCATCATGAGAAAAATCTCTTGTAACGGGAGTTTGGAATAACGTTTCTAAGTCAACAATCATAGGATACTCACCGTGTGCAATTAAATTTTCCATATGCAAATCATTGCCATTCAACATATGCATTACTGCTAATAACTGACCAAACCGTTCATAATAAGCTGTAACTTGCTTCTCATCTTTACAACTCTTTTGTTCAATAAAAAACTCGAAACAATACTCATCTCTAATTAAGGCTTTAATCGGTAATAAATCTAATAAGTTTTTTTCAATATTCAATCTTTCAATTACAGAATTATACGCTGTGATAACTTTTAAATTTTTAGGCTTATAAACTAATTTATTATTTGAGTTTAGTGTAATTATTACAACTGATTTCCCATTTTGATGAGTATCTCCTTCTCCAAATGAAAATCCTTTAACCATAATAGTCTCTAACTCAAAGATTGATTTCAAATCTTCTTTATCTTGATCAATTCTATAGAGTAATTCCTTAGTATTCATAATAAATAATTTTGTATCACGAACTAGAATTTTTGTAAGTACTGCATATTCTTTATAAAAATTATATAAATTTTCAATTTCGCTTTTTAAAATGATAAAATCCTTAAATCTTTCCTCGGGTGTTTCTCCTTTTAATTCTCCTTTTAATTTTGATATATTAAGCTCGAGTACGAAGGACTTTAGAACATTATTTAAAAGCATATCGGATAGTTTAGTATATATATCAATCCTTGCTGCTTCTGAAATAAAATCATGTTTTTCTAAAATTGGACCTAATTTTAATGCCGCATATTCAATAAAAGGTCGAATAAGATATCCATATCCAATTTTAGGGTCATAATTTTCAATGCCATCATTAGCTAATTCAAAGATTTCCGTAAGTTCAATGAACCAGTCTTCCAATTTTACTATCTCTTTATATCCAGAGTTAAATTGGTATGTATCCTCTTTTATAGCGTTAGAAAAGGTTTTTACATCGTATTTCAATTCAGACATAATATCTTTATATAATTCTTCTTTTAGAACCGATTTACGATTTATCCATTCATTTAATGAAGTTTCTTCAAAAGTTAGATTATCTTCCATATCTTTCAAATAGTTATAGCGTTGTTTTATAGTTAAAGCTTTAATAAAATCTTGTGGTTTTACATTTATTTTCTTATCTAGTTTCTTCATTAAACTCACCTTACTTTCTGAATAATAGTAAAAGCTCCTCTTAATAAAGAGCAGCTTTTACTTTCTATTTCCCCTTAATCTCTACAGTTAGCCACTGCAGAAGCCACGAATGATACAACTGCTGAAGCTGCCGCACCTGATACTGCCCAAGATACTTGAGCACAAGGAACCGATGAAAAAGTAGGAGTTGCTGGGGTTGCTTGTGGTTCTACCTGACCATTCCCACCTGAAATATATTCCATTTCAACTGTTGATAATTCATGAAAACTTGAGCCTGCTGGATGACTTAATAAATTTAAATCACGCTCTTTAGGGTTTTTCCAAGAATTAATAATTTCATTTGTACTTTCCATTATAAAAACCTCCTATGTTGTAATATAACAATAATGTGAAAATTTAATTGATAGAACTTCTTATTTACCCAAAATGACACTGATTGTTAATTAAATACAATCTTTCGTGTAAGACACTAATCCTGAAACAGCTGAAACTGCTCCACCCCATGAAATTGCTGGTGTGGCAGGAGTTAATGTTGTTAAAAGAGGAGTAGCCTGCGTTTCTACTTCCCCGTTTCCACCTGCAATGAACATCATTTCCTGCTCATTTAATTCATGAAAACCTGTACCTGATGGATGTGATGTCATTACTTGATTGCGCTTTTTTGGATTTTTCCAAGCTTGAATGATTTCTTGATTACTCATGTTTATCTCCTCCGGTATTGTGATTTACAGAACAAATATTAATGTTAGATAATGTGTTTTGCTCTGATAACTATATTATTTCATCACTTTGATAATATTTCACCGAAAATAGGATTGCGGTATTTCGCAAGAATACTGCGGTATTTTTCTGTCTACTTCGTTCCAATTAATACCGAAGTGTGATAAATGAGGATTATTCTTTAGAGGATAAATGATTTGTATTCGTTATAGATTTATAGACATTTTTTAAGTTACCTCTAATTGAATTAACGAGAAGATTTGTAATGTTGATTAAAAACGATACATTAACGTAGCACCTATCCAAACTATAATAAAAGCTATATCGTTCATGTACCTTACAACAATTAAATGAACTTAATGTTTTAGAGGCTATAGTCTCCAAATTTATTGGAATTTAATGATTGCAGGAGTTGTTTATAGAGGGAATAGTGTTTACAATCTAAAAGCAAGAACGGGAACGAATGGGGAATACTGGATAACCTTATCATTCAGTAGAAAGATTTTTCTTTACGTCAATACCCGTATCCAATTACTTTTGTCACGTTAAAAAAGTATACACACAGACTTATTATTTTGAAATTATTTACTTTAATGATATATTCTATGAGGATAATGATGTATTATAATGTTACTATGCATCTATAGTATTTAAATATATGGAACTTTGATGTGTTGACTATTTCAACACATCAAATCCATTTATTTCAATATACATTAGGAAAATAAATTTGGAGGTAAATTTATGCAAAAAATCATTAGTTATTTAGTTGAAAACCATGGAATTTTAGACTTATTAAAAGAGGGGAAGGTATCGTTAATAGGGGTATCTAATGAAGAAGTTACAGCTATTTTAGATGCTTTTGAAATTGATATCACAAGTAAATTATATTTATGGAAATAAACAGATATTTATTTAACTGTATTATGAATTTTGATTAGGAGAAAATCATGAAGGGACGTTTATTAGACTTTATTAGCGCATCTTTAATTACTCTATCAATTATTATAACTATATATTTCGTGATAAATATCATCATATACCCATTAATAGGTATTGAAGTTAATAAAGTAGATAATAAATATTTTATAAGCAATATTTATGAAAACGGTTGGGCTAACAATGTATCTATTTACAACGGTGACGAAGTATTAAAAGTTGATGGTCAATCTGCTAAGGATAATTTTATAGTTAATAAATTTAATCGAGTAGAAATGGCGCATGTCTTAGTTATTTCCCATAATAATCAAAAAGTAGAATTCGCTACTTCCTATAAAGATATCAGCTTAAAACATGAAATCTTTATTATTACATCTATATTATTTAATTTAATAGTAATTTCATTAGCAATTTTTTTATACATAAAGGCGGAAAAGTCGATATCGGTTCGTATTCTAATATATTTTTTACTAACAATTGGATTATGTTACATTAGCTCCTCGATATCAGCTCGTGGTGACATTATTGGGCGCATAATTAATACGATTACATTACCTTTACTTTTAATATTTTTCATCCATTTTTTATCGAGTATTTTCAATTCTTCAGAATTGAAAATTATTACAGCTATACGACTTAAATTTATATATATTAGTTATTTTATTTTGCAATTCTTTTTGGGGTTGGCATTTTTTCTTCCTGTATCAATTCCAAGCGAATCAATTCAACTATTATACTTTTCTGTTTTATTATTTTTAATATTAGCGGATATTATAAATTATTTTTTTAAAAATAGAAATTCTAATAATATTCACTTGATAAAACTACTGCTAACAACATTAGCTATTTCATGTATACCATTTACATTATTTTATGCATTGCCTACTATTGTTATAGATAAACCGATTTTAAGTGCTGAGTTTTCGAGCTTTTTTATTATCCTAATACCTATATTTTTAATATACACTCAAATTTCCAATAAAATAATTGACATTAATTTTCATATTAACAAATTAAAATATTTTATTTCTTTAGCTTTCCCATTTTCAATTCTTACTACGCTGAGTATTGGATGGGTTTTTAATCAAAATATTTTTGATATCTATTTTATTTTTAAAGTTATTTTAATATTTATTTTAATTGTTCTTTTATTATATCTTAAAGACTTTATAGATTTAAAAGTGAGTCCACACTTATTCTCAGATAAAAATGAATTCGGCATAAGTCTTTATCTATTTTTTCAAAGGGCTAGATATAAAACTAATGTTGAGAGCCTTATTTCTTATATAAAAGAAGAAATTGAAAAAGTTATTACCGTATCTAATGTTCAATATATTCGAATAAATAAATGCGAGAATACAGGACTTTGGAATATGATTGATACCTCTTCCTCAAAAAATACTGAATTTTCAAGTCACATAAATTGGGATTATTATGCCGGTGGTTCGATGTTTGAATGCTCAGATATATTCGGTATCATAATAGGAGAAACTAATAAATCGAGAGATTTAATTTATAGTAGTGATAAGGTAACTAAATTAAATCCACAAGAAAAAATGTGGCTAGAGTCACTCGCATATGTATCAAGTATTTTAATAGAAAATATTTCACTAATGGAAGACTTAATAAAGAAGGTTACCTATTATGAACAAAGTCATCTTGAAGAAATGCATTCTTCAAAGTGGTTTTCAAGATTATTATTTAACATTACTGAAAAAGAGAGAATAAAGCTTTCTAGTGATCTTCATGACTCAATCTTACAAGAAGATTTAAAAATGATTCGCAATATTGATCGTATTCTTGCTAAATCAAATAATCCATTAATGGATTATGAGCTTAATAAGATAAAAGAATCAATCATTGATAATGTCCATTTATTAAGGGAAACATGTAATAATTTACGCCCACAATTTTTAAACGAACATGGTTTAGCAAAAGCTATTGAACACTTAATTAATACCTATAAACTACAGGCTAACTTTAGAATTTACTACAATAGTTCAATTGGTATTTTGAAAATTTCTCATGAATATGAAATTTCTATTTATAGAGTAATTCAGGAACTTTTAAATAATGCATATAAACACTCTGAAGCAACTGAATTAAATCTATCCTTATATATTGAAAATGATAAATTGGTTATACTTTATGACGATGATGGAAAAGGCTTGGAAAAAAGTAAAGTTTTCAATAATGATTCCAATATGGGCTTACTAAGTATACGTGAGCGTGTACTTAGTTTAAATGGCAGTTTTGAAATTAATTCATCTTTACAGCAGGGCCTTCATATTTGTATCCTTATTTAAGGAGTTAGGTTAATAATGTTAAAAATTCTAATTGTAGACGATCATCCCGCTATTCGTGCAGGGACAAAAACCATTTTAGAAGAAGCAGATTTTAGAGTTGAGGCCTATGAAGATATTAATAAAATCCTACAAGCTGCCTCTTCAAAAGAATTTGATTTATATCTAATAGATTTATATATGCCTGGAATAGATGGATTAACACTTACAAAGAAAATTTTAAACTATAATGCAGATGCAAAAATTCTAATATATACAGGATTTGACTTAAATACTCATTATAATATTATTTTAGATGCTGGTGCCAGTGGCTTTGTTAGTAAACTAGCTAGTTCAGATCAATTAATTACTTCTATCTACTGTGCTTTACGAGAGGAAATTGTAATCCCTATACAACTTTTAAACCAGTTAAGACAAATCGAAATAAAATCCACTATAGATGGAAATTTAGACTCACAAGAAATTATGACACTAACTCGAAAAGAGCAAGAAATTCTTCGTTATGTTTCCCAGGGATTCACAAATAAAAAGATTGCTGACACATTATATATGAGTCAACGTACAGTTGAATATAACTTAACAAAAATATTTTCAAAGTTAAAAGTTCACTCTCGGGCTGAAGCACTTTCTGTTGCCACTAAACAAGGGTTAATATTAATGGAAACCACTATCACATACTAATTTATATATTGTAAAAAAAGTAAATTGCTTCAGCTAAAACCTTTAGCTGGAGCAATTTTAATCTTTAAATCCAACTATTCATATATGCTAAAAGGCCTAATACCGCCCCAACTCCCCCTCCTATTGAAATGTAAAGCCACTTATTAACTTTCCTCATTTTATTTACCGACATACTATCTATCCCCTTTCATATTTTATATTTAATCTTCAACTTTCATTCCTTTTGTGTAAGCAATTTGCATAAATAAAAGAATCAGCCCGATACCTATAACCGGAAAAGTCTGACTCTCTTTTAAAACTACTGAGTAGATAAGAAGAATTAACATTAGAGTCACCAAAGCCACTTGTGTATAAAAATTAAGATTATATAATGTTTTTAACATCTGCGCTTTTTCGCCATCATCATTACAATTAAATAAGTCTTCATGATAAGTTTTAGATTTAGGATCAGGTATTTTAAACCCTGGCCTAACTTTTTCTGTTAACGAATAACTCTTAGAAATATAATATAAGATTATTAAAAGTAAAATGAAAGAAATCAGAGATACCATTGGTTCTGTTTCAAGCAACAAACTAACCCCAAGTAGGAAAGTAGTAAATGCAATTGTTGCTGCGGCTCGCAGTACTTGCTCAAGTTTATAATAGACTTTCTCAATGTAAATCATAGTTGTATCTAAATCTCTATCTTCCTTTATTGGCTTTGATTTTATATTATTGAACATCATCGTGGTTAATAAAATTAAAACTAAAACTAAAATGTTTGTTAATGACAACCAAATATATTCAATATTAGTTACATTATTTCTCCATTCAACCTTACTGATAAATTGATATATTAAAAATATTAAACCTACTAAAAAAAATAAAGTACTTTTCCCAACCTTCACTAATAATCACCCTCTTCAAAAATAAAAATATCTTCTATTGACTCATTAAAAATTTTAGCTATTCGTGCAGCAATAATTAAAGATGGAATATACTCCACTCTTTCTATTTGACTAACTGTCTGACGGGAAATTTTAGCGAGTTTGGCAAGTTCAGTTTGGTTAAGGCCATGTCTTGCTCTTAATTCTTTTAATCGATTCCTCATTCGCCACCTCCTATTTTAAATGTACATTATTAATTACAAAATGACAAGTAATAAAGTCATTTTGTAACCAAATACTGAATATTACCTACTTGAATCAATTTCATAAATCATCTTTTTTAAGAGCTTAGACTTCTCCTGTGTGAAAACTTACGTTTTAAAAAAATTATGCAGCTTCGTTCTGTATTTGTAATAAGGCATTCATTCGATCCACCGCCAATTTACAGGCATTATAAATAAACGTCACCAGGTTGAAATGTAGTTTTGCTTTTTTACCTGTTCGGTGACGGATGTTATTTAATTGAAAGTATTGTTTTAAATAGGCGTTGACGCGTTCTACTGCAGTACGTTCTTTATAAAGTTTCTTCCATAATTCTGAGCCACGCGCTGGATATGTGTATTTCCGAATATCTGATTCACACTTGATTTTAAACACCTTTTGACAAAGTGAGTCCTCTCGTAATGGACACGTTTCACATTCTTTCGGGCGTGTAAATCTTAATGTACGGTATTTTTCATCGAAGCTGTCGTAACAGTAGCTATGCTCACGTACACAAGTTGGGCGAAAATGTTCATCAAATCCGATCGTTTCACCTTCATTTCGAACATTGTATGGAATCACGACACGCATCGTTTGCGCTAGTGCTTGTTTATAGATTGGTTCATAATCATAACCTGCATCAAATAGTGCTGTTGTAAACTGTTTTGGCATGATGGCATCGATCTTTTTCAGCAGTGGAATCGCCGCTTTACTGTCAGATAAATTACCCGACGACATGAGGCGAGCTACAATATATTGGCTTTTTGATGAGACAGCTAGATGTCCCTTAAAGCCGTACCAGAACGTATTTTTACCGTCACTATTTTTCTTGATGCCCCAATTCGGCTCAATCGGTATGTCCTGCCAAAGTGTTTCAGCTGGAATCGACAACTGCGCCTCCAATTTCTTTTCGTAGGTTGTTAAATTCGCTTCGATTTCTGCTTGTTCGGCGAGCCAAGTTGCCTGTTCTTCTTTTGTTTTCCGTCCACGTTTTTTCGGTGGCTTGGCTTCTTTTTACTCAGAAGGTTTCGCTGCATCACGTGATTCGAAATGTGTGGCATCGATGGCAAGATGTTCATCACAAAGAAAACCTTCTAAAAATGCAGTTTGAATCAGTTCATCCTGCATTTTATCAAGCACATTAGACTGACTAATCACACGAATCATACGAGAATATGTAGCCTCAGAAGGGACTGAATCTGAGACAAGAAACCCGCAGTCCAAACAGAATAAAGGATCGTTGACTAAACGTTTTATTAAATCCTTTACCGTTGGGATACGTTCTACAATACGAATAATCAATGATTGAATCATCGCACCGTAGTTACATTCACGTGGAGGTCCACGCAGCGACTTTTTCGAAAAGAGTTGAAAGATTGGTTGTACGTCGAAAGTGGCAAAAATCGCGTCAAATCGGTGCGAACTTTCCATTTCGTATAATTCTTGGATGCCAAAAAGGCTAATTTGTTTTACAATAGTCATAGGGCATTCACCTCTTGGTTAATTTGGTTTCGTCGCTTAAATTATACCAAATTGGGGAGGTGCCCTTTTTTTATTGATTGAAAGCCCTTGATACCGAAGGGATTGGAATTATGAAATTGATTCAATTAAATTGATTTCATAAATAACAAAGGTTATTATTTTAGGCAACTCACAGAAGTCTAAAATGGGTGCTACTAGTCTTTGGACTTTTAATTGTAAGCGCCAAATAGCGCCCTCCCTGAAAACAGGTGGGCGCTATTTGACGATTCCTTGTAATTACTCTAAATACGTTAGAATTTGTTTTTTGAAACTACTTTCCTGATTTAAGGAATTTATTAAGTTTCGAGCCTTTGTCGCATAAATGTTCCTAATCGTTAATGAATATGTAATTCCACCCCCGTCTACTAAAGAATTTAGTAACTGTTCTTTTTCTAATAAAGAAATACTATTACCTTGATAATAGTATTTAGCTAGATTGGTAAGCACGTGGTTCGAGTTCATTAAATAAATAATCGGAAGAGAGAATTTCCTTTTTATAAAGTCATTCTTAAGATGGTTATCCTGTTTTAATCCAATTATATCATTATTAATTTGTTGAACTACTCCTATATAACGGGAATAGTTTTTTACTCTTTCATCAACTTTCCCTGTTGCTAAAACAAAACCTACTTCTGAACTCAAAGCAACTAAAGATCCAGATTTTAAGCTAATCATGTCGAGATATGTAGTTTCCTCCCTGCAAGAATTCAAGAGATCTTCTTGTTGACCATTAATACTTTCGAAAAGTCGCGTTTCTATCAAAGAAATCGCTAGCTGATGATATTTAAAATTACATTCTCTAACCGTTTTAAAAACAATTATCATCATTGAAAGAATTGCATTTAACGTAAATTGAGGCTCTTTAACCCAAGAAGCATCACTATCAAAATCTTGTAAATCATCTACTATATCTAATACTAAAATAAGTAGTTCTATGGCAGCTGCTACTAGCAATATTCCCTTATTTTCTTCGTTAGCATAAGCCTTATAATGGGCAATACATAGGTGCCCAAACGGAAAGCTATCATCAGCTTTTTCGTTCTTAAACTTGACTATTAATTTTCTTAAGTCTTCAGAAATATCTCCTTCCGATTCAATTAATAAGTCTAAAGTCTGATTTATTTCTTCAAAATAATTATCCATATAAAACTTCCTCATCATACCTATCGAATTTCAATAACTTTTATTGCAATTCCCCCACATATACAATAATACCATATTACACAAATATTAGGTTGGCTATGAGTTTTAAAAGTGACCACTCTTCGAAAAGATTTCCCGTTCTTTTCGAAACATAATTGACAAGAAATAATATATACAGTCTATATTTGCAATGAAGAACGTTGGAATTCTAAAGTTTTATATGTAAAATAAGTCAGTTTATTGTGTAATTTAAATTATTGGCACAACGATTGTGAATTTGATAAATATGGAAATAACCTAGTGGATTTAATAAACTTAAAATACCAAGCAAATAACTGAGTAATACAATAAAATAATTTTTTTGAAATGAGGGTTATCATGAAAAAGTACTTAATAATGGCTCTTGCTGTAATCGTTACATACGGCGCAATAAACTGGCTTTTCCCCTTCTCCCCAATCTTGCTTAATTCAAAAATTACATATCAGTCCAATGAACAAAATGTGGACGCCTATTTAAATATCAATGGAACTTTAGAAAATATCCAATTAACTTCTATTAATAATCCCCCTGAATTTCAAAGGATAGCTTATGGAATTAGTCAATTATGGGCGATGGAAAAAGAACCAGTTAAAATTAACCTAAAGGATTTAACTGTAATTGAACAACAATTACAGCAATCAAAAGACTACTTAAATAATTTGATGAAAGACAGCCCGGAATTAGCCTCTTTAATAGCAATTGAAAATAATATAAATGAAATTTTACAGGATATAAAAAAGATAATGGATAATCAATGGACATCACGCTTTTTTATCCAGGATACGATTTCCAACATCCGCAATTCATCATTTGAAGCACTTACTCATTTAGAGGAATTTTTATTGAATTAGTAGCAATGAAATGATTGAACAAGTTGTCGAAGTTGGAACACTTATTCAAAATTACTTAGTGGATAAGATAGCAACCACACAATCAATTTGATAAACTAAAAGAATATTCAGAAAAAATTCTCGCAGGTTTTTTAAATAACAATTACGATGGCAAGCAGCATGTTTCATCCAAATAAATGGAGGCGAATAATGGATGTTCTTTCAAGATTATCGAAATCGTATTAATGCGGAAGAAGGGATTCAATTCCCATCGAACAGCTATCGTCAAATGGTATTACAGCCAGCGTATAATGAAGCACGCCAGCATTTTTTAGAGGCGATGGTTCAAATTCATATTGCCCACTTAAAAATGTTAGAGGAACAAAAATTAGTTACCTCTGAGGAAGCGCGTCAAATTGGGCAAGCACTTAAAAAGTTGGACTTAGACTATTACAAAACACATGATTACAGCCCACAGTTTGAAGATTTATTTTTCCGTATTGAAAATAAATTAATTGAGCTTGGGGGCGATATTTCAGGCAATTTACATATTGGGCGCAGTCGAAATGACATGGGAATCGCCATTTATCGAATGACGCTACGTAAAAAAATGCTCACGCTCATGCAGGAATTACTTCATTTGCGCAGCACTCTAATTGCCTTTGCTGAGGAACATGTGAAAACGATTATGATTGGCTACACGCATACGCAGCAAGCACAGCCTACCACTTTTGCTCATTATTTGAAGGCGGTCATTGATCAGCTAACACGCGATTTTAAACGGATGCAAGCTGCCTATACCACGATTAATCGAAGTAGTATGGGTGCAGCTGCATTGACGACGACCGGGTTTCCAATTAATCGCGAGCGCATGCAGGAGTTGCTTGCTTTTGATGAACTGATTGAAAATGCTTGGGACGCGGTTGCCGGTGCAGATTATATTGCAGAAGCCGCAAGCGTTGTTCAGCTTGCCGCGCTAAATCTCGGGCGGACATCACAGGATTTCCTATTATGGGCAACGCAAGAATTCAATGCCTTCCAGCTTGCCATTCCATATGTCCAAGTGAGTTCCATCATGCCACAGAAACGCAATCCCGTTTCCATTGAACATACCCGTTCCCTACTTTCTGCCGTCGTTGGCGATACAGGAACGGTGCTACAAATGATTCACAATACACCATTTGGAGATATTGTCGATACGGAAGATGATATGCAACCTTATTTATGGCGTGCGATTGACCGATTAGTTGGGATTTATAAACTGTTTGGAAGTCTCATTGTCACAATGAATGTAAATAAAGAAAGCTTATTAAAGCGTGCACAAAATAGCTTTGCTACCGTAACCGAACTGGCAGACACACTTGTTCGATCAGAAAGAATTTCCTTCCGTCAGGCACATAAAATTGTCAGTCTATGTGTCAATGAACTTGTAGCTAATAAGGAAGAATCGCTGGCAAGCCTCAAATGGCAATTAGCTAATGAAAAAGCATTACATGTTACAGGTTCGCCGTTAAAAATAACGGAAATATCCTTTTATCAAGCGCTTCAGCCTGAGTATTTTGTGAAGGTTCGTACATTAAAGGGTGGACCCGCGCCACAAACAATGCGTACATCATTAGTAGAAGCAGGAAAAGCATCGGCACAGCTCGAACAATGGCTAACACAAAAATCACAGGCGATCTTACAGGCAGAAGAGCAGCTCGAAAAAATTTTACAAAGGTGGGATGAACATGTGTAATCAATATATTCTTGCGGTCGATGGTGGTGCCACAAAAACAACGATGTCTATTCGTACTGCAAACGGGCTCGAACTTTTTAGCGCTACTTCTACAGGCTCGAACTATCAAGCAGTTGGAATAGAAAGCGTTCAGCATGTTTTAATCGGCTTAATGCGTAGTGCGGCGGCACATCTTCCACCAGTTCATCTAGAGGTGGCGGTTTTTGCGATGGCTGGAATGGATACAAAACGCGACAAAATCATTCTTGAGGAAATCATTGAACAAAGCGTTGCTCGTTCTTCGTTTACATTTGGCACAATTATTATTGAAAATGATGTTGAAGCTACGCTAAAAGGGCTATGCGAAGAAAATGCGACATTATTAATTTCAGGTACAGGGGCGATTTGTTATAGTGTGGCAGATCAAACTACTTTCCGTGCAGGTGGCTGGGGACATCGCGTTGGTGATGAAGGCAGTGGTTACTGGATTGGCAAGCATATTGCCAAGGCGATTTTCCGTGCAGTGGACGGTCGTAATGAACCAACCGCGCTGACAAAGCTCGTTTTAGAGGCATATAAGTTAGAAGATAGCGATGCCTTACTCAACTGGATCTATAGTGAAGAATATACAAATACACGATTAGCGAACTTAGCTTCATTTTTACAACAGGCAGTTGAACAAAATGATAACGTCGCGAAAAAAATTGCAGAAAAGGCCGCAATGGAGTTATTCCTATTAAGCACGACCGTATTAAATAAGGCTAACTATATACATGGGCCTCACTTATTCTTTTTAAATGGTGGCGTCTTAAAAAACAATGAATTTATTTTAAATTTAGTAAAAGAAAAGCTCGTAGCAGTATATCCGCAGCTGATAATTCACATGTGCGAGAAAAAGCCGATTGAAGCCATTGTGAAACGGGCATTCCACGCATTAAAGGCTCCAATAAATCCATAGTAAGTATACAAAAAACGCTATTTCAAAATAGCGTTTTTTATTTTACAATGTTTTCATCTCGCAAACACACTTTGAAAATGTCGCAATTACCGTTACACCTAATTGCTTTAACTCATTTCATTGTCCGCAACAAAACTGCCTCCTTTTATCCGCGATAATAGAACACTTATCTAATTTTATTATTTTTTGGCTACTATTAAAATTCATTACCGAAGAATCCATAATTAATAAGCAAGTCAAGTATGCAAAATCACAAATGAACTATACTAACACCACATGCGCAAAAAAATATTACTTAGAAATATTAAATTTTATGTAACGTTTATAGACTACCTACGTCTAATCCCTCTGTAATCAAATAATTAATAAAAAGGAGAAAATATAATGAAAAAAATAATGGTAATTATGCTAACGATGGTGTTAGCAATTGTGGTTTCAGCATGTTCTGGAAACAAGTCTTCTACAACTGATGATAAGACTGCGCATATTGAAGCAAGTCACTCTGCAAAAGAAATGACAGAGAAAATGGTGAAAGAAGTTGAACAACCCGCACTAATGGAATTAACGGCAGAGGATTTGAAGAATCTATACAATTTAGATGCTGCAAAGCTTGAAGATTTCTCCGTTCGAATTCCAATGATGAACGTAAAATCGAATGAAATTGCCATCTTTAAAGTAAAAGATCCAAATGATGTTGCGGAAGTAGTAGCTGCAATAAAGGTAAGAGCGGAAAATGCCATGAAGCCATTCGAACAATACCTTCCAGATCAATATGAAAATGCAAAAAACCATAAAATCATAACAAAAGGGAATTATGTACTATTCGTTATTTCTGATCAAGCAGATGAACTGATTGCAGTTTACGATCGTTTCTTCGTAAAAAAATAGACGTCTATGGTATTTAGTAGCCCTCTTTTCCTATTCTTGTTCTTGCCAGCCGTGTTAACGCTTTATTATTGTTCGCCCAGAAGGTTTAAAAACCTCATTTTATTTATTATGAGCCTTCTTTTTTATGCATGGGGCGAGCCCGTTTACATCATCATCATGCTAGTGTCTACACTGACAGATTATTGTTTCGGTTTGCTTCTCGATAAACCGAATCAGACCTCGGTAAAACGCAAGGGCATTGTTGTCTGTTCGGTTATTGTGAACCTCTTGCTGTTATCTTATTTTAAATATGCTGATTTTCTCATACAAAATATAAATGCGTTAATTGGATCGAATATCCCTTTAACTGAACTTCCTTTGCCTATCGGAATATCCTTTTACACGTTCCAATCGATGTCTTATATTATCGACGTTTATCGTGGGACAGCAAAAGCACAACGAAATTGGATAGACTTCGGCACATACGTCGCCCTGTTCCCACAATTAGTGGCAGGGCCGATTGTAAAATATAGCACGATTGCAGAACAGCTAAAACAGCGCACTGAAAATATGAAGATGTTTGCAGAAGGGGTTCGTAGATTTACAATTGGACTCGCCAAGAAGGTGCTACTTGCCAACAACATTGGCTTACTATGGGATACCATTTCGAGCTCCAATCCAGCATCGATGCCTGTGTTAACAGCTTGGTTAGGTATTATCGCATTTGCTTTCCAAATTTATTTTGATTTTAGTGGTTATTCGGATATGGCAATTGGTCTCGGGCTCATGTTTGGCTTCCGTTTTAATGAGAATTTCAACAAACCTTATATAGCCCAGAGCATTACTGACTTTTGGCGAAGATGGCATATTTCGCTTAGCAGTTGGTTTCGCGAATATGTCTACATTCCTCTTGGTGGAAATCGACGAGGATTAGCCATTCAAACGCGTAATATCTTGATTGTTTGGATGCTAACAGGATTTTGGCATGGCGCAAGCTGGAACTTTATTTTATGGGGATTATATTTTGGCGTCATTCTAATTTTTGAAAAATGGTGGGGTTTAGCATTACTTCAACGTGCACCACGCTGGATCAGACATCTTTATGCAATTATCCTCATTCTTATTGGGTGGGTGCTATTTGCTTTTGACAAGCCTTCTTTAATTGTTGGTTATTTGGGTGCCATGTGGGGGTTCAATGGTCAAGCACTGTGGGACAACGAAACAATGTACTTCTTTTATACAAATGCAGTGCTGCTTATCGTATTGGTCACCTTCTCTTTACCGTTGAAACAAAGGTCAAGATTATCGATTACTCATTTAGCTTGGTATGGATTTCTCTATTTACTTTCGGTTGCCTATTTAGTAGATGCCACGTTTAATCCATTTTTATATTTCCGTTTTTAGGGAGGAAAACTTTATGAAGCATCTATCAGAGCGATTATTAGTCGTTGGATTTGTTAGTTCGACGTTTCTCATCGCATTACTTTTTTTCATTTTGCCTCATCATCGTTTTTCTGAACTAGAAAATAGATATTTACAGGCCGCGCCACAACTTACTTGGGATAACTTAATATCCAAGAAATTTGCCGAAGAGACGGAGAGTTTCATTACAGATCACTTTCCGTTTCGAGATAAGTGGTTATGGGTCAAATCAACGTCAGAACAAGCCCGTTTGCAACAAGAAAATAACGGTATCTATCAAGGTAAAGATGGCTATTTGTTTGAAAAATTTTTAGAGCCTGATTATAAAAAGGTTCAACGATATGCCGAGTCGGTAAACCAGTTTGCAAGCAATCATCCGACAGTGAAAATGACGTTCATGCTTGCACCCACATCGATTGGCATTTATCCAGAACGATTACCTTGGTTGGCACCGTCGTATTCTCAAAAGAAGGTCAATCAATTTATCGAGGAATCGATGCAAAACGATTTAAACTTTATGAATGGCATTAATATCTTAGAACAACATGCAACTGAACCCGTTTATTATCGAACTGATCATCATTGGACAACATTCGGAGCCTATTTAGCTTATGTTGCCTATGCAGAGCAACAAGGGTGGCAGCCATTCTCTCTGAAGGATTTTTCGATTAAAACTGTGAGCAATTCATTTCTAGGGAGCTATCATACAAGGAGTCAGTTTACGGGTTTAACGCCAGATACGATTCAAACTTACACACCTCTTAATCCTGTCCACACTGAAATGTATATCGCGGATACAGATCAAACTGTGACAAGCATGTATGATGAAAGCTTTTTAGCGAAGAAGGATCAATATTCATACTTTCTTGGTGGGGTTCATGCACTAATGAAATTAACAACTGCCCTTGATCCACAACAAATTGCACAGGAAAAGCTACTAGTCATTAAAGACTCCTACGCACATAATGTACTCCCCTTTCTCACAAATCATGTACCAGAAATTCATGTGATTGACCTGCGTTTTTATAATGGTGATATAGGAGTTTATTTGTCCGAGAATGACATTAAGGATGTGTTGTTTTTATTTAACACAGCTACATTCGTTGAAGATGCAGCGCTTTTGAAATTAAATTAAGTAGAAACAGATCATCCCTACGTAAAAAGGTCCCCTTTAAAAGCACATCTCGCAACTTGATGTGCTTTTAAAATTTACTTCGCTAATTAAAACTAACAGGACAATCTTCTTTCATCATAATAAAGCTCAAGTGCCTACCACTTTGTCTCTCTTATCGATAAGAGAAATCCCTCTTGCATCTCGGCCTTTTTTATTTTTTTGAAATAGACCGTTTGCCTAATTTATCTTCAATCCACTCATCCGCTTCCATTTTCATCTCATCGGTAATGGACATATATACCTTGCCAAGCGCTGTTAAAATAACAAATGCATCATCCGTTAATCCTGCAAGAGGTAAAAAATCAGCTACTAGATCGATTGGGAAAATAAAATAACCGAGTGCACCAAGCATAATTAATTTATTCGCTTTTGACATGTTTGGGCTTTTTACTGCAATAAACAATGTTGTAGCCGCGTGCAAAGCTTTATAACCAAGTCCGCCACTCATACCTTTCATTTTACCAAGAAACTTTTTATCTGAATAATGCTTATCTTGTCCTTCAATCATTTTTTCAAATTTTACATTTTCACTCATGATGATTCCTCCTCTTTCGAAAAGCCTGCTACATGCTATTGTATCCCAAAACAACTTCTTTTCTTCTGTATTTACGTTAGTTTCGGTAAAAAAGTTTCATGAGCATCTGTTATTTTCTTTTGAAATTTGCCCATAGCTGCTGCAAGATTTTAGCGGGATGGATCACTTCATCATAATAAATAACCGAATTCTTCCTTAACTTTGCATGACCAATCGGCACTTCATATATCGGTACTTTACGTCGGATCGCTTCGACAAGCATGTTCGTGTCAAAGCTATATGACTCCCCTTTCACTTGATGAAGCCATGCAAATTGTTGCCTCGGTATGTAACGTAAACCCGTTTGTATATCGAGTAAACGCTTATGAAAGAACAGCTCAAATAACATTGAATTCGCACGATTTTGGAGTTGGTGAATCATCGAGTAATCCGAGTTTTTAAACTCTCGAACACCTAGAACAATACCATCTGAAAAGACTTTCGTACTCGCAATCATCTGCTCAACATCAAGAACAGAATGCTGACCATGCGCCCCGACAGTAACAATCCCCTTCGCATGGAACGATGAATGCAATAAAAAATGAATTCCCGTTTTAATTGCGTGCCCCTTCCCGTAATTTTGTTCATGCGTTAATACGACACAACCTTTATTATGTAATGTTTCAAACGTCTTGTTATATTTTTCATCACTTCCATCATTTACAATAATAATTTTTACGACAGCTAACTTTTCAAGCTTTTCAACGAACTCAATAATCGTTGACAAAGGATTTAATGCTGGAATCAGTACAATAACTGCCTCGATTTTCAAACACCCCTTTTACTAGACCAATTGACTAAAGTTTATCGGGAAATGACTATAAATACAATGGGATGTAAATGAATAACAGATACGCTCACACAACATATCCCCCGAACTTACCTTCTCGACTTAGTTGGCTGCGTACTGAAAAAACTTAAAATAATCGTCAACCCTGCGATTATTCCCAATACATAGGAGTACGACATAAATGCCTGCGATACCCAAGTGAAGATCGGCAAACTAAATAGTTTATCTGGCATAAATTCTAGCGTTGATAGTGTTGATAATAATGGGTAGCAGCACAAAATGATTAGACTAGGCATTGCCACACACCAAAATAAAGATAAGTTCATTTTTGCTGACCACTTTTTCACAAATAACAGTGATAGATAAAACCCAAATAAAATGGGATGAATAACACCAAACCACAACACAGGGATTGCGTTATACTCGACCGTTGCTATTTTTTGCATTTGATTTTCAAATTGAATACTAAAATTTATGAATACCATTAATCCGATAACCCAAATGACTTTCCAAAAATAAGGACTATATTTCCCCATATAATTTCTCTCTCCTCCAAATTTATGATTGCTCTTGTAGTAGTTCAACAAAGGTATGCTGAAATCCCTTTATATCTAGCAATTTTACTTTCTTTTGCACCTGCTCGATGCCGGTATCGCTCCCGCACCGGCCGAAGTTTCACTTTATTCATATTCTTCCGATAAAAAGCATAATTAAAAAGATATAGATTATCTAAACCTATTAAATAATATGAAAGGGAGTGCGTCTGTTTATGATGAATCGCGATTTGCTAACAAATCTTTGCAATGCTATTCCTGAAACCCATCGTCCATTAGCTGAAGCATTACAAAGTGCGGCCCGCTATACGATTTCAAATCCTACTCTTTCCTTAAAGAAACTGAATATCGCACTCAGTATTATTGTTCGCGATTTATATGAAAAAGAAATGAACAAATCCGGGGGGAATGCCGATCTTCGGACACTCCTTCTTAACAAAGGATTTGCTGATAAAATACACCCTCGACGTATGTATTTATTAATGAATTTAATTCAAAAAACGACCGTAATTTCCACTAATTCGATTATCGATACAAAGGCAGCGAAAATCGCACTTGAATACTCAATTGATTTAGCTAGTTGGTATATAAAGCACTTAACGAGAGGCGAGAGGCTGGCTCAAGCGGCTTATTTAGATTTAGATGAAATGTATACAGCGCCGCCACTCGCCAAACTTAATTTCCCTGAGCATGATTATGAGGAAGCGGCACGTTGGTTTTTAGTTTCGGCTAATAATGGGGACAGTAACGCCCAGTACAATCTCGGCTTTTTATATAATCACGGCAATGGTGTAAGAAAAAATTACCTAGTAGCCGCCAAATGGTATACGCTAGCTGCTGAGCAAAACGATTCAAATGCGCAATATGCACTCGGTGTGTTGTATCAGCTTGGACAAGGGGTTAATCAAAATGTGCAAAAAGCAGCTGAGCTCTATGAGTTAGCAGCTCATGCTGGCAATGCAGATGCACAGTACAACCTCGGTTCTCTTTACAATCAAGGACAAGGAGTCGAACAAAACTTTGTAAAAGCCGCGCACTGGTATGAAAAAGCAGCTGAGCAACGAAATACGAGTGCACTAAATAACCTCGGCTTTTTATACCATGATGGCAAAGGGGTCGAACAAAGCTATGAAGAAGCGGCCACACTCTTTACGGAAGCCGCGATCGCTGGTGATGCAAGTGCCCAGTACAATCTTGGCTATTTATTTATTAATGGACGCGGGGTTGAACAATCGTTTAAACAAGCTGCGAAATGGTTTATAACTGCGGCGATGCAAGGACATTCAAATGCACAATTTCAATTAGCCCTCCTTTATCAAGCGGGGAAAGGCATTCAAAAAAATGAAGAGGAAGCGTTAAAATGGCTTACACTTGCAGCAAATAGTGGACATATCACTGCACAATATTCACTTGGGCTTATTTATAAACAACATAATACAAAGCAATCTACCTCTTTAGCGATTGAGTGGCTGTCAAAAGCTGCGGCGAGTGAACATATTAGCGCAAACTATGACCTTGGTATTGTTTATTTATCACTTGGGCAATTGGATAGTGCATTGAAATGGCTAAAACGCGCTGCTATTCAAAATCATGCACAAGCACAATTCCAATTAGCAATGCTCGCTTTAAATGGAGGAGATAATTCCCCCAATTATAATGAAGCATTCAAATGGTTGCAGGCAGCGACAAGCCACAATGATGCCAATGCAGAATTTCAGCTTGGTTTACTTTATGAGCAAGGTTTAGGGACAAAGCTCAACTACGATGAAGCACGACATTGCTACCGACTTGCCGCGGAACAAGGACATATCGAATCACAGTATAGGCTTGGTAATATTTTTGATAAAGGGCTCGGAGTGAAACGGGATTACGAGGAAGCAGCGAAATGGATTTTACGCGCAGCAAATAAAGGCTTTGCAAAAGCACAATTTCAGCTAGCACAAATGCATGCAAACGGTGAGGGTGTTACACATGACTATAAAGAGGCGGCAAAATGGTATCGTCTTGCTGCACAACAAGGGCATGTTAAAGCGCAATTCCAACTAGGGATGCTTTACAAAAAAGGTCAAGGTGTTGCCCAAGATTATACAGAGGCCACACGCTGGTTAAAACAATCCATCGAACAAGAATTATAAAAGAAGCGGGCAAAGAAGATTCCTTTCTATGCCCGCTTCTTATTTATGCTTTCACCAATTGCTTCATTTGCTCTTGAAATGCTTGTAGTGCTTGATCCACATGAACTGTGTGATTTTGCTCCTGCAATGCCTCACCAATCGCCACAATCGCCTGTTCAAGCATCGAAGCTGTTGTATTCCCCATATGCCCGATACGGAATGCCTTCCCCGCAAGATGCGCGAGTGAGCCAGCTACAATAATCCCTCTTTTAGCTAAACTTGCACGAAATGCGCCGTCCTCAATACCTTCCGGATATAAAATACAACTTAATGTTGGAGCGGCAACAGATTCATCTGCTAATGGTGTCATACCATATGAACGAAGCGCTGCACGAACCGCTTTACCAAATGCAATATGGCGTGCTTCTCGTGCTTCCATTCCTTCTGCTAAAACAATTTTTAATGCTGCATCATAAGCATAAATCAAATTCACAGGAGGCGTAGCAAAATACGTTGCTGGATTGTCCATTACCCCTCTCCAACAATTAATATCCGCGTAATAAGCTGGTATTGTTCCTAATGCCTCACGCGCTGCTAATGCTTGCTCACTAAATGTAATAATCGCAAGGCCTGGTGGGATACCAATCGCTTTTTGTGAACCTGTTAATACAACGTCAATTTTATAAGCTTCATTGTCCCCATATGCTTTACTCATATCTTCTTCAAGTGCGGCTGTCGCAACAACGCCATCAACAATGACAAGTGCACCCGCTTCTTTAATAATCGGTACTAATGCTTCTAAATCTGACATTACCCCTGTTGAAGTGTCAGCATGTGTAATTGTCACCGCTTTAAATGTTTTCGTTTTTAATATTTCTTCAACAAGCTGTGGATCTACACGTTCCCCCCAAGCGGACTGTAAAACTTCTACCTCAATACCAAATGCATTGGCAAGTGGTGTAAAGCGATCCCCGAAATAGCCATGGCTAATAACAAGAAGGCGTTCCCCTTTTCCGACTGTGTTCACAATCGCCATTTCCATTGCCAATGTACCTGAACCGGCTACTACATATACTTCACTCTTTGTATTGAATAACTTCTTCGTTTGTTCAATGGCATTTTTAAAAATGGCTACAAAGCGCGGATCCGTATGACCACGTGTTTCACTTGCAAGTGCATCATATATTTCATCCACAACAGGCGTCGGTCCTGGTACAAGTAATAATTCTCGGTTTTCCATTGTTTTATCCCCTTTATAATTGTTTCCTATTTTTTAAAATGGAAAATGCCCTTCTAGCCCCATCCAGACTAGAAAGACATTTTCCACAGTATTATAACCCCTAAGTTTTAACGGTTTATTTAATTGGAGGCAATCCAATTATAATTGCTCTAAATCGTGTTCCAATTCGATTTAGTCGCATAGTAGAAAACGATTGAAACATATAGCTATTCAAAATTTCCTTCTACCATTTGAAATTGATTTAGTCCGTCGTTTCGGCATATCGACTTCCCCGCTTGTTCCCCAACAGCGGTCTCGCATTTCAATAGGCATACGAAATTTTTAATTAAATGATTTATTCATAGTGATCCCCTGTTGATTAAGTAATAGCTATTTATAATTCGCTACCTTAATCAATCACTATTTTATAATTCTCCCCACCCAATATAGAGTGGGAAGGCATGTATTACATCAATTATGCCTTGGCGTAATTGCGTCCAGATACTTTTCGAGCTCGCTCGAAAAGCTTCCCGAAAAAATCTGTGACATCCTCCAGGGCATTAATTTGATTCAACCGAATCAAATTAAACGAATTGCTCAGTTTCTGTAGAACCGGCCATTGCTGTTGTTGATGATGTACCACCAGAGATAACTTGTGATACGTCGTCAAAGTAACCAGTACCCACTTCACGTTGGTGACGAGTAGCTGTATAACCTTTTGATTCTGAAGCGAATTCAGCTTGTTGTAATTTAGAGTATGCTGCCATACCGTTATCTTTGTAGTCATGCGCAAGCTCGAACATAGAGTGATTTAATGAGTGGAAACCAGCTAATGTAACGAACTGGAACTTGTAACCCATTTTACCTAGTTCACGTTGGTACTCAGCAATCACATCTTCAGAAAGGTTTGCTTTCCAGTTGAAAGATGGTGAGCAGTTGTAAGCAAGCATTTTTCCTGGGAACTGTGCGTGGATTGCATCAGCAAATTCACGAGCTTCCTCAAGAGATGGCTTAGATGTCTCACACCAAATTAAATCTGCATATGGTGCGTAAGCTAAACCGCGAGCAATTGCTTGTTTAATACCTGGCTTTGTACGGAAGAAGCCTTCTGGTGTACGTTCGCCAGTGATGAACTCAGCATCACGTGGATCGATATCAGATGTTACCATGTCAGCTGCATCAGCGTCAGTACGAGCGATTAAAACTGTATCTACGCCCATTGTGTCAGCTGCAAGACGAGCAGCGATTAGGTTACGCACTGCATTTTGAGTTGGTAGTAATACTTTACCACCTAAGTGACCGCATTTTTTCTCAGAAGCTAATTGGTCTTCTAAGTGGACGCCTGATGCACCCGCTTCGATCATACCTTTTACAAGCTCGAATACGTTAAGTGGACCACCGAAGCCTGCTTCAGCATCCGCTACGATTGGTGCGAACCAGTCGAACTCATCTTCGCGACCTTCAGCGTGATCAATTTGGTCAGCACGTTGTAGTGCTTGGTTAATACGTTTAACTACTTGTGGCACAGAGTTTGCTGGGTATAAAGATTGGTCAGGATACATTTGACCTGCAATGTTTGCATCAGCAGCTACTTGCCATCCTGATAAGTAAATTGCTTTTAATCCTGCTTTTACTTGTTGAATTGCTTGGTTCCCCGTAAGTGCGCCTAATGCATTGATGAATGGCTCTTCATGTAAAGAGTTCCATAAACGTTTAGCTCCACGTGTTGCTAAAGTTTGCTCAAGTACTACTGACCCCTGTAATTTAACTACCTCTTCTGCTGAATACGCACGTTCGATACCATTCCAGCGTGAGTTTTCTGCCCAATCTTTTTGTAAAGCATCAATTTTCTGTTGACGAGTTGACATGTTAAATTTCCACCTTCCGATTTGTGTTTGTAGAAAAAACATTCTGCTATGAAAATTGTTACCCTTCTGTTCCATAACAGTTATCCTTGATGTAATATACTATATAACAGATTGTTTTAATTTTCACTATTTTCCGACAAAACAGTTTATTTGTGTGATAGAATATACTTTTTATAGGATGGATTACTAAAACATGGATAACACAGAGGAGGATACTTAACGATGATTTTTGGGGATGTAAAAATGAGCACAGAGGAAATTGGACAATTTAATACTATTTTAGAAGAGTGGATTCCAAGCGATGCATCAATCGCTATTGCATTTCAGGATACGTTTGTTTACTTTCGCTCAGGGCATCAAAAAATTCAATTGGCAATCGGCTCCAAAGTTCCAACAGATAGCATTGCGTATAAAGTAATACAAACTAGAAAAAAAACTGATGCGATCATGGAAAACTTGATGTTTGAAACACCTTATTATGCAATTGGATATCCAATTATAATGAATGGCGAATTTGGAGTGCTCGTTGTAGTCCTCCCCCCATTATTCAATATACAATGCCCTGAACCATATCAGTTTATTACAGGTAAACAGGCAGAGGATTGGATCCCTACTCCAATAGATCAAATATCTCATTTTGAAAGTTTACAAAAAAGAACTTGGTTTTATAAAGATGGAGAACAATATAAAACCTCTGTCACATTAAAGGAATTACAAACACGCTTACCTAATACATTCATTCGTATTCATCGGTCTTATATTGTTAACATTTGCTCTATAAAAAAAATATCCCGTGATCTTACATCAAACTTTATTGTACTTTTAAAAGATGGAACAGAACTTCCTGTAAGCCAATCATATATAAATAGTCTGCGTGCATTGTTGGAATTTTAACTTGATTCAGTAGAAATCCCCTATTTCTATAAGTAGGGGTTCAAACTCATGCTGAATCAAGTTAAGCCCCAGCCGATGTCACAGATTTTTAGGGGAGTTTTTCGAACGATCTCGAAAAAAAATCTGGACGCAATTACGCCGAGGCGTAATTGATCTTATTGATTCTTTTAATGAAATTAGCTTAACTTCCTAATTTCCTTTCGGGGATTGGAGTAAGTGAGAAAAGTAAAATGACCACTACTAAAATTTAATTTAGTAGTGGTCATTTTTAGGATTCTATGAATTAATTGATTATAAACCATTTTCATTAATGTTTTTTATAAATAAAAAAACCACTGATTTCTCAGTGGCTTTAATG
>NZ_LMBZ01000008.1:0-233 GCF_001439635.1 Solibacillus cecembensis | reverse complement strand
TTCCGTGTTCGGTATGGGAACGGGTGTGACCTCTTTGCCATCATCACTAGACTTTTTAAAAGACAAGATTTATTATAACATATTTACTGATAAAATCAAGTAATTATTAATAAATAAATTTTATTCTTTCAAATTTTGATTTTTTGTTTTATAGACAAAAAAATTCCACTGAGAAATCAGTGGAATTAAATGTGCGAAGCGATGTCCTACTCTCACAGGGGGAAGCCCCCAAC
>NZ_LMBZ01000135.1:232-391 GCF_001439635.1 Solibacillus cecembensis | reverse complement strand
AGATGGAGGTATGTTGAGGCTGAGTTGAGTGCGATTGATAATTTAGGCAATAAATATGAAGTGCCGTATAATGGTGGGTCTGGCACAAAGGATGGGGATTCGAGTGAAGATATCACATGGAATGCAACAATTCATGGACTGGATCCCAAGGCAACATCA
>NZ_LMBZ01000135.1:0-215 GCF_001439635.1 Solibacillus cecembensis | reverse complement strand
GTGATAATAAACGAATTGATTTCGAACCTATTACGATTGAATTAAATTAACTATTTATCCTTATTGCACTAACGGGGGCTTTAATTGAAGATTCGGTCCTGAAATAATCAATCTTTATTATAAAAACCAAACTAGATAAATAAAGAACCAACTGTTTTGATCACACTTTGTTTCGAAACAGTTGTTTTCTTTCTGTATAAAATCAGCGTTTGCAA
>NZ_LMBZ01000124.1:290-463 GCF_001439635.1 Solibacillus cecembensis | reverse complement strand
AGCCCATTCCGAGCTCTCATAAGCTGGGAGATGGGTCAAGCGCCCAGCCCATACAATGTTAGGGTCGAATGCATAGGATGGTCAAGCACATCATGCCATGATGGCATATCAAGAATGTCGATATGCATGTCGGGGCCGAACAACAATGCGTCAGCAGTGGTCTGGTACGGGGG
>NZ_LMBZ01000124.1:0-240 GCF_001439635.1 Solibacillus cecembensis | reverse complement strand
AGTAACAGAAATTCCATCATGGGCAGGAAATATCCTCAGAACTCAGGAATCAGAATGCGTGTGCCATAAAGGGGTCTGTCCAGTAGTCATGACAGATGGCCCAGCAAACAATAGAGCAGCAACTAAGATAATCTATTTCAAAGAGGGAAAGATACAGAAAATTGAAGAACTGGAAGGGAATGCCCAACACATCGAAGAATGTTCATGCTATGGGGCAGCAGAGGTAATCAAATGTATATG
>NZ_LMBZ01000118.1:324-500 GCF_001439635.1 Solibacillus cecembensis | reverse complement strand
AAGGGGAAAAAAACAGCCACTACCTCTTGTTATTTACTCTATCAATTAAATAGTGTTGAAGTACCTAAAACAGGTGAGCTTTATATTATATTAAATAGTTTAGGTAATCCGGTAGCGGTAATTCAATTAGATTCTGTTGAGGTTCTTCCAATGAATGAAGTGTCAGTGGAAGATGC
>NZ_LMBZ01000118.1:0-250 GCF_001439635.1 Solibacillus cecembensis | reverse complement strand
GAAAGATTCACAACTGTTTATTCTACTAGATAAAGTAACAGGTGCTTTAGTGGATAACACTGACAAAACACGTATTTTATACGTTAAGACTTAAACCCCTGATATATAAGGCTTTTGACCTTATATAACTAAAAAGGGTTTTTAGATATCTCTTTTGGTAACTTGATTTTGGTTATAGTTTTGGTAATAAAATCAGACCATTTTTGTCACTATTTAAGTAAATATCAAGACTATTTTATAAACGACCGTT
>NZ_LMBZ01000114.1 GCF_001439635.1 Solibacillus cecembensis | reverse complement strand
AGTACTTTTGATAATACTCTTTCCGTAGTTTTCCGCTTAATTGAGCGTATATCCTTGTGGTTTCACTTTTCTCATGCTCCATAAGACTTTGAGTAACTTCAATAGGTNGCGCCATTATTCAACAAGTGAGTTGCATAGCTGTGTCTAAGTTGGTGTGGATGAATCTCTTTATTAATTTCAGCACGATTGGAGATCCGCTTGATGATGTATCGCATTTGGGCAACACTCATTTTATGTGGCTGCCTTGCTGTTACAAAGATGGTAGGATTATTGTCATTCCGACTTTCAATATACCGTTTAAGCCATATGTCGCAACGTATATTAAAATAAACTTCCCTCTTCTTATCACCTTTACCTCTAACAATCGCGGATTGATTGGACCAATTAATACGGTTCTTTTCTAACGTAACTATTTCTCCATTTCGACAACCGGCTGAAAACATAAATTCGAAAATCGCTCTTTCCATTGGGGAATGACAGGATTCACGAAGGTGTTCGATCTCCCGTTCGGTTAAATACTTGGGTATCCGCTT
>NZ_LMBZ01000109.1:460-616 GCF_001439635.1 Solibacillus cecembensis | reverse complement strand
AAAACGCCATTCATGATTAAATGTCTTACCCTATACTCAAAAAACTCGTCACCAATATATTGGTCTAAATATCCAATTACCTCACCAATAAGACGTGCTGATTTCATAAAATCATTATTCTTTCGCTCCGTATGTAATTTTTTAGCTTTATTAATT
>NZ_LMBZ01000109.1:253-452 GCF_001439635.1 Solibacillus cecembensis | reverse complement strand
ATATAGTCATCATAGTAAGCTACGTCTACACTCTTTATTTCTTTATTTTCCCATACCCTTAGAANCCTCTTGTGTAGAAGATAACTCTTTCCATTCCTTCTCCAATTTTTCACGTTGCTCTTGACTTATCGGAGGAACCATTATACCTTTCTCATAAATTAACCTTAATTTTTCAGAAATAATTTCTCCAGTGTGTAAC
>NZ_LMBZ01000109.1:0-210 GCF_001439635.1 Solibacillus cecembensis | reverse complement strand
GAAAATATCGTATTTATTATCTTTTAATAAATACAGAACATATCTTAAGGCAGTCTGTTCGTGAGAGTTCGCCCCAATCCAAACTATAATTGTTGTATTTTTAGGAATAGCGTTAATCATTGAAGTAGTATTGTTGAAATTATATTGGTATTCATCTATATAATCATCATCAAAAATTAGATGATTTTTTATCCATTCATACCTTTGATT
>NZ_LMBZ01000105.1:324-680 GCF_001439635.1 Solibacillus cecembensis | reverse complement strand
TATCCAGCTTTTTAATTGCTTTCGCTTTTGTTGCTTCTGACATCCAATCAAGAGATTTGATTCTTTCCTCATACGTAGCAATTAAATTCTCTGCCATTTGCTCAACATCTTTTTTAGCTTTTGGTGAAAAATGTTTCTCGGCAAACATTTGCTCCAAATATCCGCCCATTGTGCCAGTTGTCATGGCTACTGCTATTTCCTGATCTGTTTTTTCTCCTGTAACGCCGTATAACGTTGCGGCAAATTCATTAGCCGCATCTCCGAATTCATCTAACAGCAAACCGCCTGTTGCCATAAGCAGTTGCACTTTGGAGTAAGCTTTAAGCACGTTGATATTAGCATCAGTCAAGAGTTCT
>NZ_LMBZ01000105.1:0-281 GCF_001439635.1 Solibacillus cecembensis | reverse complement strand
TGTTTCATATCTACTGTTTTGAACATGTTATCGAATTGTTCGATTGTATACGGATTATAGTATTTATTGACATCGCCCTGTTCATGAGGTTCAAGCGATACGGAAGCTAAGCTTTTCTCCATCTCGTAAACTTTTTCGGCAAGTGCTTTCGCAGCAGACTTTTCTTCGCCCGATACCACAAGAAGTCTGGTCATATATTGAATGTAGGCTTTTTTCGCTTTCGAGTCTTCCGTTACAAAGCTGTTCTTATCCAGACCAGTAGCTAATCCTGTGTAATACAA
>NZ_LMBZ01000103.1 GCF_001439635.1 Solibacillus cecembensis | reverse complement strand
TATCCAGCTTTTTAATTGCTTTCGCTTTTGTTGCTTCTGACATCCAATCAAGAGATTTGATTCTTTCCTCATACGTAACAATTAACTTCTCTACCATTTGCTCAACATCTTTTTTAGCTTTTGGTGAAAAATGTTTCTCGGCAAACATTTGCTCCAAATATCCACCCATTGTGCCAGTTGTCATGGCTACTGCTATTTCCTGATCTGTTTTTTCTCCTGCAACGCCGTATAACGTTGCGGCAAATTCATTAGCCGCATCTCCGAATTCATCTAACAGCAAACCGCCTGTTGCCATAAGCAGTTTCACTTTGGAGTAAGCTTTAAGCACGTTGATATTAGCTTCAGTCAAGAGTTCCNGTGCCTTTTTGCGTCAGCTTCACATCGAATACGATTACTTTATCAGCACTGTCGACTTTCATCGATTTCAAGACTNTGTTTCATATCTACTGTTTTGAACATGTTATCGAATTGTTCGATTGTATACGGATTATAGTATTTATTGACATCGCCTTGTTCATGAGGTTCAAGCGATACGGAAGCTAAGCTTTTCTCCATCTCGTAAACTTTTTCGGCAAGTGCTTTCGCAGCAGACTTTTCCTCGCCCGATACCACAAGAAGTCTGGTCATATATTGAATATAGGCTTTTTTCGCTTTCGAGTCTTCCGTTACAAAGCTGTTCTTATCCAGACCAGTAGCTAATCCTGTGTAATACAA
>NZ_LMBZ01000007.1:165896-190471 GCF_001439635.1 Solibacillus cecembensis | reverse complement strand
GTCCTGCGTGAATTGCTAAAGGACCACGATGTTTCGTTTGCCAGCTACGTGTTTCAAATTTCTTTTCACCTAGAGCATTTAGTGTTGCCCACGGTTGTTTAATAGTAATTGCTTTCATATTTCACCTTCCCACACATTTTCTTTCAAATGTATTGGAGCTAATAATTAGCACAAACGTTCGCATAGCGTTATAATTGTCTTATCTTAAAAACAAAAGGAGTCTTGCCTTATGAATCAAAGAGTTGATTACTACGATATTGCACCTGAAGGTATGAAAATTATGATGGATATGGAAAAATACACTAAAAAGTCTACAATTAATCGTGCAACTAGGGAACTTGTCAAAATTAGAGTGTCTCAAATTAATGGATGTGCGTTCTGCATAGACATGCATACATCCGAAGCACGTAAAATGGGAGAAACCGAACAGCGTATTTATTGTTTAAATACTTGGAATGAATGTACTTTCTATACACTTGAAGAGAAGATTGCACTCGAACTAGCTGAGCATTTAACTCTAATTCCTACTAAAAGAGTACCGGATGACCTATATAAGCGAGTACGTGAATTTTATGACGAAAAACAGTATGTTGACCTGGTTCTAATTATCAATCAGATCAACAGTTGGAATAGAATTTCTATCGCAATGGGGAACACAGCAACTGTAAGATAATAACTCTTTAACGAACATCTAATGGTGTTCGTCTTTTCCTCGTTTTTTCGTAATTCCATTTTTGTAATTGACAAAGTGCTTAGTTATTTTGTAACTGCTATATATCTCATATGTAGTAATCTATAATGCGTCAAAAACCATGCTACAACCGTCTGCTCGTCTCCATCTACGTGTCTTAGAGTAATCATTAAAAAAAACTCCTTTACTTAACAATTTAGTTCAAATGCTTAGTTAGCTTAAAATGAACTTTTCGTGATTAACAACATGCATCACTGTATTCCCCCGTTCTCCCCCACTTATTTTGGGGAAGAACGGGAGAATTTTTTATTTATCCATGAAGAAAACTAGCAAGTATCCGCCCATTATACTCTCACAATTTTCTCACAAACTATTGTTTCAACTTTCACATTCCGAGGAATATTAACTATACATCGACTCATACAATATAAACTACGGTGAATGACACATGAAAGTGAGTGACGGATGATGAAAACAAGATTCTTTTTTTTACTCGTTTTACTTTTAACAGGATGTACACAAACAGATACGCTTTCGAACGATAATGAATCAGCAGAACCAAATACACTTACAAATACAGCATTTACTTCAACCGATGTTGCTTCTGAATATAGTAGCGCGTATGATAACGCATATGAAATGCAAATATTTATGCATGAAGATCTTTCTACCTTAACATTTGAAGGTACTGGTAATGAGTTTGCGAGCTATCAGGTGAAAACGAACTGGCTATCGGCTAATTTAGTGCGACAAGTCGTCGACAATGGTGGCTCCATCATGACGCGCTATTACCGAGTTGGTGAGCATGGGATTACATTAATAAAAGAAGTTGAAAATGAAAATACACCCTTAACTGCGGAACAATTAAAAGGTCTTCCTTCTATTTCAACACTAATTGGTTCACCACTGGAAGTTGGACAGAAGTTTGATAACTGGACAATTGAAAAAATGAACATGCCCTATGAAACACCGTATAAAGCATTTGAGCACGTGATGGTCACGATGAAAAATGAAAATAATCAAACAATGCGAAACTATTTTGTAGCAGGAATTGGCTTAGTAGCCACTGAATTCGAAATATTGAATGAGGATGGCACGTCGGATGTTATTTCATCCAAGCTCAAGTCCATAGAATTCCAGTAAAAAAGAGGTTGCGCTGTAAGTAAAATCCTTACAGTGCAACCTCTTTTTCGTAATCGCTATTTTTTATTGATAAAATGGAACAACTTTATAGCCCTTTTCCTCTAAATGATAACGAATGTTTTTGTCGACTAAAAAGTGGCCTGCCCCGACAACTAGGAAGTACGTTCCCTCATCTTCCTCTAAAACCGTTGCAATTTTTTTTGCCATCTCTTCATCACGCTTTCCAAATAGCATCGTATTCATTTCTGATGGTTCGCCTTCCATTGCGTTGAAACTCTTCGCAAATCGTTCCGCATCTCCTATTTCCCAACTAGTAAACCATTCTTTCAGTAAAGCATTACTTTCATCTATTTTTTCATCAGAAGGATTTAATAGGCTATCTAGCACTTCTTCTAATGATTGGTCTTGCGCTTCCGCTGAAATAGAATCAAACATGTCGAATTGCGCGTTCACGCCCTCTAGCTCATAAATTGGTTTTTGTTGCAGCATTGCGCTTAATAAAAAATGCATATCAATACCGTGCATTGACATTTCCTGGGTAGATAATCCAAATGTATCATCCGTTAGCAAAAGTGATAGTTCATTTGAGATTGACCATGGTTTTTGGGAATGAAGCTCCTCTATTGGTACCTCTAATTCCTTTGCCACTTTTTCAAGTTTTTGATAGGTTTCTTCACTTAGTACATCTTGAATTGTTGTTCCATCTGTAAACATTGCTTTTTCAAGGTAATATTCTGCGCCTTTAGGATCGAGCACATTCGCTTCAACAAAAAGCCCTTGGGACTCATTAAAAGCAGTTGTTAACTGAGGATGCATCGGATACAAGTCAGGAATCCCTATATGGATTGAGCCTAATAAATAAATTTTCGTATCCTCATCTTCTACTACCCACGCAACACCTTTTGCCCCTTGTTCCGCTTGGGCATACGTATCTTTAATAAGGCGTGATGCAAATAAAACGGCCTGTTGTGTCGTAGCTTTTTGATCGAGCAATAGGCCTTTTTCTGAACCTTGTAATACTTGGCGAGCCTGTAAATAGGCAACTGGGTCCTTACTTGCGTTGGCATCATATTGCGCGATAATATTATATAAGCGATTAACGATATCACCACGTGTATTATTCCCTTTTACAGTGACAGGCTTGAACTTCTCATTTTTCGGTAAATTCAATTCGGCAATTTTTTGTTCCGTTAAGTCCAGTAAACTGTTTAAGCGTTCCTTTGTAATTGTCGATTGAAAGCCATCATAATACCATTCCATTGGAAAAATTCCATACTTTTCCCCTTCATGTAGCGTTTCAATTGCCCAGTTACTAATATCAGATACTGCTTGCTCTGCTTGAATTGCAGGCACTACCGATGTAAGGATTAACGTAGTACCTAATGCTGTCGCTAACGCATGTTTCTTCATTCTTTTCATCTCTATTGCCCCCAAAAATTATTGTATTTATTACTCACTAGATCAGTATACTAAATAAATCATAGAAGATTCCGATTATTCCGATGTGAAATATGTATATTTTAGGACATTTCTAATGCTCTTTCTTAAAGACGAAAAAGCGATACAATGATTTCGCATTCATTGTATCGCTATAAAATCAGCATTCTTCTGACTATTTTTAGAGGTAGATGAATGCTAAAAAATTATAGTTTTATTAAATTCGCTGCTTGTGGTCCACGGTTGCCGTCTACCACTTCGAATTCTACTTTTTGACCTTCATCAAGCGTTTTAAAACCTTCACCTTGGATAGATGAAAAGTGTACAAATACGTCGTTTTCTCCTTCTACTTCGATGAAACCAAAACCTTTTTCTGAGTTAAACCATTTTACTGTACCTTGTTTCATTTAAAAAACCCCCAAAATTAAAGTAAACAATTAAAAAAGTTCTTAAATAAAAAAACTCATATATTAAAAGTATCGAACACTTAAATAATATGTGAGTCCATTGTTTAGAGTAGAGCCATTTAATTGTTAAAATTAGTATATCTATTTTGATAATATATGTCAATCTCAATTGTTTAAATAGTTAAAATATTCAAGTCGTTATTGTTACAAAGATAACACTTTAGGTGTTTGAATAATAATGCCGTGATAAATTTGTGCATCCTCATCACATGCCTCACAAAATTCACATTCCTCTTCTGACCAAAACGCATAATAACGCTCATGCTTACTTGCTTCATTGTTGTATTTTTGACGAAATTGACTGATCAGTTCGGTAAAGGCATTGTTAAATTGTTGTTCACTTGCAAATTTTTGTGTCGAAACAATATGCTCTTCCCACCCATCAAATTGCCACCATGGCTCATAATCCGCTTTTATATAAGTAATTTTATACATATTCATTGTCCTTTCTAATTCCCTTTCATTTTAAACTTTTCGCACAGTTATGTCTATTATTGCTTACTTTCCTATGATAGACTATTTGGTAATACATCAAATATAACGGGGGAACAATTATATGTTTTCTAAATTTAAACCAAAAGCTGAACTACAAGATCTTTTTGAAAGAGGGACTGACTTAACTGCAACTGCACGCTTTTTAAAAACGCTCACTTTCAATAATTTCAAACAGGTTGATCAAGATAATCTTGTGACAATATATGAGCGAATCCAAACATTAACACCGACAATGAATGTCATTTTTAATACATACTTAAATGAAATTGCTCCAAATGGTAAAAACCCTATTTCCGAAGCTCAAATTGAACGGTATTTAAAGCAATTCTTTTTAGCTGAACGTAATGATGATTATGCGGATCAGTCCATTCATTTTTTCAACTTATTACGTGAAAATCGATTCGAACCAGGGAAACTCATTGTCGTATTTAACCAATTTTCATTTTATGTGACAACTTTAATTTTACATAATTTCGCATTAAAGCCAAATGTCGCATTCAACTATATGAAATCTTTATCCGCTGCTGTGAATATTGACCAAGAATTATTAGTAGAAGTAATGACTGAGCGGTTAATTGAAAATGTCATTGAAGAGCTTTCATCTTTAACGGATGCAAACGCCAATATTATGTATATGAAAGATTTAATTCATAGTCTAGACACGCAATCCGATGATATTGCAAGCTCTACTGCTGCTTCCCAAGAGCTAGCGGCTTCCATTGCAGAAGTTGCCCGCTCGTCGTCCGCGATTGCAGAAAAAACAAACGAATCGGTTGAAAACGCTATAAAAGGTAAGCAATCCATTGAACATGCACTCAATGAAATTTTTACGACAGAAGAAACATTCACAGAAATTGTTCACAGTTTTACTGAGTTACAAAAACATGTAAATGACATCGAAAGCGTTGTCACATTAATTAATCAAATTGCCGACCAAACGAATTTACTTGCGCTAAATGCTTCTATTGAGGCAGCACGTGCTGGTGAACACGGAAAAGGGTTTGCGGTTGTTGCACAGGAAGTTCGAAAATTAGCAGAAAATACAGTATCTGCACTTAGCAATGTATCAACGAATGTTCAATCGTTAAAGAGCTATTCTAATAATGTTGCTTTCTCGATTTCTGAAACAACGACGATTATTCGTGAAGCAACAGATGAAGCAAAGGAATCCTTACCTTTATTAAATTCCATCGTAGAGATTATTGAAAGCATTAATGCCGATGTAACAATAACAGCTTCCGCATCGGAGGAACAAGCAGCTTCCATTGATGAAATTTCTGTACGTATGGTTCAAATTTCAAACTTACAAGAAGATATACGTGCATTTGGCAATGATACATCCCGCGATATCCATAAGCTAGGTCAAGAAATTACGCGCTTTAGAAATGACATCACAACGAATAATAATGTCCAACTTTCAAGTATTTCTTTACTTCAACTATCAAAAGCAGATCATATTTTATGGAAATGGCGTGTCTACAATATGTTCTTAGGTTTAGAAAGATTATCATCAAGTGACGTATCTTCTCACCTTGATTGCCGTTTAGGGAGATGGTATACATCTGATAAAACCGTTGCTCGTTTTAGCCAACATGATTCATATAAACAACTAGACCATTACCATATGCAAGTGCATAATTGTGCCAAATCGGCCGTAGAGCAATTTAACGCTGGGAATCGTATGAAGGCAGAAGAACATTTACTTGAAATCGAGGCGGCATCTAAAAAAGTAATTAGCTATATTAATGATTTAATCGTAATTATTAACAAAGAGCGCCTCGTTCATTAATCCAATTAACTTGATTCAGCCGGGGCTCAAACCCCGGCTGAATCAAATTAAAGCCCCGGCGGATGTCATAGATTTTTTAAGGGAGTTTTTCGAACAAGCTCGAAAAAAATCTGGACGCAATTACGCCAAGGCGTAATTGATGAGAGCAAAACTACTAAACGTTTTGCTTTTCTTTTAGCTGATTGTTTTTGATGCAACGAAGACATATCACAGACAACATAAAGGAGACAACCGATGAAGGCACACGCAACGATTTGTATTCATACTCCTGTCCAAGTCCCCTCTCACTATGTTCATACAATGGCATTAGAGCTATCGTTAAAAGGCACAATCGACATCCATGAACAACAATGGCTCATTCGTGTAGAGGGCAGAAGAACGGCAATTAATGAATTTGTTAGATTAATGCTACACATCGCGGAATTTTCGGAAATCAACATGACAATCAATCAAACATTACAGCATTTTGATACGCTTACCATTAATATTATGTAATAGTCAGTTCGTTTTACTTTCTACTAACTCAAAAAAATTGTAGGATAAGAGTAGATAAATGAATTACGCCTTGCCGTAATTGTATTCAGATTTTTTTTGAGCTTGGGGCCACAGGACGTGGGTCAGTCAGCCGGTGTCACACGACGTGACGTCTTTAGGCTGACTTCAAACTCCCTTAAAAAATCTGTGACATCCGCCTGGGCTTAGGTCAACACGATGTTGATCACAAAGGCTTTGTAACAGGACGTGACGGGTTTAGCCTTTGTTCCCCTACTTCAGCAAGTGTTTGAAACCACACTGAATAGTATTGCCTATATAGCATTCATCCCCATACATATAGAAAAAGGAGATTTCTGCTGAATTAAGTTGAAACTTTTTTGACGCATAAACGTAGATATAGTATCGAGTAAAGGAGGTACCAAAAATGCTTGGTCCTATCAATTTTATAACACGCCATTTAATTAACTCACTAGCCGGTTTCACAGCATTCGTCGTATCGGTAATAAACATTTCAGGATTTGCAATGACTTTGTCACTACCGCTTGCAATAGGTGCCTATTATTTATCTAATAGAATTACATTTGCAGTGCAAAAATCGAGTCAGCGAAAGAAAATTGGCTTATCCAAATCGGAATATCATTTAATCGAAGCTCAGCTTAAACAAGCAAAAGCTCATGCCCAAACATTAACACAGCAAATTGTGCGTGTTAGATCCGTTCGTTCATTTAAACAAATAAACGACATGTCAAAACTGACAAAACGGATTATCAATATTGTTCAAACCAATCCGCAAAAGTTCTATGCGGTAGAGGATTTCTTCTATGCACATCTTCCGTCAGCTGTTCAGTTATCTGATAAATATACATTATTAACGAAAGAGCAAGTGACTGGCAACGAGATACATTTAGCGCTTGAAGATACACGAAAAACGTTAAAAGAGCTACATGTTACAATGGAAGAAGATTTAAAGAATGCATTAGCTTCTGATATTGAAAATTTAAGAATTGAGCTTGATTTTGCAAAAATGTCAAATGAAAAACGCAAAGAACGATTAAAAGTCGGCGGTGAATAAATCATGGGAACAGAAATAAACCCTTTCGATGCTTTCACATCTAGTGGAAGTACCGATATTCAAGCTTCACGAGAACAATTTGCGGTGAATGTTGCTAACAATGCAACAACACCGCTTTTTACGTCACTTAGTACCATTTCTAAACAACGGGCTGTACATTTGGCAGCCGATTTACCGATTCATCAATACGATCAAATTTTAGCATTCGGTTTACCCGCGCAAGAAGCATTGAAAAAATTCACTGCTCAAATGCTTAATTATATCCAGCGCAAAGATGTTTCAAGAGTCGGTGAAGTACTGTCTGATTTAATGCGTCATTTGGCAGAAATCGACCCAGATGCATTAGTGGAAGTAGAAAAAGGATTTTTTGCACGTATTTTTAGTCGACCAAAACAATCCATTCAAGAAATTATGACCCATTACAACAAGCTCAGTAAACGGATTGATCGGCTCAGCATCCAATTATCACATACACAAAATGGATTATTGGCAGACTATCAATTTTTAAATGAGTTGTATGCAGTGAATGAAGAATATTTCCAAGAGGTTAATGTTTTTATTGCATCGTTAGAAATTAAAAAACAGCATCTTCAAGAAGTTATTTTACCTACAATTCAACAAGCTTTGTTTGAAAGTACAGACCCCTTTAAACAAAATGAATTGAATGACCTTCATATGCAAATCGAGTGGCTTGACCGAAGAATGTACGATTTAGAAATATCGCGTGAGGTAGCAATCCAATACGCACCACAAATTCGATTAATTCAGCAAACAAATCAGTTGCTCATCGAGAAAATTCAAAGCTCGATTATGAACATGATCCCGCTTTGGCAGTCACAAATTGCGATGCTTCTTAGTATGAATAACCAACGCCGCGCCATGCAGTCCCAGCAGCGCTTAATGGACGCCTCAGAGGAGCTTCTACGCAAAAACGGCAAGATGCTCGAGGCAACATCTAAAAGCAGCAAACGACCTACTGTGAACCATGAGGACATTGATCGTTTTAAACAAACCCAATTAAGACTGCTACAAGATATAGAAGATACGTTACGCGTGCAAGTAACAAGCAATGAAAAGCGCCATGAAATCGAACATATTATAATTGATCAAAAATAAAAAACAGCTCGTCTTCGTGAAGTATCCCCTTCACTAGACGAGCTGTTTTTCTCATTTCAATTAGTAGCTATTATGCGAAATACTCTTTGTAGTATCCGCCAATTTGACCTGTATTGTCGATAACAAAAATGAACTCTTCCGTTTCATTTTTCACTTCGTATTCTTTTCCAACTGTTAATACATTTGAAACTAAATACTTTGCTGCGTTTGTGTGCACACATTTTACAGTACGAATCGTCGGTGCATCTTTCCATTTTAAATGTAACATTTGTCTACCTCGCTTTTATATAACTTGTATATTATCATTATCTATTTTATACGATTTTGTCCTAAGATGATAGTACCTATACAAAGGAACCGAAATTTTTCCCCTCAATTACGGACTTTATGCCTTCCATTTCAAAATAAAGATGCATTCTCCGCGAAAGTTTGAGGCCCCCCACTTATTGAAGGTTCACCCTTTGCAATTGTCGGTTTGAATGTCCTTTGTAATCATGCTACACTACTTTTAAGAGGTGGACTTCATGACTTTTGGTAGTGTTCCGATGTGGTTTTTCGCAATTGCCATTGCTTTTGCTATTATTTTTTTCATCATATCTGAATGGAACTCTAGAAAATAAGCTTGCAAAATTTTTGCAAGCTCTTTTTTATATGCGCGATTATGCTAACGTACGTTTTAAAAATTCTTTTGTGCGGTCATGCTTTGGATTGACTAACACTTCACTTGGATGTCCCTCTTCCACGATTACCCCTTTATCCATGAAAACAATGCGGTCCGAAACTTCTTTCGCAAATTCCATTTCATGCGTCACAATCAGCATTGTGTTTCCTTGGTCCGCAAGCATACGCATTACTTTTAATACTTCCCCTACCATTTCTGGGTCTAATGCTGACGTCGGTTCATCAAAGAGCATCACATCTGGATCCATGGCAAGTGCACGCGCGATTGCCACACGCTGTTTTTGTCCGCCTGATAGTTGACGAGGTTTTGCATTTTTATAAGCGCTCATACCCACAATTTCTAAATATTTAAGTGCTTTTTCCTTTGCCTCTTCCTTAGAGCGTTTTAACACCTTCACCTGACCAACTGTACAATTCGTTAATACATCTAGGTTGTTAAATAAATTAAATTGCTGGAACACCATCCCTAAATGTGTACGATACGCTTCAACGCTTTTGAGATCCTTTAAGATGTTTTCCCCTTTGTATATGATTTCACCACCACTAGGCGTTTCTAAAAGGTTTACACAACGTAAAAGCGTTGACTTCCCCGAGCCAGATGAGCCGATTAAACAGACTACCTCGCCTTTATTTACACTAAAATTAACATCCTTTAACACTTCATTGTTGCCGAATGATTTATTTAAATGTTGAATGTCTATTATTTTTTCCATTGTTGATGCTCCTTACATTATGTTTTCAGGTTTGCGTACAACTTCCATTTTATACGCTTCAGGACCATCTAATCGCTTTTCTACCCAACGTAAAATACGAGTAGCTGTAAATGTCATGACTAAATAAATCATACATGCAATGAAGAAACTTTCTGCAAATTTGAAGTTTGCCCCAGCAACAGACTTTGTTTGATAAAAAAGTTCCGTAACACTAATAACACTTAATACAGCTGTATCTTTAATATTCATCACTAATTGATTCCCTGTAGCAGGTAAAATATTGCGGGCTACTTGAGGTAAAACGACATAAATCATTATTTGGAGATGATTCATCCCAACGGCTTGTGCCGCTTCATATTGACCTTTATCAACGGATACGATTCCACCTCGGACAATTTCAGCCATATAAGCACCGGTATTTAATCCAACAACGACTAAAGCCGCAATAAATCGATCCAATTCTAAACCGTATGATGCTAACCCATAGAAAACAACCATTGCTTGTACAATCATTGGTGTACCACGGAATACTTCTACATAAACCGTTAAAACAAAGTTGAAAGTTTTTAAAATCATGCTTTTAAATGATTTTTTCTTCATCGGAATCGTATGCATAATTCCGATAAAAAATCCGATAAACGCACCGATAATTGTACTAATGATGGCAATTGCCAAAGTCATATATGCGCCACGTAGGAACATTTCCCAGTTATTTTCGAGTATCGTTAAAATAGTTTCTAAACTCATAAGAAGTCCCCCTAACAGCATTAACTGCCTTATATGTACCTAACTAATAGAAAAAGTCCGCTCAATTGGCGGCCCTTTTCCATTTATAGTTTAATTATTGAGCGGCTGGTTGATTGGCAATTGCTGCTTCCATCAACTTTTGACGCTCTTCTTCAGAAATACCTTTTAATATTTCATTAATTTCATCCGTTAAATCATAGTCTTTACGAACCCCTACTGCGATTGAAACATCTGCTTCTTCTACATCAAAGCCATCCTCTAACACTGAATACGTAAAGTTTTCATTTGCTGCTGCTGCAGAAATAGCTTCTGGACGCTCTGCTATATAACCATCAATCACACCTGATTCAATAGCAACACGCATTGCTGGGAAGTTATCCATTGCTACTTGTTGCTTCACATCTGGAATTTGATCGATTACTTTATAGTTTGATGTATTTAATTGAGCTGTAATTTTTGCCCCCGCAAAATCAGCTAATGTTTTCGCATTTTCATATTTACTACCTTTTTTCGTTACGATGACGAAATCCGATGTATAATAGTTTTCTGTGAAATCAATTGATTGTTTACGATCTTCTGTTGGGCTCATCCCTGCAATAATGGCATCAACGACACCTGATTGAAGCGCTGGTACTAAACCATCCCATTCTGCTTTTACAATGACTAACTCTTTGCCTAAACCTTCAGCAATTTTTTTGGCAATTTCTACATCGTAGCCACCTGCATATTCTTTTTCACCATTAATTTGTACGCCACCATTTGAATCATTCGTTTGCGTCCAGTTAAATGGCGCATAGCCTGCCTCCATACCAATTTTGAATACTTCTTTCGATTCAGTAGTAGAGTCAGACCCTTCCGATCCACTTGTAGTGTCTTTTTCTTTGTCTGCGCCACATGCTGCTAATACAAGCATGGCCATCATTACTGTAAACAATAATACTAGTCTCTTTTTCATAGTCATTCTCCCCTATTAATTTCATATTTTTGAGCTATTTTATTATTGGAAAAATATATTTCAATCAAAGTAGATGAACATAAAATTTTTGCCAATTAAAAAACGACCTAAAAGAAGATTTTAGGTCGCTATATTTATAAATAGCTCAAATCCCCACAATCCCATATTGAGATAGCACAACTCGATTATCATGGAGATAATCGAGACAGTTCTGCAATTATTCACTGCAAACCCAGCTTAAAAAGAAAGAGCTCTTTTAAACTTCGGCGGTAGTTCCTTCTTTTCCATCTCGTTGCATGCTCTATGCTCCATGAAAAACTAATAAATACCGCGCCTCTACCCCACAAGATTGTGAGGTTATTATTAAATTGTTTAATGTATGAATAATACTATAATTCAATACTTTCTGTCAATAGTAATTATTTTGATAGTTATATTTACATAGAAAAAACGGACACATCCCCATTTGGAGATATGCCCGCCTTTTAAAGTGATAATTAAGAGTTTAATAATAAATCTTCTGGGTTTTCAATCATTTCTTTAACTGTTTTTAGGAAACCAACAGAATCTTTACCATCGATAATACGGTGGTCATAAGACAATGCCACGTACATCATTGGACGGATTTGAACTTCACCGTTAATCGCTACTGGACGGTTAACGATTGAGTGCATACCTAAAATACCAGCTTGTGTACCGTTCATGATTGGTGTAGACATTAATGAACCGAATACACCACCGTTAGTGATTGTGAAAGAACCACCAGCCATGTCGTTTAAGCCTAATTTTTTGTCACGTGCTTTACCAGCTAATTCTCCGATATTTCTTTCAATTTCAGCGAAGTTTTTGCTGTTTGCATCACGTACTACAGGTACTACTAAACCTTCTTCAGTTGATACCGCAACACCGATATCAAAGAATTTATTTAAGTGAATTTCGTCACCGCTAATTTGTGCGTTCACGTATGGATATTTTTTAAGTGCTGCAACAACAGCTTTCGTGAAGAATGACATGAAACCTAATTTGATGTCGTTATCTTTTACGAATTGCTCTTGTTTGCGTTTACGTAATGCCATGATGTTTGTCATGTCGATTTCGTTAAATGTTGTTAACATTGCCGTTGATTGTTTAACTTCTAATAAACGTTTTGCAATTGTTTGACGACGACGAGACATTTTCTCAACTGTTACACGGTCAGAATCGCCTGCAGGAGTGAATACCATTGGGCCGTTTGCTGATACCGCTGCAACTGCTGCTTGTGCTACTGGAGCTGTACCGTGAGCTGATACATCTTGTACACGTACACGACCTTGTGGATCTACAGGAGAAATTGCCGCTAAGTCAATTCCTTTTTCACGAGCTAATTTACGTGCTGCTGGTGAAGCAATTACACGATCCGTAGACTCTTCTACGATTGGAGCTGGTGCTACAGGTGCTGCTGCAACCGGAGCCGCTGGAGCTGCAGGTGCCGCTTCTTGAACTGGTGCTGCTGGAGCAGGTGCTGCGCCTTCGCCAGCTTCAACTACTGCGATTACTTGACCTACAAGAACTGTATCGCCTTCTGGAGCTAAAATTTGAGTTAATACACCCGCTTCTTCAGAAATGATTTCAGCGTTTACTTTATCTGTTTCTAATTCTACGATGAATTCGCCTTTTTCTACGCGATCTCCAACTTTTTTCACCCACTGAGCAATTGTACCTTCTGTAATTGATTCTGCTAGTTCAGGGACTTTAATTTCAGCCACTTTAATTTCCTCCTTTAATTACCTATACAAGTTTGTATAGATAGGCTACCTGCTATACAAGTAGCCTTTTTAATTTCATGATTCGATTATTTATCTAATGCTTCTGTAATTAATTTAGTTTGAGCAGCTTTATGAGAATCGCCGTCTCCTTCAGATGTCGAGCTCATTGCAGGACGTCCAACATAACTTACTTTTTTGCCTTCAGCCATAGCATATAAAGTTTCAAGAACATACATCCAAGAACCTTGGTTTTTCGGTTCTTCTTGTACCCAAACGATTTCTTTCACATTCGGGAAGCGCGCAATAATGTCCGCTACTTGTTGTGTCGGGAATGGATAGATTTGTTCAACACGTACGATGTGTAGGTGGTCGAAACCTTCGCCGTCCTTCACACGTTCCGCTAAGTCAATCATAACTTTACCCGTACCAAGTACTACTTTTTCTACTGCTGCTACGTTTTTGCCTAAGCCTTCTTGCTCAATCACTTCTTGGAAGCGGCCTGTTGCAAGTTGTTCCGCACTAGCTGCTGCTAATGGGTGACGTAATAATGATTTAGGTGAAACGACAACTAATGGACGAACGCCTTCTGTACCTAATAGACCGGCTTGACGACGTAATAAGTGGTAGTAGTTGCCTGCATTTGAACAGTTAGCTACGAACCAGTTATTTTCAGCTGATAATTGTAAGAATCGTTCCATACGGCTAGATGAGTGCTCTGGACCTTGACCTTCATAACCATGTGGTAAAAGGATAACGAAGCCAGATTTTTGACCCCATTTAGCGCGCGCACTTGAAATGAAGTTATCGAACATAACTTGTGCCATGTTAGCGAAGTCACCGAATTGTGCTTCCCAAATCGATAGTACATTTTCATTTTCTAAGTTATAACCATATTCATAGCCAACAACACCCGCTTCAGTAAGTGGTGAGTTGCATACTGTGAATGACGCTTTTACGCCATCAACATGGTGGATTGGTGTGTATTCACTACCATTGTTTTTATCATGTAACACTAGGTGACGTTGAGAGAACGTACCGCGCTGTGCATCTTGACCTGTAAAACGAACTGGTGTAGCGTCTTGCGTAATTGTCGCATAAGCTAACGTTTCCGCATGACCCCAATCGATTTTTGCAGTTGCAAATGCATCGCGACGTTTTTCTAAAATTTTACCTAGTTTGTTTTGTGGTTCGAATCCTTCCGCAAACACTAATAAATCTTCATTTACTTTGTTTAAACGATCGAAATCAACAGCTGTGTCGATTTCTGGGAAGTCCACCTTTAATTCTTCTGGCATTTCGATGGCAACATGCTCATCTTTTTCTGCCATTGCTTTTACATGATCATACGCTGCTTGCATTTCTGCATATACGTTCGTATCAATTTCTTTCACTTGCTCAGCTGTGATAACATTAGCAGCTGCTAATTCAGCACCATAAAGCGCGCGAATTGGCTCATGTTTTGCAACTAACTTATACGTTTCTGGGTTTGTTACTGTCGGATCATCCGTTTCATTGTGACCATAACGGCGGTAACCGATTAAGTCAATCACGATGTCCTTAGCAAATTTTGCACGGTATTCCGCGATGAAACGACCTACTTGTGCAACCGTTTCTGGGCTATCTGCGTTCACATGGATTACTGGAATATCATAGCCTTTTGCAGGGTCTGATGAATAGACAGATGAACGTGAATCATATAATTCCGTTGTGAAACCAATCATGTTATTCGAAATGATGTGAACCGTACCGCCCGTAGAGAAGCCTTCTGTTTGAGAGAAGTTAAAGCCTTCTGTTACGATACCTTGACCAGCAAATGCTGCATCACCATGAAGTAAAATACCTACTGCTTTTGACGCATCATGTTTAGCCGTACCTGGAGCTGTTGTATCGTCTTGTACAGCACGAGCCGCACCTAACACAACAGGATTCCCTACTTCTAAGTGTGATGGATTGTAAGCAAGTTTTACATTCATACCTGTTGAACGCATATAAGATGCACCCATGTGGTATTTCACGTCGCCCGTCCAGCCTTTTGTAATTTCAAGACTGCCGTCTGCAGGCATAAATAGTTCATTTGAAACATGTGCAAAGTCAGAGAACATCATGTCATATGGTTTGTTTAAAATATGTGTTAATACATTTAAACGGCCACGGTGAGCCATACCAATACGTGCGTTTTTCACGCCATTGTTTTCTGAACCTTTTAAAATTTCATCTAATAAAATAATTTGTGTATCTAACCCTTCACCAGAGAAGCGTTTTTGACCAACAAATGTTTTGTGAATAAATTTTTCGAAGTTTTCAACGCGTGTTAAACGCTCTAACACAGCCTTCTTTTCGTCTGTAGATAATGTATTTTTAAATACGCCTGACTCAATTTTCGATTGAATCCACTCACGCTCTACATCATTTTGTAAATGTGAATATTCAACGCCCACTTTATCAGTGTAAATAGCTTTTAAGTAAGCGATCGCATCTTTACCGTTTGCAATGCCAGCTGGTACATTTTTGAAAAATACTGTTGCTGGAATAGCTGCTAAATCTGCGTCAGTTAAATTGAATACGCTTTCTTTAATTCGAGTCGTGTCTAATGTACGGTTTTTTAATGGATATAAATCCGCAGCTAAATGACCATATTCACGAATCGCTGCAGCTAATTTTACGGCAGCTAAAACTTTCGTGTAATCGCCTGTGCCTGTTGTGTCCCCTGAAACAACAGTCTCACCGTCAGAAAATACCGGTGCGCCATATGCTTGGAATAATTCTACTAATTGTAGTTCTACCTCTTCAGGAGATTGCAAGTATAGGTCATACTGTTCCATCACATAACCTAAGTTAGGACCAGAAAATGCTGACCATACGGAACCTGCAGGTAATACATTGTTCGACATGAAAATAACCTCCAAATTTTGCCTATTGGTTGTTCCAATAATTGACCAAAATAAAACAAATAACGTTTTATCATTCTTCTACCCAATTCTATGCATTCGCAATAATCAGTATAGAAGAACATTTTTTCCATCTCAATCTTACTACTCTTCACAGAAAATACAACTCTTTTTAGCAAATTAAGCATTTTTTTTCGTTAACTATTGAAATTTAAATTAGAATGGCTAAAATTCGTCTATTTCAAAGGGAAATTGAGAATAAAAGAGGTTCCATCATTTACAGAACTTTTCACTTCTATCTCCATTTGGTATTTTTCAGCCAGCATTTTTGAAATACTTAATCCTAAACCCGTCCCACCAATATGATTTGTACGCGCTTCATCTACTCGGTAAAAACGATCAAAAATATAAGGCAAATGCTTTTCTGAAATACCCATTCCATTATCACGTATTGTGACAATAATAGCTAGCTCAGTATAATGAATGGATAATTGTATTTTTGGTTCTTTATCATTATAACGAATACCATTACTCAGTATATTTCTAAAAATTTGCGCTGCTGCTTGTTCCGTAATCGAAGCAAGACTCTTCTGTCCTATAACATCACACTCAAATTGGACATTCGGATGCAGTTGAAATAATTCTTGCTTGACATTTTTCAGCACAAGTTCCAAATCTGCCATCGCATTTCCGTCTACTTCTTCCCTTCTAGCAAGCTGCAATAATTCCTCAATCATTTTTTTCATACGGACAATTTCTTTAAGCGATGTATCGAGCGCCTCGGAGAAAACTTCAGGGTCATCTTTCCCCCATCGTTTAATTAATGAAAGATGGCCTTCAATTACTTGGATTGGCGTACGCAATTCATGAGAAGCATCCGCGACAAATTGCTGCTGCTTCGTAAAGGATATTTCAAGCTCATTCATCATCGACCTGTACATCGTTAATAAATCCCCAATTTCATCATCTGCCTGGTAATTAAATGGCGGTTGAGCTGAAAAACCCCTTTTCCGCACATCAATCATCGCATCCCTTAGCTGAACAAGCGGCTTAATTAAATAGTTGGCCAAATAATAGCTAATCGAAACGGAAAATAACAATGCCCCCAGCCCAACAATAATAATCGTCGTCAAAATATACTTTAACATGGCATGAAACGCCGTTAACGGATGGATCAATTGCATAATCCCTTGAAACGGACCGATTTTAACGATTTTATGGACAACAAAGGCGTCCGTCGTTTCAACCTTTTGCTGTTTAATAGTAGTAGTAAAATAGTCTTCAGTCTTTTGTGGAAAAGGCGCTGCACGCATGACATCATTAATACGTATTACCTCAACGCCATCAAAATTAAAAATCCGAACGGTCTGCTCTTGATTTAAAATGGCTTTCATCAGAGCCGTATTATTTTGTAATTGCTGTATTGTAACAGTACTATCTTGAGACTCAAAAAAGCCTGTAATATCATCTACTGTACGCATCGCATTTTTTTCTTCATTGTGTAAAAGCCATGTTTGAAGTGCAATAAATAATACGATGGATATAATGGCATAGCTTATAAAGATTGTGGCCCCTACTGTTAATGTCCACTTCGCTTTCAAAGATAAATTTAAGATCATTTGCTGGAGCTTTTTCATCCTCTCACCACATATCCTACGCCGCGTACCGTTTCAATATAGGGTGCCTCGGTTGTTTGCAGTTTTGAGCGCAGATGTCGGATATACACATCCACTACATTTGTCTCTACCTCGTTATCAAATCCCCAAACCATTTCTAAAATCAATTCTCTCGTACAAACACGATTTAAATTTTCTATTAATAATTTTAGTAAATCATATTCCGTCCGCGTTAATTCTAGCTTTTGCTCTTCAAAAATCACCTCATACGCCTCTGTATCTATGATTAGCTCACGGACTTGTAGCCGTTCACTCGCTGTCACTTGCCCAACACGTCTCAAAATCGAACGAATTCTTGCTAGTAATTCTTCAATGGCAAATGGTTTTACAATATAATCATCCGCACCCGCATCCAACCCTGCAACACGATCCATCACCGCATCACGTGCAGTTAACAGAAGTACTGGTACATCACTGTGTTTTCGAATTCTTCGACACACTTCAATGCCATTGAGTTCAGGCAACATGACGTCTAATAAAATACAATCAAATGTTTCGTTCATGGCCAATTCAAGCCCTGCTCTGCCATCATATGCGACAGTCACCTCAAATTGCTCATGCTTTAATTCGAGTTCTAGAAATCGGGATATATTTTTTTCGTCTTCTACTACAAGTATTTTTTGATTCATCTCATAACCTCTCTACTGGTTCAATTGCTTTATTATACTTTCATCTTAACACGACAGCTATTTTGTTCACATGAATTTGAATTTACTTTCCAAAACAAAAAAAGCTTGTTGTACATGTTCCTGCACAACAAGCCTCTCTAATATAAGTTTCAACTATTTGCAATAACATCGCAAATTTTATAATTATTTTTACATTTCTGTTTGGCTTTATATAAAGCGCGATCTGCTAAATCAATTAGCTCATCTAATGTATCCCCGTGTTCTGGATACATGGAAATACCGATTGAAGATGTTGGTGAAAAATGATGGTTGCGAATTTCCCAACCAATTTTTAATGTGGCTCGAATACTTTCAATATAATTTTCCACTTGCATTAATCGAATATTTTCATAGCGCGATAAATCGGTAATGACGATTAAAAATTCATCCCCGCCTAGTCGCACAACTAAGTCTTCACTTTTGACACTTTTCACAAGGGCTTGTCCAAATTCTGTCAAAAATTCATCGCCTATATCATGACCGAAATCATCATTGATTTTTTTAAAATTGTCCCCATCAATATAAAATAATGCTACTGATTTAAAATTGGCATTTGCTTTATCTATAATAGGGATGAATTCCTTATTTAATAAACGGCGGTTTGGCAAATGTGTTAGGCTGTCGTGGTAAGCCATAAACATAAGCTTATTTTCTAATTCCTTCCGCTCGGTAATTTCACGAGAAACCATAATAATTTCAGAAATTTCATTTCGGGAAAAATCGAAAGTAATGGTGTAGTTTCCTTCTGTCCATATTTTTTCATTTTCCTTTGTTTCAAGCAATAAATCAATTTTATTTTCTACATTATAATTATGGCAAGTTTGCGCTATCATTTGACGCCATTTATCTAAGCTTTCTCCACATAGTAATTGTTCATAAGGCATGCCTAACAGTTCAGTTTCTAAATAACCTAATTTTCGGATATACGAAGGTGAGGCATATTTAATTTTACCTGTTCGATCTGTCATAACGATAAAATCATTCGTGTTTTCTGTAATCGCCTGGAAAGTTTGTTCGACTTGATACAGCTCAGACATCAATTTCTTTTTAGCTGAAATATTAAATTGTATCGTCAAAAACTGATGAATTTCCCCAAACTCATTTACCATAGGGATTATAGTGGAATCTACCCAATACATCTCGCCATTTTTTTTACGATTGCACACTTCATTGCGCCAAACTTCTCCTGCATTTATCGTTGTCCATAAATCCTTAAAAAATTCATCTGGATGAATACCCGAATTGAAAATAGTATGTGTTTGGCCATCCAACTCTTCCCATGTGTAACCGGTATTTTGGATAACCCGATCATTCACTTCAAAAATTTTGCCTTTCCTATCTGCAAAAATAACGTCCGCAGCAGAATTTATCGCCATTTTAAATGTTTCAAATCCATGCGATGTCGTTTTTAACGCTTCTTTCTGTTGAATGAATTGCGTAATTTCTTGCATAATCACGAAAACAGCAATAACTTGATCATTACTTGTAAGTGCAGAAAACGTCGCTGTAAAACATCTGCGCACTTTATCATTATCTATAAAATAGAGCATTTTTGACGTAATATTCGCACCGTTTTGAGCTTCGATTATATATTTTTTAAATAAAGGGGCACTTTCTTTATCAATACAAGGTAAATCAAAGATACTTCCCTTTTGTATATCCGATAGTTCTATATTAAAATCTTCAACGAATTTCGGATCGGCTTCGAGTAATTGGAAATCTGTCGAGATTAATACAGTAGACAAAAACGAATTAAAACAAACTGAGCGCATGAATAAGTATTTGTCTTTGATATTACGATCAACGGAAATATCCTTCGTTGTCGCCAGTATAAACTGATTATTCCCTTTTCCAATCGGAACAACTGACGTTTTCTGCTTGCGTATTTCCGATCTTTTATACGTAAAATCTTCAAAATCAACTTGCTCTTGTTTTTCAAATGATAGATTGTAATAATGTATAATATTTTTGGATAAATGAGGAGGTATTGAATGACTGACCGTTTTTCCAATTGGATTCATTTCAATTAGTTTCATCGCTGCATTATTTAAATAGATATACTTGTAATCATCATCTATTTTTTCCATATAAAACACTGCATCGCGACTATTTTCAAATAGCATATTTAATTGTTCGTATGTATAGTCTGCGCTAGCCATTTTTTCCCCTCCTAACCCCTATTTCAACACATCAAAATTCCCATTTTATGTTTTTCAATTATATGCCATTTTTAACATTGTACAATTTCACCCAGCATTACACAACTAATTGACTAAATTTTCAGATTGATTTTTTCAATATATAGGAGTCTATTATTATAATATTTCAAATAAATAACAATCCCAACATTCCATAGGGATAATGTCCGATGATTTTTGTTATTATTAATAAAGCAATTTAATTTTGCATTTCATTCAGAGACTGTCATCACTGTACTACCTACATTAGTAAATCCTACACCATGTACGTAGATTCATACAAACATATCGACCTCGAATAGGGCTAACAATAACTTACATTTACCCCTCCAGGAAAAAAGGTCCGTTTCATTTTTTTACATACACTGCTTATTTTTCTTAATGGGGGTATTTTAGCTGTACTTTTTGTAAACAATAACTATATAAATGAGGTATGGTACAAATACGGATTAAATTGGAATGTTAATTACGAAATAAATTCATTAAAAAGAACCCAATTTACCTCCTGCTCATATAATGAATGGATTCCCTTATCCATAATCCTTCATTACTTTGTACAGCATAAATCCCCCTTCCTGTTTCATATAATATCTCTACCTTAAAACGACAGCTAATATACATTTCTGATTATTTCGATTAATCTGAATAAATTAACAATCGAGAGAAAATAATTGTTTTTTCGAGTATTCTACTTGCTAAGTGAGTTTATTTTATTATAAAATAACAGTATTAATCTTATTTCGATATTGTTTTTCAAAGCCAAGTATAGATCGCAACAACGGAAGCCAAAACCATAGTTTAACGTCTATTTCTTTTAGATTGGATCAAGTTCGAAATGACTACTGCCTTGTGATTAGAAAAACACCACTCAATCACCATTGATTAAGTGACTGCCATTCCTTATGTGGATTTTCCAATATGAGTAATCATTCATCCACTAAAAAGTTTTTCTATTTTAGAAAAGCTTATATTTCTAACACTTTCAAACAGGCTCTACCATTTTCCTTAAAAGGAGGCGTTTCACATGTTAAAACAACGAGAACTATACGAAACTGCAGAACTATACGAACTTTTAAAACACCCTGCTGTATTTCCTTATGTTCGACAAAAAGCAACTTCTGCTGAAGAATATCTATTTATGACAAAACAATTAATGGAAGAAGAATTTAACGAAAAAGCCATTTCCCGAACAATTACTGATGAATGGGGTATCCCGATTGGTACCATTAGTATTTTCGATATTCAAGAAGGCGCTGGTTTTTTAGGTACATGGATTGGCAAGCCTTATCAAGGTTTAGGCTATAATCAGAAAGCGAAATTAGCCTTCTTAAACGAACTCTTTTTTGAGTATGACTTCAACACGGTTTTTTTGCGCATTCGCAATGAAAATGAACGCTCAAAAGCTGCCGCATTAAAATTACCTTATGTTATTGATGCGGAGCAAACGAATCCAGTCCTTTTCGAACAAATTAATCAAGGTGAAACTAAATTTCATCTTTTTAAAATACCGAAAGATTTATTCTATATCACAACTGCGCACACGCAAAGTGATGAAGAAGAGCAAGCAATGTGAAATGACCAACCACCTGTTTTCATAATAGGTGGTTTTTTTCTCGCAACTTATAGAAATTAAAAACAATGGCATCCTGACGAAAAGTCAAAATGCCATTATTTACTTTTTAAATCTCATACTGTGTAATTAACGACACCATTTCTGCTGGCGTTTTTGGGTGTTCCACATCAAGCATTCGATCTTGCATTTCATCGGCATGTGCTTCTAAGTTTTTAATGGCTCGTAAAAATGACGCCTTTGATATCGATTCTTCTTCTAATATATGCGCAAACCCTTGTTGTTTAAATAACCGTGCATTTAAAATTTGGTCCCCTCTACTTTTAGCCGCAGATAACGGAATTAACAACATCGGTTTATGCAGCGCTAAAAATTCAAAAATAGAATTGGATCCTGCTCTTGATACGATATAATCAGAGGCATAGAGTAAGTCCGGTAATTCCGTTGTCACATAGTCAAATTGTTTATAACCTGCTCGTGACGTCAAACGTTCCTCCACATTCCCTTTCCCGCAAAGATGGATAATTTGATATTCTTTTAATAATTCATCGAGATTTTCGCGTAGTGCATCATTAATGACGACGGAGCCTAAACTTCCACCCATAACTAATAACACTTTCTTTTCCTCTGTGAAATCACAAAGGGACAGCCCCCGCGCTTTATCACCATCAAATAATTGCTGACGGATAATAGACCCCGTACACGTTGCTTTATCATTTGGTAAGTGCTTCATCGTTTCTTTAAAAACGGTAAAAATATGAGAAGCAAATGGCAACGCTAATTTATTGGCTAATCCAGGTGTTACATCCGATTCATGCACGACAACTGGCACATTTGCAAGTTTGGCTGCCATGACAACGGGAACGGATACAAATCCGCCCTTCGAAAAAATAATCGACGGCTTTATTTTTTTTATAACCGTAAATGCTTGCACAACTCCCGCGAATACACGGAACGGATCACTAAAATTTTTCATGGAAAAATAGCGGCGTAATTTCCCGCTTGAAATACTATGGTAAGGTAACTTGGGAAACGCATTCCCAATTAGTTCTTTTTCGATGCCATCATGTGAACCTATATAGTGAACGTTATAACCAGCTTCAATAAGTGACGGGATAATCGCTTCATTTAAAGATACGTGCCCAGCCGTTCCCCCACCTGTTAATATAATTGTCTTTTCTTTCATACGTTTACTCCTAACACAGTCAATTCTATTGTATAATTTTATGCCATGTTTCTTCAATACATGCCATGTTTTCTTTTTTAGCTCGTTAAGTTAATAAGAATCCTATACGTTTGTCTCTAACGCCATTGTAACACAAATATTTCGTTCAAAAAAATCCTAATGCGAGAAAAATGGCTACATACTATAAAGTAAACGCATGTACAGTCATTATCTGATCTGAATTGCTATAAAATGGGCGCATCGTTACACACTCCATACGCACCTAAAAAACAAACACAACCTACTCCATTATTAGAAGTAGGTTGTAAGTAGGCTTATTTTTTTATAAATTGTTGGGTCCAAATATGACCTTCTTTTACATAGCCCACACCAATATGCGTATAGTTAGCGTCTAAAATATTAGCACGGTGTCCAGCTGAATTCATCCAACCTTCCACTACTTTTTCTGCAGTTTGTTGACCTTTAGCGATATTTTCACCTGCTGAACTATATGAAATACCTCGCTTCTTCAATTGATCAAATGGGCTGCCCCATGTCGGTGATGTATGTGAAAAGTAATTATTAATTTTCATATCCTGCGATTTTTCACGTGCTGCTGCCATTAATGGTCGATCGATTTGAAGTGGCTTTAATCCTTGTTTCGAACGTTCAACATTTGTTAACTCCACAACTTTTGCTTCGATTGTATCAATTGCCGGCAAACCTACTTCTTGCTTATCGTCCTCTGGTTCACCTGGTTTTACTACAGGTTTATCTTCTGGTTTTTCTACTGGCTTATCCACTGGTTTATCTTCTGGTTTTTCTACTGGCTTATCCACTGGTTTATCTTCTGGCTTTTCTACC
>NZ_LMBZ01000007.1:157226-165795 GCF_001439635.1 Solibacillus cecembensis | reverse complement strand
GGCTTGTCCACTGGTTTATCTTCCGGTTTTTCTACTGGCTTGTCCACTGGTTTATCTTCCGGTTTTTCTACTGGCTTATCTTCTGGCTTTTCTACCGGTTTTTCTTCTGGTTTCCAAACTGGTTTATCTCCCGGCTTCCACTCTGGTTTCCAAACTGGTTTATTTTCCGGCTTCCATTCTGGTTTCCAAACCGGCTTGTCTCCTGGCTTCCACTCTGGTTTTAAAATCGGGGTACCACTTGGCTTGTCGCTTGGTTTTATTATTTGTCCCCACTTTACGATTGGGAACTGGATGTTCAAACCGTAGTAAGAGAATGTAGGAATAGATGAATCTTCTAAACTCACCATTTCATTATATTTTAATTTCACCATCTCAAATGGATTGTATGTTGCTAATTGATAGTTGTAGCCGCGCTTTTGGAACTCTGGTGATTTCGAGGTAGCCTCCTCTGCATTGGCAACTGGTGCTTGTGTTGCTAAAAGTATTACTGCACAAAATGTAACGAACTGTTTTTTCATCTTGTACGCCTCCTTTCATGTTCCTATCGTAAAATACAATTCTAAAAAAAAACGGCCTATAAATTGGTAATGTCGCCATCTACCAATCTATAAGCCTTTTTTATTGTATTTCCATACTCTTTTTCACTATAAAATTTACCAATGTAAGGGATTATTACATTTCAAAAGGGGTTGACGGATTATTTCGCGTCTCCAATAACTTGTAAACCTTCTATATTTTCCCCGATTATGACTAAATTTGCTGGCATCTTGATGAACTCTGGCAGCCATTGCACCATTCCATATGCATATTGGAACAGCATTGGATTTTTTACACCTTCAATTGGTACAAAGCCCTTCATCCGGTAAACCGTGTCTGGCAACGTACGTACCCAATCCTCAAACTGATCTTGTGTAAAGCTCGCTTTGAATTCTACTAGTCGTGAACCTAGATTAAAGCTCTTCCCGATGCGCGCCGAAACGATGTCATCTTTTGAAATACGCGCGGTTGATTGCATCTTTTGCAATAAATGAAGCGGCACTCGCCCATTTGTCGTTTGTAAAATAAACGCATTTGGGTTTACCCCTTGTAATTCTAGTACGACCCTAGCTTGTTCGGACTCTGTTAGTAAATCCATTTTATTCGCTAATAATAAATGCGCATGGCGAATTTGTTCCATAAACAATGAACGAATCTGAGGTGTCAAACTCGCGCGGTCAAGCCATAATTTACTATCCGCAACGGTAATGATTCCTTTAATATTCAGTTGCTCTGCAAAAATTGGTGAGTACACCGCGTCTAATGCCTCTACAGGATGCGCTGCGCCCGTTGTTTCAATAATGAGCACATCAAACTCCTGATCATGAAGTAATGACTGTATTTGCGCTTCAGTCTTTTCAGAACCCGTACAACAAATACATCCTTCGAGCATTTCCTTTAATGGTACGTCTTCTTCCACCGCTTGCGAGTCAAAAGGCAATTTACCTAGTTCATTCATAATGACAGCTGGTTTTAATCCATTTTCCTTGAGCTGTCGAATGACGTCCGTTAACATCGACGTTTTACCACTTCCCAAAAACCCACTAAATAAATAAACATCCTTCATCCAACCACTCCCTATAACAATAGGCTGGCTACAAGATGTAATGAAACAACTTGTACCAGCCCATTTATTTTTGTTCATTCGAATTAATTACTTGTTGTTTCTTCTTCCACTGGTGTCACACCTAATAATTCTTTTGCTTTTACAATTTGCGGATCATCTGTTTTTAACTTTTGACCAATCGCATCTAGTAAGGCATATGTTGTTTCTCCAGTTAGAATTCCGTTTACTTCTAGTGTATTGGCTTCTTGGAATTGTTTCAATGCGTCTTCTGTTTCTTCATCAAAAACATTATCCACAGTACCCGGCGTATAGCCTAATACTTCTAAAATTCGTTCTGCAGAAGTAATGACCGCATTTTCCGAGCCAACTTCATACTTTTGTTTTGGATCAATATACGATAATGTCGCATAATCAGGGTACTTCACTTCTACGTCTGGCTTAATTCCTTTTTCATTTATCCAGTTACCTTTTGGTGTTAACCATTTGCCTGTAGTAAATTTCAGATTTGCTCCATCCTCTAAATAAAGGACTTCTTGCATTGTTCCTTTACCAAACGATTTTAATCCGACAATTTTTGCACCTGCTGATTCACTTAATGCCGCTGCTAAAATTTCTGAAGCAGATGCACTACCCTCATCAATAAGTACAGTAACAGGTAATTTATATTTTGGACGTTTATCGGCAAATACGGTTTGTGGCGCAAAGTTACGTTCTTCAATTTGAACGATTGCCTTGCCCTCTTCTACAAACATATTGGAAATATCAATGGCTCCTTTTAAATAGCCACCTGGATTTTGACGGACATCAAGGACAATCCCTTTCATCCCTTGCTTTTCATATTCTTTTAACATCTTCTCTAGCTCTTCTGTTGTATCCTCACTAAATGAAGTAAGTTGAATATGCGCAATTTTATCCTCACCCATATCCCCATAAACCGTTTCTACTGGAATATCTGCTCGAACTAATGTAATTTCCATTGGCTCCGCATCACCACGTTGAACTTTTAGTGTAACATTCGTTCCTTTTTCACCACGTATTAAAAGAACTGCCTCTGTAGCGCTAAGTCCTTCTACACTTTTCCCATCAACCGCAAGAACCATATCTTTCGGCTGAAGTCCTGCTTTTTCAGCTGGCGTATTTTTAATTGGTGATACAATCATGATGTATCCATTACGCTCTTGAATTTCAGCACCTATTCCTTGGAAACTAGAAGATAAGCTTTCATTAAATGATTTCGCCTCTTCTTGATTCATATAATCCGAATACGGGTCTCCCAGCGCATCAAACATTCCGTTAATGGCACCATAAATTACTTCTTCTTGATCAATTTCAACGTAATATTTTGAATTTAAATTGTCATACGCATCATATAATTTTTTGAATTCTGCTCGTTCTACTGGTACCTTTACTTCAACAACCTTTTTCTCACCAAATGTTAAAGCAAAAATTGTTAGCCCAGCAGTGACCAAAATTGTTAGGAACATAATCATAATGAACGCAAATGGTTTTAATCGTAAAAATTTACCTGCCGGCTTTACGACTTGTACTTGTTGTTCATCTTGTTCGTGTTGTTCCCCATCTTTCTTTTGTTCATCCATTAAATTTCACCACTCTCATAATTCACTGACTGTCGTCACACTATACCCATAATAGCAGTTTCCTCCCAGTTAGAAAAGAACAGACGCTATTTTTTTTATTAGGTTTCTTTATTAATAGAGAAAAATAGTGATAAATCGTTTTTTTTCCAAATATCACTGCAGATTTCCCTATTTTCCACAGTAACTAGCCAACTTTTTCCGTAAACTCGCCATTAACCGGTTTAAAATAGCCACTTTTCAAGCGTTACTCGCCAATATACATCGAAAACTAGCCGAATTGATGCAGTAACTAGCCAATCCACGTTTTACTGGCCGATTTCCGTGTTGATCCATTTTAGCCGTTATTCGAAACGCTAGCTCATTTTCTTACATACATAAATCATCTCATAACTATCATTTGTAACGGGCGCTTCATTCCAATCCTTATATAGATGAACAATTTCAAAACCATGCGCGTGTAAAAGTCTTTCCATTTCTTTTGGAAATACGTAACGCAAACGAATATTGGTGCTTTTTTCTTCTATTATTTTGCCACTTGAATTTTTATATTTCCTTATTGTCGTATATTGTTGAATTTGATCTAAGGAATCATAGTTACTAATCGTAAAAACATCCACTGTTTGCTGTGTTTCGCGGTCAGTATACATTTTCCAATATTCTTCCGTTGGCGGTTGTAGCAACTCCTCCACACTTGGGAATCTTGTGCCAAAAATAAATGCCCCGCCCATTTCTAAATGTTTATTTACAGAGGATAGCAACTCATCCTGCGCTTCATTTGTAAGGAAGTGTTGAAACGAATTACCGACCGAATAGATTAAATTGCTTTTGGCATGTAAATTTAGCTTCGTACAATCTTGCTCAATCCATTCGATTTGTAAATCAAGCTCAGCTGTTTTTTTTCGGGCTTCATCTAACATTCCTTTATGTATATCTACCCCGATAACCTTATGTCCCTTTTCCGCTAATGGAATGGTAACTCTCCCCGTCCCACAAGCTAAATCGATAATGGGTCCTTGCTTTTTGGCTGCCCATCTTAATAGGAAAGGAATTTCGGGCATATATGTATCATTTTCTTTGTCGTACAAAATAGGATCATCATACTCTTCAAAATTGTTTAATGTCATTTCGTTCTCCTTATTATTCAAATGTTAAGGTTAATTACTAAATTCATATTTGTTACTTCCAGAAAGCTTCTTGATTTCATTCCACGCTTTTATCGCTTCTTCACGACTTTTCCCTTGATTTTTTGGATCTGCAAAAAAGTCACGAATAAATTGATTGTACTCAAATTGAGGTCCGATTTTTTTCTCGTATGAAGGATCTTTCTTTCGTTCTTCTTCCGCATACCAAGCATTTACAACATCACGATAAGTCTTTCCTACGTTGTTTTTAAAATATTCTTGGATATACGTAGAAAAATGGAATTTCGAGATAACTGTTTTAAAGAATGCTCTTACATGTTGACTACATCGATGGTCTTCCGTAATGACTGTATCAAGAGTTAAATCTACTTGCGGTTCTAACTTCTTATTCACTTTCACCTTTCTAATAGGCTTTTTGATCTCGCCTGTTTGAATAAATGTTTCAATTCTATCGGAAATTTCTATTTTTGAGCCAGTAGCACTAAGTCCATTTTCTCTACAAAACGATTGTAATTCTTCCTTTAACCAATAGAAATTTTTAAAACTCTCGACATTAATATCTTTTGTTAGATTTGGCCTCATTAAAAACACTCCCCATATTCACTTATTAATCATTATAGAACATTAGTTCCCAATAATCAAAAAGATTTATTGAATAAATAGCATTACCATACTCAATTTTTGGGGCACTATTATTACACAGAATCCAGACAGTTGTATCATTTTCTACTCATCAGAATTCTTTATTACCATACATCCACTTCCAAACTTCTGTCAATTATTATCTAGTTTTTGGCATTTCCGTAAAGCCGTAGCAGTCGATGTAACCTTTATTAGAATAAAAAGTCTAATGGTTATACCAGTTTAAAATCCACTCTATTGGGGGCGTGTAAATTTGAATTCTAAAACATTTCTACCTATCGCAGTAGTATTATGTATTATAGTCGGTTCATTTTTTCCTTTAAAAACAATGGCAACCAGTTGGGTTTATCTTTTTGTCGTTTGGGATGATTCTATTTATGTAATTAGCGAGGAGACGGTCACACATGTTGACAAAGTAATCGGAAAAGTAACGAAGTATTCCGATATGGATCAATATGGCGGGAACTTTTCAAATGTCTATCCAAAGGGAACGAAATATTATTCCATCAAGGATGTTGATCCAAAGATTGCCATCGCAGTTCAAGATGAAAATGGTCAATTTGTAAAAGCAATTCGTGAAGGTGATTACACGTACAAAAAAGAATTCACCGAATATATTTATCAAATTTTGGTAATTTTTTCAATTTTACTTGTGGGGGTTATATTCTTTTCTAAATCTCGAAGGAATTAATCGATAGAATACATTCCTATAAATTTTTCCAAACGCAACAAGGCTAGTTGTCAAAATCAACATACGACTTAAATATTAATAAGCGCCAAATGGATACCAAAGACCTAAATTAGCACTTATTTTAAAATATGTTGTATAGCAAAATCGACAATTCGAATAAATGCGTTTTTTCCTTCAGCCATATTAAATTTTTCGACGATTAAATTAAAATGGACCTAGTATGTTTTGATAGGAGAAATTCTGAAATGCTGCGGGAGAAAAAACTCTCTAAACCTTTATATAAAAGTATTTTGAAGTTAACACAAACAATATTTTTTATCACTTAATCAAAGTTGGACTAAGGGAACCCCTTTGAATTCCAGTAGTATCGCAGCTACTGGATGGAGACGTTCTTATCAAAATAATAGGCTTTTACATCATCCACTGGAAACAAAAATGCTCGTTTTTTTTTAAGGAACTTCACAGTTTAGCACCTATTTTATTAAAAGTTTATGTATATCTTTTATCCTAACCCCATTATTTCACGGTATGATTTGAGGAACAAAAATGCTCTATTTCAAGCTGTTTTCGACCTTTTTTAGCTGTTTTTTCATTGTTTTATCAGTGAAATACTCGACATAAAATTTTTTTGAATGAAGTAGCGAAAATATGCAACGTACAGTTAAAAATAAAGTGACGGGTGAACAGATTACGTTTTTAGAAACGGCAGAAGAAATGAATGGTCGTTATTTGTCTATAGAAGTGTCATTACCACCTCAAGGTGACGGACCATCCCTTCATATTCATGATGAGTTTGAGGAAGAATTTGAAGTGATATCGGGTAGATTAACGGTTACAATTAGGAAAGAACAACATGTTTTAAGGGCGACTGTCGCATAGCCCACCTTAAAACGCCGCATACATTTACAAACAAGCACGATGAACCTGTTGTTTTTCGCGTACGACTCACACCCCTAGCCAGTTTGGCAATCTGTACGAATTCACTATGGATTAATCGATGACGGTTTGGTTGATAAAAAAGGAAATCCAAAGACAATTGCCCATACAGCTATTAATATTATCGATGCAAAAACACGCTAATTGTAAGGATTCCATTTTGGCTCCAACGTACACTTTTTAAATGGATTGTGAAACGGGCACAAAAAAGTAACAGCTATGCAGCACTTTCAAAGTATATAGAAAAATAAAGATTATCACTGATATAGATTGAAATTGAGTATATAAAAACACGCTACAAGATTCGAGTTTGAATTTTGTAGCGTGTTTCTTTTTATAGGTTAAGAGCTCGATACAAAAATGCCGCAAATTGCGCGCGTGTTACTGGCTCGTTTGGTTTAAAGTTGCCGTTGTCGCCTAAGGCAATGCCGACATCTGCCAGTACAGCAATGTAGTCATGGCTCCAATGTGTTGTTGGTACGTCTTGGAATGTGCTTGTGCCGCCTGGTGTTAAACCAAATGCGAGGACAAGTATTTTCGCTAGTTGGGCACGTGTTAGCGATTCGTTTGGATTGAATGCGCCGTCCGAGCCGTCTATGATGCCTGCTTGCTGTAATTTTGTAATGGCCTCGTAGTATGGATGACTCGTTGAGACATCACTAAATGATACAGCCTCGCGTTGTGCCGCTAGCTCGAACGTACGGGCAAACATCACCGCGACATGTTCGCGTTTGATTGGTTCATTCGGTCGGAATGAGCCATCTGGATAGCCTGTGATAATGCCGCGTGCTGCAATATCCTCAATCATATCCTTTGCCCAGTTCGTGGAGATATCGTTGAATGTAATGCTAGGCTTTTGCTCTTCAGGCATTTCTGGTTGCTTCGGTTCTTCAGGTATCGGAACTGGCTTTGTTGGCTCTATTGGAGTTGGCATTGGTTGTTCTGGCTTTGGTTCTACTGGTGTCGGACTCGGTGTTGGTGTTGGCTCCGGTGTCGGGTTATAGCCGCCACCACTATTATCAGAACCGCTGCTCGTCTTGTACTCAATTGAAGCCATGTTTGAAATGCTTGAATTCCCTGCAGTATCACGAAATTGCACGTAGAGCTTCTTTAGCCCAGCATTCCCTACTAAATCCCATTTTTTTGTGAGTGCTACTTTTTCCCACGCTGACCAAGTTAGCTCATCTATAGAAAAACGCATTTCAGTGACACCACTTCCCACACCGTCAGATGTAGTCAGACTTAGCGTCACAGATTTGCTATTTGTAGTAGCAGAGCCACTATTAATGACAATCGTTCCTGTAGGAGCAGTTCTATCAATGATGAATAGAACCTTTGTTAAATTACCTGCCGCATCTGTTACGACTAGCTCATAGTCTCCATCCTGGTCAATTTCCGTATCGATAGCTAAAGTTGCTCCATTTAGCGTCGCTGTCCCTTCATTAAATCCGATTGTTACCTTGCTTTTGTATATCCCCCCATCTGTCACACCTGTTACAATCGGGGCTGTCTTGTCTGGAGGGNACTGCCGTGTCTATTGTGAAGGTTACTGTCGNTTACATTGCCGGCTGCATCTGTTACAACTAGGGTATACACTCCATCCTGTTCTACATCTGTACCACTAATAAAAACTACTCCATTCAACGTCGCTGTTCCTTCATTAAAACTAGGCGTTACCTTGTTTTTGTATACCCCTCCATCTGTCACACCCGTTACAATCGGGGCTGTCTTGTCTGGAGGGACTGCCGTGTCTATTGTGAAGTTTATCGTCGTTACATTTCCGGCTGCATCTGTTACAACTAGGTTATACACTCCATCCAATTCTACATCTGTACCCTTAACAAAAGTTGCTCCATTTAACGTCGCTGTTCCTTCATTAAATCCGATTGTTACCTTGTTTTTGTATACCCCTCCATCTGACACACCCGTTACAATCGGGGCTGTCGTGTCTGGAGGT
>NZ_LMBZ01000007.1:156967-157141 GCF_001439635.1 Solibacillus cecembensis | reverse complement strand
TGTACCACTAATAAAAACTGCTCCATTCAACGTCGCTGTTCCTTCATTAAAGCTAGGCGTTACCTTGCTTTTGTATATCCCTCCATCTGACACACCTGTTACAATCGGGGCTATCGTGTCTGGAGGTAGTGCTGTGTCTATTGTGAAGGTTACTGTCGTAACATTGCCGGCTGT
>NZ_LMBZ01000007.1:0-156943 GCF_001439635.1 Solibacillus cecembensis | reverse complement strand
TGTACCACTAATAAAAACTGCTCCATTCAACGTCGCTGTTCCTTCATTAAAGCTAGGCGTTACCTTGCTTTTGTATACCCCTCCATCTGTCACACCGGTTACAATCGGAGCTGTCGTATCTATTGTGAAGTTTATCATCGTTACATTGCCAGCCTCATCCGTTACGACCAGAGTATACACACCATCTAAAGCAACCTGTGAACCACTAACAAAAGCTAATCCGTTTAAGGTTGCAGTTCCTTCGTTAAAGGTAATCGTTTTGACCGTATTGTATATTCCACCGTTCGTTAATCCCGACACAACAGGTGATGTCGCATCAACCTTGAAGGTCACCGTCGCACTATTGCCTGCTGGATCGGTGACAACCAACGTATACGTTCCATCCTGCGTAATATCTGTACCACTGGTATAGGGACTCCCATTAAGCAATCCGCTGCCTTCATTAAATAGAGGATTAACTTTGCTGTTATATGCTTTGTTATTCACTACATTCGTAATAACAGGAGCTATTGTATCTACTGTGATCGTACTGCTAATAGTTGAACTGCTCGTATTACCAACTTTATCTTTATATTGTACATATACGGTCTTAGCTCCCTCGCCAGCCGATAGGACCCATGACCTCCCGTTCAGGTCAGCGATACTGAACCAACTGGTCTGCCAAGTACCATTAATATTAGAAAGGCGCGCCTGCTCAACTCCTGAGCCGCTTCCATCCGTATAGATCCCTTTCAAAGTTACTGTAGCCGAATTCGTCCATGTGGCACCATCATTAATGATCAGTGTACCTGTTGGGGCTGTCTGATCCAATAGAATGGTTTGAGAAGAATTTGCTGAGAACCCACTGTTGGAATCCCTTAACTGCATATAGATAGTCTTCGCTCCATCTCCTCCTCCTAGACTGTATGTTGCTGTATTGCTGAAAGGCAACCAAGATGCTGTGGATAAATTATCCCCGCTATCCGCAAATCTCATATGGGTAACACTATCACCAGCGTCAGGATCTGATCCCGTTACGGATAGATTGACTGTACTTGCTCTTGTCGCTGCTCCTTCAGTAATCGTGAAAGAACCTGTAGGAGGAGTATTGACATGTCCAGTCTCATAAGTAACAACCAGTTTCGGGCGGTATGCAGCTTTCGAGCTTTCCGTGGTATAAAATAAAAATTTCCCGCTATCCGCATCTGCTTCATTCCCGTTAAGTATAAAGGTTATTTTGCGATCAGAAGCATCTGTAAAGTCATCGACAGCACTCTTTACATTAAGCGTAATTGTCTGATTCTGAAGATAAGTACCCATCGGCACCTCAGCAGTGCTCTTCGCAATGAATTTATCTGCATAGGGGCTTTTCGTATCTACAGAGGGGAAAGTACCATTGAAATTATGGTCCAATGCATTCGCAGCAGAGCCCCTAACTTCCATATACAAAATATGATTAGGAGCTCTGAGAACATTAGCAATCGTCAAAACCAGCTCTGCTGACACGATAGTCCCCTCTGGCGCCCCTAGATCGAAGGTTAAGCCCATTCTATTCCGCACATTGGTGAAGCCGTCATTATTGCTCATGCCGACATAAAGATAACCATCACCGTCATTATCATAAATACCGTTATATTCCGCTTGGCCATTTAGTTGCATCGTATCTGCGGTGGCTGTATAGGTTTTTGTTACTGTACCCCCTGTAGCTTGTGGTGCAAAATCAGGTACGATTACAGATAACAAGAGAATTATTACCACTAATCCTGCCCATTTATTTTTCTTCATCTACTATCCCTCCTTGAACGTTGTTATAAACAACTCTATTAGTCTGTGCTTCAACTAACAGTATCTAGATTCGTACTCTATCAACACCTCTGTAACAAAACCTAAAATTATCCTTTTCGAACCTCCCTTTCTTTTATATTTAGATACTTATCTCTTCTAAGCGTCTCACCTCCGCTATAAGATAGGAATTGATTGTGCAATACTGACAAATGTTAATGGTACATATATTTATCTTCAAAAAGATAAAAACTATCCAAAATAAAACACTCATCTTGCGTCATTCTTATTAAGAATAAATAGCAAAGGTTAAATTTAGGTTAAAAAAATAAAATATTTTAAAAATAAGAGAAAAGGACTATTTTGTAAAATAATTGCCCAGCTCATGATGTAATAGAAAAAACAGGGCATCTAAAAAACTGATATTTCAGCTTCTAGATGCCCTGTAATTTAGTTACTAACTTTTAATTGTTCTACTATCTTTGCCGTGTTCACAAGTATTTTCGCTGCCTGTGCACGTGTGATTGGCTTGCCTGGCATGAAGTTTCCTTCTGAGCCGTCTGCGATGCCAAGTTCATGCAACATAGAAATCACATTTTTTGTTTCTTCATCATACTTGTCGATGTCACCAAATGGAGCAATTTGTGTTGGGCTGTATGGCCCGCCCGTAAGCATTTCGTATATGCGATACAAAATTAACGCAAATTGTGCGCATGTCACTGGCCATCCAGGAAGGTACTTGTCCCACCTGGTGTGATACTAAATGCGAGTACAAGTATTTTTGCCAGTTGTGCACGCGTTAGCGATTCGTTTGGATTGAATGCCCCGTTCGAACCGTCTACAATACCCGCTTATTGAAGTTTCATAATCGCCTCATAGTATGGTTGGCTCGTTGGAGTTACTCTGGCTCTTCAGCTGCTGGTAACATAGGTTGTCCATCTTGTAGAACAAAGGCAGTTTTACTTTCCACACCTGTTGCAGATATTGACTTTATGCCATACGTGTATACTTTATGCTTGTTTGCAGTAGTATCTACATAAACAGTATTCCCTTGTGTGTTATAAACTACGTCTACTATATTTTTAACGCCTTCATATGATCCTTCTTTTGTGCCATCAAATCTGTATATTACATATTTTCTTGGCTGCGTACTATTTTCATCTGTAATCGTAAGCTTCATGCCGGAAGACTCTTTACTCAATTTAACATCGGTTGGATATAAAGGTACAGTTGAGTCTTTCCAAAAAGTTGCAGGTGTTAAAGCTTTATAATTGTATAGTTGCTGATTTAGATAGGGAGCATATCCAAGAGCGTTATTGTTAATGCTATTTAGCGAAAAATGCATTTGTCCTTGGGCATTTTTATTTGCTCTGTTGGCGATTACTTGGTTGGTAAGTTCCGTCTTATTTTTCCATGCAACGTCGGAGTCATTGCCAACTTTATAATCGGCCATGCCAATATAGAGATTAACAGGGTGGACTTTTGCGTACGTTTCAACTTCTCTTCCCCACCAGTCTAATAAAACAGAGTAATTGGCTAATTTATTACTTCTAGACCAATAGATTTGGGGAGTAATGTAATCGATATTGCCATCTTTCATCCACTGTCTTGTATCCGCATAGAGATCATCGTAATTACTCATGCCATTTGTGTTACTTCCAGTAGCATCTTGCCCTTTGTTGCGCCAAATGCCAAACGGAGATATGCCATATTGAACATGTGGTTTAATTTCGTTTATGCTTGCATATACATTTCCCACTAATTCATTCACATTATTTCGGCGCCAGTCTTCAATTTTATTGAATGAGCTACCATACTTTTTAAAAGTTTGTTGATCTGGAAAAGTTTCACCTTTAATTTTATAAGGATAGAAGTAATCATCCATATGTACAGCGTCGATATCATAGTTGCTTACTAATTCTTCGATCGTTGATACTAAGTAATTTTGAACTTCTGGCAAACCAGGATTTAAGTAGTATTGTTTACCATATTTCACTACCCAGCTAGGATTTTTACGCGCTACATTGTCAGCTGCTAGATCCGACAAAGTTTGCGAAGCCATCGTGACCCTATAGGGATTTACCCAAGCATGTAGTTCTAATCCTCGCTTATGTGCTTCGTCTAGCATGATTTGCAAAGGGTCAAAACCTGGGTTGGTCCCTTGTTTTTTACCAGTTATGTACGATGACCACGGAGCAAGCTCAGACGCATACAGTGCATCATTTAATGGCTTAACTTGAAAAATAACTGCATTATAGTTAGCAGCTTTTAATTTGTCTAAAGTACTTTGAGCCCATTGCGTATATTGAGCTTGCGTCATACCTGCCTTCATATCAATGTTCAAGACTGATGAAATCCAGGCTGCACGCATTTCATTTTTAGGTAGTGAATCAGCTGTAGCCTTTTGATTTGTCAAAACAGGGGTAAGTAAAAGTAACACCAAGAAAGTTGCTAGGCACTTACCGAAAATTTTTTTAAACATGACTAATAAAACCTCTCCTTTTTTGGCTCCACACCATAGCATATACTTGCCAACAAATCCCCCTACAATCGGACGCTTACTATACCATGCGCTTACATATAGTGGGGTTTATTTTAAGTCAAGTACATATTTGACAATGGTCCATTATTTCCCATAAAAACATTTCAATTACTAGTTTAAATAATATAACCTGACTGTACTTATATTAATTTTATTGTAGCATAGTTAGGATTAAATGTGGAAAGAGGTCAAAATTTTAGTAATTCAAGATTGTCAATATATTTCAATAAGAATGCCGGATAAACTTATAGGAATGTTAACGATATTTATGGGGCAAACGGATAGAATGTTGAAAGTGATGGATAGAATAAAAAAAGTGTTGGATATGAATCAAAATGTAACGGATAGAACCGCCAGATTGATGGATAGCCATAAAAAAATAGCTTGCGAAAACAATTACGATTTCACAAACTATTCCTTATATTCATTATAAAAAACCGTTAGGACTTCCGTAAAAAGTCTTCCACCCGCTTCACAAGATGCTCTCTGCTATAAGATTGATATAAACCACTCGCTAACCGCACTGGATCACCGAAGAAAAAACGTTCATATAGTGTTTGCCGTGTACCAAAGCTACTCATCGTTAAATCCCAAGCGAGTCTAAATTTTTTCACCCGCGCTTCCCCACCATCAAGAGCCGACTGTAAATACTGCTCCAAATCACCGTCATCTGCTTGAAAGGCCTTCTCTGTTGGAATGGACATTAAACCACTGGCTCCAAGCAATTGAATAATTTCTGTAAAGGTTGGATATACCTTTGGAAAAATTTGAATCGCTACTTGCAGTGTCGGATGATCTGGGCGCAAATAGCCGAATCCATCTCGCTTTGCCTCTTCCTCTGACTTTAACTGTAACGCCTTCATCGTTTCTAAAGCGACAATTACATCCACGACCTTTTGCTGAACATGCTGATAATCGCCAATATTAATCGTATCGACTATCGATTGCACAACCCCTAAAACAAATTCCGTCTTAGCAATTTGCCGTGACAATACTTGATGTAAGGAAAACGATTGAAATCCACTGACATTCATAAACTGAGTGGCTACTGCTATATTTTCATAGTAAAATACGCGATGCCACGGTACAACAACATCATCAAATACGACAATCGCATCCATTTCTTCAAAGCGGGTGCTTAATGGATGGTCAAATGTGGATGCTCCTCCAACAAAAGATTGCCTACAAAGAAACTTCAATCCTCCCGTATTACTCGGAATCGAAAAACAAAAGTTCCTTTCTTCATCAAAGCCATTCATCGATATTACTAGCAACTCATCAGTAATCCCTCCTTGAGTAGCAAGTAATCTCGCCCCTTTAATAACTAAACCTTCACTCGTTTTATCGACTATTTTTGCTGCAATCGTTACTTCTTCATCTTCAAAATAAAACTTTTGTCGATTTACTTGTGGCTCTATAAATGTATGGGTCATCGTCAAATCCTGTTCACGTGCATATTCATAAAATTGAAGTAAATGCTCTGGAAAACAATTCGGTTTATTTTTCAAAAAATCTGCAGCTGATGCAAGTGCCATTAATGTCGTATTCATATAATCCGGGCTGCGTCCCATGAAACCTTGATGCGATAATGCCCATTCCCGTGCCGCATGTCTTCTCTTCACTAAATCTACCTTCGTTATTGGCTGTAAAAAAGACATTCCAACCTTTTCACCACTCGTTGGAGACAAATACAGCATCCTATCATTAAGCCCATCTTTATGCTGCAAATCAAAAAGCTTAGCCTGACTTTGCATAACCCCTTTGAATGCCGGATGCTCTGAAACTTTCCCCGTCACAACCTCTCCATCAATCGAAATATATGTCTTCAATGCATCAATACGGTCTATATACTGTTGCCCAGTCATCGCTGACATACCCACACTCCTAAATTTCGTCGATTCCTTTGTTTTTCTTTAATATATGACTCGCCAGAATTATTCGTTCTCCCTAATAATTGCCCACAAAAAAAACAGCAACACTAGTTTTATAACTACTAGTGTCACTGCCTAAGTCATCCATTTGATTTTTCCAATGCGAGCTTCATTCCAAAGCCGATTAATACACTTCCTGTCAGCACTTCAATGACCGATTGCGTTGCAGGACGTTTCATGAAATTGCGGATAACTCCAAGTAAAAATACATAGAGAAGAAACCAAAGAAACGTCAGCACCGTATAAATGACGCCCATCAATAAAAATGACCAAAATGGCTCACTGCCGGGTGCTAAAAATTGGGGTAAAAATGTAAGGAAAAATACCGCAACTTTCGGATTCGTTATATTCGTAATAAACCCTTGTTTAAAAAACGAATTGCCCTTCGCAACGACGAGCGTTTCTTCATCCACTTGATTTTTCTTAGTACGCATATTCATTAATGTCCGAATCCCTAAATAACAAAGGTATGCTGCACCAACATATTTTAAAATCGAAAATGCGACAGCTGATTTTACGATGATGGCCGACAAACCCGCAACCGCAGCAACCGTATGAATGACTAAGCCAATACACGAGCCGATCATCGTTTGCATACCCGCTGTACGCCCACCGACAACCGTATTTTTCGTCACAATTGCCGTATCAGGTCCTGGCAAAATAATGAGGAGCACACACGTAATAATAAAAAGCGTCACATTGACCATAATCAAACCTCTTTTCTCTTTCTTTTAAAATAATATGATTTTTCTGATTATAATAGAAAGACTTTTTCAGCGCAATGGACTTTTTCTTTAATTTTAAAATTATATATAAAAAAGGGAATGACCGAATTTACGTTTCGTTCATTCCCTTACCTATTATATGTTTCATTTTCAACTGAAATATTGAATCGTTCTATAACGAGTTTCAGTTTATTTAAAGCATCCAGTTCGCTTGAAAACGGGCATCTTGCTTTAAATCTTTAAGTAACGGCATTCCACCTTGCGCACCAAATTTTTCGATTGATATGGCAGCGCATAAATTGCCTATTTTAATACTTTCAAGAAGTGAATTTCCGCTCGTGATGGCTTTCGTAAATGCACCGCTAAACGTATCCCCTGCTCCTGTAGTATCCACTGGTGTTGCATTATACGCTTTCACGTTCACGACCTTTTCTCCATCATGATATGAAACGCCTTGTTCACCTAATGTTACAATCAGCTGATTAGGCATGGATTGCAATGCTTCTTCAACTGTTAAGTTTGGAAATAATGCCTCTACTTCATGTTCGTTTGGTATTAAATAGTTCACTTTAGCCAATACACTTTGTGTTACTGCTCTCGCCGGGGCTGGATTCAATATACAAAGTACTTTATGAGTGAAGCAAATATCGATGATTGTTTCAACAGCCTCTTTAGGAATTTCGTGCTGAATCAGAACAGCCTTACTGTTGATGATTTTCTCTATATTTTTTTCGACCCAACCTGCATTTGTGTAGGCATTTGCACCTTCTATTACAACAATGCTATTGTCCTGTTCCGTTAGCATAATATGTGCTGATCCTGAAGGTATACCATTCACAACATCAATGCCTGAAACATCCACGCCGTTGTCTATTAAATTCGTTAAAATTTCTTTACCAAAATGATCACTTCCAATGTGACCTATTAATCCACTTTGTCCACCTAATCGGGCAACTGCTACAGCTTGATTGGCCCCTTTTCCGCCAAACGTCATTTCAAAAGAGTCCCCAATAACGGTTTCTCCTTGCTTTGGTTTTTTTGAAGTAGAGACAACAAAGTCAGTCGACATGCTCCCTACTATTACGATCCCTTCCATTTTATTTTCCTCCTTCCTTATAAATTATCTCGAATTTTCTCCGTTAAATATTATCTAATCGTGCTAGCGCCTGAAATAAGCTGTGCACATATGCTTCTCTGTCTATATCTTCAAGGACAAGTACGTTCTCTACTTGTGCTGGCTTTAAACGTCGATCCGCAATCGTCATTCCTCTTGTCATACAGTCATCCGTTACAACATCTACATGATAACGTTTCCCTGTAAACATTGTAGGATCTAATAAATAGCAAATCGCACATAGATCATGTATTGGGCTATCCACAAATCCAAATTGTTTGCCCGATTCGTTGTAAAATTTAAGTAGCTCGTAAACTAATGTATGAACTTCACCACGATTTTGAAGTGACTCGATCTCATCAAGTGTTACATACGCTTTTTCTGTTACATCTAAGCCCGACATCACAACTTGTACTCCTGATGAAAAGACAATTTTCGCTGCTTCTGGATCTACATAAATATTAAATTCAGCTGTTGCGGTCATATTTCCTCGGCGAATGCCACCACCCATTATGCTAATCATTTCGATCTTTGATTTCACTTCTGGGAACGTTTTTAATAGAAGCGCTATATTCGTTAACGGGCCTAAACCGACCAACGTTACGCGTCCTTCTTGTGCCATAATTGTTTGATACATATATAAAACTGCATTGTCACTCACAATTGGATAATTATTGTCTTTAAAATAAGGACCATCCATTCCCGTATCACCATGTGCCTCTGGAGCAGTATTCAAAGGTTTCACTAATGGTCCTTCTTGTCCTATAGCTAGTGGCACATTCGCATTAACATATGCTAATATATTTTTTGCATTTTTAGTGACCTTTTCTATTGTTTGATTCCCGCCAATTGTCGTTACGGCTAATACATTTAATTTTTCTGGATTTGCCAGGGCTACTAGTAGAGCGATCGCATCGTCATGGCCTGGATCACAGTCAATAATGATATTTCTCATGAATTGATTCTCCTTTTTATAGCTGATACCATCTCGTCTAACGTAATAATTGGCTCATTTAGATTGAGTGAATAGGCTAATTGACTAATGTACGGTTGTTTTAAATGACTTTTCCCAAGTAATTCATGGTCCCAGAATACTTCTCTCGCATTGGCATCGCGAAGCACTTGCTTTTCTGCCATAACAATTACTCGGTTAAAATGATTCGCTACAAACTCCATATCATGTGTAATCGTTATAACCGTTTTACCTTGAGCCGTTAAGTGGTTTATTAGGTCTACCAAAAGCTTTGTTGCGTGTCGGTCCTGCCCCGCTGTAGGTTCATCTAATATAATTATATCTGTGTCCATAGCAATTACTGCTGCAATCGTAATAAATTTTCGCATCGCATAAGGGAGGTTATATGGGTGTTCTTCCAACCATTTCGTCAAACCACATAGTTCCGCCGCATGTAGTGCTTTTTCTTTCACTTCACTCGCAGATAACTTTTGATTTTTCGGACCAAAAGCAATTTCACTATAAATGTCACTATGGAAAATCTGATCATCTGGATTTTGAAACACATACCCTACTTTTTTAGAAACTTGTGCCGTTGTAAATTTACTCGTATTTTCACCATTAATCAGGACTTCACCTGATGTAGGCTTTAACAGCGCGTTCATTAATTTAACGGTAGTCGTTTTTCCGGCACCATTTTGTCCGATAATCGCTACAGATTCACCTAAATCAAATTGCATATTTATATGTTGCACAGCTTGAAAGCCATTTGGGTACGTAAAACTAACATCTTTTAACTGTAGAAAAGTCATGACTAAACCTCCCTAGAAAGAATTTTCTCGATTGCCTGTTGCGCTTCAACAAGCGTAATTGGAATAGTTGGCATTGTAATACCCGCATTCTGCAAAGCTAAGCTAAGTAGCGCTACTTGGGGCAACTGACCACCATATGTCAATACTTCTTTATTAGTAAAAACTTCTGATGTTTTACCAATCATTTTAATTTCACCTTGACTCATCACAATGACTTCATCTACATAAGCGGCTATTAAATCAATTTTATGCTCCACTAAAATAATCGTTTTCCCTTTTTTCTTCATCAAATCAATAATCTTAAATATTTCCTCTGTACCTTGAGGATCTAACTGAGAAGTTGGTTCATCAATCACAATTACTTCAGGATCTAAAGCGATAATAGCCGCTAAAGCTACACGTTGTTTTTGACCACCTGATAATTCAAAAGGGTTCTTTTCTTGAAGCGCATCTAACTTGAACATCGCGATTAGTTCACGTACTTTTTCACCAATCACTTCAGGTGCAGTTCCTAAATTTTCTAATCCGTACGCAATTTCTTCAAATACAGTTTCTTTCACGCCTGAAATTTGTGTAAAAGGATTTTGAAACGAATAACCAATTCTTGTAGCTAAATCACCCATTGAATACTCTTGAATGGTCTTCCCGTCTAGTTCAATTTCACCTGTTAGCTTGCCACGGTAAAAGCTTGGAATAAATCCGCGAATCACATTGCACAGTGTCGTTTTCCCAGCATCGTTATGCCCTACGAGTCCATATACTTTTCCTTTTTCAATCGATAAGTTAATATTTTTAAGCACCTGTTCTTTTTCTAACGGATACTGATAATAGACATTCTTCATTGTTATCATACTCATTTAAAAAACCTCCACCATACGAATATCATAAAGCCGATGAAAATCACACTGATCACTAAATAATCAACTGGCTTTTTACTCATTTGATAATAGCTCGATTTACGAACAGTTGCCGAAAATGCACGTGCTTCCAACGCTAAAACCTTTTCTTCCGTTTGTTGAATCGATGATAAAACGAGTGGCCCTAACATCGGTAAAAACGCCTTTAGTCTGATCATTAAAGAACCTTCTGTCTCAATACCACGAGACTTTTGGGCCTCTAGAATGGTTTGTGATAATTTCTTCATTTGAGGGATTAATTGAATCGTTGAATAAATGACGAACGTGAACTTTTTTGAAAATCCGGCTTTTTCTAAAGCAAACATCATATCTTTAATTGGCGTTACTAAGAAAAACCAAATTAAACTTGAGCTTATCGCAATGATTTTTGATGTCATCAATAAACTTGCTTCTAGCCCTTCTTTGTAAAGCGTTAAAATCCCTTTCGACCAGATAACTGTATCTGAAGGAATTAAGAAGCATTGGAAAACAAAAATAAATAGCACGAGTACAAATATTGATTTTATAAAAGCAGATAAAAACTTAGTTCCTACCCCTGATATAAAAGCAATTATGATAAATATAGGGAAAACACTATATTGAGATATGTAACCTGGCATCATTAACGTAAATAAAATAACAGCTAATACGATGCTCATTTTCGTTGAAGGATACAGCTTTTGAATAGCATTAGTCATTTTGCTTAAACACCTCTCTTAGCTTCTTCGGAATATAGTTCCAACCGTAGTTTAATTTCACTAAAAATCTAGGTGGAATGCGTTTAATTAGGAACAAAGCGATTGCCATATTAATAATCGTATTGACCGTTCCAGAAATAATATTTGTTGAGATAACCGATGTCCAAATTTGCTGTCCTGCTGCTAAAAATGTTGCTGTAATCAAATCAACACCTGATCCTGTAACACCACCGAATAATAAAACGACAACGACTGCAGAAGACATGGCTGCAATAACGGCTCCTAGTGCACCCGCAATCACGATGCCTACTACGTTCGTATACATCTTCCATTTTGAGAAGTAACCTGTTGCTAACCCAACACAAATTGATACAAATCCGAATGGAATCGAAGTTGGATTTAACATCCCGTTTACTAAGTTTCCGAGGCCCCCGGTAATGAGTCCAATCCAAGGTCCCGCAATCATTGCTACTAACGTGGTTCCGATTAAATCTAAGTACACCGGCAATTTAAGAATGGATGATAATTGATATCCGACTACACTTAGTGACACCCCTACAGGAATAAGTAAAAGTGCTAATAGAGTAAAGTCATGTTTAATTCCTTGCTTCACTGTTATTCTCCTCACAAAATAGCTGTTTTAGTTGTAAATGTTTGCTTCTTTTCCTAGAAAATGAAACGTTTCATTTTTAGCGATAAAAGAAATACTAATTTATTTCTTTTATCGAAGCGCCTTGTTGAATAGAACATTCCAATATTTTTATTTCTGGATTAGCATGATTGCCTTTCAAACTTTTCAATATTTCTTCCGCCGTATAATAGCCGATTTCTTCTACTGGCTGCGTAACGATTGCCAAGTTAGGTTTTATCACTTTTGATATTTCATCTAAATCAAAGGCAATTAACGAAATGTCTTCATATACTTGTAAAATATGTTCATTCAAACATTCTAAAACCCCTAAGGTCATATCATAATTCGTCACAAAAATAGCTGTAGGTCGATTGGGTAACTTTAAAAGTTGTTCACAGGCTTTATACCCTTCAGCTTTAAGGTATTTTCCGTAAACTTGGTATTCGTCTTTAATTGGGACATGATAATGATCCAATGCTTGTAAATAACCCTTTCGACGTTCATCCGAAGTATAACCACCTCTATCACCCAATATAATCCCCACATCACGATGCCCCGCTTTTATTAACAACTCGGTTGCCTTAAATGCTGCATTTGCATTATCTACAAGAACAAAATGCTGCACAGTACTCGAGTTGAACAAACGGTCCAAAACAATGATTGGAATCGATTTCACCATAACCTCTAACCATTGCTGTAAAAATTGATGATTGGCATGTGGAATGACTAATAGGCCATCGACTTTTTGATAGACTAAATTTTGCAACTTCGCTTTATCTACTTTTGAATCGCCTGTTACAACACAGATGATTACCGTGTAGCCATGCTCGGCCAAAATTTTTTCGATGATTGCTACAATTTTTGTCGAAAACGTTAGCTCTAATGATGGTACGATAAAGCCTATATTACTCGATAATTTCGTACGCAACCCTCGAGCAAATAAGTTCACATTGAAATCTAGTTTTTCTATCGATTCTTCAATAAGTACCCTGTTTTTCTCCTTCACTTGATGACCGTTTAAATACTTAGAAACAGTTCCTAACGACAATCCCGTCATTGCAACTATATCTTTTATCGTCGCTGCCAATAAAATCACCCCAAAAATGAAACGTTTCAAATTTATGTAATCATTTAATCCGCAATGATTTTATCATGCAAAACTGTTATATGTCAATACGATTTATTGTATCAATTTTTCATTTTGTATTGATACAGATGTGTCAACACCAAAACCTTGTTCATGCGATAAATCCGCGCGTTCATACAACTTCTTCTTGTTAGCATAACTTTTAAAAATTATAGTGTTGCTTTCGTTTGGACTATAAACATCGGATTTTTTTGATAGGCCGCGGGTTTGTCTAAAAACTGAAGGTAACACATATCTTTTTATTGGGGGGTATTCATCCACTTTTAAGGCTAGACACAACGGACAACTATTTATAGGTACCTTCTAGAGATTCTCTTTTCATGAAGGGAAATCGTCAATCTTACTTGTTGCCGTAACGACCTTCGTATTATTATGATATAATTCCTTAATTAAGTTTTTTCGGTTAGTAGTGAATTAGATAGGAGAAAAGTTTTATGAAAATAATCAAATTAATCCAGCATGATAATCAATTTGCATATGATATTCATCGCTTATCACAAGCACCAGAAGTAAAAAATGCACTTGGGTTACCTACGCAAACGATTGAGGATACAAAAGAATTTAATTACCGTATGTTAGAAGATGAAAAGAATGGTAAAACCGTTTCACGTCTCATTTTAAATGAGGAAGGAAAATTAATTGGTGTTTCCTCTTTAATGTTCATCGATCGAGCAAAGAATAGTTGTCATATCGGTAGTTGGATTGGCTATGAATATTGGGGACAAGGATACAATTTACTTTCTAAAATAGACATGTTAAAAATAGCATTTGAAGAACTCCAATTAGATGTCGTGTTTGCAGGCGCAAGAAATATCAATATTCGTTCTCAAAAGGCCCAACAAAAATTGCCCTTTATTCGATTGAACGTTGAAAATGAGTTTCCTCAGGAACATAAATTTTTAGAAAACAAGGAAAAACAACCATGTGTCCTCAATGCTTTTTATAAAGATGATTTTATCCAATTTATGAATGATGAATGATCAATTTTCAGCAATCTGTAGTTTAGATCAAACACGCTTGTGTAAAAAGTGCCTCGTTACGCCTTATCGTCTCTAGTCCGCCATTTTTCTTGAAAGTCTTGTATATAAAAAAATACCTGTAATTAGCACACTCTTTTTCAAGTGTCCTAACTACAGGTATCATATTAGTGTTACATTTCCTCTATTTGCTTTTTTATTCTTTCTATTTCAATAGATGTATTTACTTTTATTTTTGTTTCTAAATTATCGATTAATGCATTTACGAATTCAATCAACTTAATCCCAAAAATTCTTCTTAACTCTTGTCTGTCAACTTCTTGTAGTATGGATGTCCCGATTTTATCATATTCTTTTTGATACCTTGAAACATCACGAATTATTTCTTCAAATTCTTCAATCGTAACTTGGTTTAATTTTATAGCCTGAATAAGTAATGAACTTATGGGACTAGAAATATTTGATTGATTGGGGTTTTCTTGATTTTTCAACACACACATAGAACTCATACGATTGATTGGGTTTATAATATCCTTATCAATTCGTTTAAATGTTCTATTTGTATAAGAAATCTTAAATCGCTTGAGTTTTCACTGTTTACAAATAACAAAAATACCATAATGAGAATAACGAATATCACGAAAATAAATAAAAAAGACATGCTATCACTTTTTCCTTTTTTCAAATATTATAACATTTCATTCAGTTAAATTCACCTTGGTAAATATTATTTAAAAAAACAATTATTATTCCACTATAGTAATCTCCTTCGTGAAATGGATGGAGATGCCTATTTTTTTATATACGTTGGCCGTAATTGTTAATTAGAAAGGATTGTTCCTGAATAAATAGCATTCGTTCTTACCCCTGGCTTCGTTTCGCCATTAATCGAATAAATCGTATCTTTCATTAAAACTAGCCCTTCTCCACAAGGCGCATCAAATGGAATTTTTCCTACTGATCTCCAAGTATCCTTTTTCGCATTATAAATTAAAATATCTTTATTCCAGTTAAAATCAACAGGGTCCGTATTAAAGTAAGTTGTTCTGAAAGCTAATAAGTCATCGCCTTGTAATGTGCCTAAATTTTTTACGGCATGATCATATACTTCTTTATTAAATCCGCCAATTACCATCATTTCGTCTTTATTTAATTTGACTGAGTTTGCACCTAATAAAGAAATTTCTTTTTTACCCACTTTTACTGATGAGACTTTTGACCATGTATTTTTTTCGATATTGTATTTATAACCATCTGTATAAGCGATGGAGCCTCCACCACTAAATACGTACAAGTGTCCATTTAATATTTGCGCCACACTTTGATTGCGCACCATTTCGCCCGGTATTGTTGCTAATTCACGCGTTTTTGAAGTTTTTAAATCATATTCATATAATTTATTGCTCTCTTTTCCATTTTGCTTGCCAAGTCCAATGTACAATTTCCCATCGTTTTCAGCCGCAACCCCATCACTAATCGTGAATGGTAAATCGCCTACTTTTTTAACGTTTAGTTTATTTTTTTTGTCCACTGTTAGCAACGTAATATCATCTGCGTATTCTTTTTCAGGGCTACCTCCAATATAATAAACCCCTGCATCTGTTGTTACGGAAGATCCATAGCCAATTTCATGAGTAAGATTCGTATGCTCGACCATTTTTAATTGATTACTACTCTTTTTTAATACATAGATATCGGAATAATGTTTCTTTGCTCCCCCATTTAAAACGGATTCATAAGGGAAATTAGCCCCTCCACCAACGATGACATAATCTTTATAAGCCCCTGCTAACACACCTGCTGTTCCAATATTTTTATCAAATCCCTTTTGTGCCTCTAACGCTCCTGCATGTTCCCAAACGATTCTTTCTACCGATTTTTCACCATCAGCTGCACTCGCTTTCCCACCAACATTCCCACTCAAAATCAACATGGATGCAATTGCCGTTACGAATAATCCTTTTTTCAAAGTATTTCCTCCTCATTTTTTATTTCAAAATATCACCCGGTCGCTTGATTACACCATGCTATCATCCAAATTTATAGTTTTGAATATTCAGATAAAACAGGTTAAAAAAAAGCAGCTTTCTAAGTCATATTTTGTATATAAAAACTATTACGAGCAGCCAAAAAGGACATGACTTCCCGTAACAGTTTAAATAACTAAATTCATAGGTTTCCACTTTACAGCATCTTTTCAATAACCGCATTTGCAGTTCGTTCTTTGTTGTGAACTGCTTCCTGATTCGTTCTTTTAAAATATTCAAAGTAGAGTAAATCTAAAAGATACAGTTGTGCGATCTTTGCAGTTAAACTCCCACCTTGAAGCGGGCCTTCATTCGCACCGCAAAGTAATGTAATATCCGAGTAACTGGTCAAAGGAGATTTTGCGAATCTAGTAATAGAAATAATTTTTGCGCCGCGTTCTTTTGCTACTTTTGCCACTTCAATCGTATCTTTTGTTGAACCCGAATAGGAAATGAGGACAGCTACATCTTTTTCTGTCATTAAAGCCGCAGACATCACTTGAAGATGTGAATCGATGGAGCATTCCGTTTTATTCGTAATCCTCATAAACTTATTTTTCGCTTCCATTGCGGTCATTAAGGAGGAACCTACCCCAAAAAAATGAATTCTTTCCGCTTGGACCATACTTTCAACCGCATCGGAAATATCATTTTCTGTCATTAAGTTATACGTCTCTGTCATTGCATTGATATTTGAAGAGAGCACTTTAGATGCTAGTTCTCCAATTGTATCCTGCATTGTAATGGTGCTGGAAAGTTGTGGGGTTTCGTCATCAAGGGAAATACTATGAGCTAATACAATTTTAAATTCTTGGTATCCTTTTAAATCCATCGTTTTGCAAAATCTAAAAACACTGGATTCCCCTACGTTACATGCATCTGCCAAATCCGTGATTGACATATAAATAACCTCTTTAATATTTTCAAGAATATAGTCAGCTACTTTTTTTTCTGTGTTCGTAAATGAATTGTACCTTGAATGAATAAGTGAAAATAGATCTTGGTTTGCCATGTGGGAACTCCTTTATTTTCATTTTAAATGTAGAGACACTGCACCAAGAAGACCCGCTTTATTTCCAAGGGAGGCTTTCATAATTTTCACATCTGAGAAGCACTCCATCGTTAACTCTCGAACTTTACTTGATACCATATTGACCACACTTTCCTGCTCCATCACGCCACCACCAATAATAATTGCTGGAGGGTTAAAAATGTGAACAAGGGAAGTGAGACCTACCGCTACTTCTTCCACCCAGTCGTTAAGAACGATTTCGAGGCTTTTATCTCCCTCAGTTAATCTTTCAAAAATCACGCGACCATTTATTAAATCGGAGTGTATTTCCTTTGCCTTCTTGATTAAAGCGGTTGTCGAAGCGTATGTTTCATAGCAACCAGCCTTAGAACAATTACACTTATTTCCAAAAGGGTGCGTAATGATATGTCCAAATACTGCCGCCAGACCGTTATGTCCTTTATATAGTTTTGAATTCATTACAATGGCACCACCAATACCTGTACCATAAGTTAAACAAAGAAAATCATTAAACTCCTTTGCAACTCCGAAATTTTGTTCTCCTAAAGCGGCTGCGTATACATCATTTTCAACTTTTACAGGAACGTTAAATTGATTTTCTAAAATCTTCTTTAATTGTGTACCGGTATAGTTAGGAATATTGTCATTCGCATAAATGATCGAACCTTCTATACTATCTACTTGCCCAGCAGTGCTTATACCAATTGCATCAAAGTCCTCGTATTCGCTTATTATCTTAATTAGTTTCTCAACTAAATATTTTCCACCTTTTTTACTTTCTGTGTCGAACTCTTTAAATAGCTCAATCTTGCCCTCTTTATTTGAGATGCCAACTTTTATAGATGTTCCACCAATATCGGCTGCCAATATTTTCATTTTAATCACCCTCTACATCTATCTTTTCATGCAGAATAATCCCTTTTAATAAAGGAATTATTCGGTAAAATATTTTTCCTATTCATTCATCTTTCATTGCAGAAATAAATCGCTTTGTAATTTCCATTGGTCTCGTAATTGCTGTCCCTACGACTGCTGTATGAACGCCTACTTCGAACACGCGTTTCAGTTCCTCAGGCGTCCAAATTCCCCCCTCCGCAATGACCGGAATCGGGAAATCCTGAACTAATCTTTCCATTAACTGAATATCGGGTAATGACTGATGCTTTGTGTATTCTGTATAACCGCTTAATGTTGTACCTAAGCAATCAAATCCTAGTTCATAGGCCTCTTTCGCTTCTTCATAAGTCGAGCAATCTGCCATAAATAGTTGCTCTTTATACGTTTCTCTAATTTCAGGGAATACTTCACTGATTGTCTTGCCATCCGGTCGAATTCTTTTCGTCGCATCCAGTGCAATAATATCTACACCTTCATGATAAAGAAGTTCAATCTCTTTATTAGTCGGTGTTATAAATACATCCGACCCTTCATACACCTGCTTTATAATTCCAATGATAGGCAGTTCAACGACCTTTTTCATTTCTTTAATATCTTCCACACTATTTGCTCGAATCCCCTTTGCCCCTCCAAGCATTGCGGCATAAGCCATTTTACTCATAATAAAAGAGCTATGAAGGGGTTCTTCAGGAAGTGCCTGACATGAAACGATTAATTTGCCATGAATGCGACTAAAAATTTCCTGTTTTTTATTCATATACATACATCTCCACGTAAAAAATATTACTTATCCGATCCAAGCGTAATTCCTTTTGTAAAATACTTCTGGAAGAAAATAAATATTAGTAACATAGGAATGGCTGCAACTGTTGCTCCGGCCATTTTATAAGCAAAGTTTGGATTTAAATCTTGCATCAATGTTGCTATTCCTACCATGAGCGTTTTTGAATCTTTAGATTGTCCGACTACAAGCTGCCATAAATAGTCATTCCACACTTGAACAAAGTTAAGAATAAATAATGCACCAATCCCTGGTTTTGCTAAAGGTAACATGATTTTATAAAAAATTTTAAACTCACTCGCCCCATCGATTTTTGCCGCTTCCCTTAAAGAATCAGGAATTGTATCAAAAAATCCTTTTAGTAAAAATACCCCAAAAGCTGTTGCGACGTTAGGGAAAATCATTCCACTTAACGTATTGACCATACCGAAGTCTTGAATAATTCGAAACAAAGGAACAATCATCACTTCTTTTGGAATCATTAAACTTGAAATAAAAATAATGAAAAGAATATTTTTCCCCTTAAATTTTAGCTTTGAAAAGGCATAGGCTGCTAGGGCACTGACGATGATTAAGGCAAACGTAGAAACTAAAGCGACAACTAAACTATTGTACGCCCATGTAAAAGCAGGCTGATTGCTAAAAACATCCGCATAATTGCTCCAAGTAAAGGTCTTTGGGAACCAATCTGGCGGCATTTTAACAACATCCGCGCTATTCTTAAAAGAGCTTGTTACAAGCCAGTAAAGCGGAAACAAACTTAGAATAGCAAAAAATATGACAATAATATTGAATACGATATCAATTTTTTCTCTTTTCTTAGCTTTCTTTTTAAACATGTTTGATCACCCCTAATCCTTCTTAAACATGGCTCTAAGCTGTGGAATCGATAGAACTAATGTAATTAAGAACATAATGACACCGACTGCCGAAGCAATACCAAGCTGATTATATTTGAATGCATTATTGTATAAGTAATACATGAGCGTTGTTGAGGCATTATTTGGCCCTCCACCCGTTAATAGCTGGATGACAACGAATATCTTAAGTACGGCAATAATGTTCATAATAATAATGTAAAGGGTAGTTGGCTTGACCATTGGAATGATAATCTTAAAGATTACTTTCATTCGACTTGCCCCATCTACTTCCGCCGCTTCAAAAAGCTCCTTTGGGACGCCAATCATAGATGCTATGTACAAGATGATTGCTTGCCCTACATTCGTCGCGAAAGTTACGAAAATAATGACAGGTAATACTAACCTTGTATCACCTAAAAAATTCACGGATACAACTTCCAATTCCCTTGCTACAAAAGGAATGAGTCCATTTGCAGGGTTTAGTAAAAAGCTCCAAATCATACTCATTACGACCATCGAAACCATGACAGGGATATAGTATGCCCCTCTTATAAATGACACATATTTCGCATTTTTATCAAACACTGCTGCAGATACAAACATGGCGAAAACAACAGTTAATGCGACAATAAATACAACAAAAATGACTGTGTTAATCGTCGATTGAATGAAGACAGGATCACTAAATAGTTTTCGGTAATTGTCCAATCCAACAAATACTTCATCTTGATAGTTAATTTGGAATAAACTTAATCGAATTCCTTCTATAATCGGATAAACTAGGAAGATTAAAAAAAGTAAAATTTGAGGTGCGACAAATAAATAGCCCGTGAGATTTTCTTTATTAGACTCTTTGATGATTTTCATGCGCATCATTTACCTTTCTACAATTTAAGCCCCAATAAAGGGGCTTAAATTGATGTAAAGTTATATACTTTAAGAAGTTTATTTATAAATTACTGAGTTTGCTTTTGCTTCTTCAATTACTTGATTGCCTTTTGTTTGATAGCCTTCCACTGTTTCTTCGGCTGTTTTTGCACCTGTATATAAAGCTTGTAGTTCTGGATATAGAACTTGTCTTAATTGGCTGTATCCTGGTACATTTCCAGTAAAGTTAAACACGTATGGCGCGTTTGCAGCATATGCTGCGAAGAAAGGATTTTCTGCACTAAATTCTTCCACAACAGAATTTCTTACTGGCACACCATTTTTAGAAGCCTTCACAAGTTCTGGATCTGTTGACATAAATTTCACGAAATCCTTACTAACTTGAATTCTCGTTTCGTCTTTTGTATCAAAAACAGCTGCTCCTGTCACATAAGTGAATGATAATGGATCGCCACTTTCAGATGGGATGTTCGCCAGTCTAATATCAAATTTAGGTGCTTTTCCACTTTCCATATCAGCCTTAGCGTTATTGAATAAAATCGCATTTGTAAAGCTAATTGCTAACTGTTGATTTTGGAACATCGCGTTTACATCATTTGAAGAAACTGATTCTGCACCAGGGTTTGTATAGCCAGCGTCGTAAATTTTCTTCATCCAGCTTGCCGCCTTCGCACCATTTTCATCATTAATCACTAGCTGACCATCTTTATCAAAGAATTGATTCCCAAACATTCTTAAATAAGCAAGATTCCACGTATCCCCTTGATTATTTAGAGCGAATAAGCCCATTGGGTATGCATTTGAATATTTTTCCTTAGGTAGGTTTTCTTTTAATGCTTTAAGGATTTCCTCATACTCAGCTAGAGTCCAAGTCTTAATTTCTTCTTCTCCACCAATGTACTTCTCAAGTCCTGCCGCTTCGAACATTTCCGCGTTATAAGCAAAAGTTCCTGGGTTTTGTGAGAATGGGTAGAAGTAAACATCATCACCGAATGTCACATTATCCCAGTAGTTTTGAGCGATATCATTTTTTGCTGCATCGTCCACGATATCATTTATCGGAACTAAAGCGCCTCGGTGAGCATAATCTCCCATAGCGAATACACTTTCAAAGAACACATCTGGAGGCGTCCCACCATTCAGATTTACATTTAATAGCTCGTCCCTTTGATCACCTGCAACAACTTCAACATTGACGTTTACATTGTGATCCTTATATTCTTTTTCAAATCGTTCAGCTGCATGTTTGAAGAAGCTATCGTAGTCGGCTCCCTCTTCAGAACCGTCTAAAACACCCTTCCACTGCGGTGTTAACCAAACTCTAAGTTCCACTTCTTTACCTGAATCAGAATCCACATCCGAATTACCCGACTCTTTTTCTGCACAACCTGCTAAAGCTGATAGTACAAGACCAGTTGCTAACCCCATTGTCAAAAAACGCTTTTTAAACATGAACATTTCCCCCTTATTCATCCAATTAATCTGATAAAATATTTTTGATTCTATGAAATACTAGATGTGATAATAGCTTATGCCCTTCTTCATCAAGATGCATAAAATCAATGTTATTCATTGGTACGAGTCCCTTTGTATCTAGAAATTCTGTATGTTGAGTAGCCAATAATTCTTTTAAATACTTTGGCATTTCCTCTGATTTAAGATGACAATCCCTTCCCATTGAAGGTCCTACTTCTGTTTCGTAGTATTCTTTTTCAATAGGAGGAGGCGCAATAACTAACACTTTTGGAAAGCCTCCCTTTGAAGCTGCCGGAGTAGTTTTTGCCTTTTGTGAAAGTCTAGCAATTCCTTGTGCGATATTATAAGAAGTTAAATGAAACCTTTCTTTCGTATCATTTGTACCAAGCATAATAATGACAAGCTCTAAAGGTGCATGGCTCATTAAGCACGGATGGATGTAATCATAACCATTTAACCCTTCAAATAATGGATCATCGATTACACTTGTTCTCCCTGATAATCCTTCCTCAATAACTTGAAACGCATCCCCTAACATTTCAGCTAATCGGCTTGTCCACCTAACCCCTTCTGGAAATCTTTCATTCGTTCTTGCATTAAATCCCCATGTATTGGAATCTCCAAAACATACGATTCTTCTTTTCATTTGGTTACCTTTACATAAGAAGATATCGCTTGATCAATCATCTGTTTAATATCATTAATTTTAATCAAGTCTTCCCCGGTTACTGGCTCTAGTGGCCCTCGAACACTTCCGATATTTACTCCACTTAACTTTAAAACTTCTTTAATAGCCGAATACATCGAACCATTTAAGGAACATAACGCGATAATAATGTCATTAATATCCTTTTGTATTTTTCTCGCATCATTAAAGTTTCCTGTCGAGACAAACTTTTCAGCCATTAAGAAAAGTTCTGGCATCACTCCATATGTTCCACCTATGCCACTATCCGCACCAATTAATCTTCCCGCAACATATTGTTCATCAGGTCCGTTAAAGACGATTACATTTTCTTCAACCGCCTTGAATCTTTCAATATCCATTACAGGCATTGAGGAATTTTTGACGCCAATTACCTTTTTATTCTCTATTAATTTTCTAAATAATGGCAGTGAAAGGCTATATCCCGTCGTTTGCGGAATGTTGTAAATAATAAATGGCAAGTCGGTTGCATCCATAATTTCAGACCAATACTTATAGATTGAACTTTCAGGTAATTTGAAGTAGATTGGTGGAATTGCAGATAGCGCATCATATCCTAATTCATTTGCATATTGTGCTAGAATCACACTGTCTCTAGTAGATGGTGCGCCAACATGTGCGATTAACGTGCATTTCCCTCTTAAACTTTCAGCAACATATTTTAAAGTTGCTTTTCTTTCTTCGAGGTTTTGATAAATGCATTCTCCTGAACTACCACCAACGTAAAGTCCATTAACCCCTTTATTGTACAAGTAGTCGCATAATTCTTTCGTTCGATTTTCTGAAACTTCTCCTACATCATCATAACAAGCATAAAAAGCAGGAAATATTCCTTTAAATTTTTCTAAGTTCACTCTAATCCCACCTAAAATTAATGTAGTAACAAACTATTTCTTTGAGGTTATAACGCTCCCTTCCATTTTTTCCTTGTTAACGCTTACAAGTAATCATATACTAGACTTTAAAATATGTAAATAATTTTCTAAATATTTTTAATTTTAGGAAATTATTTTCAAAACAAATTCTACCCTTCTCTTTCCATTGACAAAGTTCTCCTTTTCAAGCAAATTTATAAAAAGTACGGTGAGTAATTCCATGAAAGAAGGAGCGCATATGATAAAGAAACTAGCAGACTATTTCCACATGGCTTTTACGACTGATTTCATTCCAGAAGACACTGAGAACTATTGGTTCCAAACAGAAGATGGGCAAACTTTTGGCCTATTAAAAACAGCGATTACTGAGGTCGAGCTAAACCTTTTACGAACATTATTTATTTTAATTGAGGACACAGAAACGAATTCAAAAAACACGATTGTTCAGTTGAAATGGCAACAATTTTTATTTAGTCATTCAAACGACTTCCCTTTTTCGGAAGATGTCGAATCGATTCGTTTTTTTTATTTTCAATCGAAACAACCAATTGCTGACCCGATTAACTTTGAAGAAGCTATTAAAGGGGCTTTTCAGCAACCGATCGTTCTATGGATTAACAATATGTACGGGATTATTATTGAGGAAAAACCGCAAAGTATTTTTGATAAAGAGGAATTTATCCAGTTAAGCGACACATTGACGAGTGATTTTCTTGTTGTGATATATAGTTTTATCGGACAATTACATAAAGTGGATATGTTGTTAAAAGAGAAATTTAGTATGGAAAAACAATGCTTTCAAGAGCTTCTTCCATATATTGAACAAGAAAAAACAGTACTATTTTATGAAGCCTTTCCTAAACTTCTCATTACATCAACACATTTAATCGATCAAAAACTACTGTCCTATTATTTAATAGAAAGTCTTCAAGACGAGGAAATGCTCCATACGTTAAAAGTGTTTTTGCAATATAATTTGAACGCTTCTTTAGCCGCTAAAAGGTTGCATATCCATCGGAATAGCTTGCAATACCGATTTGATAAATTCATTAATAAAACAGGTATTGACTGCCGAGAGTTCTCCAATGCAGCATTTTTAGCGCTTGCGATTCCATTAATGACGAAGAGAATTGAATAATTTCTTTGCCGTAATTCAGAGGTTTTGAACTTATGTGAGCATTATTGTACAAAGTGCCCTATAAACAAGGTGGATATTTTGTGCAAATTGAACATTTACATTTCCTGTTACTTTCTACTACACTATGTAAAACGCTTTCATTTTTAAGGGGGATATGATTAATGGCTGAATTAAAATTAGAACATATTTTTAAAATTTATGATAAAGATGTAACTGCGGTAAAGGATTTTAACCTTGAGATTAAAGATAAAGAGTTTATCGTTTTCGTTGGTCCTTCAGGTTGTGGAAAATCAACAACACTGCGTATGGTAGCTGGGTTGGAGGAAATTTCAAAAGGTGAATTGTTAATCGATGGCAAGCGGATGAATGACGTTGCGCCTAAAGACCGTGATATCGCGATGGTTTTCCAAAACTATGCCCTTTATCCACATATGAGTGTGTATGAAAATATGGCGTTTGGCTTGAAATTACGAAAACTTCCAAAAGATGAAATTGACCGTCGTGTAAAGGAAGCTGCTAAAATTTTGGATTTGGAACCCTATTTGAATCGTAAACCAAAAGCTCTATCAGGTGGTCAACGTCAGCGTGTTGCATTAGGTCGTGCCATCGTTCGTGATGCACGAGTTTTCTTAATGGATGAGCCACTATCAAATTTAGATGCCAAGCTTCGTGTTCATATGCGTGCGGAGATCACGAAACTGCATCAACGCTTACAAACTACAACGATCTATGTAACGCATGACCAAACAGAAGCAATGACAATGGCAACGAGACTTGTTGTAATGAAGGACGGAATTATTCAACAAGTTGGGACACCAAAAGAAGTGTACGAGAAACCGAAAAATGTTTTTGTCGGCGGCTTTATCGGTTCACCTGCCATGAACTTTTTCACAGGTACGCTATTAGATGGAAAAATGACGATTGGCAATGTTTCACTTTCCATCCCAGAACAAAAAATGACCTATTTACGTGCGCAAGGCTATGTAAACAAAGAAATTACGATGGGCATTCGTCCGGAAGATTTCCATACTGACCTTACTTCTATTGAAGCTTCTCAAAGTTCCAAAGTCGATGTAACAATAGAAGTAGCGGAATTACTCGGCGCTGAAACCATTCTTTACGCCCAAATCGAGGAACAAACATTTATTTCCCGTGTCGATGCTTCCACTGATGCGAAACCAGGTGAAGTTCTGACATTGGCATTGAATATGAACAAAGCCCATTTCTTTGATATAGAAACGGAAGACCGCATTCTCCCAGATCAAGATTAAGAAAGCTAGTGCAGCGCCCCCTTTTCCATATGTGAAAAGGGTTTTTTTTTAGGCAGAAAACGGTTCTCATTTCCACTCTACTCAATGCATTTTGATCAGCTCAAATAACTTTACGATACTTTCTGGGAATGTACGATCTTTCATCGTGCATAAGTAGACGTTACGATTTAAAAACTCACTTTGCACTTGGTGTGTCATTAAGGATTTTGGCAAAGGCTGGGCTACATAATGCTGAGGTAAAATCGCAATCCCTAGCCCTTCTTCTACTAATATTTTGATCATTTCAAATCGCTCTATTTTATATTGGATATGCGGTGTCACATTTTCCTGTTCAAAAGCTTTTAATATTTGTGCACTCGTTTGAAATTCAGGCATCCCGATGATTAACGTTTCTTTCGCAAAATCGGCAAGCTTTATGATTTCCTGTGATGCAAATGGATGCTCTTTTCTAGTTAAGATGACATACGGCTCGTTATACAATAATTCACTTTTAATTTCATGATCAATAATATGTTGGTTTGTAATAACCCCATGCACGTTTAGACGCAACAATGCCTCGCGTACCGTTTGGTTATACAGTGTATCCATCAGTGTAATTTTATTGTGTGGGTATTGTTGTTGGTAGGCAATCATTACCTGCGAAAACCAGTAATTCGCGGATTCAATCATACCTAATTTTATTTCGATATGCTCCCCTTCTGCAAACTCCTTTAATTCGGTTTCCATTACTTCAAATTGAGCAATTAAACGGATGGAACGCTCATAAAATTGTTTCCCTAATTCCGTTAATTGAAATTGTTTTGTAGTACGTTCAATTAGTAATGCACCGATTTCCTTTTCAAGCGTTTTGATTGCATTACTTAATGAAGGTTGTGAAATATGCAAAGCGTTGGCAGCCCTTGAAAAGCTTTGATATTTGACAATCGCAGCAAAATAATACATCTTCTTTAAGTCCATATTGCCACCTCATTTATAGTTTAATGCTATTATAAGATAAAAAATTAATATTTGTTATTATAAATACAAAGAAATATAATATTAATATAATGTTCATTAAAAAAGGAGAGGTCATTATGTATAAAAAAGCGGATTCAACTGTTTGGCAAGGACGTATCGATCATGATACGGACGATACATACTTTCGTTATCATCAAATTGTTCAAATCGCATCTGAACCAATTAAAGGAGCCATTGGATTAATCGGATTTTCATGTGATGAAGGTGTGCGCCGAAATAACGGCAATGTTGGGGCAAAGGACGCGCCACTTGCCTTACGAAAGCAACTTGCCTCTATTCCTTGGCGAAAACCGTCCCACAAAAATCGTTTAATCGATTTTGGCGATATCGTTTGTGAAGGCAATGAATTAGAACGTGCCCAACAAGAATTAGGAAATCAAATTTCTACTATTTTAACTTATGGCAAAGCAATCGTACTTGGGGGTGGACATGAAACGCTTTATGGGCAATACTTAGGAGTGCGTAAAGCAGTTGGTCCTAACGCTTCCATTGGCCTCCTTAATATTGATGCTCACTTTGATATGCGTTCTTATGAAGCACAAACCTCATCAGGAACCATGTTTAAGCAAATTTTAGATGAGGATCCAAATACCCATTATTTCGTATGCGGCATTCAAAAATATGGCAACACAACTGCCTTATTTAACACAGCTGATACATACAATGTACGCTACTTTTTAGATGAAGAATTGGATTCTACAACATTTCCTACAGCATTAAACGAATTTATGGATGCACACGATGTATTGCTCGTTACGCTCTGTATGGATGTTCTTAATGCTGCTGAAGCACCTGGTGTTAGTGCACCATCCCCATTTGGCTTATCCGCTTTAAAAGTTCGGGCAATTTTACGTCAAATGGCCGCGCATAAAAACACAGTTAGCTTTAGTATTTGTGAGGTTAATCCTTTACTAGATATTAATAATCAAACAGTAAAATTAGGCGCTTATTTTATCAACGAAGTCATTATGAACAGCAGCGATTAGACAGAGGAGGAAATTTATGACATTCGATCAAATTACAACACTATGCTTAGCCGTAACATTATTTTTAATTGGTACTTTTTTAGTAAATAGGATTCCTTTCTTAAATCGATTTTGTATTCCAGCACCTGTAGTTGGGGGCTTATTATTTGCGATTATCGCAACACTATTAAAAAGCTTCGACATTATTGAAATTACGTTAGATACTTCACTTCAATCCATTTTCATGATTACATTCTTCACGACAATTGGGCTTGGTGCAAGTTTTAAGCTTGTTAAACTGGGCGGGAAACTGCTTATTATTTATTGGATCGCTTGTGGATTTTTAGCCTTAATGCAAAACGTAATTGGCGTTTCATTAGCAAAGGTTATGGGACTTGATCCATTAATCGGCGTGATGGCAGGAGCTGTGTCAATGGAAGGTGGACATGGATCTGCTGCTGCTTATGGGCAAACGATCGAAGCTTTAGGCGTACCTTCAGCTATCTCAATCGGTATGGCTGCAGCGACTTGTGGTTTAATCGCTGGGGCACTTGTTGGGGGTCCAGTAGTTCAATACTTAATTCGCAAATATGATCTAAAACCTTCATCTGATGAAACTGAAGTATATGTTGAAAAAGCAGAACATCCAGTAACTGAAAAATCATTTATGTTACAAGTTTTCTTAATCACCTTCAGTATGGCTATAGGAACGTATCTTGGCGATTGGTTCTCATCACTAACAGGCTTCGTATTGCCAGCGTATGTAGGCGCAATGTTCGTAGCTGTGATTGTTCGTAACATCGTTGACCGCTTCAACCCTGATATCATCAACATGAAAGAAATCAATTTAATTGGTGATATTTCATTAGGTATCTTCTTATCAATGGCCTTAATGAGTATTAAATTATGGGAAGTTGCAGACTTAGCTTTACCGCTATTTGTAATCGTTTTCGTACAAGTATTCTTCATCGTATTCTTTGCTGTGTTCGTTCTTTTCCGCGTACTTGGCAAAAACTTCGATGCAGCAATAATGGTATCAGGTTTCCTTGGGCATGGACTAGGAGCCACACCAAACGCAATGGCCAATATGTCAGCAGTCGTTGCTAAATATGGTCCATCACGTAAAGCATTCCTAATTGTACCCATTGTAGGCGCTTTCTTAATCGACGTATTCGGTATGCCGATTATCATTACGACAATCAATATGTTTAAATAGATAAGCCAAAAAGCGCAAACCCTTGAGTTAACTGGGGTTTGCGCTTTTTGAGGTTTTCAAAATAATTCGAATTTAAGCATGGCAATAGCGCTTGGATTATGGATACATGTGAATTTGAAAATCTTTTACATCATATATCTTTTTCAAATTTAGCAAAGTAAAATAGCCATTTTTTCGAAACTAAATACGTATCTAATTCGCCTTGAGTTGCGCGTTCGATTGGCGGATTGATCATTTTAAAACCTTGCGAATTTTCATCTTGATCATTATTTAAATAGTCAAACTCTACAATATCAGCTTTAATTGCCTCAATTGGATACCCCATAAAAAAGACATGCCAGCGAATAGCCATTGCAGGTGTCGCATGAGAACCTAAAATTAAACCGATGAATAGTAAAAGAAAAGATAGTTTTATAATTTTCATTAAATGCCTCACTCGTTATGAAAACTCACTAAAATCCTCGTTAGTTGAACAAGGAATCTAGTTTGAAATGGTTTGTTAACGGTACTTTTCTACCTTCCTTATCCCATTTATGATATTGATCAAAAACCATCTTTACATCATGATTTGCACGTTCCTCTACTAAATACTTTACAGCGAGAAAACTACGCCAATAATCAAACATTATACTTGTTAAACTCCCATGATAACTGGACGTTCCAAAATCATCTAAGGAATGATTACCATATTTACCTTTAAATATTTCTACCATTTCCGACTCTATTTTTGTTATTTCGTTAAATTCAACTTCACTTAATAAAATTTTCCTTGGTAAATACTCACACATTCCTTCTTCAAACCAAATGCTGTCTTCCCTCTCATCATCAAACTCATCAATAAATAAATCTGAGTGATGGGTTAATTCGTGTCCAACTATAGTAAATATATGGTTTTCCGACATATTTTCATAAAACGCTTTTATATTTGGGTAATTATTTTCTTGTCCTTCTAATTGACTAATGAATAGCTTCCTCCAACTTGTTAAATCGGGGGAAATATAGATAATATCTTTTCTTGTAAATGCAGGTATAGCTATTTGGGAAAATATATTTGTTGCTAATTGTTCTGAAGTCCAAACGATCCCTTTTGGTACATCCTTCAAAGCATAATTTTGTTCTAATTCGTTTTGAAACTTCAGTAACTTTTGAGTAAATCTTTCAATTATATCCTGAAATCTATCGAAATCATCTTTATTTTCAAAAGCATAAATATGTTTCATTAAAATTACCTCTTCCTGTAATTTTTCAAGCAAAAATATTGAACTAGACCGCCAAGTAACTTTGCAAATCATTAAATGTTAATTGTTTTATATTCATTCTCACATATAATGGTAATTATATCATTACTTTCAAAAAGTAAATCTATAAATTCCCCAACAAATTCTCAATGCGCTACCGTAATTTCAGCATACCTTTCTTTATAATCTTGCGAATATGGGCTATCGGGGCACTATATATGTGGAAGTTCGTTGCTCGAAGCAAATTGGAAAACACCTCCTGATTACAATTTTTCCATCTATCTACCAACTAATATCATACTATGTTACAATTTCATTTAAATTATGGATTTCTAGTCAATTAAGATAAGCTAGGAGGCAACATTAAGTATGAAGCAACTCAAATATTATATTGTTGATCTACTGTTAATATTAGTGCCGTTTTTATATGGATATTTGATAAATGCTATGATATTACCTTTATATCCCTTCATTATGCAATTAGTATTCCTTGTTTTTTGGTATTTTGTTGGTATACGCTTTTCAAATTGGAATATATCGAAATGGAAAAGTTTTTTGATAGGAAATTCTTTATGGCTGATTTCATTTACTCTATTCATTTGGCAATTTATTTTATTAGATGATGTTTCGAGGAATATAAATATTGCAGGATTCTCACAAAACTATATGCTCCCATTTATTTATGGGGCAGCGAAGTTATTACCGTTTGTATATAGCGGCACAATGATGATATTTAGTGCATATATATTAATGTTCATACCATTTTCAATTGGATTTTTCGTTCGGAAAAAATAACTGTATACTTTTCAGTGCGTTACAAAAATGATATAAGGGAGGATTACTATGCGAGGACTCTATATTTCAATTTGTCTCATGCATTTTGTGATTTTAAGCAATATAACAATTTTTGATGGTGAATGGAATGGCATTACAATGTGGTTATGTACAGGTATTTTTATAGTAGCTACTGCATTATTTATTTCTACAAATAAAAAATATAAAAAGCAAAATAATTAACGAAGGCGATTGTTGATTTTTAACAAATATTCACGCCTTCATCTATGATAATAATTGATTGGAGGGCTGTGTGTGAACTTAAAAGATGCTTTGATTTATATGTTATTTGGCGTAGGTACTTTATTACTTTTTTATTTTGGAAGTGCGGGCTTAATCAAATCTACTCTGAAAGATAACTTTCCAAATAGTCAATTTATCATCATTTTAATTTTGATGATTGTTGTAACATGGTGTATCGGTTTAGGCTTACGAAAACATAGATTATCAATTGCTACAAGGAGTAAATAAACGGGCGCAATTTTTTAGAGATTCAACTAACTAGACAATGGAAATATTAAAATAACCTTTATGGATAGGACTAGTGATTCTGAATATCAATTCATCATGTAAGTCCTTTTCCGTCATTATCATATCCACGGGACATTTTCAAATTTCAGAATAATCAAAACACAAAAACAATAAGGTTAATCTTCTCCTATTTTGAAAACCTAATCCATCACCTTAGAGGCTTGCGTGGTAAATACACCACATATATGTAAATCCTTTAGTCATATGCTCACTCGTTCCTCCATGTGAACTCCATTTACATTAATTCACTATTGGAGCAGCTTTTATCTCAAACTTAATAGTAAATCAGATATGCACCCATCAAAAAGAATGCAATTAATGTAATCAGTAAGCTATACCTATTGGATGATTGCCTAATTGATTCTGGTAGGATTTCCTTTATCGTAACCATATAAATCGTTCCTACTGTCAAACTTATTAAGAATGCCCATATTAAATTGTTTTGCTGGCCTATCATCTCCCCAATTAATGCCCCAAGTGCTACAGGAACAGCAATGATAATAGAGAGTAGAAACAACATAGAATAGCTTATTCCAGCAATAAATAATGGTGTAAATAATATCATCCCCTCAGGAATATTGTGCAATATTAACGCTTGTAATAATACTAGGCTAAATTGTGAATGTTCACTCGTCCCAAAAACCACTCCTACAGGAAAATTGTGAATAGCAATAATTAATGCTAAGAATAATCCGATTCGTAAATTATGTTGTTTACGTGATTCTGTTGAGATGATCGGGTTCTTATGAAATCCCAAATGGATTAGCTTAAATAAAATAACTCCAGCAAAGAAGCCTAAGAAAAAAACACTCCAATTTCCTAGTTGTATAGCCTCAGGTACGATTTCGAAACTTAATAACCCTAAGATCAGTCCCGTACATACCGCATAGATAGTACCGATACTTCGCTTAAAACCATTAAAAAAACTTGCAATAACTCCACCTACACCAATTCCCACAAAAGTTGATAAAAATCCGATTAACCAGCCATGCGTCAATAAACCATCCTTTTATTGTTTGTCTCTAATTTTATATGGCTATCGATTTGAAATTATGTTAAAGGCTTGCATACATAAACAAAGTTCATTTAGCCCCCCTAGGAAAAATTCAGGCATAATGGACGCAACTACATACCTGAACCCTAATGCTTTAGATTGGATCGCCTATGTAAATAGCACTTCCAACTCTTCTCACAATCTCGTCAACCCCCTTTAAAAGCCCGTTACACTTTGCTAGTTACAGTCAGTTTCGACTAAAAGGTTAATAATTGGTTTTTATATTTTCAGTAAGGTTTGCAACATGATAAGAAATATCGGATAAAGTTGCACCAGGGCTATTTGGTTCAACTCCATAAATTTCAAATAGTTCATTTTCTATTTTCATTAGCTCGTATCTAATATCGCTTAATCTTTCAATAATCTTCTCTTTTTCCATTTCAAACTCCCTTTCGATGCATCAGTGAATAAACGGTTATTTACTGTTTTATCATTCACACCCCACAGTAAAATGATTCACTTAATTCACAGAAAACGATTCATGTCGCTCGTTAATTTCATTTTTGATCGTCGCCACTGTGTCAGCTAGAGGAGCCATCACTAACTATTCACCCGCTTTACATATTTTTTTGCGTCCTTGCAGGGTTTTATCATATTTCCCCTATATGTACCAACCCATTGAACACACAAAGTCGCAACAACAGAGAACAAAAAAGAGCAAGCGACATTTTTCAACCACTTTTATAAAGTTGGTCGCTTTTTGGTCGCTTGCCCTTAATATTAAATTAGGAATTAACCTCTAAAACCCTTGAAAACACTGCTATTCTTAAATAGCAGCTTCTAACGCTACAATNGTTTGACGTTCTTCTGAAGTTGTTACTTCACCTGTTAGGATGTGATCTGATACTGTTAAGATTCCTAATGCTTGACGTAGCAAGGTTTTGAGTTATTTTTAAGAATCAAACTTTCAAATAAAATTAATTATGGCTAGCAATTCTTCTAACTAAATTACACTAATTTTGGTCTCTCATGGTCTACCGTTTTTGAGAGACCATTTTTAATTAGTCATATGTTCGTTTCGTCAGCCACTTCATTTCGTGTGGTTGTTAGAGGTCACCTTTAAATAGGGAGATACCCTATCACAATATCGCTTACCACGCCCACCTACCATCAATTATAGACACAAAAGAACATTAGTTAATATTGTACCCTAACTTAAATTATATTTTAAAAGAATGTTTGACCAAACTCTTATTTATAGTAGCTTAACAGTTTTTCCATTGTTAATTGAATTCCACAATCATCAAGCCTTCCAATTCGATTATTGTATAGATTTTCTATTATCTTCTCTACTTCTCCATACTCTGCATGATGTAGCCTCTTATGGCAACTAGCACATAAAGAAATAATATTAGCCTCAACATCAATACTTTGATCATACTCGCCTTGGAACTCCATAGGGATTAAATGATGTGCTTCAACATAGTTTTCCTTCGTAACTTTTGATTTAAATTCTTTATGATTTGAATCAACCTCACACAAGTAGTTCGCCAAAACAATTGCTTTTTTCGATACTTTTGAATCCCTTTTGTAGGATTTTGTTCCATTCACTGTTACCTTAGAAGGCTTAGCTTTAGGCTGATCATCTACTTTAATTTCATCTGATAATTCTTCTTGCTCTATCTCATATTGAAATTTATACTCAGGATTTTTAAAAAGTTCAGTTAAAAATATTTCTAACTCTTCTTCTATGTTAGCTAAGAAAATTGAACTAAAGTTTTTTACGGTCAAAACCTTATTACCCGTACTCTCAAGGCTTATATTATCTAAATATTTATTATCTATTTTAATAAAAGTATTTACATCTACAAATAGGTTATTACTATCAGATTGCATACCTACAGTGGAAGAATAATAACTAGGAATAAATTGAATCAAATCACTATCTGCACTTATCTCGCCTTTGTCATATATATTTGTCAATTTCCCAACATATAGTTCTCTCTCTCCTCTATTATTCGTCAGAAAAAACGTATATGTATTAACATTATTGTCAATTTGTCTTTTAAACCTTAGCCTATTTTTTAGGGCAACTCCACTTTTCTCTTTTTCCGATCCTTGCCCCCATATTAATCTATCATTTAAATCACATGTTTTTTTATGTTCAGTAATCGTATCTGTAGTTTTCCTATCTACTATTAAGGAATTATTTTGAAATTTAAGAATCAAATGTAATGATCTTTTCATGAACTAGTCTCCTTCAACAATATTAAATGGACATGATCAAATTTTTTTAATATACCTATATAATTTTATCTACAACTCAGTATATTTCTTGCTCACTCCATACGCCTTTTCAACAGGATACTTCTTATCATTCTTTTCCAACTTTTCATTAACTGCACTAGTAATATCAATACCTGTTTCGTTCGCAAATAAAAGAGCATACGTTACAATGTCTGCCAGCTCATCCTTCATCTTCTCCAAATTCTGTTCAACAGCTTCCTCACTCGTTTTCCATTGAAATAGCTCCAATAACTCACTTGCTTCAAGCGATAAAGATAATGCTAAGTCTTTAGCATTGTGAAACTGCTGCCAATCACGATCATCCCTAAATTGAATAACCTTGTCTATTAAGTCTTTAATTTCAATCATATAAAACACCTTATTCTAATATTTTTTTATACTTTATGCTGCAAAAATATTGTTTGACTAAACACGCTTAACCAAATATATATTACCTTTTGATAACAATCCTCTTTGGTCAACTTTGTTATCTCTCTTAATAATACTACACACCATTTTTATCCATCAGCTAAATTATTTTCGAAATAAAAAGTGCGGGTTTCTATTGAAACACACACTCAATATATATTTTATTAAGTTGTTTCACCTCTGATTAGGTATTCAGAGATTGTTATATAATTTCTAATGTTTTCTTCATATATTCTTTAAAAGCATCATTTTTCCAAAAACCTAGGCGAATCCCATCAATGCCTCTAGTCATCAAAATATAATAAATATTCAATACAAATAAAGTAAACTCATATTCATTCTCTGGGCTTTCATCTTCTTTAGAGAATTTTCCATTTACATTATGGAAGTTGTTTGGATTCCCAAATAATCGCCCTTCTGTGTCAACTTGAAGATCGTTTCCTACTAAAACACCCACTTTATTTAAATCAATACCTTGCACAGCAAAAACAGAGCCAATTTGCTCTTCAGCATCTTCCTCATCTGAATAAATCCAATTTTCCTGAGTGGAATTCCATCTTCGTTTTATATCACCTTCATGCCAATGGGTAATTGAAGGATCTTTACCATGAGCTTGTTTCCAAGGTTCAACTAATCCACCTAATATTCTATTTATATGTACCTGATAAAAATTTCTGTCTTCCTCTATCCATTTAATTAAATTCTTTAAAGGTTCTGTTTCGAAATAGCCAAAATAAGCATCAATCTCTGAATCATGGAATACAGATCTATCAAAGTCAGGATCGAAATTCGTTTCGTTTAATAAACCTGTATCCTTATATAAAAGATATTTTATACCATTCACAAAATCATCTGATGTATAGATTTTTCCTGCTGGAGCTTGAATTCTAAATTGTGTTTTTAAGTATCTCTTTTCAAAGTCTGTTGTTGCTTCATTGAAATCAACACGTGTCATATTGGCAGGTCGAATAGCTTGAAATACGTCATACATTAAAACAATTTGACTACTCATTTTTTTTAAACACTCTAAATGATTGCTATCATTAACAAATCTGCCTTGATAAACTTTGTTGAAGGATGCCATTTGTTTAGAGAACTTTCTAGAAAGCTTATGTGATTCATCAACAATAACAACATCATAATTGTCATCCGCATTAATTAGTTCTGTTGAAGTTGCAATTGTAAGGTTACTACAATTCATTCCGTAAACTCTAAAGATACCTTTTGCTGTTTTAATCCAATTGGGCTGCAAAACAACTGCTATCCTCTTATTAGGTTGCTCGTTTAATAGCATAGCTACTAAATGAGTCAATAATACAGTTTTTCCAGTACCTGCATCACCATTAATCACAAAATCTTTATCTTGATTTAAATTTATTTCGTTTAGTAAATCTATTTGCTGCTCCGTTAATTGTTTAATTGGGCTATATTTTACTAGTGAATTAGTACGTAGCGCCTCCAAAGTAGGCGTGTTTACCCATTCATTAGGATATAATTCTTTTTCCCAGAAAGGCAAAATAACTTCTAAAGCAACTTTTTCTCTTTCTCGGTAATCATTTACACTGTTACCTTTAGTCCGATTTATAATGGGATCATTATCATATTGAACAAGTTGATTTCTAGATTTAGGATTATCTGCAATAAAGTATGTAATAAGTTGGCTCTCAACATCATCTAAAGCTGAACCATTAAAATAAGATGAAATAAGAATACAAACTTGGTCAAAGGCTGCTACATTGAATTTTTTCTCTTGACCATTATTATGTTGCTTATTTCTCTCAACAAAGTGTTTCGTTTGTCCAATGTAAATTTTTTTAGATTTCTTTCCTCTGTATATATAAACAACATTACCATTTTTAAGAATATTTTGTTCAGGTTGGCGAAGTTTATCAAAGTCTTCTAGTTCCCCATTTTTTACTTTCAATGTTATACAATTATATTTAGCCACTATTTTTATACCCCATTTGATTTATTTTATATAAAAACTTTTGATAATTTGACATTTTAGAGAAATAAAATCAATTCCCCTACCACTCCTCTATTTTAATTAATTTCTTATACTCACTTGAGACTAGAAGTTTCATTAATAAAATGAGAATTTTAATATCCCTTTCTACCTTTTATAGATTTATACTTAAATTCTATATTTTTATTAAATATACTTTTTTCTCTATCCAAACCGTAGTATTTGTATAATAATCTAGTAACTTCTATAATCGTTAATGTACCATAATTTATTACATGTTCTATATTTTTTAAAGTCATATACATTAATCCAATTTCATCATTTGATTTGTCAAAATCAAATTGCTTACCTGCATCTTTTGCATGAACTTCTGTTGAGAACATTTTAAATAACAAGTAGTGTTTCTCCCCTAAACCCAAACTTTCACATAATTCGCTAAAATTATTATTTTTTCTGTCATACTGATACCAATTTTTCTTTTTCACACCAACATATTTTTCATACTTTTTTTCGAGTTCATTGCTCTTTGCCGAAAACCTATCAATAAGATCCTTTTTAGATACTTTTAAATACTTTCTTATATTATTTCCTTTTTCATCTTCCCTTATTAAATCTTTATAAATACCAACTTCTTTTTTCTGTACAGAATAGAAATATGCCTTTGCTCTATTTAGGGTATCTCTTTCAATGATATATATTAAAAACGCATGAGCTTCTAATATAGCCCTCGCAATAGATTCCACACCAAGAACTTTGTCTGCCTCAGCTAAATAAATTATTGAGTCAAATCTAGAAACTATTCCATCATACAACCCTAGTATTACATAGTCATCCACATCAAATTGTTTAGGATAAGAAGGCTTAACGAATTTCTTTTCAATAATTTGTCCTATTACATTTTCTGTATTACCTAGTAGTTCTTTTTCAAGTTTATAATCCACGTTTACTTCACCTCTTTATAAATACTTTTCTCCAGTTGTAACATTAACCTCTAAGAAGTGCTTCGTAATCATTTCTACTCTTATGTCCACTCGGTTTTGCAATTGTAGCAACATCAGCTCTAGCTTCATGCATAGCTGTTACTTGTGTTTTTCTTAATATGTATTGTGCAAACCCTAGCTACTTGTGAATAGATTTACAATAGTTAGGCTGTACGCTTAACTAAGTATAGTCACTTTTTCATTCCAAGATAATTTAAAGTAATCAATAATTTCTTTCTCAACAAACTTATGTTCAATTGGAACAATTGTTGATGTTTTACTTCCTATAGTGTTTATTGAACAACCTAATAAATATACTTTTCCCTCATCAATTATTAAGTATCTATCATGATTATCCTTTGACTTTCTAATTTCTAGATTTCCTCGTTCTTTTTTCAGTGCTTTATATTGAATTTCAGAGTCCCCTTGTAGCTTTTCAGTTATTACCTGAATATTAACACTTGGGTCAAGCTCTTGAATTAAAGTAAGCAATACTTCATTTATATATGGATCGATCAATTGAATTTTCCTTTTAGCCCCACAAAACAATTCTTTAACTTTCATATAACCTGTATAAGGTTTATTGTTTTGAAAAAACACAGGATTATCTTCCTTTGCTTCATCGCCTATTGAACTCCACATTTCTTCAAACCATTTACCATCAATTGATGACCATTTTGGATTAGCAATTCCCTCTTCTACCTCAACTTTATCGTAATTTAAGTGATCTTTACCAAATTGAATATCCTTATAAAAAACCCCTATTTTATCCTTAACAACTTCATATCCTATATCTACTAAATAATTTTCTTGAATATCTTCTAAAACACTCTCTATAAAACTTGTAATACTTCCATATCCATATATATGTTTAATTAATAAAATAGGTTCATTATTAATCACCTTGAACTTAAATTCTATAAACATTTTTCTAATATCAAATTCAGCATAAATAAGTAAGTCCTTCTCTACAAACAACTCTTTTCTTGAGAGAGATTCTAACCCTTTTTTTGCTTTGTATAAATTACTTAGTATATAATGCTTTGAAGATTTATCAAATAGACCCTTTCTATTTGTTAGTTCAAAAGAAGCTCTAGTTATAAAATCCAACGCTTTGATTAATTCTTCCTTTGATAACTGATTTATTATAAAGTCATTACTAGCAAATTTATAATTAATCAATTGAACAAATCTAGTCATCTCTTTATCTGTTACTTGTTTATAGTCCTCCTCAATTTTAGAAAAAATTAAATCTAATTCTTTTTGCTCACTCACAACAACACTTCCTTTAATGTACATTATATATATAATTATACATTTAAGATCAAATAAAAAACGATATAAAATTAATTTATATCGTTCACAGGTAAAAGAATGATTTTACAACTTCCCTACAACAAAATCTATAAGCTAGTTAGCTTATTAAATGCATTAATTGACTATACTTAACGTGTTGTACTATTTAGAAATAATGTTTCATATATATCAAGGTTTTCATTAATATTTTTTATTACAGAACTGATTTCTAGTCCGACTACTGCATCATAGTGTACTAACAATAAAAACATAAAGTACGTGTACAAAAATACATAATAACCACTAGCTACAGTTGACATTTTAGCTTTACTACTTAAAAACTGTGGGAAAGAATCCCCATGAAACCTCTCATTTCGTGAAGAATAAACAACACCTTCAATAATTAAAGCCATATTTTTTTTTGTATCAAGTTTAACATCTCTACTGTTTAAATTAATTTCCTGTCCATCTAATATTTTTTTGAATAAATATGCGCATTTCCTCTGATTCTCAGCATTAAAATTATTATATTTATTTAGAATGTCTTGAAATAGTGCATTGTCTACCTGATTAAAAATTTTCTTGACCCTTTTCCTTATTTGATTCACATGTCTTTTTTCAACATTTGAAATTGAATTATTGAGCAATCTTTTGGATAAAAACTCCAAAGTTTGTAATGGTATTAATTTATGGAATCTATCGAAAATTTCATTAACTTCTTGATATGAATCTATATATAAATCTAAAGTTTTCAATAAATTACTTTTATCACCTTGAAATATACTAAGTATATATGAATCCACTGCTCTCCATGTATTATCAAATGCTATATCAGGTCTTAAAGGTAATCCATCGAGCGCATCAAGAAAATATGCAAGTGACTTATGAAACTGATTATCATCTATCTCAGGAAATTCTAATGGAGCAAAACTTCTTTGAGTGGTATCTTTTATTTTTTTTAGTATTAACTCATGATGTGCTAATTCAATGCGTTTCCCCTCAACCCAATTATTATTAAATTCTATTCTTTTACTTTGATAGTTATTCACAGAATTCCCTCCTTAAGTACAATTGAATAATCATTTTTCAGAAAATATATATAACGTACAGCATATTAATTACAGTGCATTCTCCCTATTCTCAACGACAACTAAGCTAAATAATTCTAACGCAATTGCATATTGTATAATTTTAGATTTATATTGAAATTCTTTTAAAGTTCTTTCATTCAATTCATTAGTGAAATTTGATCCATGAGCAACACTATGTCTCTTTTTTAGCAAGTCATCTAAGAACGTCATATATAAAGTTCTGTCTTTTTTCTTTCTTTGCTTTTTGCTTATTGCAAAAATCGAAGGTTCAACTTCATATGGGTAGTATTTCACACCGTCCAAAAGATGGTCTTTTAAATTTCCAATTAATTCCAATGTACTTTCAGTATCGTTTTCGAATACCTTATCTAAGTTTGATTCATGGATATTTCCAAAAAAATCATTTATTCCAAAATTATTTAATATATTTTCAATCACAGATGGCGAAGGGTTTTTATTCTTATCATACAAAAATGGTTCTACACTTACCTTAGGATTTAATTCACTGAAGAGATCTAGTAACCTTCTAACTTGAAAATCATTTATTTTATCTTGACTAGTATATAAAAATGATTCCACATAATTACGTTTTATTATCTTAGGTAAATTAACAAATGGATTATAATAGCTCAAATCGTCAATTAACGCTTTTGCTAAATCCTTAATGTAGCCCTCTAATTGAGCTACTAATAAAACCACAGTAGAGCGACAAAGGACATTATAAACATCCTCTTTTTCTTTATTTTCTTCAATTTTTAATATCAGCAGGTCTATTTCTTTCCATCTTTCTTCAGCTTCTACCAAAAAGTTATAAGCCTCAGTTTCAACTAATATAGGGGACAATTGTGTTACTTCAATTATTTCTACTAATTCTTCATTCTCAGTAATCTCTTCATCTATATCATCGAAAACACCATCAATCTCTTCTTCGATAGTTATAGCTTCAATCTCTTCTATTACCAATTGCTCTGATTCTTGAATTTCAAGCTCAGTTTCTTCATTGTCAGTCTCAATTCCATGGTTAGTTAGTTCTGTCATTTAGAATTAACTCCTTAACCTTCTGAATTCGAAAATCTAACTTTTTCTTATCATTTACGCTACCTGAAACCGAATCATAAAACGCTTCATTTTTAAATAACATTAAATAGTTTTGGATAAAGTTTGTAGACAATGGTTGCTCATCTAATCCTTTTAAAATAATTTCATCTGCAATCGCAATTGCTAACGCATCATATACTGCAGCATTAAACTTTGATATATACATTAAACTTTTAGTTTCAGGGTTATATCTATATTTACTAAACGCAAAATCCCCCATATATTCTCTTATGTATTTCATTGTCTTGATAAATTCTTGTTCCATCAGTTCTAGATTTTCATTATTATAATTTTCATTAAATTTTTTCATATTTAATGATAAAAAATCCTTAAATCCATGTCTATATGACATATACCCATTATTATAAAGAGAGAAGAATCTTAATACCAGTTCCACATCTTCCATTTTTTGCACCTTTTTATGTCTTTCCATTTTTGTTGGCTCAGGATTAATTTGATTTAGTATCAAGAAATTTATATCCCTTGCAATATGCTTCACAAGGTCATTAAAAGGACCTCTATATATTGCATTTCTTAATTCCTGAGCTTCTAATTTTACAGCTCCTGAATTTAATCTCTCGAAAATATCATATTTTACTTGTGCATCGAGAGTTGAATCTATACGTAAACATTTAATTGTTCTTTCTTCAAGTCGTCTTTTTAAAAAAGGAGGCAATTCGTCATAGGTATATCCATTCAATGGTTCTAAAACTCCCATCCCAATTAACACTAATTCATTAGTCATAAATTTGAAGATAGCCGTTAAACGTTGCTGACCATCAATAACAGAATAACGTGAAATACCTTCGTCTTCTTCATCCACATCAATATCCTGAGAAAGATAAATAGTAGGGATCGGAATATTTAGAATTAGACTTTCGATTAATTGTGATGACGCTTCATCATTCCAACGCTTTTTTCTTTGATATTCAGGATCTAATTTTATTTGTTTCTTTCTTATTCTATTAACTAAAGTTTCTAAATCATATTCAATATTTTGTGTCTTTACCGTTCTTTCTTTTGCAATTTTTTGCAATGCAATTAAGTTAGCATCCATCTAAACTTTCCCCTTTTCATAACATAATAATTTTTTTTACATTATTTTTACTCAAGTGTATATTTATGATTAAAATATACAAAAATTATTTCTTAATTACTTTAATATCATAGCGTACTTTCTAATTTTTTGTTATATTGTTAATTATTTTATAAACAGTAGCTCTACCTATACCGTACTCCTTAGCAATATCATTTGCACTTTCCCCTGCTTCAAATAATGCCTTAACTTGTTTCTTTTTTTTCTCATCAATAGCTGGTCGTCCACCAACTCGTCCACGCTTTCTTGCACTATCTGTTCCCACTTTTATTTGCTGCCAAATAATGTAACGTTTAAATCTTGCTAATACTACTACCATGCTGAACATCGCTAAATTATTTCCCTTTTGGTGTGCGTGTAGCAGGTCATACTCATTTTCAATTTCTCATGAGTGAAATATCGGAAAGTAGGGGGGTATACCTAACTTTTATATCCATATTTCCAATAACCTGCAAAATTGCTCTCTGTGAGATTTTGACGCTCCTGTGATTAATGTATCAACTCGACCTGTTACGGCTCTCAGTGACGTTGCTGTGGCTACATATGTGACTCTCATTTACTCACTGACCTGCAATATCATATCTAAGTAAAAGAGAGATTTTACAGGTCAATTTACAATTATTGAATAGATGATAAACCCTTATGTATCAATGCTTTATCTATCTTTTGTCAATGATGCACCAAAGGATAATTATTTGCTATCCTGTACAACTTCCTGTGCTTTACGTTTCTTTGCTTCACGTTTAAGCGTACTCATGCTAATTCCTGTTGCTTCTTCAACCTGCGAGAATGAATGAGTTTCTTTCAGCTTCATAGCGTGGTCAAGCTGTGCCTTTGTATATGTAGGTTTACGACCTTCACGATAGTTAGGGTTTTGCTTGGCTATCGCTTTGCCTTCCTGTGTGCGTTCAATAATCATATTACGCTCCATTTCAGCAACAGCAAGTAAAGTTGTCAAGAAGAACCGCCCCATGCTTGTATCTTCTAATAGACCAACATTAAGCACATGTACTTTTACGCCTTTTGCAAATAAGGATTCTACCAAATCAATTCCCTCTTTTGTATTTCTTGCTAAACGGTCTAGTTTAGTTACCACCAATTTATCTCCTGCTTGTAAAGTTTCAATCAGCTCTTGTAGCTGTGGTCTATCAGTTGAAGTACCTGTAAATTTTTCCTTGTAAATGTGTTCCACATTCTCTTTCTCTAACGCTTCAATTTGTACCTCTAGCTCTTGACCTTTAGTTGATACTCGTGCATATCCATATACTGTCATTTTAGTTCCTCTTTTCTCTTTTACTTATGACACTTAATTGTAACACCGTTTGATACCTTGATATTACAGCATCGGACTTTAGGTGTCAATACTTTTAAGTTGTGACACCGTTTTTGTTTCATGAGAGCTATCGTTAGCACCCTAGTTATTACATGAAATTCTCTACATATAATTACACGCTTAAAGCACTGAATCATTTTGACCTGTAACTCGCTGCTTTTTCATTTGTTTATCAATTGGTGCAAAGATTAAAGGTTTATGATGTGTTTCATCTAGGATAGTGATTGATTAGATTAGTAACGCTTTAGAGCTTATCGCATCGTTGGTTTTGTAACGGTCAATCATTCTTGTTGCACTTACACATTCATATCGCACCAACTTTTGTAAATGTGCTATACTGTACAAAATGACCGATTATTCAGTTATTCAACTAGCGAAGCAGGTTAGTTGAAGGAAAAATATTGCAGTAATTTACGGTATAATTTGGTTAGTAAATTAAAATTTAGGAGGCTTAATATGGAAAATTATACGTTAGAAACTATATCTGAGTTAACAAATACAAAGCAGTGGTTAGAAGCTTTTCCTATTATGAAACAATTACGAACTGATTTAACAGAAGAAACATACATAGAGTTACTTCAAGATATGAGTAAAGATGGATACAAACTATACGCAATGTACGTCGAAGATGAAATGGTTTCATTAGTTGGATTAAGTTGGAGAATTAACTTTTATAATAAGCGTCATATTTTTATTTATGATTTAGTAACTGATGTGTCTTATCGGTCATTTGGTTATGGAGAGAAATTATTAAAGTACATACATGATTGGGCTAATGAAAATGGGGCAGAGTATGTAGCTTTAGAGTCAGGTTTACAAAGAAGTGATGCACACCGATTTTATGAAGATAAATTAGAATATGACAAATGGTGTTATTCCTTTAGGAAAACATTGTAATTCGATTTTAAACTTTAATTATTATTTTTTACTCAACTAACAGGTGCTTTAATTCTATAAGAACAGGACTTGCGTGTATGATTGATTCCCATATATGCAAGTCCTTTTGTTATGCTCTCACACTAGCCACTGTCGCTCCACAGATGGCTTTGAATATCAGAGAATTTCATCGGTTGCACATTTACCATTTATATACCAACTAGCACTATGTTATGATTCTTTGTAATTACAATTTTCAGTTAGCAAAGAAAAGCGCTGTTCTTTGAAGGGAGAATATTTCATGAAGAATATACTATTTAAATTATTAATAGTTGTATCGTGGATTTATGGTTTGGGATATATTTTATTCGATTTCTCGAATGATACCTTTGTAATGCGTGCGATTACAGGTGTAATGTCGTTAGTTTTTTCTTGCAGTCTACTGTTCTTTTTATTAAAAATTATTGATAATAAGAAACAGAAAAAAGGAGGTTAATGAATAATCATTTGGGACTATTATCAACCATTCGACATTCAAAACAATAGCCATCACACATCATATTAAGGGCTTGTGAGTATGAATCAACGTGAAATCATCCACTTGAACAAATCTCAATGCGTTACAATGTCGTTCTGTGGCGCTTCTCCTCACTACATTTAGCAATTAAATTCTTCTTATTTTACTTCCAATTTATAGCTTCCTAAACGGTTGTTTAATGTAATCAAATCCACTATCGTTATGACCCTATTTACTCTATGAAATATCAGTATTCAATTACACTATATAAAAGATGATACATTTACCCTTTACTCCGCTACTGTTTGGACAACTATGTAATTTAAGTATTGTATAGGGATTTCTCCATGAATCGCTACGCTTTATTGTTTAATAGATTACTAAGGAAATTAAACTTTTTTGTGTCGGTTGGAAGTATCAATGAAACTTTTCAGTAGTAACTTGAACATCTATCTCCCCCCCACTCATAGTATGTTATAGTTTTCTATAAAAGGATTTCCAGTTAGCTAAAATAGAATAAGGAGGTATTTAAATTATGAGTTCTACACCTATGGAAAAAATTAAGGCTTATCATAGTATTAAACCTTTTGTATCAAAAAACGAGTTAAATGAAGTTGCCAGTATGCTTAATTTAACGGAGGTTGATCGTACTAAAAGAGTTGAAGGCAAAGAGGCTGAGTTTGAGTTTTTATTAATGTGTCATTTATTAGGTAAATTAGAAAATTCTATAGCTTTCGAAGAGGGCGTTTCTAGGCTCACCAATACAGTTACTACCGATTTCCTTTTTATCACAAAAGACAATAGACGATTAGCCATTGAAGTTAAATCCACTGAAAAGGAAAAATGGGACAATATAACTAATAACAGACTTACTTCTCAAGAGGATTTTGCAAAATTAGTTAATGCAGAACTGTATTTCGCAATTAAAATAAGAAATCATTGGATTTTCCTATCAAGTCAATATATAAGAAAACAGCAATTCAAAATCACCCTTCAAGAAGATTCTAAAAACTCAGAATTGAATATACTGGGTGAAAAAAGTTTTGGAATTCTTAAACCTATAACTTTCAAAAGTACCTATAATCAAAAGAAAGTAACCCTATTCGAGAATCAAGATTGGGGTTTCCTTACTAAATACTCAATCCAAGTAGGAAAAATAAAAACTCTAAAAAAATCAATAACCTCCGAAGCAAATTCTTTATTTTATAGAACCGTTTTAGAAGCTCTTCAACGTTTTGCTTCAAACCATTCACAGCAGGTTATTAAAATAGATAATAATAAAACATTAGTTATCGAGAAACTTGAGGCAGGTCATGAATTTAAACTTTCTCATTTCTTGCTTGCCCCAATAAGACTTATTTCTCACGATATACATGGAAACTATGATTTAACTACTTACGTCACTGAAATATTCGATGAAAGAAAGGATCAACTAATTAGTTCAAATATGGTCATAGGTACACTATTTGAACTACACGAAAAAGGTTTGGATATTGTTGAAGTTAGAGAAGGCAAGCTATATCCAATAAACGACCTGTATGAACGAGATGATTGAGATAATAAACAACCAACTGTCTTTTAGACCTATGGGTATGAAGTACACTATACTCACAAGTCCTTTTGTTCTACTGCACCCTATAGTTACCCACAGCATTAGACTTTGACTTGAGCCAGCGAATCGCCCTATGCGAGCCAATTTAAGAGGAACTGTAACAATCTCGTCATCAGTCTCAATTGCAACACCAATGAACACTTCAAACAGTTCCTCATAACGCTCTATGTACATATCAACTAAAGGTTCTCTATGCTCGATAGTAGTTACCTTTAGTTGTTCCCTCTTTGATATTAGATACTTTTAATTTCACTCCCAATTTACAGCTTCCTAAACGGTCGTTTAATGTAATCGCAACTGCAATCGTTAAGCCCTTAGTTTCTCTGCGAAATACCCTCTAATAATTCACACATTTCAAGTAATAACTCAAATTCTTATATGTACCGCTGATTTTTCTTTTGTTAGTCCAAGGATACAACTAACACTAAATTACTCCATGATTCACTAGGGTTTTGACATAGATTGACCTAGTTACCTTCTAGACCTTTTCGTTTCGTCTGCTGTAACGCTCAACCACTTCTGATACACATTCACCATTTTTCTTCCATTAAAAACCCACTATGTTATACTTGCTATTGTGAATTGAATTTGAAATTAAAGCATTTGGAGAAGTTGAAGCACTTTTTTCATTATTCGACAAAGCAGAGAAGGATTATATAAATCCTTAACATAGTGTTGGTAAAATAACAATACATGTAAAATAAGAAAGTTGTAAGATTTACGTATTTAGGATAAAGGAGATAAATTTTAATTATGTGGGAAACTTTATTAGGTATCTTGATTGCATTAGCAATACCCCTGTTTTTTTTCTTAATAGCGTATTTTAGTTTTTATTACTTATACAAAAAAACAATTAAGCCAAAAGTATTTAAGAATAATGAGTTAGAAAACGAAATAAATATATTAAAACAACGTGTAAAGTTACTTGAAGAGAAATTAAGAGAATTATAAAATACAGAAATATTTTCTAAAATATTATTTCCGATACAATAACTTATTCTTACATCGTCATCAAGATGGGACTTGTTTATACGATTTAATCTCTTCACACGCAAGTCTTTTTGTTATGCCCTCACAGGCTCTAGACTTGCTCTAAACACTTTTATTAAAGCATTAACTGACTTTCCTAATTCTTACACTTCTCCATACCTATTTTTAGGAATATGTTACATTTTATCAAACAACTGATTATTCAGTTATTCAACTGAAAGACGCAAGTTTCTTCAATTAGCAGAAATGGAGGTTTACTATGGCAAAAAAACTAAAGAAAAATATACAATCTTCGCTTATTTTTTTCATAATATGTATTACATATCAATGGTTATTTCTTGATGGCATTAAATTAGGACAAATTATAGGAATTTCAATTTCATTTTTCATTTTTAATACATTTTCCGATTGGGTAAACATTCCATACGAGTGGAAGAAAAAATAGGACTTGCGTGTTTGATTGAATCTCATATTAGCAAGTCCTTTTGTTATGCTTTCACATGCCCACTGGAACACCCTGTACAGAAAACGTTTTCTATACTTCAATATCACAGGTTCTTTTAATAACTCTACCTCTTATGTAATTTACTTATTCATTTTTTTGGAGCCAATCTAATTTCTTCTCAGCGTCATCGTAATCTACTTTCCCATCAAAATTCCAGTCATTATGGTCATAAATGTCACTGCCGCCAAAAGTAGCAATAAGGATTATTACAAATAAAGCAAAGCCGATAAGTAAAAAGACACTACACCCTGACCCTTGGGATGAATCGTTATTATTTGCTACTCCCTTATTCTCATTTGCTTTTCTTTGCGCCATTCTCTCTTGAAACATTCGCTGTTGTTCCGCCTTAACCTCATCTCTAACACTCACAATATACCCTCCAATTTTAAATCCAAATGATTACTATGGTCTACAAAACCCATATTACTATATTAATATATTAATTCAACATTTGTAGACCATAGTACGTGGTTTACAACCCCAAGTATCGTTGTAATTGATTTAAAAGGAGTTTTTTCTCTTGAATGAAATTGAAAATATTACAGTCGGTGCGGTATTAAAACAGATTCGTAAATCTAAAAAAATGTCACAAGAGGAACTAGCACATAGAAGTAGTTTGGATAGAACCTATATCAGTATGCTAGAGCGAAACATCAAACAGCCAACGATTACAACGATTTTCCTTTTGTCAGAAGCATTAGGTTTGAAACCTTCTGAATTTGTTAATTTATTGGAAGATGAATTTGTAGGTTATACCATCAAACGAACTACTGTATAGTAACCTGTACGCAAGCTATATAAACAAGTATCCGTCTAAACGAATCTCGATTCGCCTGAGGGTTGTTCTGTAGGACTTAAAAGCAAAGTCGCCCTCTATGTAATCAATAATTAACTCGACATGCCCCTTTTGGATTCTAGTTATTTACGATTTCGCTAAGTCACTTTGATTCATCCATTATCACTGCCTGTAAGAATTTATTCTTATTTAAACTCAATTAACGTTTCAGTCGCTTTGCTCCTTTCACTTTTGCTAACGCATGTCAAGTTACCATTGTTAAAATGGCTTTGGTCGCTTTACAGCTCCCTCCGCTCATGTTCAACAATGGCGAACTTAACATTTGTTCGTTTTTACTTCTCCATAACAAATCGCAAGCAAAGCTTGCAATTTATTATTCCAAAGTAAAAAGCGGTTTCAATACATACTATTTCTATTTGATATTTTAAACTCAAATGGATAATCGCCAGCTAAAGAATAATAAATAATTAATAAATACTATTAGAAAAGGCACTATGAGATCACATGGTCAATTTTGGTGTCCTTGTATAATATCACTTACAACATTTTTATCCCAACTTACAGAATTAAAGTTCTTGGGGACGCTGCGGTTTTTGAATTGTTTTATCTCCCCGCTTCGCTCCCGATAAATTCAATTCGAAAAACACGCTTTTCGTCCGTCCCCAAACCCCTCGACGAGCGCATATTTTTTCTCTTGGTCGAATTTGATGTCCCTATATATAATTACTAACAACATTTTTACCACTCTCATTTTGGCATTTGGGTAATTTTCCAAGCAGTTTTATATCGTTTCCCATCATTTCTTGCCTCATGTTGATAAACACGATAAGAAGCTTCTTTCTTGGTTAGCAGCTCATTAATCTTCCGAAAGCTCTTTATAATGCGACCATTTATTTTCAGATTTAATTTTTCAGCAAATGCCTGTTTCTCCTCATTGCTATAAAAAATCAATCTCTCAGTAAATCCCTCTTCTAATGCTGTTCGGGTATTCGGATCTAAATAAGCATCCATTGAAACGCTTCCTTTTTTCCCAAAAAGCTCAACAATAAATTGACGATACCCGCCAGCCATTTCTTGAATTGCTTCGAGACGCTTATATTTATACTTATAGCTATCATAGAGAAGTTCATTTACACCTATTTTATACAACTGATTAGGGAGTGGCTCATAGTAAACTAGCTGATAAGGATCAGGCTCACGATAAAATTCTCGATTATATTCTTCTTGTGAATGTTCTTCAAAATACTTGGCATGTTTCATACGAGTGGTTAAATTCCCTTTATCATAACCTAATTTCCCATTTGAACGATTCTTCACAACTAGATGCACATAATCATCTTTTTCATCTCTTATTCGCTTCCTTCCTACACATTGTACCAACACGTCAGGATCAGCAATATCTACTATAATAAATTGCAAGTCATCATCAATAATATTTACTCCTGCATCAAGTGTTTGTGTAGTAAACAAGAATAGGTCATCAAAGCGTTGATTCTTTAAAAATTGCTCCCGCTTTTCTTCATCTACATACTTATAATTACTATGACTTTTACCACAAATGAACATACTATGCTCCTTAAATTGCTTGTAAAGCTCATAACAATCATTAGCCGATTCAATAAAGATTAGAGCCTTCTTCCCCTCATTTTTAAGCTTCTCTAATCCTTCAATGACGTGTTGAACATCATCAAAAAACTCCAATGTTTTAACATAATCATATTTAGCTGGCAGAACATATTCTTTTGGATTAATAGATTTACGATCATGCAAATATTCTTTAATAAATTCATTTGTAGCACTCATAAGCACTACTATTCGGTCATTTGCCCCTTCAATAATTTCATTGAGTGATAAATCCGTATATTTATTAAACGAAGAATCATTACCGAAATAATGATATTCATCACATATGATATATTCATACATCCAAAGATCACACTGTTTTTGACGGATAATCGCCTTCTCAAAACTTTGATATGTAATTAATTCAATCACATCATTTTTTCCTTCCGCAGCAATTTCAGCTTTAAATTGTTCTAGCATATTGGTTCGATGAAGAAAGAACAAAATTCGCTTGCCTCTACTTTTTGCATGATCATAAAGGTCATTTTTTATAAAGTGACTTTTCCCTTTTCCTGTACCAGCTGAAATGGTGATAATGTCTCCTCTTTGCCATTCTATATATTCTTTTTGAATAGCATCTGTTACATTCATCTGACTTTCCTCCAAAATTAAGGAGAGCTATCGCTAGCTCCCCCTAGTCTCAATAATAATTAGATTATCCCATTCTATTCTGTGTTAACAACAAATCGAACTTATTAGTACAGAAAATTCAATCTATTAAAGTTACATTTGTGCCTCTAGTTTTCACTAAGATACAATATTCTTCAAATTCATAATCATACTGCTTCAAGTCTTTTAATATAGTCTCAATACGGGTCATATCTTTAGTGATTTTATAGAAATGTTCATAGTCTATTCTGCTTCCATCAATGAACAAATCAACTAGTTCATCTTTTATCAGCTTCAAAACAGTTTTCTTTTGGTTCTGATACTGCTCTTTTAGGTTTATTTCAATATTATTCCAAAACTGATCAGGATTGACACCCTTTAACTTCGCCACCTTTTGATTGTGACGCTCATCTTGTTTAAGGAGCTGGTCATATACTAGTAAATCTTTCTGTCCAAGTTTTATTTGTTGCTCAAGTTCTTTCTGCTCATTTAAATCTGTAGCAGTAGTTAATGACCTAGTTAGACTTTCAATAAAAGCTTCTGTACTTTCTTTATGTTTTTCAAAAGAAGGTTCGACACTTGAAGGAATAATTTTGATTTGTATACGTTTATCTTGGTGTGTAAAATAACGCTCACTTAAACCAACTTCTAATTCTTCTTTGGAGAGTTTGTAGGATTTTCTTAATTCATCCTTAGAATTAAATTCCTGAGGATAAATATAGCCTTCATGGAATTCAAGTGTGACATACTTTACATTATGAACAGCTTTATGAACCTTATTTAAGAGAGCTACAACACTATCAGCACTATAATTCTTAGTCATACGATGAAACTCTATGGCGTTCTCACCATGTTTTCTTACTTCATATTTTAAACGAGTAAAAAAATTATATTGATTTTCAGTGATATAAGCAAACGCTGTACGGAACGGTGTCCCATATATATACATTTCTTCTGTATATGTTCCTTCTGTTTGTCCTATAGTACGGTTATATTCACTAATTGCCCGTTTAGCAACAACTGTACCATAATCCAATTCGGAAAGAGAAATCCCCCCCATTAAATGAACTTTTCCAGAAATAATACGTGCTCTACGATCATATTCTGTCTCTGCTGTTTCGATATAAAATGCTAATTCACCGTTTACATACTTTGTGTTAAACGCCATTTAAATCTTCCTTTACTTTTCCTTATTTTACTCTCCACTTTACAATATTTATATTTAGGTTTATTATTATTTTTTAAGGTAATTTTGTTGCTACTTCAAATAATTGATTGAAGTATTCTTCATCTCCCATTCCCATTACAGCATATTTATTTTGTGCATCTTCAAAAAACATCTTTATAACCTCTTCATCTGAAGAATTTACAGCCTTTGTTACCAGCTTCTCTCGATATGAAAAGGCAATAAATCTTACGATTGGTGTTCTTTCGATTATAATATATTTAACATTTTCTTCTGTATCACCAAATGTATCATCAAATAATTTATCTAAATTTTGTAATTCCAATTTGTTCACCTCATTGATATTTTCATATCGACGCGTCGAGATGTTATTACCCATTGTAGCTTAAATGCCCACTTTTTTAGCTCCTTTTACAATAATAAGTGAATTCTCCCCCCAATCCACAAAATGAGACTCTCCAAACAGCTAAATCCAACAATCAAAAAGACATTTCTAATTTAAAGAGCATTTAAACTTCACCAAGCAGCTAAAATGTGTAATTACTATACAGATCCTTTTATCAATAACACATCAATCCCCCTGAAAATAGTCACTATTTCTTTAGAATCTTCATTTACTATTTACATATAGTAAATATAAATATCTATCCTATACCTATTTTTTTGAAAAAGTAATATACGCTATCACTAATATTAAGCTATAAATATTCTCTCAAATCTTTTGCGACTTAGTCTCATATAAATCCAATTCATGCAATAATTAAGCTATAATTGTATATGAAAGTTTGTTTTATATACAATAGAAGAATTGCTATGCCCGCTAAGGAGCAATCAACATGGCAAGTTACTCAGTTTTACCACCAAATAAAAAAGGTCAACCACGTATTAAGCTATTTGTGGAATATGGCTATGACAACAACGGCAAGCGACTTAGAAAGATGAAAACAGTCACTCTAGGTAAATTGACTGAGAGCAACATATTTAACGCTATAGCTCAATTTGAGAAGTCTCTTGGTATGGAAACACAAAGCTTTGAAAAATCTACTAAGATAACTTTCCAAACCTTTTCAGAAGAGTTTATGACTAACTATGTCGGTACTGAGCTGAAAGTGAAATCCCGCAACGCTTATGAAAATTATCTAAAACAAGGACTTGTAGATTTTTTTGGGCTAAACCTAGTTAAAAGAATCACTTCTGCTCAGATTAACGTTTTCTTTACAGAACAAAAGAAGGCGAAAGCAGGTTCACTAGTAGAAAAGTTTACTTTACTTAATACCATGTTCAACAAAGCAATTGAATGGGGCTATTTAGAGATCAATCCTTGTGCTAAAGCTACCAAACCTAAGCGCCAAAAGTCTAAGCGAATTAACTACTATACAGAAGCTCAAATTCAACACCTATTGAGCGTTCTACCTAAACTTCATATCAAGCACAAACTTCAAATTAGGATTGCTCTCTTCTGTGGCTTGCGTATGACAGAAATCGCTGCATTACAATTTGAATCACTAGACTTCAAAAATCGTACTATACTTGTTAATCACACTCTTCAGTACGATAAAGTTACAGAACGATTCTTCCTAGACACGACAAAGACAGGAGAAGAGCGAATTGTTCATGTACCTCAAGGTTTAATGAGCGAGCTGCACGATTACATTGAGCAAAAGAAAAAGAAGCTTCAGAAACTTGGCGACAAGTTTAATCCGCTTCTTGATAACAAGGACGAGCCTATTTATTTTATTTTCTCTAAGGACAATGGTTTCCCTAACCACCCTGATCGTATGAGTAAACAATGGCGGGATATTGTAATACGACATGAGCTACCTGCTGTTACACTTCATGGATTAAGACATTCCTACGCTTCTTATATGCTCGCTAAAGGAGTAAACATTAAAGTCATTCAAGAACAGCTTGGTCATGCTAACATTCGTGAGACATTGAACACCTATTCACACATTGATAGAGAGCAAAAAGAAAAGGCGAGTGACCATTTCGATAACCTGTGAAAAATCACTTTGGTCTCTTTTGGTCTCTCGCCTTATATTTACATCTAACAAACCCTTGATACGCTTAGTCTTGAATCGCTGCCTCAAGTGCTACAACNGTTTGACGTTCTTCTGAAGTTGTTACTTCACCTGTTAGGATGTGATCTGATACTGTTAAGATTCCTAATGCTTGACGGCCGAATTTTGCAGCTAATGTGTATAGAGCTGTTATTTCCATTTCAACTGCTAATACGCCATATTTCGCTAACTTTTCATTTTGTTCTTCATCCGAATAGAACATGTCTGCTGTGAAAGTATTTCCGACTCTTAAGTTTAAGCCTGCATCTTTACCAGCGTTATAAGCTTTTAACAATAAGTCAAAGTCCGCTGTTGGTGCGAAATCGATATTGCCGCCAAAAATAACACGGTTCATGTTTGAATCTGAAGATGAACTTTGTGAAATAATGACGTCGCGTACTTTTACGTCTTTTTGGATGGCACCACAAGTACCAACACGGATTAATTTTTGTACGCCATACTCTTGCATTAATTCCGTTGCATAAATCGAGAATGATGGAACACCCATCCCCGTACCTTGTACAGATACTCGCTTGCCTTTGTATGTACCTGTGTAACCTAAAATATTACGAACTTCATTGTATTGAACAACGTCTTCTAAAAATGTTTCTGCAATGTATTTTGCGCGAAGTGGATCTCCTGGTAGTAAAACGATTTCCGCAATCTCGCCTTGTTTTGCATTAATATGAATGCTCATTAAAATTACCTCTTTTCATTATTTACTCATAATAAATTATACTTTTTTTCGCATAGGTATTCAATCGTTAGACGTCTTTCTTTATTAAATTATCCGTTTTTTTTTTGTAAAACACTCTCCTAACAACAATTTAATGGTTTCACATCTATTTTTATATACCCTTCTCGTTAAATATCATACTTCTGTGCATATAAATCCCAAAGTTCATCGAAAGCAGATGTTGTCAAATACTCATTAGACTGCCATTCAATATAGGATGAAAGTTCTTCAAAGTTTTCGGAGCTTTTCGGAAACCCGGAGTCAATGAACATACTTTCCGAAAATCTCGTCTTTTTATCAGACCATTCTCCCCCTCTAAACGTTAAAACATAGTGATAAAATGATTTTCCCAATAGAATTCCTCCAAGTTTACATATTATTCAATAAAATATATTAATTATGAATTTTATGTAGTAAGATATAAAAACATTAATTTTTCAGAAAGTGGTGAGTTTTTTGCTTAAGAGAAGAAAAAGTGAACATCAGGTTAAAAAAAGCAAGAAAGCATCTAAAAAAACGAATGCAAAATTTTTCTTCTTGCACTCCATTCGTGGTCGAATCATTTTAAGTTTCTCCACACTATTGGCAATCATTATTGCTATGCAAATTTTATCGTATATTAATATTACAAATTTGCAAAATAGTCTAAGAGACTTTGCCGATGAAAACTTAAAAGAACAGATGCAAATCAACAGTTTAGCAAGTGATATTGCAAAGCTTACCAGTCATGAACAAACGTTTTTAATTACAGGTGACGAAAAATATTTACAAGCATTTGAAAAGACAAAATCACAGATTGATACGAATTTAGAAGAAATCATTACTTCTCTTGAAAATCGAGAAGAAGAATCCAAAGCAGCAAGCTCGATTCAACAATTTTACTTGAATTATATTTCTTATTCTAGTACGACGATTGAAGTGCGTCAAAAATATGGGTATGAAAACGCTGCAAGTATATTCAAAAATAGTGGAAGTCAAAATTTCAAAAATTATATCGATGAAAATACAGAAAAGTTAATCCAATTATTAGAGCAAAACAACGAGGAAACGATTTTAGATTTGGAAGCGTTTGCACTTGCATCGAAAATATCATTTTTCATTTTATCCGCAATTGCGGTGTTCATTACGATCTCATTAAGTATTGTTTTATCTAAATCGATTCGACGTAATACGTATGCCATCAATCATTCGATTTTAGATATTGCACAGGCTGGTGGCGATTTAACCCGCCGCGTGCACATTAAAACTAAGGACGAATTTTCGGAAATTGCAGATTCCACAAATATTTTAATTGATTCCATTTCAACATTAGTGAAACGTGTATCTAACTTGGCGGAAAATGTGTCGGGCAGTTCTCAGGAGCTAATGGCTTTAGCCGATGAAAACTCGCACACAATTGATTCAATTGCCAATTCAACGCAGGACATCGCCAATGATAGTACAGAAATTATGACGAGTATTGGCGTGGCAGCAAATGAAATGAGCAAGCTAGAACATTCGATGCATGAATTAACGGAAAAAGCACATGAAGTTCAGCAAGCATCGATTGAAATGAAAAATGCCGCATACATTGGCAGTCAATCCGTTATGCACTCTTCCAATGTTATGCAAGATATTGAAGAAACGATGGCTTCTACGTCTGCCACTGTTGAAGCATTAGGCCGCAAATCAGCGGATATCACTTCAATTATTGGGACCATTACAGCCATTGCGGAACAAACGAATTTACTGGCATTAAATGCAGCGATTGAGGCGGCAAGAGCTGGTGAGCATGGACGTGGATTTGCCGTTGTAGCAGATGAGGTGCGGAAATTAGCCGAACAATCTCAACTGGCTGCGAGAAAAGTCTCAACGATTGTTGGCTCGATTCAAAGTGAAGTGAGTTCGATTATTGAGCAAAATGTTACGGGTGTACAAACCGTTATTCGTGGTGTCGAGGTAACAAATGAAACGACGGATTCTCTTCAAAATATTTTGCAGCAAACAGAAACAACATCGACAATTTTAAGCCATATGGTCCAGCAAATTGAGCACACCCTATTAAATAGCCATGATGTGACAGCCTCTTTCGTACACGTAACAGCGATTGCAGAAAATACGGCGTCGAATACGGAAAGAAGCGCTTCTGCTGCTATACAAGGGTCTGCTTCTATGCAGCAAATTAACGCTTCAGCAGTAGAACTTGCTACGCAGGCAGATGATTTAAGAAGTGTTGTGAATGAATTTAAGATTTAATCGGTTAACATCAAAAAACTGACGAGGCTTTATTACACACCTCGTCAGTTTTTTTCTTTTATTCAAATTTGACCAAATACTCCCCGTAACCTTCAGCTTGTAATTTTGAAACAGGAATAAAGCGTAATGCTGCGGAGTTGATACAATAACGCAGGCCACCATATTGTTGTGGTCCATCTGGGAAAACATGTCCTAAATGCGAATCAGCCGTTTTACTGCGCACTTCTACTCGGCGCATGCCATGTGAGCTATCCACATGTTCTGAAACTTCGGGTGAATCTAGTGGCTTTGTGAAAGCAGGCCAGCCACAGCCAGCATCATACTTGTCCTTTGAGCTGAATAACGGCTTCCCTGATACGATGTCTACATATATCCCCTCTTCAAAATTTTGATCAAACTCATTTTGAAATGGTGGCTCTGTTCCTTGCTGCTGTGTCACATAATATTGCATTTCCGTTAATTCTTTTAAGCGCTGTTCTTTATTCATATTATTTTTGCCCCCAATGCTGTTCGATAAATGCTACGCGGCCTGACCCGACAGAATAACGATTGTAGTGTGCCGGATTTTTCTTGTAATAGTGTTGATGGTATTCTTCCGCCACATAAAATGTTTTTGCTGGAAGGATTTTCACAGCGATTGGCGCATGAAATTTCCCACTCGCTTCCAAACGGGCTTTCGATGCTTCTGCCATTTCCTTTTGCTGTTCATTATCATAAAAAATTGCCGTGGAATAGGATTGGCCACGGTCGTAAAATTGCCCCCCTGTATCAGTTGGATCAATTAATGTCCAATACAGTTCCACTAACTGCTCATATGGGTAAACTTCCGGATCAAAGGCAATTTGTACCGCCTCTAAATGGCCCGTTGTTTCACTACAAACTTGCTCGTACGTTGGGTTTTCAACATGTCCCCCTGTGTAACCTGATAGGACACTTTTGATGCCTGGCTGCTCATCAAATGGCTTCACCATGCACCAGAAACATCCACCTGCAAATGTTGCAAATTGTGTTGTCATCGTCAAACCCCCTCCCTATTTCTTGTCATTTGGAATAATTACTTCTAATAATATTTTGTCATTCGCTAAATCAATTTCTTTTGCTCGCACTCTTGAACCCGACGCAATATTAATAAGTGATAGATCCACATAAATTTCCTCGTCGTTTGGTTGAACTGTAATCCAAGCTGGGAAATCGACATTTTCTTTTATAAGCTTCAACACCGTTTTTGGCGAAATATTTGCTTTCCCTACATGTATAGCTGTCTGCTTTAAAACAATATTGCCGTTTTTTACTACCGGATCGTAATCCATTTGAATCGGCACTTCCACATTAAAGACCTTCAACGTGCTGTATAAATAAATTTTATCCTCAATCGCCATTTCTACTTGGATTGGCGTTTTTTTCAATTCCTCACCTATATATTTTTTGGCAATCGATTCAAATTCCTTTGCAGTTGTTTCAACCGTTAACACATTGCCATCTGGAAACACAGGATCCTTTATGACCGCCTGCTCCACATCTGCCGTGGCATAATAAAAAAGTCCAGCTGCGGCGAAAATGATCGCTCCAGCAAGGATTAGAAATGCAATTTTCCATTTATTCACTCTTCCCACTCCTCAAAACCAAATAAACCATCCGACATTTGCTCGATATTACATTGTTGCATCGTTTCGATAATTCGTGTTGTCATCCGATCATATCCAGCACTATTCGGATGAAAGAAGTCTACATGATATACCATGTCCTCATTTGATGTAAATAAATCTTCAATCGAAACAAAACATGCATTTTCATCTTGTTGAGCCATCTTTTCAATATCTGCATTCCACTCATAGATGATCGGATCGAATGGTGTAATTTCGTCAACAATTATAGAGAAGGGATTATAAAAACCAACCAAAATAATCGGGACTTCCGGATTTCTCATACGAATTTCTGCCATTATTTCTTCATAGTTAACCATAAAATTCGGTAATGCTTTATCAAACATTGATTTTTGCATTGAAAATAAATGCTTTTTTACTACCTTCATGACATCATTACCACCAAGTGTCAGCGTAATTAAGTCTGCCTCCGCTATTTCTTCATCATAATGCCCCTTTTGCAAGAGCGCTAATAATTGATCGCTGCGTCGACCATTTTTCCCTCGATTATCCAGCTCCACTTGTTGAACGGCGGGCCATTTTTCAAGTTCCTTTTGAAGCCTAATCGTATATCCAAATTCCTGTGTTTCGTCCCCTACACCTCTTGTTAAGGAATCCCCCAGCGCTAAATACTTCACATCTCTTGCCTCTATATCAACTCGGGAAGACCAATCTATTTTAAAAACATTTTCAAGTAACTCAACAAATCCTTTTGATTCCTGATCTTGTTCGCTGTCTTGCTCAGCTACGGATTCAGTCACGTTCGTTTCTTCTGGTTGTTGCTGTTCTTGACTCAGCTCATCACTTTTGGGTTCACTATTTTTCGAATCAATTGTTACCGAGCATCCCGCAAGACTTAACACAAAAATGATGATGAAAACAAATCGCCACATACTAACTTCCCCTTCAATTCTTTATTATTCCATTATAAGTTATTTTACTCCGATTGGAACAATGAACTGCTTCAATTTCTTAATATTTCTTCTCGTTTTAGCTGCAGGCCCCCTCGGTAAATAGAATTGGACATGGATTCAGCTTAAACAGCTTCGATTTACCTCCAAAAAAAGCACTCTAACCGAATAAATAGGTTAGAGCGCTTCTATAAGATGAATAATTATTCCGCGTAATACATAAAGCCAATTGCGCCTTCACCTGTATGTGTACTAATGACTGGTGATGTATAGGCAATTTCGATTTCTTTATCGTAGCCTGTCGCTTTAATTTGCTCGATTAATGGATTTACTAATGTTTCAATCGCATTTGCATGAGAAATTCCGATTGATTTGACTGTTTTTCCAGCTGTATCTTTTTCGAACTCGCTCATTAAAAATTTGATTACTTGCTTATAACTGCGTGGTTTTGCACAAATTGTAACTTCTCCCGCATCTAAATGCCCGATTGGCTTAATATTTAATAACGAACTAACTGCCGCTTTCCCTTTGCCAATACGACCACCTTTTACCATGTTATCAAGTGTGTTCAACACAACAAATAAACGAGATTTTTCACGTACTTCATTTACTGCTGTTACGATTTCTTCAACCGTTGCCCCTGCATCGCGTAGACGAATCGCTTCACGTAATTGGAAGGCTAAAGCAAAAGCGATATAACGCGAGTCGATGACCGTTACATCTGATTCCGACATTTCCGATGCTTGAACAGCTGATTGGAATGTTCCACTCATGCTCCCTGTCATATGTATCGAAATGATTTGAGCGCCGTCTTTTCCTAATTCATCATAGATTTCTTTAAAAACACCTGGAGCCGGCTGCGAGCTTTTTGGAAGCTCCTCAGCACTGTTCATCAAGTCCATAAATGTATCTGGTTGTAAATCAATGCGGTCTTTATACGTCTCCCCATTAATTTGTACTGTTAATGGAACGATATGGATTCCATGTTTCTTAATTTCCTCATCCGTTAAATCACAAGTTGAATCCGTTACGAAATGAATTTGTCCCAATTTTTACACATCCTTTTTATTTCTTCACCTAATTATAAATAATAATCAATTATTTACCAAGATGACATTTGTCACTCAATAAACCCCTGATTTATCATAGTTACGTCATGACATATTCTAGTATAACAATATGACAAATTACAATATTTACTCTCCGTTTCTTATATTAAAATGAAATCAAATGTATTTGAACACCTATTGGATGAAACGAAAAAAGGAGCGTGAAAGCAAATGCACTATGAAAACGCATTTGATTATAAAAATTTTAAAGAGGAACTTTGGAATGCCATTACACATGGATTTGGGTTCATTTTAAGTATTCCAGCATGTGTTTTATTAATTATATATGCTGCTCAACATGGCACAGCTATGCATATTGTTTCTTATTCTATTTTTGGTGCAACATTAATACTCCTCTTTTTAATGTCCACACTTTTACATAGTGCACCTCAAAAGTACAAACGAATTTTTGCGATATTGGATCACTCTTCCATTTATTTATTAATTGCGGGGACATATACACCTTTTTTATTAATCGCAATTGGTGGCACTTTAGGTATTGTGCTACTTTGTATTATTTGGGGGCTCGCAATTTTTGGTGTTGTGTTTAAATGTTTATTTATTCATCGTTTTGAACGCGTTTCACTGCTGCTGTATTTAGTTATGGGCTGGCTCATCATTTTTGCTGTGAAACCGATTTATGCCTATTTACAATGGGATGGCTTTTTACTGCTATTAGCAGGCGGATTATTTTTTACATTTGGTGCGATTTTTTATGCATGGACGCGCTTGCCATATAATCATGCAATTTGGCATTTGTTTGTCATTATGGGCTGTGGTTGTATGGTCAGTTGTATTTATTATTATTTATAGTTAATACAGCTAGTTTCAAGAAAAAAGACAAGATTCAATGTGTATTCCTTTTCAATTTAAATGATTTATCGGATAATCAAACATACGGCATAGTTAGCGGGATATCGTGCGCCTGCAACCTAGCCGAATAAATTTCGTCTTTAACAGGTGAAAATTTATTTCAATGTAGAAAGGTTTTGTCTGATAATGACTGAAAAAAAATTACGTACTACCCATAAAAAAAGGTCGAAAATGACCAAAATTATATTATGGACAGTTTTAATACTAGCCATTGTGCTAGGTGGAACGGTATTTTATTATTACAATTCATTCCAAAATGCGATGTCAAAAATGAACCCTACAGGAGATTCTATCGCTAAGGAAATCCCAGATATTTTACCGCATATCGATCCATTCTCTGTTTTATTGCTTGGCATTGATGAGCGCGAAAATGACACGGGTCGAACAGATACAATGATTGTCGTAACGGTCAATCCGGATTTAGGGACGATGAAAATGCTTAGTATTCCGCGTGATTCTCGTGTGGAAATTGTCGGAAACGGTACAACAGAAAAAATCAATCATGCTTATGCACGTGGTGGCATTCCGATGTCCATTGCGACAGTAGAAGAAGCATTAGATATTCCAATCGATTTTTATGTGGGGGTCAATATGGAAGGCTTCTTATCCATCATCGACGTACTTGGGAATATCGAAGTGAATAACGATATGGAATTAATCCGTAATGAATATAAATTCCCAAAAGGAGAAATTTCGCTGAACGGTGATGAAGCGTTAATATTCTCTCGTATTCGCTACGAGGATCCGCGCGGTGATTTTGGTCGCCAGCTTCGTCAAAAGCAATTATTGGAGGCACTTTTTGCAAAAGCCAAAAATCCGACAATCCTATTGAAACTTGACGATATTTTCGAGGTACTAGGTGATAATGTTTCGATGAACTTCTCTCAAAAACAAATTTTAAATTTACAAAAGTTATATGGCAAACTCGATAAAAATATTGAGCAACTCCAATTCGAAAAAGGTGATGGCATTCGAAAAAAAGATGGTCTATGGTACTATATTTTCGATGACGAAGAGCTTCAAGAAATTAGCACTAAGCTAAATGCACATCTTGAAGCATCCCCATCGATCGAGCCTTAAATAAAAACAGCTGCCCCATCCGTTTAATACGATGTTTGGGCCAGCTGTTTTATTATTTTTCAAAAATACAATATCGGAATGTGTAGCCTTCTTTTGCGGTAATTGGCTCCTGACAAGACTTACGGTGCCAAGCTTCATATTTCGGGAAAAACGTATCCCCGTTAAACTCGTGATGAATTTCTGTAATGTATAATTTATCAGCTATAGCCATGGATTGCTCGAATATTTGAGCACCACCGATAATCATAATTTCCTCTACATCTTGTACAAGTGCCAGTGCTGCTTCAAGGCTTCCTACTACTTCAATACCTTCTGCTTGGTAATCCGCATTGCGCGTAATGACGATATTGCGACGACCTGGTAGCGGACGACCGATCGATTCAAATGTTTTTCTTCCCATAATAATCGGTTTGCCCATCGTCATATCCTTGAAATATTGCAAATCTCCTGGTAAATGCCACGGCATCGCGTTTTCATAGCCGATTACATAGTTTTTATCATGCGCTACAATTAGTGAAATCATTTTTTTCCTCATTTCCAATCAAGACTTGCTCTAAGCTTAAAGTGTTATCGGAAATAGTTCAAGGGCGAGTGTGCTTTTTGAATGGAGAACTGCCTCACTATTCATTTAATGGTATCGGAATTTCGATATTTTCTCCAATGATATTCGAATAAAAGTTAATGTCGATTTTCGTTAATCCTTCTGCTTCTTCATACGTATAAGTTGATTCAAAGTGTTCTTCACCATAACGAAATGTTTCACTAGAAGGATAGTTAATTTCCCCATGACTTGAAGCTTTGTATAATAATCCTCCCCTATAAGGATCTAACGTCTCTCCTTGAATAGACACTTCTTTTCCGTTAACGTCTATTGGCCAATCGTAATAGTCTGGCTTCGAAACAACCTTCTGCTTTGTAAAATCTACCTCTATAAAATCTTGCCCTTTCGGAACGGCATATACAGAGCCAATCGCAAGCGTCAATTGTTTCAGCTGTTCAAAATAATTACTTTGCATATAAACTGTAAAGCGGCCATCTCGAATATGGCCTGATGCACTAAATCCGTTTTGAATTGTGCCCCACACATCGCCATTTTCATCAATTAAATTTAAATCCTCTAATTTTAAAAGTTGCATCGTATTGGACGAATCAATTGCAATATCCAATGCAATGCGCAAAGGAGAAGTTCTTACATTTTCAATTGTAAACTTTTGTCCATTGATATCTATTTCTTTATTGTAAGCAATGACTTTTTCTGGTTGAATATTGTTTTTTAATGTAAAAGGGAGTTGAATTTTCGTTTGCTTTTCATCATCAAATTGGAAAATAAGTTCAAATTCCTTTGATTTGTAGGACATACCTGCTTTATTTGAAATCTCGATTACGCCCTCTACATGCTGAGTTGGTTCATTTTCAAACCATCCATACGTCTTGCTTGCTAAAATCTCTTTCCCGTCTTGGAGAAGATTCACTTCCTTCGTATTCACCTTCGCAATATCAAACGGTGCATCTACTTCATAGAAAATTGACATTCCCGACTTGTCAGCAATTACGCCTATAACAGATACCATTAAACCATTTGCACTGGCCGTTGAATGGATTTCTTCAAAATATTCATTTTTCATAATCGCTTCGATTCCTTTGTCATATGCAATCATCCTGACAATCGGTTCAAAACCTGGAATTTTCGACACATAGCCTGCAACGGTCGGTGACATACGAATACTCAATACGAAGCTAAACAACACAACAAATAACAAATAACAAAGTGGATGATAGCATTCTTTGCCGACGATTTTTCTCTTTTTTCACTTTTTGACGCATATCCTGTCTGATTTGTTGAAGTTGCGCTTTCGGTACTTTAATATCGTGCTGCTCAGTCATAGCCAATCCTCCCTTTCTCCCGCGTGTTTGCGTAGCTTTTTCAAAATGTAATGGATTTTTGATTTCACTGTGCCCTCAGGAATTTGTTGAATTACTGCTATGTCTTTATTTCTCAATTGCTCAAAATACTTTAAATAAATCATTTGCTGCTCTGGCAATGTTAACTGAGTAAGCATCCTTTCTACGTCATAGTGCACGGCATTTTCAACGAGATGCTGTTCTTCTAACGGTGTCGTTTGTGGCCGTTTTCTTATAAAGTCGGTGCTTCAATGGATTAACACACGAACAAGCCATGTTCTTGCATAGTCAGGATTTTTGACGGTATGCATCTTTTTTAACGCTTTATATGTGAAGTCTTGCATGACATCAAGCGCATCTTGTTCATTTTTTACATACGTAAAGGCCATGCGATAGAAGATTTCCTCATCCTTTTCAATGAGCTGTAAAATCGCCTCTTGATTACCACTTATGGCCCTTTTCACCAGATCCTGCTCCATATTTTCGCCCCCTTACTCATTAGACGTGCATTTTTCCCATTTCGTTCAAATGGATTTTATTTTTTTATATGCGTTATGTACGCGCACGAATTTTGCGGCTATCCGTCAGATTGGTTGTTCTATCCATCACTTTCACATTTCTATCCGCCAAACGAAAAAAATCCCGCTCTGCCCAAATTCACAGAACGGGATTTCATAATTAACCTAATAAATCGGTTGCTTTTTGTAGTTGAATGTTCACTTGCGCAAAGCCTGTACCGCCAAGTGAATTACGACGACTTACCGCTGCTTCTGGTGCAAGCACATCGTAAATATCTTGCTCGATTAAATCCGATTCCTTCTGCATTTCCTCTAACGGCAGATCCAGTAGGTAAATACCTTGCTGAATGCATGTGAATACTAATTTCCCCGTTACTTCATGGGCTTCACGGAATGGCATACCTTTTGTTGCTAAATAATCCGCAAGTTCTGTCGCATTTGAGAAGTCCGAATGGACCGCGCTATGTAAACGCGCCGTATTGACCGTCATTGTGCGCACCATACCTTCGAAAATTTTAAGCGAGCCGAGAACTGTTTCCATCGTATCGAACATGCCCTCTTTGTCCTCTTGCATATCTTTGTTGTACGTAAGCGGTGTGCCTTTTAAAACCGTTAATAAACCGACTAAATTACCGAATGCACGGCCCGCCTTACCACGAATCAACTCTGCCATATCCGGGTTTTTCTTTTGTGGCATAATTGATGAACCTGTAGAAAATGCATCATCTAGCTCGATAAATTTAAATTCATCCGTAGACCAAATGATGATCTCTTCCGCAAAGCGTGATAAATGCGTCATTAACAGCGCTGAATTCGATAAAAACTCCACGATAAAGTCACGGTCACTTACCGCATCCATAGAGTTTGCATACACTTCACTAAAGCCAAGTAATTCCGCTGATTTTAAGCGATCAATTGGGAAAGTTGTACCCGCCATCGCGCCTGCACCTAATGGTAAAATATCAATACGCTTCATCGACTCACCGAAACGCTCTTTATCGCGCTCTAGCTGCCAGAAATAAACCATTAAATGATGCGCAAACGAAATCGGCTGCGCACGTTGTAAATGCGTATAGCCTGGTGCAATCGTTTCAACATGTTGCTGTGCTTGCTCAATAATTGTTTTTTGGAAGTTTTCAATTAAACCAATTACTTCAGGTACACGTTTTTTTAAGAATAAATGCATATCCGTTGCCACTTGGTCATTTCGAGAACGCCCTGTATGTAATTTTCCACCTACTGGACCAATCAAATCAATTAACATTTTTTCTAAGTTCAAATGGATATCTTCATTGGCAACAGAAAATTCAAGCTCCCCTGCTTCTGCCTTTACTTTTAATTGCGCCAAGCCCGATAATATTTTCTCGACATCTTCATGCGTTAAAATTTCCTGTATACCTAGCATCGTAACGTGTGCGACTGAACCTTCAAGATCTTCCAGCACTAATTGTTGGTCAAAGCCAATTGACGCGCCAAATTCATCTACCCAAGCTTCTGCGGATTTTTGGAAACGACCGCCCCATAATTTTGCCATATCAATACACTCCTATTTAAAAGTAAGAGCGACTCGACATGCGAATCGCTCACTCATTCGTTTTATTTATTTTTTGCTACTTCTGACGCGACAACTGTTGGCATACCCCATAACTCGATAAAACCTACTGCTGATGCGTGATTGAACTTGTCATGTTTTGAATACGTTGCTAATTCCTCAGAGTATAAAGAATTTGGTGATTTACGTCCTTCAACAATCGCATGTCCTTTAAATAACTTCACGCGCACTGTACCATTTACATACTTTTGCGTTTCTTTTAAGAATGCTTCTAAAGCAGTACGGATTGGGTTGAACCATAAACCGTTGTAAATAATTTCAGATAGTTTATGCTCAATCATTGGTTTGAAGTGTGCAAGCTCTTTTACAAGCGTAATATCTTCTAATTCTTTATGTGCTGTTAGTAACACTTGTGCACCTGGAATTTCGTATACTTCACGAGATTTAATCCCAACTAAACGGTTTTCTACATGGTCGATACGTCCAATACCGTGCGCACCCGCTACTTCATTTAATTTCTCAATTAAGTCTGCTAGTTTCATAGCTGTACCATTTAATGAAACTGGTTTACCTTCTACAAATTCAATTTCAATGATTTCAGCTTGATCCGGTGTGTTTTCAAGTGCAACTGTTAAACCGTAAGCTTCTTCTGGTGGTGCTACCCAAGGATCTTCCATTACGCCTGCTTCATTTGCACGACCCCATAAGTTTTGATCAATTGAGAATGGTGAGTCAAGCGTTGCAGGAATTGGAACACCATGCTTTTGTGCATATTCGATTTCCTCATCACGGCTCCAGCCCCACTCACGTACAGGTGCTAAAACTTCTAAATCTGGGTTTAATGCTTTAATTGAAACTTCAAAACGAACTTGGTCATTTCCTTTACCTGTACAACCGTGTGCTACTGCATCTGCATTTACTTCATTTGCAATTTCAACTAATTTTTTTGAAATTAATGGACGAGATAAAGCCGATACTAATGGATACTTTTGCTCGTACCAAGTGTGACCTTGTAATGAAATTAATGCGTAATCTTCTGCAAATTCATCTTTCGCATCTACCATATATGATTCAACAGCACCTACTTGAAGCGCTTTATTTTTAATGAACTCTAGGTCTTTACCTTCACCAACGTCTAGACATACTGCGATAACGTCCCAACCTTGCTCTGTTAACCATGGAATTGCTACCGATGTATCAAGACCACCTGAATATGCTAGAACTACTTTTTTGTTTGCCATGTTAATTGCCTCCACCTTTATGTATGTTTATACATTCATGTAATTGTTTATACACAAATAGTAACATGGAATAAAAATAAACGCAACTGTATTTATATAAATTTTTTAACTCTTTCGCTATATCTGAAAACAGTTTTTCTGAATCGTTTTCAGATCACTCGTTTAATCCACTTTTTTCTAAAATTTGAGCAATCACGCTACATGCTATTTGTCATGGAGGGTGAAGATATTTCACATTTTACCGATGGTAATCCCCTTCTCCTGCAAATAGTCATAATAAAATGAGTCTTCTCCCATTATATAAACGCGGTCACAGTAGGTCGTAATTTCCTTCATATCATGGGACGTGTAAAGAATCATTTTTTGATGTTCTTTTGCTTGCTGTGTGAGGAAGTGTGCAATTTCTGTTTTTGATTTTAAATCAATGCCTACTGTCGGTTCATCTAATAATAGAAGTTGCGGATCATCAATCAGGCTTAATGCGATATTGAGCTTGCGTTTCATACCGCCTGATAGCTTGCTAACTTGTTTATCCCATTCATGTAATTGCATATTTACACAAATCGCACGACATTGCTCTTCGGATAATTTAGTCCAGCTAAGCTTTGCAAAGAACAACATATTTTCTCGAACTGTCAACTGCTCCCATAATGCAACCTCTTGTGGCACATAGCCGATTTGGCGACGTATGGCTTTTAAATTGCAATTATAAGAGAGTCCGTCTAGCATCAAATCACCCGAATTGGCACTCATCACCGTTGCGACAATTTGTAAAAAGGTCGATTTCCCTGCCCCATTTTGTCCAACAAGCCCGACCACTTCACCTCGAGCAATATGCATCGAAACATTTTGCAAAATTTCATGGCTGCGGTATTTTTTTGAAATATTTTTCACTTCAAGCAAATCGGTTCGACTCCTTTCGATACACATACATGCATATGAGCACTATGAAAACACTCCAAACGAGCGAAACATCCCATTGTAATAGTGCATAAACGGGACTCAGTTCACTCATTATAGGCCATTTTGCAAAAAACCTTTCCATTGGGATAAATACACCACCTAGAAGTGCAAGTAGTAGCGCAAGTATTGGTGTGATGAAATAATAGCTCAACACTTGTTTTAAATGAACAGCGACGAATAGAGCAAGTGCAACACAAGTCAATCGGAAAACGAGCATCACTAAAACTTCCGACCATATAAATTGCGTTTCAATTATTCGATACGTCAAAATATCAATAACGAGCATAATGAGTAAATAAACAGCTAGCGTACTGAAAAAATACGTGATGTACGAAATTTTACTTTGCAACCAGCGCACAACAACTGGGTGATTCGATTCTTTTATGACCCAATCGAATAAATAGAAGGTTGAAATGAGCGTGAAAAATGCCCAAATGCCCCACGAAGTCAGTAAATTGGTTTTTTCGGTAGGGGAAGAAGATTCATTTTCATTATAATAGGAAAAATCCACTGTCAATAATTCATAGCGCTCCTCACGTTGTTGCCCTTGTGCCACGATTTCATCGAATGACCACTCAATATCACTGTCATATTTGTTTAATAAGTTTTTCACTTCATGTGCTGCTTTTGCTTGTGTCGCCTTTCGCTGTGCAAGAGAACTAATATTTTCTTTAACTGCAAAGTAAAAATACGAACGGTTCGTTGAATAGGCCTCGATCAACTGGTTGCGTTTATTATTTCGCAATTCCTTTTCAAAATTGCGCTTTATAATAAATACACTATCCAGCTGATTTTTCTCTAATGCATAGAGCGCTTTTTGTTTGCCCATCAACTGAATAGTTAAAAGATCCATTTGCTGTAGCTCTTGAATGAATGCCCTAGATAACTCACTATGATCTTCATCCACAATGGCGATGGGTATTTGCGCATCCCGGGCCGCAGCATTCCCCCATTGTACGACCACAACCGTTAAAATGAGTGGCATCAATAGCCAGATTAAAGTAGGAACCAACTGCTTTTTCAACAACAGCATTCTTGTAAATAGGAACATTTTCAACGCGCCCACCTCCCCTTTACGTAGACGAGACCACTATATAGTGTGAGTGCCAAGGCGAGCATCAATCCACTTTTTGTATAAGATGCATAATTACGTTCTTCAAAAATTAGATCCGTCAGCCATTTCCAAATGTCGAATGTATAAAAATTCGGGAATAATTGTTGCATGCTATAGGGAAAATAAATCGTCGGGAAAACCGCGCCACTTCCTGCAATAAGCACTACACATAATAGGAATGTCATGAGTAATTTCACTTTATCCGAATGGAAAATAACATCGAAAATAGCACATACAACAATCGTTAGTAAGATAAGCAAGCTAACAAATAGGAACATTCTTAAGTAATCAAGCGCATAATACTGTATATCCAATTGCGATAGTGCGATAGCAAAAAGGACACTTGAAAGGATAAGCACCGTCATAAATGTCGTGAAAATCCGCGCTGCATGCTCCTGCCAAAATGCAACACCCGCTAATTTCAAGCGCATTTGTAAGCTTTTTGATGTTTGCTTCGATAGAAATACGAACAGCAAAATCGACCAAATAATCGTTAAACAAAATAAAATGGCAATGGAATAATAATGCAATGGATTTTCAAATGGCTGCAATACCCATTCATATTCGCGTAAAATTTTCCTTTTCCCCATTGTATAAAATGTAAAATCCATTAGGAGCTCCAACTTTAAGCTTTCCAGTTCTTCAGGTGAAATGGATGTATCTTTCGCATAATGATACACCGTCAAAATATTCGCCTGCGCAGATGCAATATAGCGGGCAATTGTTTCTACAAGTTCATTGACGACCATACTTTGTGTTTTTTCCTGTGGATTCCCGAGCACGTGAAGCTTTACGGAAGTGCCTTCATATAAATCCGCGGCAAAATGACTTGGAAAAACAATCGCGGCTGTGCTGTCATTTTGCTCTATCTGCTCTTCCGCTTCTTCCATTGAAAGAAGCTCTGCCTGTATATATGTATTTTCTTTCAAAATCGTTACAATCAATTGTGTTAAAAGCTGACTTTCACTTGAAGTATCTTCATTGACAATGGCAATCGACAATTTTTGCTGTTCACTCTGCACAAAAATTGATGATAGAGCCATGAAGGAAAGTGCGATTATCACCAATGGAAACACGAAAAGAAGAAGCAGCTTCCACCACTTCTTCTTCATTTGTTTCAAGTATTGATGTGTGAAAAATACAAAGTTTTTCATCGTCATCACCTGATTTCTTTAATTGAACAAATTTTCAAATTCCATGGACTTTTCCATTAACCATGTTTCTGATTGATCTAATAATGTTTCGTTAAAATACTGGTCGAACGCCTCTTGGTCCATTTCACCAATATTGATTACGTTGTCACCTGCATCGAATTTCACTTCTTTAATCACTTTTGCCGTTTGGTTGACATTTAAGCCGAATAGCTCGCTCTCATCCATTGCAATGGCAAACTGATGATCCACTGCCATCTGATCCTTTTCATGTGTTGCTTCTCCTGACCAATCCATTGCAAAATTTGAATATTCATCTTCAAATGAAACCTTTCTTGTAAACGTACGTGTATCACCTGTTAATGTTTCATCGCCATTGTATTGCAGGATTGACGCATCACCATCTACTTTGACAGTGATTGTATCTAACGCTTTTTGGTCTTTCCAAGATAAATCACCTGAAATCACCACTTTATCCGTTTGATCGCCCATTTCATATTCAAAAATTTGTTGTGCATCTTCTATTGACTGTTTGCCATCAATGACAACCGTTTCTTCTCCAAATGTCATCTCAAAATGACGTTGAACAATTATATCTTTTTGGTGCCAAATTTCTGATGTTAAACCATTTGGTATGCTTGAATCTTTCATTCCTTGAATCATTTCATCAAACATCGTATCCATTTCACCTGAGAAGTCCATATCAAGCGTCGTTACAGCCATGCCCGTACTTTGCTCATACATCGTTTTCAATAATTCATCTAATTTGTCATCTTTTTTCGCTTTTTCTAACACTTTAACGAAAAGGTCTTTCACTTGTTGCTCTGTTAACTTCATTGTAACCTTTTCACCCGTTAGCTTTTTCTCACCAACTTTTATTTCTTCCTTTTTACCAACTGTAAAGGCATCTTCAGGAAGTTCCTTATAGAAATACATCAAATATTCCTTTTTCAAATGCTCTGATATTTCGTCTGAATATACAGGGTTTTGCCCTACCATTTGATCGAGTCCTAATGTTTCTTGACCTTCATAGTTTGGATCGGTCATACGCATCACGTTTCCAAAATCTTTGTCATTCAATTGAATAGTATCTTGTAAAAATGGTACTGACACCAATAATTTTTCAGCCGTTAAGTACACGATAAAATCATTTAATTCAATATCCATCACATTTGCATCTAGTTTTGCCTTGATTTCGCCTTTTTTCATATCCGATTGTGTCGTCATTTTTATTGAAGAGTTTTCAATAATATTAAGCATTTGTGGATCTAAAAAGGCAGATAGCTCTTCACCAGGACTCGCTGATAGGTCCATCACATATTCCGTTTTGTCATTTTTCGACTTATCATACCACTCAAATTCGTTGGCATATTTTTGTTGGAAAAGCTCAATTGATTTTTCCATTGTTTTTGTTTCTGCAAGGAAATATTGTTGCTTCGCTGATTTATTAAACATGAAAAAGGCTGTTGCCCCTCCTCCAATTGTAAGCATAGCGACAATAATTACGATTATAACGCTTTTTTTCATTTCGGTATTTACCTTCTCTCTTTAAGATTATATGTTTGACTTCTTCCCTAAAATACGACTTCCGTAAACTTACAATGGCTTCTTGCACGCGAATGCCTTTACATATTGAAAATTTCCGTTTCAATTAAGTAGGTTAATGCATCATACATACTATGTATCTTTTAAAATTAAATGACCAATTATTTTTTATTAAAAAAACTACTTCCGAAAAATTCCACAACTTTCGGTGCTACTGCATACATTTTGCTCGTTACGCCTAGTATACGTGGTAAATTCACTTCGCGCGGCTTCGTTTCGATCGCTTTAACGACTTCACTAGCCACTTTACTTGGCTGGATTAAAAACTTGCTAATGGCATCGCGATAGGCATTCGTTGCATCTGCTTTTTGTAAAAATGGTGTATCGATCGGTCCTGGATAAATACCTGTAACAGCAATATTATAATCAGCAAGCTCTAAGCGCAATCCATTAACGAATCCCGTAATCGCATGCTTACTTGCTGCATAAACACTCGCTTTTTTTGTTGCCACTTTCCCCGCTTGAGAGCCGACAAAAATAAAATGCCCCCTGTTGCGCTCCATCATCCGGGGTGCTAAACGTTTAGCTAAATAAATCGGTGCTTTTACATTGAGCTCTAGCATTTGATCTACTTCATCATCCAGTAAATCAAAGGCGTTCGCAAAATAACCTAATCCTGCATTTAAAATGGCGACATCGATTGCTGGTAGCACGGCAACGACACGATCAATATCTAGCGTATTTCGTAGGTCTGCTTGAATCGCCACTGCGCCTAGATGTTCTAACGATTTTAGTGCACTCGGATTTCGACCTGTTGCGTAAACGGTATGCCCTTGTGCAATCAATTGCTTCGTCATTTCTAGCCCAATGCCACTCGTTGCTCCTGTAATAAAGATTGTTTTTTTCAATTTTTCACCACCTATTCTTTCACTACTTCTATTTTATCGAACTTTACTATATGTTAACAGAGTAAATTTTTATCCAAATATAGCCTCTATGTAAAATTTTAGCAAAAATTCACGATTTTACAATAATATTTTAACCGATATACCTATCCTCTATTTTAATATGAAGTATTTCATTTCACATGCAAAAAAAACTAGTAAACTTATTATCCGTTTACTAGTTTCTCGTTATGCCAAATAATTCAGCGAGCGCATCTTTTGTTGTGATGACATCCGCAAGTGTGTAGGAATCTAACACCGCAATATAAGCCTGTAATGCTTGATACAAGGCACCTTTTAGCTGACATTCTGCAGAAATTTTACATAAGTTACTTTCTGGATTAAAGCATTCCACGATATGAAAGTCTTCTTCTGTTTTCCTTACGACCCCGCCAATGTTTATTTCTTCAGGAGCCATTGCTAATCGAATTCCACCACCGCGTCCGCGAATCGTTTCAATATAGCCATGCTGCCCTAAATCATATGTCACTTTCATTAAATGATTTTTTGAAATTTGATAGGCATCTGCAATTTCTTGTATCGTTGCTAAATGTTCTTGACCTCGAACGCCTAAATACATGAGCGTTCGTAGAGAATAATCCGTATATACCGTTAAGCGCACGTTTTCCACCAGCTTTCTATTTATTAGTATAACATTTTCTTTAGAAAGTTCGACTACAAGCGCTTAATTTTTAAAGAAGTATTTTCACTACATCTTTGTGTCCATTTTGTTAAAGATGCATTTCACATATTGCTTTAAAGTTTAATAAGCCGTATATTGATTTCGAAGGGACGTGTTCAAACATGTTAACAAAACAAACAATTGAAACGATTAAAGCTACTGTACCGGTATTGGAAGTACATGGTGTAGCCATTACAAAAACTTTTTACTCGAACTTATTTAATGATAATCCTCAATTACTGAACATTTTTAACCACACGAACCAAAAGAAAGATCGTCAACAAACTGCATTAGCAAATACGGTTTATGCGGCAGCTGTACACATTGAAAACTTAGAAGCAATCGTACCTGCTGTTGTGCAAATCGCGCACAAGCATGTTAGTTTAGGTATTTTACCTGAGCATTATCCGATTGTTGGAAAATATTTATTAGCAGCCATTAAAGAAGTATTAGGAGACGCTGCAACAGATGAAATTATTGAGGCATGGGGTCAAGCATACGGCGTTATTGCGGATGTATTCATCTCTGTTGAAGAAGATTTATATAAAGCAACTGAAAATGCAGGCGGCTGGCGTTTATTTAAACCGTTTACAATCGCTAAAAAAGTAGTAGAAAGCGATGCGGTTACATCATTCTATTTACAACCTGCCGATGGTGAAAAACTACCTACTTTCACAGCGGGTCAATATATTAGTATTCGCGTACAAGTACCAGGCGAAGAATATTTAATGAACCGTCAATACACAGTTACAGAAGGCACAGAAGAATATTACCGTATTTCTGTAAAACGTGAAGACGATAATGATCCAAACGGTGTTGTTTCGAACTTCTTACATGAATCTGAAGTGGGTACAGCGCTTGAAGTAAGTGCTCCAGCTGGTGTATTTACATTAGTAGATAATGACAATCCTGTATTATTCATTAGCGGTGGTGTAGGTGTTACACCATTACAAAGTATGTTAAATACAATGGAAGGTCGCAAAGCTTCGTTCATTCAATGTGCACGTAACGAAAAAGTAGCGGCATTCAAAGAAACAATCGAAGAAAAAATCACACAATTAGATGGTACGTATAAAGCAGTTTATAGCGATACAGAAGGCTTTGTTACAAAAGCAATGATCGAACCATTCCTAACTCCGGATTCTGAAGTTTATGTGTGTGGTCCTGCACCATTCATGGAAACTGCTATCGCGCAATTAGTAGAGTTAGGTGTTGCTTCTGAAAAAATCCATTACGAATTTTTCGGACCAGCAATGGCATTACAAATTCCGACAAAAGCTTAATTTCACAGTTTTATATGAAAAAACGTATTCGCATTTTGCCGAATACGTTTTTTTGAGTTTGTGTTTGCATTTATATTTCCTCATTACAATTGATTTTTGGAATTTTCGAATACATCGTGACATCATGCGCCTTATTATTTTGATACATATAGTTTTTCAGCTGGCCTTCTTTTTCAAACCCTTGTTTCAACAATAACTGATTGGACGCTTCATTTTCCAGAAAAACAACCGCGCCTATGCGTGTAAGCTTCATTTCCTGAAAGCCGTATTCAACGATTTTCTTTAGTGCTTCGGATGTATAGCCGGTTCTCCAAAAATCAGGATGAACTTCATAACCAACTTCTGCCCTTCTATGCGCAGGTGACCATAAATTAAAACCAATTGTCCCGATTAAACCCGCTTTGCCTTTTATTTCAATCCCCCAACGAATGCCTCTCTTTTCTTGAAAGCTGATTGCAAATGCCTCAATTAACTTTTCAGCTTGCTCTAACGTATCAAATGTTTTCATTCCGTAGTATTTCGTTACTTCATCATTTGAAAAAACATTATAAATATCCGCTGCATCTTCAAGTTCAATTTCTCTTAAATTTAATCGTTCTGTTTGTAAAATTGGAAACATGAGCATCCCCCTCGTCATATGGTCATTTACAATTTTATACCATTTATTCTTTGAGCGGTAGTTTGCAATAAAAATTTCGTTAGTTACAACGGGTTTGCAATTTCTTTTACATTAAAAAGGAGAAAACCTTACCAATTACAGGTTTTCTCCTTTTATTTTAATGAATTGCAAATTATTTTTGCTTCCTTTTCCTTATAAAAAAAACAACTAATACAGTAATAAAAAGTGCTGCTGAAAAAGCAATTAGCCCCCACTTTTTAAAGTCGATTCCGTTTTCATCGACATGATGTAAAGCCATTCCTATTTTATCACCTAAAAATTCATCTGCTATTTCCGTGTTATTTGTTGTCGGAGAACAAAGTGGATTTACCCAATTCTCCCCTTCTTTATTAAGAAAAAATAAATAATCCAAGTAAAGTTGACTTTCTCCCCACATAAGATTTTCTTTTACTGTGATGATTTTTTTATCTACACCTTTGTAACTTTTTAGAACTTTTATTGTTAGGATTTTTTCTTCATTTTCTTCTTTAATGTTTTCTACTGTACCTAGAATAACTGCATCGTATTCATCATAAGCAATATTTGGTGGAGATGGCTCTGCACACGATAATGCAAAGCTTTGTTTTGGCATTATAAAAAAAGAGATCAAAAACATAGCAATCATTATTTTTTTCATATGAACTCCCCTTTCTTTATATCTGATACTATTCTTAATTACTAACATTCCACTTTATGTATAAATCCATTCATTTGTATACTTCCACGAAAAATACACGGCTACGTTTAAAACAGGAAATACATACCCAAAATGAGCCTATCCTATTCAATGCTTTACAAACATCACTCTGCCCAGCTTCCTACTGATATATTACTCCAAAACCATGATATACATACAAAAGACTGCCGCTAAGACCCATCCAAGCCTCTTTGACTTTTCCTGATAAAAGGTTACGTTCCTCTATATTTTTTACTCTCCATTTTCTTTACTGCATCATACAGCTACTTTCATCATAAAACACCCCTTCTAATAACGTAAAAATTTGAAGCATTTCCTAATGCAAAAAGTCGATTTCCCCAAAGTATGGAAACCGACTTTTTACAAATATATGTTATTTAATAACTACTTTAAAGTATAAAGCTTCTATTTAATTCGTAAAACCTTGTCCTAAATCTAAAACTTCCAAGTTATGTTCCTCACAATGGTTCAAGTACAGTTGAACGGCTTCTCGCCAATTTAGCATATATATAATTTGACCATTTTCGTCTCTAAATTCAATTGCACCATCAACAATATTCATTAAGATGGCATCTTCCTCTTGATCCTCAGGTACTATTAAAGTGTGTAGAGAAGCTGCTGGCTCATAAACGACGTCTCCTGCCTTCGCAATCCAATCGTGCTCCAAGTATTTCCATTGACCTTGAATTGTATGCACAATAACTAGACCATGATGAACATGAATCGGCAGAGCACTTCCAGGTTTCCCCTTCAAGATTGCAATAAACTGTCCTGTAATCGCGTTTACCTTACACAATTTTGCTTCTGTACCAAAAAAGTCAAACCACGGTAGTGCTTCTACATTTACATAATTTGCATCCATTACACCTTCAAGTTGCTTACTCGTTTGATTACTCATATTCCTCATCCTACTTCCACGTTTAATTTGGTATATATAAATTTGAAATAATACCCGATAGTTGGTTCTAAAAGGTGCAAGGTTTCGATCTCATTTGCCAAAGCGAATCCAGATGCCTTTAGAACATGATTTGGTCATCTAAGGATTAGTAGGGATTGAATCCCCCATCAATGCTTCACATTAATTAGTAGTGAGGACATTATCCCTTAAACTTCTTCGTAAAATTTTTCCGGTTGTGTTTTTCGGAAGCTCTTCCAAAAATTCAATCTCTCTCGGTACTTTATAATTTGCTAGCTTCTGTCGGCAGTATTCGATGACCTCATTTTCCGTAAGTTCAGTCGATTGAGATACAATAAATGCTTTCACCGATTCCCCAAATGTAGGATTCGGTATACCGATCACAGCTGCTTCTATAATATCTGGGTGTTCATACAATACCTCTTCAACTTCCCGGGGATACACATTGTAGCCGCCAGTCAGCACCATATCCTTCTTTCGGTCTATGATAAATATATAGCCCTCTTCATCCATTGTGGCTAAATCGCCTGTATAGAGCCATCCATCTTGAATCGTCGCAGCCGTTTCCTCAGGCATTCCTAAATATCCGACCATCACATTAGGCCCTTTGACAATTAATTCGCCAATTTCACCTCTAGGTACTTCATTTCCGTCAGCATCCACAATTTTGTTAGTCACACCAGGAATGTCTACCCCGACAGATCCGGGCTTTCTTTTACCTTTTATAGGATTGAATGCTGAAACTGGCGAACATTCGGAAAGACCAAAGCCTTCTGCAATTGCTACGTTATATTTCGCCTCAAAGTTTTGCAGGACCTCTAGTGGTAAAGAGGAACCACCTGATATACAAGCACGAATGGATGAAAAACTTGGCACAAGCTCATCGGGTATTTGCAAGAGATAATTGTACATTGTAGGTACACCTGCAAATAAGGTAGCACTTTCATTCGAAATAGCTTTAATGACCTCACTAGGAATGAACTTCGGAACCATTAGTATGGCAGCACCTTTTGCAAGTGGGCCGTTCATACAAACCGTCATACAAAACACATGGAAGATTGGTAAAACGGTTACCATAACATCTTTTTCTGTAATACCAATCAATTCATTAAGAGATTGTGCATTGGATACCATGTTTTTATGAGAAAGCATGGCCCCTTTTGGTTTTCCTGTCGTTCCTGAGGTATACAAAATTACCGCAAGCTCATCGTCGTTAATAACCGTAGGTGATAGGCATCCATCATAAGTAGTCAGTAATTGTTCCATCTCATTTGCATAGATCACACTTTCTAGGCAAGGTAAAGTTTCTTGCAAATTAGGGACCATTGACTCTAAAGTGGCATGAGCAATCACTAGTTTTGACTGACTATTTCCCAAGATGTATTCCAGTTCGTTTTCAGTGTAAGTAGGGTTAACCGGAACAACGACCGCTCCTAATCGAAGGACACCGAAATAAGCAATCACAAATTCAGGACAGTTCCCTAATAAAAGAGAAACTTTATCCCCTTTTTGAATGCCCTTCGTCGTTAAAACTTGCGAAAACTGAACTACTTTATGCTGTAGTTCATAATACGTTATACTCGTATCACCAAATATAATGGCCTTTCTTTCCCCAAATTTAGTAGCGCTATTACCTAATAATTCATTAATGTTAAGATTCATTTTATTGCCCCCCTTTGAATGCACTTACTTCCCCTAAATAATATTCAATAACACAATTTATTAAAACGCTTACAAAACAACCCGATTGAATATTCACAATATTGTAAATAATGATATAATTGTTTTATAATAAAGTAAATTTAATCTTATTAATTTGTTTGTTAAGTTTTTTTAATGATTGAAAGGATGGATGAAGGTGAAAATTGATCGAATCCAATATGTTTTAGAAGTGGCGAAGTGGAAGTCAATTACTGTAGCGGCCCAAAACTTACATATAACACAATCAGCTATTAGTCAGTCAATTACGGCTGTTGAAGAAGAATTAGGAAATAAAATCTTCATCCGTTCACGAAAAGGAATTGAGTTAACAGCGTTCGGCATAAAAATAATAGAAAAAGCCAAGCATTTAATGTTGACATATGATGGATTAATGGAGGTCGCAAACTCTTGGGGGGATGAACTTTATGGACATTTGAAAGTGGCTACCATACCAGGCACCATGCCTATATTAATAAATGTGGTAACACTCTTAAAAAAGGAACATCCGAATGTCCATATTCAAATTGTAGAAAAAGGTTCTCAAGAAATTGTGAGAGATGTGTTGAATAATCACTGTGATATTGGCCTCATTAATATTTACAAAGACACTAAACATCATGAAGACCTTACTGTTGAAACACTTTTTAATGGGCGTATAAAAGTTTGTTTTAATAATAATTCTATTTTAGCCTTTAAGAAATCACTTCTACCTCAAGATATTTTGAATCAGACATTTGTCATTTATGATGATGAACCTATTAATTGGTTTATACGAAATTTCGAGGAGCATCATGGGAATTTACACATTCTATTTAAAACCAACAATACAGATGCTATTCGAACAGCCATCAAAAACGAAATTGGCATAACATTCGCGCTTGATTATTCCCTCGAATATGAACCGACAATTTTAAATGGAGAAACGAATGCGAGGTATTTAGAAAACGTAGATTCAACATTGATTAAATTTTGTCTTATTCAACATAAGAAACAAAAAAGCTCGCCTATTGCACAAGCATTCCTAGAGAAATTTAAATTGGAAATACGACATTGTAAGTACTAACTTTATTTGTACTTCCAATTAACACTTGGCTTTCAGACCAAAAATTCAAAAGTACAATTCACAGGAATAACTTGAATGAATGGAATTCTTTTTCTAACCTAAGAATTCCATTACGAATTCAACTTTTATAGCCAGTTCTCTGCCCAGTTCTCCACCGTTCGAAGGGCAATACCTAATTCATGTCCTTTTCTTGTTAGAGAATACTCTGTACGTATAGGACGGTTTATTATGACATTTCGCAGGACAACTCCAGATTCCTCCAACTCTTTCATTCTCTCTGTTAGCATACGTTTACTTAATTCGGGAATAATAGCGTTAATTTCACTAAATCTTTTCGGTTCTTCCATTAGTGAATGAATGATCAAACACACCCACTTCTTCCCTATCAATTGATAGGCTGTTTCCACTTTGTCACAAACTTTAGATTCATTTAATTGATTAATCAATACTAACAGCTCCTTTTAAGTACACTTATAGTAACCTAGGGATTATTTATCTTCTTCATATTACCATATAATCCTACTTATATGAATCTAGAGTTAATTGATTAATCAAACAAAATACATATTATTGACACATTTAATTATTCGGGCTATTATAGTTCCATATGTTAACTCAAACCTTGATAGTTTAACGTTAAACAATTTAATAGGCGACGATATATGATTTTATTGCATTGCACTTCTTTATTTTTAGTGTGAGCGTTCACAAAATCGTAAATACATTGAGTTTACAAGAAATAACTCTAAAATTTCATAAAAATTTTAGATGTAAATATTATATGCATACTAAGGAGGAAAACAGGAACCATATCAACAAAGAAGTGGTATTGATAAATAACTTAAATACCATTTAGCACTAACAATCGAAATTATATATAAATTAGGGAAAAGAGGATTTTATTATGAGTAAACAAAACAAAAAATTCCATTATGCATGGTTACTACTAATCGCTGTATCGATTATAGTTGCTGTCGGTAAAAATGGTATTTCAACTGCAGGTGGACAATACTTAGCTCCTGTTACTCAAGACTTAGGTATTGGGATGGGTAGCTTAACACTTTACTTTAGTATCGCATCGATCGTTACAATGATTTTCTTACCAATTGCAGGTAAATTAATGGCGAAATATGATATCCGATTAATTTTAATCGTTTCTGTTGCTTTAATGGCAGGTTCATTCGCAATGTTCGGATTTATGAACTCAGTATGGGGCTGGTACTTATTCAGTATCCCAATGGCAATCGGTTCAATTTTCATTACACAAATGGTAGGACCTGTTTTAATTAATAACTGGTTTAAAAAACATAACGGTTTAGCAATCGGTCTTATGGTTGCAATCGGTGGTGTATTTGGTGCAATTATTCAACCAGTAGTTGGTACTTTAATTGCAGATCAAGGATGGAGATTTTCTTATATCGCTTCAGGTATTGCGGTAGCAGTGGTTATTATTCCACTTGTTCTATTATTTATTCGAATGACTCCTTCACAAAAAGGTTTACAACCACTTGGTACGGATGAGGTAGCAACAACTGATAAAACTGCTGCTCCTGAAGAAACAGCTAAAGGTGTAACAGCTGCTGTAGCAAAAAAATCGAGCGCATTCTTTGCTTTATTTGGATTCTTCTTCTTCATTACATCGATTGCGAGCTTCAGTCAGCATTTAGCGCCATTCGCAATTGGTGCTGGTTACGATATTAAATTTGCAGGTACTGCACTTGGTGTAATGCAAATCGGTATTTTAGTTGGTGCTTTATCATTTGGTGTATTAAGTGATAAAATTGGTGCAAAAAACACAGCAATTTTCGCGATGTTAATCGGTTTAATTCCAGTAGGTATTTTCTTAACTGCTCCTGATAACAAAACACTGTTTATGGTAGCGATCGTTATTTTTGGTTTCATCATTTCTTCACTAGGAACAATGGGACCTCTATTAACAACAGCATTATTCGGAAATAAAGAATACAGTCAAATTTATTCTACAGCTGCGATTGGTTTAGCAGTTGCAGGTATCGTAGCATTACCAGGATACGGTTATATTTTCGAATTTACTGGTAGCTATACATTTGTACTGTACGCAATTGGCTTTATGTTACTTTTAAATGCACTATTAGTATTTGTAGCATTCAATGGTAAAAAGAAATTAGAAAAAGCTGGTTTATGGAAATAATCCACTTCCTATAGTAGTAAGCATATAAATGACAAAAATGTCCGCCTCTCCATTAATTGTGAGGGCGGGCATTTTTTGCGATTATCGCGGTGTAACATATCAATTACGCCAAGGCGTAATTGCGTCCAGATTTTTTCGAGCTCGCTCGAAAAACTTCCCTTAAAAATCTGTGACATCCGCCGGGGCTTATCTTGATTTAGCCAGGGTTTAACACCCCACTGAATAGAGTTGCATTTTTTGGCATTCATCCCCCACTTATAGATGTGGAGGAATACGGCTAAATCAAGATTAATAAATATCTCGATCCCAAAAACGTTGCATGGCAATGGCGTCGACAAATTGTTCTCCAAAATCGGGATTGCCCGTAGCTACTACAATACCCGGTCCAATTTTTGCATTCGATGCTTGTAAAAATGGCATACCTGTTTGTGCAACGCCAATTGGTTTATAATGGCGAAATGCTTGGTTAATATTAATTAATAAATCTTGATTAAATTTCGCTTGATTGTCTGCCCTTACACCGACAATATATAAAGCATCAAACAAGACAGAGTCCGTTGTTAAATAAGTTTCAGACGCCGTAAATTGGACGCCTTCCCTACTTACTACTGCCCCTATTCGCTCCGCAATAATACTATATCTCACACCGAATTTTTTAAATGTTTTGAGCACATTATTCACTTCTAAAGCATCGAAACCATTGCCAATAAGCACACCGACTTTAAGCGTTTGCGGCAGTTTGATTGTATTCGCTTGACTGAGTGCAGGAGAGGATGCTGTAATTTTTGATTGTTCACCAGTCGGTTTGTTCACGCCTACATTTTTCGCAAGTATGGTCGCCATTTCTTTATCTACATGGACAAACATATCCACAACTTGTTGCCGGACAGATTGACTAGCCACTTTCCCTACTTCGAAACTAAAGGCATTAATAATATGTTGCTTTTCAGGTGGTGACATACTATTCCAAAACAGCCTTGCTTGTGAGAAATGGTCCGCAAAAGATTTACTTCGCGCACGCGTAACATGCCCTTCCACTTTTTCCTCATAATGTACATACCCACCTTCAGCTGCAGTAGATGTCGAAGGGGAATTATTTGCTAGTGAGTTTTTATGATAACTAACCCGACCAACATTAATCGCCTGCCGACTAAAGCCATTGCGCTGATTATTGTGGATTGGGCATACCGGTCGATTAATAGGTATTTCAGCAAAATTAGGCCCACCTAAACGAAGGAGCTGCGTATCAATATATGAAAATAATCGACCTTGTAATAGCGGATCATTTGTAACATCAACACCTGGCACCATATTACCTGGATGGAAAGCCACTTGTTCGGTTTCTGCAAAAACATTGTCAACATTACGATTCAATGTCAACTTCCCTATAATTTTTACAGGTACGACTTCTTCAGGCCAAAGTTTCGTTGGATCTAAAATATCAAAATCAAATTTAAACTCATCTTCCTGCCCAATCATTTGTACACCAAACTCGTACTCTGGAAAATAACCTTGTTCGATTGAATCCCATAAATCGCGCCGTTGAAAATCGGTATCTTTTCCTGCAATCATTTGCGCTTCATCCCACACGAGTGAATGAACGCCTAATACTGGTTTCCAATGGAACTTTACGAATCTTGACTTACCTTTATCATTGATAAAACGGAAAGTATGAACTCCGAAACCTTCCATCATTCGGTAATTTTTAGGAATCGCCCGGTCCGACATTTGCCACATGACCATAGCAGCGCTTTCCTGATTATTCGCGACAAAATCCCAGAACGTATCATGTGCGGTAGCTGCTTGTGGCATGTCATTATTAGGCTCTGGCTTCGCGGCATGAATTAAATCAGGAAACTTCATCGCATCTTGTATGAAGAATATTGGAATATTGTTTCCAACTAAATCATAATTCCCTTCTTCTGTATAAAACTTTACAGCAAATCCTCGCACATCTCGTGCTGTATCGATCGAGCCAGAACTCCCAACAACATTAGAAAATCGTAAAAAGACAGGCGTTTTTGACCCTGCTTTTTGTAAAAATCCTGCTTTTGTATATTCTTTCATAGATTCATACAATACAAATTCCCCGTGTGCTGCATAACCTCTTGCATGCACGACACGCTCTGGAATCCGCTCATGGTCAAAATGTGTCATCTTCTCCCGTAAGTGAAAATCCTCCATTAATGTTGGACCCCGAACTCCTGCTTTTAACGAATCCTCATCATTTGAAACTTTTACACCTTGATTTGTCGTCATCTTTTTCCCATCATTATTTACAAGAAATTGCTCAAGCTGTTGTTCTTTAGCATCCGCATCTTTTCCCCGATTAGACCAAGATTTGTCCACGAAATCCCCTTTCCTTACTTAACGATTTTTACTTCACATATGTTCCATATACACTATATGTTTTGCGGATCGAAAAATACTAAGGGAATTTTTCAATGCTATCTAAATGATGTATACTGTGACAAACTTCTTACGTTTCGTTACTACAGCCCGCGCGTAAGACCTTCACAAAAGCTTACCCTATTCATTTTATTCAGTTGATAGTTGAATTTGATCCATATTCCTAGCTATATGCCAGTATAAATAAATCGCAAGTAACAGTGCGATGAGCGCAAATAGGACCGTTACATGCTGCAAAGAATACCACTCTGCAAACATTCCCAATAACAATGTGAAGATAATTTGAGCAACGCTTTGAAGTAAATTTAAAGAACTACCAAAACGTCCCATGAGTGTAGGTGGAATTGTTTTTTGATAAATGGTCGCGTAGCCCGAATTGCTAAATGCCATGAAAAAGCCGAGCGCAATAAAGCTGATGATTGCGAAAATCAAGGTCGGTGACGCATAAAATAGCGTATAGCTTAAAATCGTTAATAGAAAGCCTAATCCGGTATAAGTTTTTAACGATAGTTTATTTACGAGCGCCGTTGCAGCGATTCCTCCAACAATGGCTCCCACACCTGCGACACTTACAACAATGCCGTACATTGTATCAGATGTGACCAGTACATCTTTTAAAAAGGTCATTTCCTGCGAATCAAGTGCAAAGGCAATCATTAATGCGCTTGTATAAACAGTTAAAAAAATAAATAGTGCAGGTCGATTTTGAATAAATGCCCACACTTGTTGGAAATCGGTGCGGATCATCTGCCATGAAATCATTTGTCGTTTCATTACATTGTCTTCCGCAATAGTAGGTAATAAAGAAATAGCCCACGCACATGCGAAAAATGTAAAGCCGTTAACCCACATCGCAACGTTCGTATTACTCACCGCTATAATTGCCCCAGCAAGTGCCGGTCCAATCATGAACGAGCCTGAACTAAGAGTACTGTTTAGTGCATTGAATCGTTGCTTATCGTCATCATTCACAAGCTTTGTGATGACGTACGTACTACTAGGACCAAAGAAGCTGCCCGCGATATTCGCTAAAAAGATAAGTACATAAATAAGCCAAATAGATGTCATAAATGGCATCATACAAACGATGATCCCCCGCACAATATCACTTATAATCATCAATTTCTTTTTATTTTGCCGATCAATAATGGAGCCTGCAAAAATACTACTTATAATACGTGCAATAGGACCCACAATATAAATTCCCGCAACCGCTGCCGGAGAGTTCGTTAAATGCCATACCGATAGATTTAACGCGATTAAGTAAATCCAATTTCCTAAAGTAGAAAATCCGAGTGCCCCTAGCAACACACCGTATTTTTTGAAAAAAGCCACTTTCATTCCCCCTTTCGCTTTTGCTACGATATCTTTTTCTTTATTTTACCAAAGTACGATGGGGAAATATTGTGTAATTTTATAATAAATAAAAGTCATCATTCCGCTTTGAAATGATGACTTTTCTTCTGATACTGTTGTCTATTTCTCGTTCTCCTGCATTCTCAACAATTCCTCATCGATTCGTTTCACATCAATGCGCTCATATAATGGCTGAATGTTACTGATTGCTTGTGGTAATGTCGTTTTTACAGTCCATGAATTCAATGAAGTATCCAACATTTTTTGAATTTCTGCACATGCAAATGGTAAAAATGGTTGCAGTAATTGTGCTAAATTTTGAATGACAAACACACAAGTTGCTAGTGTTTCTTCGCATTTTTCAGGCTGTTCATTAACCGTGACCCATGGTTTTTCTTCATCAAAATAACGATTAGACGCTCGGATTAAGTCAAAAATGGATTCTAGGGCTGCCTTACTCGTTCCTTTTTCAATGAATTCACCTACAAGCTCATATTGTTGCCCGACAAGCTTTTCCATTGCGGCATTAATCGCAACTTGAGGTACTTGACTTGCAAAGGATTTCTCAATAAATTTCAAATTACGGTTGACAAAATTCGCAAAGGCTCCTAAAAGCTCACCATTATGGCTATAAATAAACTCCCTCCACGAAAAATCAGCATCTCGACTTTCTGGCGCATTAATCGTTAAAAAGTAGCGCAATGAATCTGGATGATAATTTTCTACCATATACGGCGTCCACACTGCCCAATTTAGACTAGTTGAAATTTTTCGCTTCTCAAGCGTTAAATATTCATTTGAAACAACATTTGTTGGCAAGCCCTTGTTTTCAATTCCCATTAAAATAGCAGGCCAAATCACACTATGGAACGGGATATTATCTTTGCCATGTACATAATAGGCCTTCGTTTGCTCATTCCACCATTTCCCGATATCTTGTTGGTGCTGCTTCCCCCACTCCATGCTCGCGGTATAATACCCTGCAACCGCCTCAATCCACACATATATTTTCTTGCCTTCAAAACCAGCGACGGGTACATCAATGCCATTTGGTAAATCTCTTGTCACAGCGCGGTCAGGCAGCCCTTCTTGTAAATAACGCTGTGTTAAATGAATGGCATTTTCACGCCATCTTTTATCTTGTGCCGCTTGTTCAACATACGCTTCAAGCAGTTTTTGAAATTGACTAAAGGCAAAATAAAAATGTTCTGTTTCCTTTATTTCCGGTTCATTTCCACATATTTTGCAGCGTTTTTCAAGTAAATCTAATGGATCTAAAATTTTTGAACATTGATCACATTGATCGCCGCGCGCTTTTGCCCCACAATCTGGACAAATGCCTTCAACAAAACGATCCGGTAAAAATTGCTGATCAATCGGACAATACGCTTGTTCAATTTTTTTTGTATATAAATGACCATTTTCCAATAATTTCAAGAAAATGCTTTGCACTGCTTCATGGTGATGTTGTGCATCTGTGCGAGAATATAAATCATATGTAAAGCCAAGTTGTTGAAATGTTTCAACAAATTCTTCGTGATAACGGTCAGCAATTGCCGTTACGGTTGTATTTTCTTGATTTGCTCGAATTGAAATAGGTGTTCCATTACAATCACTGCCCGAAACGTATAACACCTCTTCGCCTTTCAAACGGTAATATCTTGCTAAAATATCTCCTGGTAATAATGATGAAATATGTCCTAAATGTAACGATCCATTTGCGTAAGGCCACGCGCCTCCGATTAATACTGCCATGATGCAATTCCTCCTGTGCGACTTGAACGTATCCATCCAATGTCGATTCAATCAACTATTTTTTCCCACAAAAAAAGCCCTAATCGCATTAATACGATTAGGACGAATTTACTCGTGGTACCACCTAAGTTTTGCTAATAGTTTGCACTATTAACCTCTATCAGTACGTGTTCATACTGCTGCTGTTATAACGAGTGCCATTCTCGTCGTAGCCTACTCAAATTTCGGTACGAAGCTCAAAGGTCATATTCAGTAAGTTTTGTTTGCTCCATTCCCACCAACAGAAGCTCTCTAAAAAACGCGGCTTACTTACTCTTCCTTCTCAACGCTAACTATTTTCTTACTTGCCATAATTACGGGCTAAAATAGATTTTACCATTAATTTTTATTTTTTCAATACCTCAACAAAGAGTTTTTTGCTTAATACGGTGTTTGCTGCTAAAAATTCGATTAAAGTGTTAGTAGACTTAACGAAATAACAAAAATCCTCCACTCTACAATTTCCCTCGTTGTAAGTGGCGGATTTTTGTCTTATAGCTGCTATTTAGCTTAGTAGTAATTCACTTCTGCCGTCTTAGGGAATTCGTCAAACGCCCATACATGGTCACGTGCCATCGTTTCGTCTGCAAGTAAAAAATAGTCGTAGCGAATCTTTTTCCCTTGATCAGGTATTGGGTCATTCCATGTAGTGTCCAAATGATACCATTCGCCGTCTACCTTCACTAGATTCCACGCATGTCCTCCAACTGGAATTGCATCTCCCGTAACATATTGTGCTTCCATGCCCATTTCATCAAATAATAAAAGCGCTGCTAAAGCATAGCCCTGACAAACCCCTTCCCCGTTCATCAAAACAGAATATGGTGAATACGGACTTACTTCGCTTTCTAGCTCATATACCGTTTGCGAAACTATATAATCATTTACATATTTCACCTTTTCAACATCGGATAAGTTTGGTGGCATCATCTCTACAAGCTGCTTTACTTTCCCGTGCATGAGCGCATGCTGCTCGGCTGATAAATCATAATTGGTTGTGAAATGAACCTCGGCATAGCTTCCATAATCATAGTAATAAGATGAAATCCCTGTCGTTGTGCGGTAAAGATACGGCTCGTTTTTATCGAGCCAATTATAGGTTTCGTCCATTATTTGTGCAATAGAAAGCTGACTTGTATCCACATTTACGGCAAATTTATTTTTAAAATTGCCCATATAAAATGACATAGCTTGCCCTAACGATTCAGCCGAATTTACGACTTGTGGTAATTGATACGTTGCGTAAACAGGTGTAATCAAGTCATTCGAATCTGCATAATTAAAACTTTGCAGTCGCGTAGGGTTATCTGAAAAAACAGCGAGTAACTCAGCGATACTTTTACTTGGATCAATGTCTCGCGTGATTGTTAAATTGGGATCTAATGTTGGTAAGCGTAAATCAGCTGCCTTCCATTCATCTCGTGCTATCGATCCAAATAGAAGACTAGCAACTACTAATACGAAGGACAGCGCAAATTTCATTGTTACAAGGAACCATGAAAAAAAGCGTGTCAAAGAACTTTTTGTTTTACGACTTAATTCTCGATTAATTTGCTGCTCCAGCTTGCCCCGCGATTTAAAAATTCGCAAATAGCCCGTTTTTGCCCTGGCATAGTTTGACACATGCCGATAAATTTCATATTCACCATTTGTATAGCCACTCATTAATTCCAATTCTTTTTTATTTATTTTAAGCCCTTTGCGAATGGCTTTCCGAATGCGCCATTGCACAAAAAAAGCACGCAGACACAGTAAGGTCGGTAGGAGAACAACTAAAAAGACAATAGCAAAAAAAAGAAAGTCACTCAATTTCCGTGCTCCTTTGAAATAGATTGGATGATCCATGTTATACGTTACATCTTTTCATTGTAAGCGTCAAAATATTCCTCACGGAGTGCAAAGACAATATCCATTTAATCCTCCCTTTTGCAGACAATAGAAAAAAACCTGTTCAGATGTACGTTTGAACAGGTTTCATTTATGACATTTCCCCGCATTGTTTGTACACAGGGTGCTCCTAATTTTTTACCTCTGTAGATGATTTAATAATATTGCCGTTATACAATTGCACTTTCTCAAATTGTTGCTTTGGTACTTGCAACACAAATGTATGTGGAACGCCCTCTTTTTCACAGTCTGTTCCTAGTGGCTCCATTAGCTGAACCGCTAATTTCCCTGCATCATTGTAAACCCCGTCCACAGCAATGCCGCAACTGCCCGAATAGGTCACGAGAAATAAAGCTGTATATTCATCCATATTTACTGTAAAACCATCTATTTGAAAGCGGCTTTTCAGTTCTTTTAATTGCCCATCTGTGCCCGCATAAGAAATATATGGCACAAGCGATTCATAAACTGGTGCAATTTTTTCTTCATAATGAACGATTTCAAATGGTACCGCTTGCTTCTCCGTAAATTGCTTTGCATCATCGTTATCACTACTACTGCAACCTGCTAACACGAATAATAGAAGGAATATCCAATATTTCTTCACGTTTTAATTTCCTCCAGCTTCTCTAAAAAATTCTAGTTGTTCCTTATATGATTCTAAAGAAGATGATTCAGTTTATCAAATTTTTGCCTTCACGATGCATGTATCCGTTACAAGGACAAGAAAAAATCATCATTTTAAAAACAATAAAATGATGACTTTCTTCCATTTATTCTACACTCTACTATAATAAATAACCCCGTCTTGCATGTTCTCTTCAATCATTTCATTGGCTACTAAATAATCAAGCTGACCTAGCGTTTCTGACAGTGTTAAACCTAGCTGCTGTTGATAAAGTCGTTCAAATAGCTGTGTCGTTAGCTCAAAATTCGATTGTGGCTTAACGAGTAAATCATATACTTTTAGAGAACGTTGCTTTTGGCGTTCTAGTCGATCGTCTATTAATTTACCAACTTCAGTAATTTCCCCACCATGACCTGTATATAATTTTGAAACGTTTAATGCCTTCAATCTTTGAAGTGACGCATTATATTGTAATAATGATTTTGGCCGTTCCATCGATAAATCAACAGGAGGCTCCACTAACGGATTAGATGATGTGCGTTCGAGCAATAAATCACCACCAATGCATTGTTTCGTCCCTTCCTCTAAAAATACGAGATGACTTTGCCCATGTCCAGGCGTTTCATAAACCATTAACCCTTTATGACCTGGTATTTCATCCCCTTCTTTTAAATAGCCAGTTAAAGGAATAGAACCAAACAATTCAATTTCACCTTTAACTTTTAAAATTCTTTGAATATATTTTTCCGGCACGCCGCCTTCTTTTAATTGCTTCGCATAAAATGTTTCATGATAGCTAAGAAATTCTGGTGTTTTTTTCATCCAATGATCGACATAAGCGTGACCTAATATTTCAGCATGGCTAAAAGCATCTACCCACCCTACATGATCTGGATGGTGATGCGTTAAAACAACTTGCTCCACATCTTTCATATCATAGCCCGCACTTCGAATTCCCCATTTCAGTGCATCATAAGCTTCTTCTGTTTTAGGACCTACATCAAATAATGTGAGTGCATCACCTTTTACTAAAAAAGCATTAACATCCCCTACCGCATATGGTGTTGGTATTTCTATTTTAAAAATATCCATCGTCAATTCCCCTTTATGTCTATCTATTTGTGAATGGTTATTCATTTATTCTACCTCTTTCTAATCGATTCGTCACGTCAAAGGTTGACAGTTTTGCATTACACTTATATAATTCTTGATAATTCTAAATTTACAGGCGATGAAAAAGCGAAGTAAATTATTTTGATGGTTAAAGAGAGTGCCGTAAACGCTGGAATCGGCATAGCCCGCTCAAATAATTGAACCTACTTTGGAGCCGTTATGACAACATAACCGTATCCTTTGCGATAAAAAGGCGAATGAAGTTGCACATATTGATGTGAACATAAGGTGGTACCGCGGAAACAAGCGTTTTCGTCCTTGCGAATGCTAAGGATGAGAGCGCTTTTTGTATTGTTCAATAACGCTGAGACGATATTGATATGAAATCGGAGGAATAAAAACTATGAAAAAAATCATTTTTATTGGTGCAGGCTCAATGGCTGAGGCACTGATACATGGTTGGGTTGAAAATAAGGTTGTCAACCCGTCCGCAATTTATGTTTCAAATCGTTCAAATAAAGATCGACTTCAACAGCTCGTAACAAACTACGGAATCAAGCAGCTATCCACATATGAAGAACTGAGCGATGCAGATTTAATTATTTTGGCGATGAAACCGAAAGACGCAAAAGAAGCTATGAACAAATTACAACCTTTTATTAGTTCGGATGCTGCCATTCTTTCCGTATTAGCTGGAATTAGTATCGAAACGATTGAACAGCATCTCGGACAACGCGCAATTGCACGCGTCATGCCGAATACTTCTGCCACAATTGGGATGTCTGCATCAGGCATTGCATTCAATACGCTTGTTTCGGATAAACAGCGCGATTTATACCGTCAATTATTAGAAGCAGTTGGTATTGTGATTGAGGTCGCGGAGGATAAACTGCATGCCGTTACCGCGCTTTCAGGTAGTGGCCCTGCATATTTATACTATTTATTAGAAGCATTTGAACGTGTTGGCGCTGAGTTTGGGCTTTCCAAAGAAATTGTCCGTCAATTAATGGTGCAAACGATTGCTGGTTCAGCGGAAATGATGAAAACGGGTAAGGATGAACCTGAAGTTTTAAGACGTAAAGTAACAAGTCCAGGTGGCACAACAGAAGCTGGCATTCGCGCATTAGAAGCGATGCAGTTTAATGAAGCGATTGCAAGTTGTATACGCAGTGCCGAAACACGATCACGAGAGCTTGCGCGTGGGGAATGAAATTAATGGACTGGGGATTACATTTGAGGATTCTTGCATATAAAGCTGTATAAATGATATTGAGATTGATCATTCATGACTGGTAAGTTAATAGCATGAACGAAAAGATAACAATGCGGCATTCATATAAATGAATGCCGCATTGTTATATAGTGACCTAAAAAAGCCGAGACAAGTTCGGAATCTTACTGTCAGTTACTCTCAAGGTTCGAATCCTTGTTGACTCAAATAGAGCTAACTTTCCGGAAAAAATTGCAAATCCAAAATCATCTAACTGTTCGTGTATATTTCCCCAATTCAAAGCTATAATTCGGTCATGAATACTTGTAGTCACCTGTTATTTCCCCTCCCTTTTCTAGCCCTAATAGTTGTTCCTTCATCTCTAAACCACCTCTATAACCTGTCAATTTCCCACTTTTTGCAACGACTCGATGACAAGGAACTGAGATTAAGACAGGATTGGCGCCAATGGCAGTTCCGACGGCGCGAACTGCGTTTGGTTTTTGAATTCGTTCGGCAATATCTGTGTATGAAACGTTTTGTCCATAGGGAATTTCCTGCAACACTTTCCAGACTACTTGTTGAAACGCTGTGCCATGGAGGACTCTTGGCAATGTGAATTCTTGACGCCTCCCTTCTAAGTAATCAATTAATTCTATTGCATAAGGTTTCAATACAATCTCATCTTTTGAAAGTACATAAAAGGGCAGCTGTTTATTCACCCAAGTGGCAAGTTCATCAAATGGGGCATGTTGTGAACCGACATAACAAAGTCCTTCTGTTGTTGCTGCAATATACATTGCCCATTTCCCGTTATTGAGTAGCATCCAATATACAAGATTTTCATTGTTTTTCTCCATCTATTTTCGCCTCCATTTGTTTTTTTTGATACTGTTTAGGTGTTTGGCCCGTTCTATTTTTAAATAATGTAATGAAATAGGGAGTATTCGGGAATCCGACAGAAAAACCAATTTCTGCGATGGATTTATCACTTGTTTTAAGTTCCTTCATCGCATTTGAAATACGTACTTGTTGGATGTATTCGACAGGTGTCAGCCTTGCGATTCTCTTAAATGTCCGATGCAAATGATAGGGACTTCCATGACACACGTCTGCTAATATTTCCAACGATAACGGTTTATAATAATCCGTGTTTATATATACTTTGATTTGAGTGACCCATTCTTCATCAGGTAAATGTATGCCTCCGGGTTTACATCGTTTACAAGGACGAAAACCTTCAGCAATGGCCTCGTTCACATCGTTAAAAATGCGGACATTCTCTTTTTTAGGATCTCTCGACTTACAAGAGGGACGACAACAGATGCCGGTTGATTTTACTGCGTATATAAAAACCTCATCATACGATTTGTCATTTCGCGTAATTGCCTGCCATCGTTCATCGGTTAATTGCAAAATGTCTTGATTGTTATTCATAAAATCACCTCTTTACTACTTGTAGTATACCCGCATTTATTTGCTAATCAGTACTTAATAGGATGTAAGAGCAAGATAACGAAATATTTAATTGCAACTTTATGATACAACTAAGATAAGTAGTTAATGTTGAAGGAGTGTTTATGTATGGTTGTTTATCAAAGTGATGATTTAGTAATAAAAGTTCCAAACGAATTCAGCTTTATAGAAAATATTCGTTATATGCAACGCTCTTCAAATGAGTGCATGTTTGAAGTTCGCGAAGACAAAATTATTAAAGCGATTCCTGTACTAGATGAATTTCTATTGGTTGAGGTTAGCGGAAATACTGATGGAAATCTTGTACTTCGGTTTTTAGGAAATACTCATCCGACAAGCCAAAAAGTACGCGACGAAGTTATTAACTATGTACGGGAATGGTTTGATTTGGATAATGATTTAAAGCCTTTTTATGAAATGGCCAAAAATGACTTGTTGCTACATAAAGCGATTGATGAATTTTATGGATTACGTAACGTAGGGATTCCAGACTTATTTGAAGCATTGACTTGGGGAATTCTCGGACAGCAGATTAATTTGACATATGCCTACACATTAAAAAAACGCCTTGTCGAAAAATTTGGCAAGTCACTTGAATGGGAAGGCCGTCAATATTGGATTTTCCCTAAAGCGAAAGACATTGCCAATCTTACTGTTGAAGATCTAGCCTCGCTAAAAATGACGATTAAAAAATGTGAATACCTTATTGGGGTTGCGCAGCTAATTGTTGAAGGTCGTATTTCAAAATCACTTATAATGGGGAATGGTAACTTTAAAGAAGCAGAAAAAATGCTGATCAAAATCCGCGGTATCGGTCCATGGACTGCAAACTATGTATTAATGCGTTGTCTTCGATTCCCGAACGCATTTCCAATTGCTGATGTCGGTTTGCATAATGCGATTAAACATTTAACGGGTGCAGATGAGAAGCCAACGAAAGAAGAAATATTGAAAATTGCTGCCCCTTGGAAAGGCTGGGAATCCTATGCAACATTCTATTTGTGGAGATTCTTGTATTGAAAAAAATAGATTAGAATAAGTAAGCATAACGAAATAATGTAAACAAAACTATTGTTTACGCCAATCATATTTTTCATTAGGTATTTCAAGAGTATGCCCATTAATTACTACTGTTTTATTATCAAACCATTCAATTTTGGCTGTTAATTCTCGATAATTCCAGTAAATATTTTTTGTTTTACCATTACGCTTATTAAATACTAATTCACCTCTCACAGCATCAGCGCTTAAGCTAGGACTCGATACATAGGCTATTAAAGTATATGTGCCATCAGGAGAGATTTCTTCCGTATGGTATTCCCCTGTTGGCAGCCACTTCAGATCAAACAAATTCAATAAATAAAAAACTAATAACTCACCTTTCGCATCTTATAAATTTGCGTTATAGGTTACCTATCTTGGATTTAGTTCCGATACTATATATATTGACAGTTTTAAAAATAAGAAAAAGACCATCGAAATGATGGTCTTGCAGACTGTAGACAAATGAATAAAATAACGGATGAACCTTTCTCTGAACACTTACTTTACTTCTTTCATAAATAGTTTAACGTTTTCAGCGATTTCTTTGAATTTGGTATGATGTAAATAATGTGATCCATCCATGGTTACTAATTTTCCATGTACCGAGTCATTAATCTGCCCTTCATGCAGAGGTATCCATCCTGCTACATCTTCATTATCCGCTTGTACAAAGAGAAGAAGTGGAAGATATTTAGGGAAGGTTAAACCTTGAGCCCCTTTAAAATTAGACGAAATATGGCTCATTTCATTCAAGGTTGTGTCATTAAACATATTTTTATTCGAAATCATTTTCATTTGCTCTACGGTTTTTTCATCAAATGCCAGTCCAACATAGGGGTCAGCACTGATTTTCATAGTCAATCTTAAGAGACCTGATTTTTTGAGATATGCAAACGTTTTCAATGGGAAATTGACATCCATACCCGGTTGTGTTGCAACACTGCTATCGATTCCGACAAATGCTGTCACCTCGTTTGGATATTTGTTCACGTAATCAATTCCATAAATGCCTGTAATAGAGTGGCCCATGAGCATGTATCTGTTAATATTAAGCTGCTGTAGTGCTTCATGAACTTCACTAACAATATTCTCCGTAGTTCGCTCTTTTACAGTTTCATCACTTAATCCATAACCGAAAGGCTCTACCACAACAACTTTGTAAAATGGAGATAATTCATCGATAAGAAGCTTAAAATCAAGCCCTGGAGTAGCTGTTCCATAACCAGGCAGGAGCACTATCGTTTCCTCGCCCTCGCCTTGAATTAACACATTCATGTTTTTCCCGTCTACAGATACGTGCTGCCCATAAGGCACTATTCGTTTTTGCTCCGAATGACTACTCATCACATTTGCGATATAAACAATACCTAAAAAAAGTACAATGGCTAGAACGATTGCTCCTATGATTTTAAGTAAGATGTTTCGCACTTTCTTTATTTTCATTCCACTCCGCATTTTCTTTTTCTCTTGTTGTGTCACTGTCATCTTCTCCTGTCGTGTCCTGATCTGTTTGTTTACCTTCATGTGTCTGTAATGAAATCTTAACCAATGAAGATGTACTCCCCATGACGACAATATGAACTGAATATGAACTGTCCAAAAAATGCTACCGCTCTATATGCAAGTAAGCTTGCATATAGAGCCGTAGCATAGAGAATAAATCTAACTAATCTGTTGGTGTAGTGATTGGCAAGGTGACAATGAAGGTCGTTCCTTGACCAGGTTCACTTTTCACTCGGATGTCACCTTGATGAAGTGACACAATCTGTTTAACGATAGCAAGTCCCATACCACTTCCATCATGCTTACGACTGTGGGAACGATCGGCCTTAAAAAAACGCTCGAATATACGCTTCTGGTCGGCAAGGTGAATACCAATACCAGTGTCGGATATTAGGATTGTCACGTTTTTAATATCTTGTTTGATGCTTACGTTAATCACGCCACCATCATCGGAAAATTTGATGCTATTTCCGAGGATATTCGTCCATACCTGATGTAACAGGTCATGATCAGCCGTTACTTTAACTGTCTGTAAATCAAGCTCAAAATGTATATTGCGAGCAGACCATTGTGGCTGGAGCGCCACGATTATCCGTCGAATTTGTTCATCGAGACTAAGCGTGAAGAGCCGCAGTTTCTTTGACTGCGATTCAAGCAAACTCAGCTTTAGCAGGCTATCGCTCATTTTGGACATCCTTTTCGCTTCAGCGATGATTATATCAAGATATCGGCTTCGTTCGTATTCTGTAAGGTCAACTTGCTTAAGCACTAGAGCATAACCGGATATCGAAGTGAGAGGTGATTGAACCTCGTGCGACACGTTCGATACGAATTCCCTGCGCATCTGCTCAAGTTGCTGAAGATCGTGCATCATTTCTTCGAAGCTGCGAGCCAAAGTACCCAGCTCACTCGTTTGCTTAATATTCAACTTGACGTTGAAATCTCCAGATGCTATCCTCTTGGTCGCTTTTGTCAGCTTTTTGATCGGTCTTACCAGGAATACAGAGGCAACTAGTATCAATACGCTTCCTGCAATCAACGAACATGTTGCAAAGACCAATGCCCACTTTGTGACAAATGAGGCTGAAGGAGGGGCGAGCGCTTCCAAAAATATCGCTTTCGTTCCCATTTCCGTTTTCAACGGCAACCCTAAGAGGACCGTGGCAATACCATTAGGAGTGTCCTGAACAACATCTCCATCTAATACTTTCTTTAGCTGCTCCATCGTCACAGGCGAAGGTTTGTGTCCATGAGGTTTACCATAAGACTTGAACTGACCCGTTGCTTCGTAAATTCGAATATAATAAGAATCAAGCTGCTTCATTTCACTTACGAACAAGTCCGCTTCACGAAACGGAATGGTATTGTAAATCTGGACGATGTCTTGGCCAAAGTTTCGTATGTTGATTTGAGCGTTTTCGTTCAATTTATCTTCGAATATCCAAGTTGACACAAAAAAAGAAATGATTGTGCCCCCGATGATGGAGACTAAAAATGTCAGGACAACACGTATATATAAGGATTTGATCATTCATAAACCTCAAGCCGATACCCAAGCCCGCGCACCGTTTCGATCCGAAAATCGGTTATTGTCGCGAACCGTTCACGCAGCCGTTTAATATGTACGTCTACTGTTCGATCATCTCCGGCGTAATCAATTCCCCAAATCTGATCGATCAACTGCACGCGCGTATAGACTTGTCCGGGTGTTCCAGCGAGCTTATACAGCAATTCGAACTCCTTTAGCGGCAATGTAAGCGACTCTGTCCCTTTCATCACCTTATAGGTCTGTCGATCAAGGATGACGTTCCCGAGATGTATCTTCTGCGTGTAGCCAATCTTGTATCGTTTGAGTAATGCCCTAACACGAACCGTCAACTCTAACGGATCGAATGGTTTGGTTAAATAATCATCCGCCCCAAGTTCGAAACCTTTCACTTTCTCCCATGTTTCTCCTCTCGCAGTCAGCATAAGTAAAGGCAGATCAGGATTGGCTCTTCGAAGTTCCTTGCATAACGTCCAACCATCCATGTTCGGCATCATAATATCAAGTACGACAAGATCGATATTCGTTGAGGTGTAGACGGCCAGTACTTCCTTGCCGTCCGCTGCTTCAGCTGTTGAGAATCCGTCGTTGCGTAGAAATAAACAGACGAGTTCGCGAATGTTCGCATCGTCGTCAACAACTAGTATAGTAGGCATTGGTTCCCTCTTTTCCCTGTTTCCAACAAATTATTTCAAGTCATCATTATACTATAAATTAACACGTTTGTTTATTTATCGACCTGTAGAATTCAAGTGTTTCTTTCAAACTAATCAAAAAACAGGAGTGTGAAATCATTCAGTTATTCACAGCTATAATTGTCTAGGCTTTGGTGAAATTTCTTCGTGCACAAGGTCAAAAGACAAAACGAACGCTTGTCATTTGACCCTTTGGATACAAATAGTCCTCTTCAGCAACCATTAGTCATTGTAGTAACTGGGGATTAATACATACAAAGATGTATTAATAGTGCTAAGAGAAAAAGCCACGAACGTTGATTTACAACAGTCGTAGCTTAATAGTATATCCCCCAACTTGCATTTTGAAGCGTTTACTCGGTTTGTAGGTTTGTATACTTTATCAATCCTTGTTTAACTAAGTTAACCTTGTAAATGAGCAATAATTAAAGTGAAGAAGTTACTCTTGTCCCTTGATGAAAATGCATCTTCCAACGTCCATCATTTAACTTCCATATCGAACTGCGTAATGAATATTGTTTGTTTATCTCGTTATAAATTCGGTAAGTTGTTAAAACTATTCCCTCTGACAATGGATGAATTTCGAAGTCACTCATTTTCATCCGCACTATGCCAAGACTCATTTCACCAATACTTTCATTTTTGTACATTACTTTACCTGAGCTTCCGAATTCAAAAAAACTGACTGCTAGAAGATTAGTTAGTTCATCTTTTGATGTCCTGATTTCTGGTTTCAACAATTTCTCCTCTAGTTGAAACAACAGTTCTTTTAACGAAGGTCTATACTCCATTTTATACTCACCTTTTCCCGTTCATCTTATCGAAAATATTACATTTTTTTACAAACGACCTACTCTTTAGTTTAATATAGAATTAAAAACTACAGCGGCAAATCAATGATTTTTAAGTAAAGCAGCCTATTAGTAATCCATAAAATGCTGATTTTACACTTATAATTTATACACCGAGCGCACAAACAAATTCGAAATTATAAATAAGGTATAATTACAAATTTTTTCAGAGCATCTCTTTATATCTAATTTAGTCTAATACCCACAATAAAAGCGTACAGACTAAGCCCATTAAGAGCGCAAAAGGAATTGGATTTGTAATTTTTAATTTTTTCGTTACAATATACACAAGTGTGATTAAAAGTATAATTATTGAAAAATTACCTAACATTTCATTCCTCCCTTACGATTTTTCTCTCTCAATATTGCTATATAACAAAGCTCTACTTTGGAATGTAAGATTAATGCATTTAGCATACAAATAACTAGAATGTCAAGTTAACAACAGTCATTGCTTAATAATGTATACCTAAACCTTTATTTGGGAACTTTTTTTATGAATGAACATGAAATTTCTAAAAAAAAGATTGGAGTAATCCAACAACTATTCGAATGATTAAAAAATATATAAAGGCTTCGACAAAACTAACTCCAAGAAAAAATACATACCTACCAAAATCCTCAAGTTCATCGAAGTAAAAATATTAAATTTGTACGTCTAAAAATAGTGTTTTATAACTTAAAGCTAAAAATGTTGGAATAAAAAATATCCAATATATTAAAGGGAAATTAAAATGCCCTTCTTTCACGAGCTTCAATAACACCACCTTTTACAAAAATTAATACACCAGGTGCACAATCAATATTTTACTAATAACTTATTATATCTGTTTTCCATTCTTCCTCTAAAATTGCGTAATAATACTCATCCCACCAATCATTACCGCTCGGAATACATTTTTTAAAGTAGCCTTCCCTTCTCATTCCAATCTTCTCCATAACTCGATACGATGGAATATTTTGAGGCTGACATGTTGCTATAATTCGATGTAACTTCATGTTTTCAAAACCAAATTGTAAAATCGCTTTTGCTGCTTCAGAAGCATAACCTTTATTGTAATATTTCGGATTGAATACCCATCCAATCTCGTATGTATGTTCACCAAAATATTTACCAAAAAAGATGTGCCCAATAAGAATGTTTTCATCTATCAAGATAACAGGAAATTTTTCAGCTTGATCACCCATATTTTGATTTATAAACTTTTTTGTCGCTCCTTCAGTAAAAACACCTTCGGGAATATATTTCATAACATTCGGATCGGATGTATATTCATGTACACTTCGCCAATCGTCATTCGTAAATTTACGTATTATTAATCTATCCGTTGTTATGTTCATTTCATTGCCTCCTTTTACTATTCATTTGCACCTTTTCTAACACATTCAAATAAAAATTTTTCTAGAAGTTTGGGGCAATACGGTGCTTTGTCGCCTGTTCAAACGCAAAAGCGAATTTGATTAAGTCCCCTTCGCTAAAAGCTGTGCCTGCAAAAGTTATACCAAACGGTCTGCCATTGGCCATATAGCCAGCTGGTACTGCTATAGATGGGTAGCCCGCTTTCGCACTAATAGTTGAACCAATGTAAGAAGGAAAAACAATTGCATCGAGGTCATACTTCTTCAATACATAGTCAATTCCTTGTTCTTGAGAAAAATATAAGTCTTCTAATTTTGCATTTAAATATTTTGAGTCACTTAGTGTATTTGAATAACTTTCTCTACGCTCTAATTTATCTTGCCCATATTTCAATGCTTTTTCGCCAAATTTTTTATTGAATTGAATCAATTCAGATATTGAATGTACTGGCATATGAGAAGGCAACTTAGAAAGATAATTATCTAGGCTATGCTTCAATTCATATAAAGGTACGTCCCATTTCCAATCCATATGAAAGGAAGGAATATTGATATTTTCAATTATCGTTGCGCCTTGTTCAGTTAAAGCTTGAATCGCATGTTGAAATAATTGTGCATCATATTCTCCAGAGTCATAATAGTCTTTGGGTGCATCATTAAATATGCCAATTTTAGTGTTGTTTAATCCTTTCGTATCTAAATCGTTTGTGTAATTTTGTTGTGCGTTCCCTTCACTTTTATAAGTAGCAATGTCGTGGTCATCTATTCCCACTAATGCACCTAATAAAATGGCTGCGTCTTTAACAGTTCTCGCAAACGGTCCGGCAGTATCTTGAGAGTATGTAAAAGGAATAATACCATTGCGGCTGATTAAACCAACAGTTGGCTTAATTCCCACTACTGAATTTTGAATAGCAGGACTAAGAATTGAGGCATCTGTTTCAGTCCCAACAGCTAGTACTGAAAAATTCGAGGCTACTGCCACTGCGGATCCAGAACTAGAACCACCAACAAAAAGTGTCGGATCACCATATGGGTTTAATGTTTGTCCTCCTCTTGCACTATAACCTGCCCACATTTCACTCGACATACCATTTGCTAATTCTGTCATATTGGTTTTACCTAATATAACAGCACCTGCCTCACGAAGTTTTTTTACAAGAAAAGCGTCTTGACAGGCTAAGTGGTTTTCTAATGCGAGTGTTCCAGCACTTGTATGCATGGAATCTTTTGTTTCAATATTGTCCTTGAGTACAATCGGAATGCCGTGTAAGGGGCCTCTGGAACCTTTTAATTTTCTTTCATTATCTAGTGCTTCTGCTATAAATATCGCTTCAGAATTTATTTCAAGCATGGAATTAATTCGCGGTCCACCTTGATCAATATTTGCAATTCTATATAAATAATACATAACTAATTCTTTTGATGTTATTTCTCCACTTTCCATGGCTTCTTGAATTCGATCGATTGATAGTTCTTCTCTAAAAAAGCTATTGAACTTTATTTCCATTATAAATTAACCAATCTTTCTGTTTTTCTTCTATAATTATATAGAGAAAAGCTATTTTAATAAGTGATATACATTGTTTGGAGGGTTCCCCATTTCGATACTCTTAGTCTGTTAATTGTAAATAACAATCAAGTTAAATCCAACATTATGGCATCTCCAAAAGTTCTTACATCCTTCAAATAATCATAGCCCTCAGGATTTCCATAGCTATTAAATGCTCTTACAGCTACGATATTTTCACTTGGAATAATCAATAGTGTAACCGTCGTATAGCCTAAAATTTGATAGGCACCATTTGGCACAAGCGCACCAATTTCAGATTTTTTCGCTTGTGAACCTTTCACAAACCAAAAAATCCCGTTCTCAGGTAAATCCGCATTTGAATAAGAAGGACTTTGTAAAGTCGTAGCAAGTTGAATAATGTTTGAATCAATCACTTGTTTACCATTTAACGAGCCGTTATTTAGATGTAAAAGCCCCCATTTCGCTAGTTCACGTGCTGAGGCATACAAATTCTATTTGCTGCCATCCAGATTTAGGGAAGCAGACCAATGCCTATTATTCTCTTTTCCTATGACGTCAACGAAAGTATCATCAAATGTGTTATACCAATTTGTTTCAATGAAATTTGAAGGTGTAAATACTTCATAGTTTAATATTTCCGCAATTGTTTTTTTCGTTGTAAATTGAATAATTTCAGAAATCAACTCAACATTAATATCACGATATGCCCAGCTCGTGCCAGCAGTAAATTCTCTAACTACTTCGCCATTTCTTTCTATAAGTCCGTGTGAATGCGTAACAAGATGGCGAATTGTTATTCCTTTATACAATTCCTTCTGTTGCGGTAATGGGAGGTAGATTAAAATTTCAGCATCTAATGATTGAATGAATCCATGATGAAGCGCATACGCAACAGCAAATGCGACATAACTTTTACGACAGGAAGCGATATGAAACTTTGTATCCGATTGCACTAAACGAGCATCTTTTTTGGCAGAATGTTTCCCCCAATATCGCTCGACCTGCAACTCGTTATTGTGAAAAATCACAAGAGCTGCACCCGTACAATCTAATGTTTGATATGTATTTTCTATGGCATTGATTACATGTTTATAAGTAGTTGATAGCATTAAATATACGAACCCCTTTCCTATATTTCGAAATATTCAGTATAAACAAAACGTAATGGGATATACCTTTCTTCAACAGTTTTTAGAAAAGCATTTACGGAACAAAAGCACCAGTTTGTTAAAAGTCAAATCGAATTAGTTTTTTATTTGACTTAAAATTAACTCAAATACTTCGCTCTGTGACATCTCATCCGTCAATTTCACTTCTCCATCAACGCCCAAATATTCATTTGCATTCCACCAGGCACGTAAAGAGGCTTCTCCAAATTCGAACTTTTTCGAACGAGAATTGTGACGTTTGACTGTTTCTTCAAAAGATAAATCATAATAATATGTATACGCTTTTTGATTATAGAACTGGATTAGATGATTTAACATTTCGCCATAACGATTTTTATTCAAGATCCCTTCCACAATGACAAATTCACATTTACCCTTACCGTATTCTGCTATTTGGCGTATCAAATCAATTGAAAGGTTGCCTTCTCTATCTTTAACCATTAACATATCGCGACGAACTGCATCCTGAGATACCAACAATGTTCCATGCCCTAAATGATTTTGAAGACTCATCGCAGTAGTAGTTTTACCACTCCCAGAGTTTCCCCGTATGATAATTAACTTTGATTCCATATTGTTTTCATACACTCCTAATTGCTGTCCATCTATATAATTCCCCACGATTTTATTGGAGCTAGATAACTATGCATCTGATTTCCTTTTGTTATATTTATATAATTTTAGAATAAAAAGCACTATAACTAAAATCATTAAAAATTTCCCTAGATAAAGTAGCCCTGTTCCTAATGGGTAGTTTAATGCATACTCTTTTTGAAGTGCTAATAAATCTTGTCTACTTATTAAATCTAAATCTTGCAAAGGAATAAGGATCGTTTGCAAGAAGAAGCCAATCACGATTAAACTAAACGATAAAAAACTAATTCCGAAAAGTGTTATCTTATTGAACAAAAATCGCATACTATCACCTCAATTTCTACTATTCCTTACATAGACGTTTCCCAATCAATAATAATTCCAGGTGCACATGTGATTCATAGTATATAGACCTTAAGACTCAGCAATGCCCATTGCTAACAATAATAAGTAAACCAAAAATAAAACAAATACATTTGCGCTTAACCCTACCAACCCAAATAATAATTTTCTTATGAGTCTAGATGATATCGACATAACAATAGAAATAACAGCGAGTATAATACCGATAATTGATAAGATACCGAAAATAATATAGATAGTTCAAGTCTTATCGAATTTTAATGCTATAATATCGCATTGCCTTTGGAACACCTTCCATGTCAAATATGCCATCCACGATTAAGCGTCTGACGCGATATTCGATAAATTGATCGCCAACATATTGATCCAAATGGCCGATTACTTCACCAATGATTCGAGCTGATTTTATAAAGTCATTGTTTTTTCGCTTACTATGAGATTTCTTAACTGTTTGAATGATGTACTCGTCGTAAAAAGTTTCAGAAACACTCATTATTTTATGATCTTGCCAAATCCTTAACACTTCTTTTTCCTCACTTAGTTGTTCCCATTGTTGTTCAAGCGTTTTCCGTTCAGATTGTGTTAATGTATTACCATTTTTCTCATTTTCATAAATTTGTTTTAATTGCTCCGGTGAGAGTTCTCCCGTGCTTCGTGGCGTAAAATCAATTTCGGGTCGTTCAAAATAATTTTTATAGGCTTCGTTTGTATTAATGATCATGATGTCGTTTGTTTTTCCTTTTAATAAATGGAGTACATATCTTAAACCCGTTTGCTCGTGTGCATTTTCTCCAGCCCAAATAATAATTGGGTGATGGGTTGGGATTTGATCAATGTTTAAAATAGTCCGTTCAAAGTTACCTTGATAATTGGATAGCACTTCATCATCAATATTGATATGTGTTCTTAACCATTCATACCGATGATCCATTCCTTGTACGTCATGTAATTGCCAAGTCGGACCGATTGAAAACAAATCAGCAAAAGTAATAATTTTTTCTTTTTGATTTAATTCTAACTCTTTTAATGCCGCTCTTAAACTACCCATCGGAGAATACCCAAATACAATATGAGTAGCTTCATATTGCGCGTCTTGATCATCATTCGCCTTATTTTTTCCGTATTCTAATAGGTCATTATATGATTTTTTTATATCTGAAAAGAATTGTTGCTCTGAATAACCGTTACCTTCCTCAACAGCTTGCACGCGGCAATAGAATAGAAATAATGCGGACTTTAATTCTTTCTCATCCAACTCATAAATCGCATTTCTCATTTTATCCAACATTTTACCAACTCCTCACAATAAATATTACCACAAAGTTCCATTCTGATTGAGTAGTATAAATAATAGTCAGAGAAAAAGCCGCGAATGTTGGTGACATTCGTGGCTCTTTGGTTCGATTCAAAAGTTACATTTAAGAAAATTTTTTGAATAACTATTTCTGATATCTTTTAAATCCCCTCAGTGTTCATCAATACAATACGCCAACCATCAGGGTCCGCGATGGTCACACCTTTTTCTTCCCAGTAAGGATTTTCTGGTGGAATTTCAGGATAGCCCATATTAGCGAGTCGAGATTGTACAACTTGAATTTGCGAGTTATCGGGCATATAAAAAACGAGTAAATTATCATTGGTCGGTGCAAGGCATGGACTTCCATCAACATGCTCAGTAAATTCTAAATGATACGACTCATCTGGTAACCCAATCATAATGCCAGTATATCCACGATGTCCTTTGAACTCTCCAATTTTTGTAAGCCCCAGCCCCTCGCAATAAAATTGTTCTATCCGATCTAATTTATCAGTTGGTCGCGCAATGCGAAATTGTGCGATATGCAATGTTTGTGTCCACTGTTTCATAATCATTCCCCCTCCTTCAATTTTAATGAAAAAGGTAGGACAATACTTTACAACTTTTGATTGAAATAAAGTAGTTTCTCAGAAAAAGGGGGAACGCGTCACATCCATGATATGAAAGGATTTGATACGCTTTTCAATTGATTCAAACCTAGTTCAATTCCTTTTCAGCTTGATCGGCTACATTATTGATTCTTTCTAACATAGGCGGATGGGAGTAGCGAAACCATTTGACAAGTACTGATGGATTTACTTCGCCCAGCCCAACTTTGGTCAACTGTTGAAACGTCGAGATTGCAGCCTCGGGATTCTCCATTAGTTCCATTGCATATTCATCAGCTCGGGCCTCTTGATAGCGTGAAACTGCATTGGATAGTGGGCTTGAAAAGAATACTAGAAAAGATGAAATCAATAAAAACAATGGCAATGAATGAATACTACTCATTTGTTTAATTTTTAATATCGATCCATAACGTCTAATCATCCAAGGCATGATTTTTGCAATTCCCCATAGTCCAATGAGCGTCATCAACAAGTATACTGTGATGTTTAGGTAAATATCCTTTTTCACGTAGTGGCCCATCTCATGTGCCATTATAAAGAGTATTTCTTCATCCGTTAATCGGTTTAATGTCGTATCCCACAACACAATTCTCGAATTTTCACCAATCCCTGTTACATACGCATTTAATGCATTCGTCTTCTCTGACATGTTCACTTCATATACATGATTTGAAGGAATATCTGCTTGCTGTGCGAGTGACAAAACCTTCGTCTCCAATGCTTTATCTTTTAGTGGAGAAAAGTCATTGTATATTGGGTCGATCACGACTGGTTGGATGAACATAAGAAAAATTGAAAATGGAACAGTTAATGTCCAGGCTGATAACCACCATCTCTTCGGACTTTTTTTGATGAGCCAATAGAGAACCGTGACCACGATAACGGACATCCCGAAAGTCATCCAAAAACCGATCACATTATCCCTCATCCACGAGGAAAAGGGCTGCGTACTAATACCATAGCTTTTACTCAGTACATACCGGAAATAATCTAGTGGAAATTGGAGGACAAACAATAGAAGCGATAGTAAAAATAAATACTTTGCATTTCTCCAAATGGCCCATTTATGTTGGCTGGGGCTCAATCCTTCGAACAAACGTGAGATACCCGTAATCAAAATAACAAAGTAGAGCAACCATTCAAACGGCGTTGCGATAAAAAATAGAAAATTTCTTATTTTTGATAAATCCTCACTTAACACCAATTCCCGCGCTGTTAGAAAAGTACTTGGATCTGCTGCCGTACCTTTCAGAGCGGCTGGTATCTCACTATTTTGGTTATGAAAAAAATAGAAATACATCGCCACAACGTACAGACCAAATGTTAGTACAGCAAGTAAACTCCATTTTTTCTTAATTTCTTCTCCACCTCAATTCATCCGATTACCCTATCATATTATTAAAAGGTGGAAACTATTTTTCAAATTTTATTAATGTCCTTTTCTGACAGTTCTATACGTCTCGGATTCATCATAAATTGGAAAAAAGTTCACTCAATGTTTTATTTGAGTTTATAAGGAGTGTATCAAAATGTTTGCGATTCATTTTTATGAAAAAAACACATCTGTACTAAGTCAATGTTTAAGACGTATACCTGAAGTCGATGAAAATATCAGAATTAAAGGACGTAATGGAAAGGTTTTAAATGTCACCCAAATTGAAGAAAATAAATACCACGTCCAGGTAGAATTAGAAAAATTAATAAAGAAGAACCTATTACTAAAAGACGATAAAAAGAAAAGACGTTAGTGCATAAGAGGTATGTGCGATCATTCCATATAGAAATAACATAAAAAGTTAAATTAGTAGTTTTCTATGTACCTCTTCCAACTAAAATGCTATGATGATAAATAAGAACAAGATTTTTGTATCTTATCACGGTCTTGTAGCTCAGTTGGGAGAGCACCACCTCGACAAGGTGGGGGTCGCTGGTTCGAGACCAGTCGGGACCATCACGCTGAAAGCCTTTATTAATAAGGGTTTTCAGCTTTTTTTATTCCATAAAACAAACCTAAAATTGAATCATTTTTACTGTTGCGTGACGGATATGTGACGAATTATTTAAAACTCATAGTTTCATTTAAAATAACGTGCAGTGAATTGAGACGACAAGATTAAAATGTGAAATAAAAACAGCCCTCCACAAATTTCGTAGAGGTCTATTTTTTAATTTGCATACGTTTTAATTTGATATTTGACACCGTTTACCTCTGCATGTTTTATTTCTGTTAATTTAATCACAATTTCATTATCCTCGAATCAGATAAACGTAGTGCCATCTGAAAAAACCACTGGTGCAATATCATCGATCTGATATTTACTCTCAAACGACAAAGTTACTCCCCAATTCGTTATAAATTTGTATTTGTACATAATCTCACCCTCTGTTTCAAATTTACAATATAAGGATTAGATATTCTACATAATGTGGCAAAATTTCTTTTTGGACAATATTATGTTTTTTCTACAAATAAAAATGACCATGCACTTATCGCTTTAAAAAAATGATCGTTAACCTTTAATTGGATATTTATATTAACATTACTGTAATGAAGATTGTGAAGTAATGTACTTAAACTAACGCAGCAGCGCGACAAGTTTTGTTATAAGCACTAATGTGTGAAAAAACAAGGGATTCTTTCGGGAATCCTAACTTTATAACCGAGGATAGGAATGACAAAACCATGTATTTTGAAACTATCATTAATACTCCTGCATGCGTCATAATGGACAGATTATGGGGTCTGAAGCTCAGGTGAAGTCGGCAGAACAAAGGCTGAAGCCATTCCTCACGGAAAAGGTATACCAATAGATATGATAAGGAAAAGAAGCGGTTTAGATCAAAAAATGATCTAGCCACTTCTTTATTATATGACTTATATAATCATATTAAACTCGGAATTGAGCTGCCAAGTCTCTTAACTCTTCTGCCAAGTTTGCTAGTGCATAAGCAGATGATGAAATTTCCTCCATTGATGCCATTTGTTCTTCAGACCTAGCAGAAATACTCTCTGTGCCGGCTGTAGTGGATTTAGTTATGGAGTGGATCGTATTCATACTACCAACAATTACTTCAGTTCCTGCTGCCATTTGCTCGACCGCTGCAGAAACTTCTTCTACTTGCATCGTAACATTTTGAATGGCACCTTGAATTGAAGCGAAAGTTGTACGTGTATTTTCTGTTGTTTTAATCCCTTCTTTAACTTCCGTTGTTACTAACTTCATTGATTCAACAGCCTTATAAGTATCTTTCTGTGTCTCTGAAATCAATGCTTCAATTTGGTTTGAAGAAACAGCAGACTGTTCTGCTAGTTTCCTGACCTCATCTGCAACTACCGCAAAACCCTTACCATGATCCCCAGCACGTGCAGCCTCAATGGCAGCATTTAAAGCAAGTAAATTAGTTTGTTCGGCAATCGCTGTAATCGAATCAATAATTTGACCAATTTCATTAGAACGTTTTCCTAACAAGTCGACAACTTCAGATAAGCCTTTTACTCGTTCTGTGATGTCCAACATTTGTTGATTCATTTGATTCGCTGCATTTATACCATTTATCACCAAGGACAATGAATCTCCTGAAAGTTCGCTTACAGCTTGAGCATTTCCAGCCACTTGTTGAACACCTGTTGAAAGCTCTTTGACGGTATTGAGTGTGTTAGAAACATTATTTAGTTGCTCTACTGATCCATGAGCGATAGTTTCCATCGTATTCACAACCATCTCTGTTGCCTTTGTAGTTTCTGCTGCATTAACATTCAATTCTTCAGATGCTGCGGCTACATGATTAGCAGTTTCAGTGACTTTTGTTACCGTATTACGAATATTATTAATCATCGAATTAAATGATTGAGTTAATTGACCGATTTCATCCTTGGATGAATAGGTACCTTGCACAGTCAAATCACCGTCGCCTGCCTTTAACATATTAACCTGCAACTCTTTAACTGGATTTACAATTAAACGTACAATCCATGTTGCCAATGTAATAAAGAAAATAATAGCTACAACAGAGAGAATGGCAGAAATAAGCATAGTAGTGAATAGACTTTGTTTATTTGCTTCATTCAGCTGTTCGGCACCTTCAGAACATAGAGTCATAATATTGAGTGCATCACTTGCCATATTCTCACCAAAATCAGCTAAAGTTGTAGTGTACATAGAATAGGCTTCGTCGTTTTGGTTCTGACTAGCCAAATCAATAACATCTGCCATTGCGCTCAAATAACCCTCGGTATTAGATTTAAGAGATTCTAACAGTTTTTGTTCATCTTCAATTCCATTGTAAGAGGCTTCGAATTTCACGATTGAGTCTTTAATACTTTCAGCCCTATCTGAGATGTTTGTCTGTAGGTCGGCATTACTATTTGCATCCGTAGTAATCATGAGCTCTAAAACGAAAGAATCCATCGCACGAATGTCAGTTCGAATTTGTCCGATATATTGAATTGGCAAAAGTGACTCGTCGTACATTTCGCTGGATTTATCTGCCATATCGTTTATATAGTAAAAACCACCACCTGAAATAATTAGCAAAAAAATAACAGCGGACGTAATGAGAGTTAGAATTTTCTTTTTAATTGAAAAGTTTTTCAAAATAATTTCCTCCATTGGTTCAACTATCCCAAAATCAGCATATACTAATAACTTTGGATATATTGAGTAATTCATATTTTGTAATATTATACTACATTAAATCTATAATAAGAGAAGAGAGAATTATAGAATTTTTATTACGAAAAATAAAGGGTTACCTCCAAGTTGTTTATAAGTATACAATACCCGTTTTTCAACTTAAAGGCGTTTGTATTTGTCTCACTTTATGGGGTCAGTTCACTTTAAGGTGAACACAAAAAAATTTATTGTATTTGGGGCTTGTCTGGCGACCACTACCCACAAATTTCTGTTTATAGCATTGTAAAATAAAAAAGAGCACACTTTTCTCGATTTTCATCGTAGATAAGCGCACTCTATAAATTACTTTGTTGAAAGAATCATTTTACAAACTGTTAAATAATCTTCTTCATAATTCATGAATTTTACTAATACATTTTTCGTTACTTCTGGCGTGAAAATTTTTTGATCCTCATCAGTAAGTTCATAAATTTCAATCACTTTTTGATGGAATTCTTGTAAAGTAGGAAATTTACCTGTTCTTTTAAGCTGTAGTTGACTTCTACTAATTAACATAGGTAATTCATGATATTTAATTCCAGGAATATTTAATTTTAATAAAACATATTCAAAATCAAGAATAGTTAAACTATTCTTCTTTTCAACAAGATCTATTAATAGATCAGTTATCTTTTCAAGCTTTTGAGTCAAATTGTAAACAGTTTCATCAATTCTATCAATTTGTGGTTTTATTTTTTCTATTTTATCTTCTAATTCTAAAATCTTAGACATGTCACACCACACTAACTATTATATTTTTTCTTAAACTGGAGAAAGTACTTCAATAGCTTCTCTAATTACACCAGCTGCAATTCTAGCTGGAACATCACCAATAACTCCTTCAAGCGATTCCCTGACTGCAGTTTCTATTTTACCATAAGTTAAATCCTCTACGTTTTCTAATTTTATCCCTACACCATTTTTATGAACCTTGATTCGTTCGGTTCAAAAGCATATTTTCAATATGAGTTTTTATTGCTCGATTTGCGTATCGTATTTCTATATCTTCACCAGCTGTTGCCACAATCACATCACTGGAATTCTTGTCAATTTTAACCCATTTCACAACATGAATTTTGTCTTTAGCCAGCAAACGTTTCTGGTTGAATATTCTTCAGTTTCATCTATTGTAAAATTTCCGTCTCTTGAACTCCGAGCGAGATTAATTGAATGCATATTCACTATCTTCTTTATAAATTAGCGTCCTATTATTTTCGTTAATCCATGGCGGGAACGAAGCGTTCGTAAACTTGAAAATGTCAGTTTTTTATTTTTTTCACCTATAAACTAGGTATTTGTAAAGGTTTTGTAAAGGACTAAATAATCATTCTTTAAAGTCGATATATTTAACGTAGTAAAGAAATAATATAGAGGTATCTACATACCTTCAGGAGGAAAGTCTATGAAATGGACAATAGGAAAAAAAGTAGGTATTTCATTTTCGGTTATTATGTTACTAATTTTATTAATGTGTGTTATTTCAATTAGTAGTGCTTTTAACTTAAATAAGAATACAACAACTATTAATGACGTTGTAATGCCCGAAATAGCAATGATCACCAAATTAAACAATCAAACTGATGACATGTTTATTAGTACTCAAAAGAATCTGTTGGCTATAGATCTACCTTATAAAGAAAAATATGCAGAAGAAGTAGCCGTAATTAATAAGCAGATAGAAGATTCGTTCAAATCTTATGAAAAAATCGTGGAAACAAAAAAAGGAATAGAAACGTTAAATTTGCTTATGTCAAACTGGGCTAACTTAATTGAGCAAAATAATGAAGTTATTCGTCTAAGCAATGCTGGTAATATGGAACAAGCAACACAAAAGTATTATGAGGTAGACCTTCTATTTGATAAAACGCAGGAAAACATCGAAGTTTTATTCGCTTTACTCAAACAGCAATCAGAAGACATTCGCAATGAAGGAACAGCTGATTTTAATAGAACTTTTATTATTTTAATTGTAGCTAGTTTGATTACCTTCATACTAACGATTGGGATTAATGTTTTCTTTATACATTCTATTAAGAGGCCTGTTGAATTGCTTTCAGAACAAGTTAAACAATTAGCAGATGGCAATTTAACAATAGAACCAGTAAATATTAAAAATAAAGATGAAATTGGTCAATTGGGGATAGATTTTAATATCATGCTAGCACATCTGAAAGGAATGTTAAGGAGTTTACAAGAACATATCCAAACTGTAGTTACTACTTCTGAAGAACTTTCTGCAAGTGCGGAAGAAACAAGTAAAGCGACAGAACAAATTACAAGTGCTATGGTAGATGTTTCCGAAGGGGCGGATCAGCAAGTTCAGGGAGCCAAAACTAGCAATGAAGCAATTACAGAAATGGTAACAGGTATGGAGCATGCAACTTCCTCAGTTCAATCGGTATTTGATCTAGCTATATCTACTAAGGAGTATACATCTGTAGGGGCATCTATGATGGATCAAACGATGAAACAAATGATGAATATTCAACGTTCCACTGAAATGACATCAAATGTCGTTCAATCGTTAGGAGAAAAATCAACTGAAATAAGTCAAATTGTAGGGCTAATTACTGTGATTGCAGATCAAACAAACCTACTAGCATTAAACGCCGCTATTGAGGCCGCAAGGGCTGGAGAATACGGCAAAGGTTTTGCTGTGGTAGCAGATGAAGTCCGAAAATTAGCCGAAGATTCATCCGTGGCAACCAATCAAATTCGTGAGGTAATTGTGTCGATTCAACAGGAAGTTACGGAAGCAATAAATGCTATGGAGAAATCGACTACAAATGTAAATGAAGGTATGATATTTGTGAAGAAATCAGAAGATAATTTCCACAGTATTTCTTCAATGATAGAAGGAGTAACAAATCAAACAGAAAATATTTCTGCTGTTATTGAACAGTTAAATGCGAATACAATTAGCATTAAAGGGCAAATATACGAAGTTTCTACTTTGTCAGAAAGTTCGTCTGATAAGGCCCAAACGGTTGCTGCAGCTGCAGAAGAGCAAAACGCAACGATGGAAGAAATTTCAACTTCCGCACGGGTATTAGGTGAGTTATCATCTGAATTACAAGAAATAGTGTCTAAATTTAGAGTGTAAATCGAATAAAATACAAAGCACTACAGATTTCTCTGATGACGAGCCGAGCACTTACCCAAAAAAATGAGACAAATAAAAACACCTTTCGTTGAAAAGCGTGTATTGTATGATATGCTCCCCTTTAGGTTAACAGATAAAAAATAAAATCTGTTTATCCAATGGGGAGTTTTCTCATGAAAGTCTGTTTTCACTTAATGATGTGTTTTTATTATTCCACTGTCTACTTAAAGGGGAACACTTGATTTTTAAAGTGCGACGGGCTTTACTGATTTTTATTTAAAAGTACGATTAACGAAGGCTGCTTGATAGCTCATTAATTCAATGTCCGTGTACTTACCTATTTTTTCATCTGTATGGAATACTGCATCGATAATTCTAGCTTTACGAGCCTTTTTTAGTAATTCACGGATTTCAATTCGACCTGTTTCATTCAATAATTGTGCCATTTTTCCTTCCTCCTTCGTTTGCGTTACAGGCTCATTTGAACAGAAAGTTATTTTTAAATTTAACAAAGAGTGGATTACTTCAAAAAAAACAGATTAGATTAAATCTATTAAGCAAAAACTGACAACTTCATTTGGTTAGAAGTTGTCAGTTTCTAGTCTAAATATTAAAGTTTTGAAGCAATATTAAAATATATTCTTACAGCCCCCTCTTTTTATAGGTCTATTTTCAATTGTGTTCATGTACATATCCAACCAAGTATACAAATTTCGTATAATAATTCGTTTAGTTCACTCTATAAAATGGCTTTAAGCCTTGTTAATATTGGGAGGGGAAGTTTAGGGTTATTTTGTGGGAATTTTATGGTTTATGTCACTCAATAAGGCCCTAGAATTACTCCTAATGCAACCACAATAGCCAAATTATCAAATACACTACTGCTGTAACAGTGGGTAGCTAAAAAAACTCAATTTTTACATAATCAATATATATTTTAAACAACCTTTTATTATATTTGTACCAACTGCAACGCCTTCTTAACCTCCTGAATATCTTTCGCTAATACGCTTTTCACATTCGATCCGAACCATTCCAATGACGCATCTACATCCACGATTGGGAGTACATCCGATAGGAATTCATAATAATCAATTGCACCTTCAAACAATGGAACCATCCCTTCTCTAGACCCTGATGCAGCATAAACATTGTTTGGAGAAAAAACACCAAGTTGTGCACGTGAGGCAATATTTTTAAAGTGAAAATGTGAGATATAAGGAAGAAGTTGGTTCATGGCGACAATAGGTTTTATACCTGATTCCCATATATGCAAAACGTCAAAGTTCACTCTTAGGCTTGAGTGATTCATTTCTTCAAGTAACTGCATCGTTGAAGGTAGATTATCTGTCAATGTGTTTGGATGAGTTTCAACAAGTAAATATTGTCCTTTTGACTCAAGGTAATCACAGAGCATTCTAAGTCTGAAAGTAAGTTCTTCCCTTTCTTTCTTACTCGTGTCTGAACTGCCCTGTTTTCCTACAAATGTACGAATCTTGTTCGTTCCCCAACGCTTTGCAAGTGAAGATAACTTCTCTGTTTCAGCCATCATCTCAGAAATTGGTGCTTCTAATGGCAAATAATCACTAAGCATGCTCGTTTCCAAACCGTAGGAGCTTAGCCAACCTGCTCCATAATGAAGTTCATCTGCCAAGTTTTTTGCATGAACACCCCAGAGCTCGATTCCTTGAAAACCTTGAGTTTTTGCAAAGTCAGCTAATTGATCAATCGAGTGGAGATGGTGCCTAAACGAGATAGTACAGATAGATAATTTCATAACATGACCTCTTTCTTGTGCTGTAATGTTAACCATGCTTGAAAACATTCTTGTAATCCTTGCTTAATCTTGAACTCAAGTAGATTTTGCTCTTCCAACTTCACATAAATATCTTCAGCTAATAACAAATCTTGTGTCATCGTAAGTTTCATTGCTCGATACTGAATCGTTGTATAACCATTCACTAGACGCTCAATTTCATCACACCATGTTTCAAAGCCTTCCTCATCACGGCCAAGAGCTTCCCAAAAAAATGCAAACGCATGTTCATATGCATACTTTCTAATCGCTAAAACTGGCAATTGTTTTAATGCAGTCGGAAGTTTTGACATACTTTCCTTTTCTTTTCCTACGATATGCTCTTTAATAATCTCGGTAATTGCTTCTGTCAACGGATTAATATGATGCTTTATACATGTATTAAAATAGGCTTCAACCGTCTCTGTAGTTGGAGTAATAATCGTCTCGGAATCAAAGTAATAGCCACCTCCGACAGTTGGCTCTTGGATTGCATCTAAAATCCTCTCCTTCGGCAATATCCCTTCCCAGCGAAAATCAGGGTCATACATCAACCACTCTGCTTCATTTTCTGTAGCTTCTAGCATCACATAATGTGGAAATGGACGTTGATGAAATTTATTCTCTCGCTCTGGAAGCATCGATAAATCCAGCATCACCATCACATGTTGATGTGGAGATTCATTTTCTAATAACCTTAGTAACTTATTTATATTTTCTTGTTTTGATTGTTCTTCGTCATACCATTTGTAAAGCTTGATTCCATAGAGCATTTCATACCATGTTTGAAAGAAATGATGATCAATACGATCTGAGTGGTATGAGAGCACCCCATTATCGAGCACATCAAAATCTGCGTCCCATACCCCAAAATAGTAGGGTCTATGATCAACGCCTTTCGTTTTCTTAATAACTTCACAAACACAGCTTACAAAACAATGAACTTTTATCATTTTTCTCCTCCGATTATCCTACTTTTTGCTGTTTTTCTAAAAAACTTGCTAGTGTTCCTACTGTTTTGAAATCTTTAGGAACGAGAATGTCATCGGGAATGGAAATGCCATGATCCAACTCTAAATGAAGAATCAGTTGAAGGATCATAATTGAATCCATATACAAATCCTCATTTAACCGGGCATCTTCATTAAAAGAAGAAAGTGTCTGCAACTCTAATGAATTTTCCATAAAATCATAGATGCTCTTCATCAATTGTTGTCTCGTCATACTGGTATGCCTCCAAGTTTTTTTCTACTTACTTTTCCATTTGGCAGCTTTTCAATTTCATGAACAAACACAAACTCCATCGGAATTTGATGGGGAGCGAGAAATTTACTGCACCATTCTCTAAGCTCCATATTTTCGATTGGTTCAGTAGACACGTATAGTGCGCATACTCGCTCTCCTGATAGGTTATTTTGTTTCTTATATACGACTGCTTCGACTATTCTTGGGTCATCCATTAACACGGTTTCAACTTCTTGCGGATACACATTCAAGCCTGCTACATTAATCATGTCATCCATTCTAGTAAGAAAAGAAAGAACATTATCTTTTAAATAGCCAAGATCTTTTGTATAAATCGTTTGTGTAGACAATTCAATGATAATTTCGCTCGGTGTTTGTTTGTCACCAGCTTTCACTTTCACATGAGGAAGGGGGTAGCCCATTTCTTTCGGATCTTCCACATTAGGGTGAATCGCAACACACCCGGATTCAGAGCATCCATACTGCTGTAATACTTGGCGAGATTTCTCTCTTAATAAGGTCAACCAACTATGCGGCATCACAGTTCCTGACGTCATCACACGATCAAATTGTTGATCACTTGGTAATAATCGACTTAATGTATAAAGTAACGTTGGAGCCGCATAGAGAATGTGCTTTGGATATTCTTTTAGCTTTTTCAAAATATATTTAGGATTACTATTCGTAATAATAATCGGCTTTGCTCCCCTTCTTATGCAAGCCAAGACACCACAAATAAATCCATATGAATGAGTAACTGGACAAGCGACAACAGAATTCGTCAAGGAATCGACAGGTAACGTTTTCACATAGCTTTCAATCTCTTCTTCTACTGAACTCCACGGTCGTTCAATACATTTCGGAGCTCCTGTTGTACCTGAGCTCATTTGAACTAATACTCCTTCTTGGTTATTGGAATGATTTGATAGTTCGATGAAAGAATCGATCGATTGGAATAATAAAAGATGACTACCTGCTGAAGAAGCAAGCCGCACAGATCCCTCTTTTGGCGTCGCTGGATGGATTGGGACGACTGATCCACCTTTTTGGCGTATATATAAACAAAGAGCTATATATTGGAAAATATCATCGGTACAAATAGCTAATCTACGATTGTTACATTCTCTTAGATGAGATAAGCTTTCGTATATTTCATATTGCTTCTCGATATCTTCTACTGTATAAAATTGATCATTGACATAAAACATCATCATTTCTCCTTTTTATCCTCTTTTGCTAACGTATTGCTGACGATATGTCGAAAATTTCCTTCTTCTTGATTTTGAAGTTTCTTTGTTAGCAAAGATTCAACATAAATATGTGTGCTAATATGCTGAAGCTGTTCATTTCTTGAGCATAATAATGGAAAACGTTCAAAGTGCTTCTGTATTCCGTCCCTAACTTGACTCCAAAAACGTGTTTCTACAAATCCATACTGCTCTTCTAGCAAATAAGATAGTTCACTTAAGTGAAACACGAATAATGTATCCATAACTAACTCTCGTAAAGCCTCTACAGAAGACATCCAATAATAATGATCGACAGGTGCATCTTTAAAACGCTCGTGTATCGTTTCAAAATCTGGAATGAGGGTTCTGTCTGAAATAAATTCTTCAATATATTCGATACTGTCATGGAAATCCCTCAGTACAACCCGAGTCGGCCAGCCATTTTGATGTAATAAGATCATATTTTGCGCATGAGCCTCAACAGCAATACCATGAGCGACAAGCAAGTGCCACACAGGAATAACACTCACTTCGATTAAGCGCTTTACCCACTCCTCCGTTCCATATCGTAAAAGCCATTCATTTATAAACGGACGCCCATCTTTCTCCATCATCATTAACACCGTAAACGGTACCGCTTCCTCATCATCCTTCATATACGAGCGCACACTTTCTCGCCATATTGAGCCAAGTTGACCTTCTAGTTTTCCGCTATGCTTTTTTGCATTCGGTTCAAAAATAATCCCAGCATATTCTTCCAGTACTATAAGAGACGCTTCCTTATGTAAATAGGAGTCTAATTGAATTACCTGCCTAAGCCATGCTGAAATGTGTGGAGCAGCACAAACAGCATGAGAATGTAACTTTCGTAGTGAAGAGGTATTCACCATATTCATCGAACATTTTAATTGCGCCTTTTCAGGATTTGAAAAGTTCCATAATGTTCGTACCGATTGAGTTGCCCGATAGTAATCTCCTTTCACATCTAGAGGAATTAGATCTTTTTGCTCTATTAATCCGGCTATTTCATGTTTCATGTTGGACCACTGCCAAGGATGAACCGGTAAAAATGTATATTCTTCAGGAGTTCCATCGAATGCCGCAAGTTTTTCAAGAAGGTCTCCCCACATCAAATGCCCTAACTCTCTTTTCCAAAAGCTCTCTTCCTCTTCAAGAACAGTGATATGTACGTAGCTTCTTCTCACTGCAACCCATTGAAGGGTAAATGATTGCTTTACTTCAGGGCCATAGTCTCTATGGTCGTCGATTGTAAAACCGGTTCTTGATTTAAAACAAGGATGATATGGATGTCCTTCAATGATTTCTGATTCTAATTCTTCATAGCTCGAATTTCTTCTCGACAGTTGCATTTGAAGATGACGATTATTCCAGTCACAAAGCAAACTCGTTAAATGAAGTTCTTTCAGTAATCTATCTTTGTCTCTATGAGTCGAAAGTAATTCATCTACTAGATCCTCAAGCGTTGCCTCTAGTAACGTTTCATCCTTTCCTACTTGAAAAATACTATCTTCCTTTATTCGGATGCGATCAAATGCCATTCTTCTACCTTCACAACGATAGGTACACTTCTGTCCAACAAGAGTAAGGTTTGAAGTCCATTTATCTAGACAAGTTTCTTCATATTTGATTAGTCCTTCAAATATCATTGCTTCCACGAGCTGCCGCCTTACACGTAGCTCCCCTTGTTTAGAAGCTAAATGCTGTAGCTGCTGCATATTCTGCCTCCTCATACTGAAGAACAAACGGATTTGGAATTTTCGTGTATACCGCTTGTTCAAGTTCGGCTTCTAGTTCATCTACATCATGAAACCTTGTTAATAAATTTGCTTTGAACGCAAGCTTTTCTTGATTTAGAATGTTACGAACAAATGCCTTCCCGAGACCTGTAAATTCTTTTTCTAATAAATGCAGTTGATCGTAAGACCACTTCAGTAGTACTTTTTCATCGATTAGCTGATCTGCTCCAAATCGGGAAATAACGGGAAACAATTGATTCATAAACAAATAATTTATAAATCTATCATGAATAAGGTCATCTTCGTAAAATAGCTCTTCTGTTTCATGCAAAGAAGGCTCTATTGAAAGAAGTTCTTCTTTATATGTTTTTGATAAGTAATATCCTTGGTTATCACGATAATAATAAGTAGATGGATATCCTGAAGAAATGTTTAACACACTATTTTGTTGATGTGCTTCGAGAGCTATCCCATACTCATCGTATAACCTTAATAATGATTCAATAGCACATTTCCAATAGACTTTAAACCAATCTAAACTTACGCTTTCTAAGGAGCGGAATTCTGATTGAGAGATTTTCATGATGAGCTGACACAGTCTCGATTTTTCGTTTGGCAGAGGCTCTTGAACAAGAGCAGCAATCATGCAGATTCCTTCATCATGTCCTTCAGGAAATACGTTTGAGCGAAAAATAACCTCAAACCCTGATTCCGTTTGATCTGGAAACTCTACCGTCATATAGGCTGGGTCATCAATCATCCGAAAAGATGAATGGTTCTGTAAGAAATCAATCTTATTCATTAACCGAGCCATAACAATTCCAGCTTTTAGTTCATGAGTTCGATTTACCCTCAATGAATTTGTTATTTTAACAGGAATTGAAAACTTATACATCATTTCTTCATTTGAGCTATATACCGTTCTTATCGAAGAGGTCGCTGTATAAAAAGCCCCAAGCGCACCTTCATATTTTATCAATCCTTCAGCAAGCGCTTTTTTTACATACTGTTGCTGTAATAGCCACTGTGCTTGAAGCGGGTGCATCGGAAATAGGCAATGCTTCTCTGACATAACAAAATCAGGTTGTGATTTTCTTAAAGACTGAGAAATGAGTTCACTCGCACTTTTTTCTAATACTGAGGACTCTTTCACAATTTTACGGTCGACACGAAAATAGTGAAGTTGGAAAGAACCTTGTAGCTCTGGAGCAAAACTCGTTTGTTGCCAACTTGCCATCCCTTGTCTGCTTTTAGGTGTGGGATGAAGCCAATGTCCAAATAAGAGAGACTGCTCAGCTTCAATAAACGAATCGTTAACTCCATTTTGTTTCTTATCTTCCAAACTCTTTTCAATATAATTTGCCATCGTTTGATAGCTTTCAATTATGCGAAGAATGAGTTCATCGAAATGGGAGTTAACCCCAGAACATCCATCCGCCTTAGCCATAAAATGTAGTTCTTGAATGAGCATGATGAGTATCGTTAATTTATCTTCAACTAGCCATTGTTTTTGTTTCGTACAATACTTCAAAGAGACACCAAACTTATGTCTTCCAACAAGAGATTTGTAATCCACACCAAATGCAAAACGGGTGTTTTGTATCGGCAACTCAAGCTCTAGAATATGTGCCTCTGTAATCAGGATAGATTGTCCCTGTTCTTTTATCCACTCCTCCTTTTTGACCCAATGTCCGCTATTCACTTCTCGAATATAACAATTCATAAACGCCTGAAACGATGCATTTTCTGCAATCTGTTTGGCAATCTGTTGCATGTAATTAACCATCCTTTCACAGAGCCCTCTAACAAATGATAATGATTATCATTTGTTGTTAAAAAAATTAGTCTTTCTAATTAGAAAGACAAATAATAAGAAATTTGTTGCTGACAAATAAAACACCTTACTGGTAATTAAAAGAAAATAAAAAATTTAAAGTGTGATAGTAGATTAATAGCTAAGCGTTGACATTGATAATGATTATCATTTTCAATTATAACCATATATTACAAGAAAGGCGGAAATAGCTCAACTGTCTAAAGACCTATATAGCAATAAAAGTATCGTTTCTTGTGTGGTCTGTTGTGACGACAGAATATTACAAAGAGATGTAAAAAGAATCGTACGATTTGAGAAAGTTCAGTATGATATTAATGTTCATAGGTATTGGTGTGATACTTTATGACGTTTCTTCGTTTTCATCTTTACTTCGAAAACAATTTAGATAAGTCCATAATCTTATTCCGTGCAATTGTGCAAATATTAAAAAACGCTTTCGTTTCAACGAAAGGGTTTAAAATTATAATTATTTACATGAATCAATTTCATAAATCATCTTTTTTAAAATCTTAGACTTCTCCTGTGTGAAAACTTACGTTTTAAAAAAATTATGCAGCTTCGTTCTGTGTTTGTAATAAGGCATTCATTCGATCCACCGCCAATTTACAGGCATTATAAATATACGTCACCAGGTTGAAATGTAGTTTTACTTTTTAACCTGTTCGGTGACGGATGTTATTTAATTGAAAGTATTATTTTAAATAGGCATTGACGCGTTCTACTGCAGTACGTTCTTTATAAAGTTTCTTCCATAATTCTGAGCCACGCGCTGGATATGTGTATTTCCAATCCTTTTTAAATGTTACGACAATAAAATATAATTCACTTTGAGTTATTTGAAGCAGATCACTTGCTCTCCAAAATGCTCACACAATTATTTACTTGAGTTAATTATATTTAACACAGTTGTTTTTAGAATTGTTTAAAGTCTTGATAAATTAGACTTAATCATTCAAGGTTCACTGGGTTTAACTTGGTTGATTTAGTTACTTTATCCTTCTTGATCTAAGCACCTACCATAACCCCTCTCCCACGATATAGGGGCTATAAAAATAATTAAAATGTTTAATTAATACATAAAACTTACATTTGAATACAGATAATACAGATAAACAAAAAAAGAGTAATACAGACCACCTGTTTACTCTTTTGTCCGCAATTTGTCCGCAGAATTAATTTTTTGTGATAATTTTATTTGACTGAATTGATTTTACCTGCCTAAAAAACCTTATTAAATCAGGTTTTTTTAACTTATTTGAATTTAATTAAACTCGGTTTATTTAGCCAGATAAATTCGACAAGGTGGGTTCGCTGGTTCGAGACCAGCCGGGACCATCACGCTGAAAGCCTTTATTAATAAGGGTTTTCAGCTTTTTTTATTCCATAAATTACACCTGATATTGAATCATTTTTACTGTTGCGTGACGGATACGTGACGAATTACTTTAAAACTCATAGTTTCATTTAAAATACCCTGCAGTGAATTGAGACGACAAGATTATAGTGCGAAATAAAAATAAGCCCTCCACAGAATAATTGTGGAAAGCTATTTTTTATGAAAGATATTCTTTTGCTGTATACGTTTGACCATTAATTTCGATTCCCCAAACTCCATTTGGATTAACCCTCTGGTAAATACGATTCGCTTTCAAATTCCATTATGCTGCCATCATCGAGTGTTATTTTATACTTATGCATTACCTCACCCCCTTTACATAAAATTTACAATATAAAGAGTGAGTAATCTATAAAAGGTGGCAAAATTTCTTTTTGGCCCTATTGCCGACAAAATGCAACAAACATTTATTACTTTTTTCAGTCTACTTAAAAATGACTTCGGAGCTTAATCTAATAGGTACCTGGTATTAAATTACAAATATAATTATATTTAACTGTAAGTATGTGTAATAATAGATTCTTGTTCTACAAAAATATAATTTTGGAGGTATTTAAGAATGAAGAAAATGAAAAGAGTTTTTACTTTATTAAGTCTTTTAGTTTTATTCAGCACTACTATTTCAGTTCCTTTTGCAAGTGCAAAAGAAGGAGAGTTTCTGTACTCTACCAATGCTATCCAAATGGAAGTAGACTCACAAAGTGAGTATGATTTGAAAGCACTCGAGATAATAAAAGAGTTAGAAACATCAGATGAAGGTGTTATTGTAGAAGAATATCAAGTAGAAGAATATAAGACAGATGAAGAAGCAGGGAATGCTGCAAGTAAACTCGGTTATAGTAAAATATCAGAGAAATGTGGTAAAGCTGCAATTTTCAGAAACAAAAAAACAAATGGACCTGAATATATATCTCGTGATATGAATAGTCATATCGGTGGAGCTTGGAAAGGTGCCTCTTCACCTGGAATACTATGTTCAAAAGACACTAGGAGTGGTAAATATGATAAAAACCTCAATAGGATTGGCGACTAAATCTATTCATACTAAGTCTGGGGTTCTCATTACTGAACCGTGGAGTTCTTCAATGTATTTTAATGCACCAATGGAAAACCGTGTTCGATTCTTAACGGATTATTTTAGAGAAGTTCGAGTGGAAGGGATTCGAAAGTTTATTAATGACCTCACACTGGATGACCCCACTGTTGATCTATTTATTTCTTTAGAATACGACAATAATAAGAAATACATCCCTCTTAACTTATCCAAGCGTATACGCATAGTTAATTGGAAGGAATATAAACTTACAAGTGAAGAGTTTGATCTTTATGAAGGCTTTGGTAAGATTGCATTAATAAAAGATGTAGCAGTAAATGACATCATTTTATATACAATAGATGCGCTTCTCAACAAAAATAGACGTGCCTCTAATGCTGTATTTTTTATTGTCACGAGTAAGTATTTAATTTATTTTGGATCAACTGGGGACGTAATCGATATACTTTCTACAGATCCTATAAATATTAAAAACCTAAAAATGAATTATAAAGGTATTTTTGATACTTTTTATGATGAACCTTTAAGCTAACTTCAGTAATTAAAAATGTAAACGCAAAAAGCCCGCCACTACTGCTATTAAACAGTAACGGCGGGCTTCGAATTTTTTTAGCAACCGAACGATGAGTAATAATTAATTTTAAAACTGCGTAGTCGCCATTAGGTGGCAAATTTTTTTTGGACATTATAACTTTTTTTCTAAAAATAAAAATGACCAGGCGCTCAAAATTAAATGTGGACCTGGTTTATATGAACCCATAGAAGTCTTATATGCTATTATCTATTTAATTTTCTTCACTTTAATCTTAATATAATTATGCAAAATAAAGGAAATTATTCCACCTACGATACATATAATATAATTAGAAATAGTTGAAAATGCAAATATTTTTGATAAAACAAAAAAAAAAACCAAAGTATACTACTATAAAGCATGAAGTAATATTACTATTTTTATTCATAAGAAAAACTTTCACACCCTTTGCAAATATAATATATTACAAACTCAATTTAAATCATTAAACCTTTATATTTTTAAGTTGAAATTTACATAATTTTGAGTTAAATTACAATCCCTACAATAACCACTCTTATAAAGCTTATATACAACTTCTTTAGAATCAATTATTTTATTTTTAAATATTAATTGGAAAGTCCATTTCCCCTCATCCAAAAGCGGTGTGATTTTTATTCCTGCATAATAAATTCGTTTTCCATTATCTCTATTTTTCTTCAAGGATTCAAAATCCAAAAATTATAATGCACCTTTTGGGTGAAGTGACCCCTAAAAGTTAGACACGGTTATTTCAGGCAGCTATTTGGGCATGAGTTCGATATTGTATCGGGCTCATTTTTAATTTTGCCTTTATCCGTTTTGTGTTGTAATATTTGATATATTTTTCTAGTTCTATTTTAAAATGCTCTACACTTTCAAATTCCTTCAAGTAGAGGAGTTCGGATTTCAGTATGCCAAAGAAATTCTCCATCACTGAGTTATCGTAACAGTTGCCTTTACGAGATATACTTTGCACAATTCCTCTGGATTGAAGGGCATGGCGATATTGTTTCATTTGATAATGCCAGCCCTGATCAGAATGCATCAGTAGCTGTTGGTCTTCTGGTAAGCATTCTAAAGCCTTTTCAAACATATCTGATACAAGCGAAAAGGTCGGCCTTGAGCCAATTGTATACGTGATAATCTCGCCATTAAATAAATCTATAACAGGCGATAAATAAAGCTTTTATCCGAATAATTTAAACTCTGTGATATCCGTTACCCATTTCTCATTTGGTGCTTCTGCTCTAAAGTTACGGTCTAAAATATTCGGTGCAATTTTGCCGACTGTACCTTTATAGGATTTTTATTTTTTCATACGTACTAAGCACTTTAACCTTAGCTCTTTCATGATGCGTTGAACCTTTTTATGATTCACTTTTTGCCCACGATTCGCCAGTTCATCACGAATGCGACGGTAGCCGTAACGACCTTCATGTTCGTCGTAAATAGTTTGTATTTCAGCTTTTAAATCGGCATCTAGATCAGGGCGATTCATTTTCTTTACGATATCATAATACGTGCTACGTGGAATCTGCGCGAATACCACAAGCGCCTTCACCGAGTATTTATGCCTTAATTCATAGATGACCTTTACTTTGTCTTCCTTGGTGAGTTGTCCTTGTTTTGAACTAAGGCATTCAACTTTTTTAAGTACTCATTTTCCATACGTAAACGGTTAATTTCTGCCTGGAGTGCTTCTGTAGAGCCTGCAGCTGATGCTTGTTTTGATGGTTTATTCGATTCTTTTTTCATGGATGGACGCCCCTTTTTCTTTGATTGAAGGGCATCCTTTCCTTGTGTTTCAAGTTGTTTTTTCCAACTTCGTATCGATGAAGTAGCTGCTATATAAAAAATAGCTGCTGTTTCGTGTAAGGACGTACCGTGTTCAATCATATAGTTAAGTACATCTAGTTTAAACTCTTTCGTATAATTTGTATATTGTCTTACAAAAGCTTCTACGCCATTGTATTTATATTGTTTTACCCAAGTTAATAGGTAACGATGGGACACACCTATATCTGCCGCTACTGTTCTTGAACTTTCTTTTCCATTTACATATCTTTGAATCGCTGCTAATTTTTCTTCTGCACTAATTTTAGCCATAGAAAAACTGCACCTCCTTGTTAGTTGTGTCTAACAATTGGGGTGCAGTTCAAAGAGACCCAGAACAAGTTATCTTTTCATACCAAATTTAATCTAATTTATATTGAGCTTAGTGTTATCAAACTAAAAACTCTCCTTTCTATAGAGAAAACCACCTAAAACATTATTACATCAACGTTCTAGGTGATTCTTCTCATAAACCGCACTTGCTTATGATACGGTTCACCGTGATATGCTTAAGTGCGGTTTTATTTAGCATATCAAAATATCGAAACAGCGTATAAATAGTTAGAAGTCCCTCTATACTCAAAAAGAATTGTTTCAACATTCTTCAGTAATGTTACATTAACAAGCGCTCATATATCCTCTTGCTTTAATCCATCAATAATATTATCATTCTTTACTTTCCCATGGGCATAAATCATGGCGAAACCGATGATGACAAATACTGAGACAATAACAGAAAAAATGCTCCACCAAGGGAAGGTGAATCCATAACTAAATTTGTTCGTAAATGCCTTATAAATCAGAGCCATCACAAAGAAACTAGCAGGAAGTCCGAATAATAATGATTTAATCCCATAGAAAAAACATTCATAGTTCAGCATTTTCGCAAAACCTTTTGGTGTCATACCAATCGATTTCAGCATTGCAAATTCCCGTTTTCGAAGGGATAAGCCCGTCGAAATCGTATTGAATATATTCGCAATGGAGATAGCGGAAATTAATACGATAAAACCATAAGAAAAGAAAGACATCAGGAAAATCTGTTGTTCCTCGTTTCTTCTAGATTGATATATATTATTAACAATTAAATTGATTTCATGCAGTTCTTCGATTTCCCGTTGCGTTTTAATCGGTTCCGCACTTTTCAAATGAAGATATGTCTGAACGTTTGCGATTTCGTTCTCATCTGTCAATCGATTCACGACACGCTCTGAAACGATGAGATTTAACCCACCAATTCCTATTGGGTTCATTCCCATAGGAGCTTGATCTGTTAGAGCGGCTATAGTCACTTTGTTTACCCTCGTTTCTTCCTCCTCATTATAGATATTGGTTACACTGATTGTTTGGCCAACATCCATAAATACGGCCTTCGTTTGCACATATTTCTCTTTATCCATATCCTTGTAATGGATTATATCCATCACAATTGCGGAGGCCTGCTCAGGTTCCATTAACTGGTTATAATCTACCCCCACAATTTTAGCATAATCATGCAAACTTGCATCGTTTAATGCGTGAACCGTAATATCGTAGGGATATTTTCCGTCTTGAAGTAAACTTTTATCCTCCTCCACCTTCTCTTGCAGTTCTTTGGCGATGAACACTTCATCTATCCAAGCTCTTTTATACAATTCGTGAACCACGTTGTACTCCGTTATCCCATCTAAAGATGTAATCGATTGAATCAACTGATCGTCTATTTTTTTTCCATTGCTATACGATACTTCAATATCATAATTGACACCTTCCTGAGACAGTTCTAAGGATTGTTTCAGTCCAGCGGTTAAAAATGATACCGTTAAAAACAAAACGATACTAATGACAAGTGAGAATACGATGGCATGGTATCTCCGTTTGTTCCTTTTTAAATTTTTTAATCCTATTTCCGCTTCAATACCGAAAAATTTACGAATGAGCTTTGATGTTTTCACCACTTTGCTTGTAAGCTTCACATCATTTGTTTGTCGGATTGCGTCAATTGCAGAAATTTTAGATGCTTTGATGGCGGGAAAATACGTTGAAATGAAAATCGTCAACATCGCAACAACACAGATAATCAAGAGTGATAACGGCATGACGATGAGGGTTAGTTTTTCACTCGTCCATAGTGCACCTTGAATCCTGGTGTCCATGAACAAAAAAGTGATCCAAACTCCAGCAAGGCCACTTAGGATACCAATGGGAATACTAATGAAACCAATGATGACCCCTTCAAAAAACACCGCATTTCTCTTCTGCCTTTTCGTAGCGCCCACACTCGCAAGCATACCTAAATGGCGTGAACGTTCCGAAACAGATATCGCAAAAGTATTATATATAAGCGAAACGGAGCCGATTATAATGACCCCCATAAGGATTGCCGATAATGAGAACATCATGCTATACGAGGCATCGCTATTTGACACGCCGTAATAATGAAGCACATCGTCATTATATTGGACCGATTCGATATGATTTTCCTTGGCCACCTTTTCTGAGTGAGCTATCAATGACTGATTAACTTTCTGCAAAATCAGTGCAGCATTGACCCGATTATCTCCCCCGATAGTGTTTTCATCAACATAGCTAATCACTGTATAGCTTAGAGCTCCAAACTCTTCCCATACAGGCTGCTTCATAACACCTACCACCTTATAATCCTTTGTCTTTATATGTTGCAATGTTTCGTTTAATTTGCCGTCTAACCTACGTAGCAATTCACTTTGGTCTAATGGATGCTTGCCCTCTTTATCGAATCGTTCTCCGACGTGAAGAGTTAGACGATCACCGATTTCGTATTTCACTTTGGCATTTGTTGCAACGGTTTCGGAAATAACCACTTCCTTATCTGTTTGCGGAAGACGTCCTTTACTCAATTCAACTGGGAATTGTTTAAAACCTTGTGCATCAAATTCCTTGATAAACAAATACGGCTTATTAGGGTTTTGTCCACCTTCCAATGGGGCATAGCCAAGATCCCTAGTAACCGCAACCGTTTGGGTCCTGTCATCGTCTCGTATCACCGCAAGCTGTTCCTTATTTACATTTTGATACTGGACATGCCACTCCCCTGTTTCCGTAATCTCTTGCCTAATCATTAAATTCGAAAAAGAAAAAACAAGCGTAGCAACAGCAGTTACCATTGCAACTGAAATAATAACACCGATAAGTGTTATGAGCGTTCGTCTCTTGTTTTGCTGCAAATGCCTAATGGTCAGTTTATTAACAATATTCATCAACGGATCACCTCGTCCTTGGCAATCCTTCCATCTTCAATTGAAATAATCCTGTTGGCTTGTAGCGCGATGCGTTCGTCATGGGTAATAATGATGAGTGTCTGATGATAGGTTTTATTCAACATTTTTAACAAATCAATAATCTCGCTACTATTCATACTGTCTAGATTTCCAGTTGGTTCATCTGCTAGAATGATTGCAGGATTACCCATAAGTGCCCGGCCAATCGAAACTCGTTGCTGCTGTCCGCCGGATAGCTGATTAGGTAAATAATTTAAACGTTGTTGCAAATCCAATGTATTCACTAGATTAGCTAAATGACTTTTATCTACTTCTTGCTGATCAAGTAGGAGCGGCAGCGTCATATTTTCCTCCACCGTCAAGATGGGAATAAGATTAAAAAACTGATAGATCAAGCCAATTTGTCTGCGCCGGAAAATAGCTAGCTGTGTCTCATTCAAAGCAAAAATGTCAGTGTCCTCAACAAAAACTTTACCTTCAGTCGGTCGATCAACGCCTCCTAGCATATGTAGAAGTGTTGATTTTCCTGAACCAGACGGACCAACAATCGCAACAAAGTCGCCTTTTTGAACCGAAAAGGAAATATCGTCAAGCGCCTTTACAGCAAATTCGCCTTTTCCATATATTTTAGACAGATGCTCAATTTTTAAAATTTCCATTATTAAACCTCCATAGCTATGCTGATGGATACTATTTTATGAATCTAAAATGACTTTTAAGTGACGATAAAGGTGACAATTTAATCACTTATGTGGATTCCACCTAAATGACTCCCTTATAAAATTTTATCTGAAACTGTGCCCCTTTATCTTTATTCCTTACCACATCTATTACCCCATTTTGGCTAGAAATAATGCTATGGGAAAGTGCAAGTCCTATGCCAATACTTCCTTCACCAGCGTTTTTCCCTTTGTAAAACCGGTTAAAAATATAAGGTAGTTCCTCTTTCGAAATGCCTTTTCCGTTATCAGAAATGGTTATTTCTGTGAATAACGCATTTTCAGAAAATGAAATAAAAATGGCTCCACCTTCTTGCGTATGTTCCACACCGTTTTTTAGAATATTGATAAGCGCTTCAGCAGTCCAATTGAAATCGCCAACAAACGAGACATCGGCAGCTTCAGCAATGGAAACTGTTTGCCCCTTAATATCCAAAGGAATCAAAAGTGGCTCTAATGCTTTTTGGATAAGATTTTTTACTGATATTCGATTTTTTTTAAATTGGATAGTCTTAGCGTCAATCTTTGATAGCTTTAATAAAGAAGATACGAGCCAATCACTACGTTCAAGTTGTATTCGTATACTGCGGGTGAATATCATTCTTTTGGACGCTGGAAGATTCGAATCACTTAATAAATCCGCCATTACCATCATAGAGGTAAGCGGCGTTTTAAGTTGATGGGAAATATCGGAAATTGCATCCGTCAGTTGAATTTTATCTCGTTGTAGCAGTAAGCGATGCTCCGACAACATGAGCGTCACCTTATAAATATTATTTTTCAAAATACTAAGCTCACCCTCTTTGTTATCGCGAATATCGAGGGAGTCATTGCCATTGCTAATTTCACGTAAATAGATGGACAGCTTTTCAAGCTCACGGTATTTCCACCTTGTGAATAAAAGGCTTGTACCCATAAGTAGAACAGATAGAACGGCAACAAGCTTTTCAGATCCCGGTGAAATGAAGGCAGCAGCAACAATGGCTATCAAACTAATTGAACCCATAACAATCAATAAAATTTGAATTTCCCGATTGCGCAACATCTAATCACCGGCCTTATATCCCAAACCGCGCACCGTTTTAATCAGCGTCGGATATTGTGGATCATCCTCTAGCTTGTCTCTCAGCCTTTTAATATAAACCGTTAACGTATTGTCATTCACGAAGTCTCCCGCCACATCCCAAATTTGCTCTAATAGCTGATTTCTTGTAAGAACCTGTCCAATATGATGGCCGAAAAACAGCAATAAGCGATACTCCAATGCGGTCAACAGAATTTCAGTACCTCTCTTATGTACCTTACCTTCTGACGTATTGATTCGGACATGATTAATATCTATTATTGCTTTCGTTTGGGCCGGCTTCTGGTATCTTCGTAAAACGGACCGGATGCGAGAAAACAGCTCACGAATTCGAAAAGGCTTTGTTATATAATCGTCTGCACCCATGTCAAGTCCCATCACAACGTTGACCTCATCATCAATCACTGTTAAGAAAATGACTGGAATATCCCTTCGTTCTTTCACCATTTTGCACAACTCATAACCACTACCGTCCGGAAGAGATAAATCAAACAAGCATAAGGTAAATTCATCAATCTCTTCAGCCAGCACATTTTTCGCCGTGACAAAATCATGGCAAAGGACAGTGGAAAAGTGCTCTTGTTGCAACGAATATTCTAGACCAGACGCAATTGTTTTATCATCTTCAACTAATAAAATTTTCATCCTTAGCTCTCCTTTACATTTTGGTTAAAATTTATAATTCTTTTTCTTTGCTTCGACATTATATCAGGTTTTTCAACAATCGGCAGAAAAGAACGGATTACCTTAAGTGTCTAAATAGTCACCTTCATTGTCACTTAAAAGTCACTTTAAACAGCTACAATGATATTTATCATTCTATTATACGCGGAGGAAAGTAAATGAAAAAGCAACATTTGATTACCACGATTACAATTATGTATACGGCTCTTACTTTATATTTTATGTTTTTAGGTTTTAATCGCCTAGAACATAGAAGTGATTATATGGATGCAGGTTATGAATTTCTAATTATTCCATCAAACGTCCCTTTAAATTTTCCTAGTTTCCGGTTTTCTTGGTTGTACAACTTTGGAAATATAGCAGCGTTCATCCCCTTTGGTATCCTGTTTCCTTTATTAAAACAAGTTAACTTTGGAAAATTTATAGGCTGGTTTATTATCGTAATTCTTGGATTAGAAATACTCCAACCTTTAACGTATCTCGGAACCTTTGATGCTGACGATATTATCTCAAATACAATAGGTGCAATAATAGGCTATGTTGTCTACAAAATTGGTTTCACATCAAAATTGACTTTCATGAAGCTCATTGCCTCTTGCTCAGCTGCTATTCTACTGTTAGTTTGTGTAATGTGCGTCTCTGAGATTTTAGATATGCGCGTAAGTTCTAAACAACCTTTACAGCATATCGAGGAAACGAAGGAGAAGAAGCCACTAACGAAAGATATTCCACACTTCACTATAGCTGGCGATACAATAGAACCCCAATTCAACTTGTACAGTACTGAAGGGAATACTAGCCAAACCTATACTTATAATGTTGAAGGGAAAGAAGAGCTAATTTTTTATCTAAACCTTGGCATTCCAGATACTGAGGAATTCAAGGGTAAGGTAACCATATATACGGATGATGGTGTAAGAATTCAAATAGATGAGGAATACTTAACAGAACCAGGAACATTGGAAATGCCATTAGAAATCCCACTATTTTACGAGACGAAAGAAATGACCCTAGTTATTACTGGTAACATAAAACTATGGGATGTAGACTTCACAGAACTAAAGCATTGGTGGGAGTAATCTAGTAACTAAAAGCGATGTAATACAGTTGCATACATTTAAAGGGATTGGATGTGTCCAATCCCTTTAAGTTCATAAAAAGCCGAACTTATTATGTTAGGCTGCTAAAAGTCCCTTTCCTCTAACCGCACTTACTTATGGTACGGTTCACCGAAAATAATATTAAATGTGACTTTGAAATAATGTTTGATCAAAGGCACCTCGCAAACCGGTATTTTACGATAAATAAAAAAATCAATTATGAAAAAAGATTGATCAAAATGGATTCTTACCCAGTAAATTTAAAACTTATTTTTATAAAAATTTTATCATTTCTGTTAACCTTATTCCATTAAAGCCCCTGTTAGTTGAATAAGAACAGAGACGCTTATTCAACAATCGCGCCCTATTGTTGAAGATTGTTATTAAAAAAACCGGTAACCTTTAGTTGAATTAAAACACAATATCGAAACTTATGTTCAATATCATTTACTTATCATTATTTCATATTCTCCTACCTCATCGTTCCATTCATCGATTTTTTAAAGATGTTTCATTTAGAGTTCATACCAAAGATTATACGTGGTAAACTGAATCTATGATGCAATTTTGAAAGTAGGTTGTTCAATGGAATTTGTCATCTTTTTTATGATTGGAATTATAGGTAATGTAGTCGGTACATTGGTCGGAGGAGGGGGACTGATTAGCTTACCCACTATGTTACTTATGGGGTTACCCGTACATTCAGCAATCGGTGCAAACAAGGTTTCCAATACTGTCAGTTCACTCTCAAGCTTTCTTGTTATATTAAAGAGAAAAGAAGTTTCCACAAAAGAAGCATTATCAGTCCTAATGTTTTGTCTTGGAGGAGGTATTTTAGGTGGACTCATTGCTTCCTTTTTAAGCGGAGGTACCCTAATGCTTATTGCAATCATTTTATTAAGCTTTGCATTTGTAACTTCTTTCATGAATACTGGTAATTTTGATGGAACTGAACAGTTTCATGCAAGTAAAAAATCAGGAACTGCACTAATTGGTATAGGAATGTATGACGGAATGTTTGGGCCAGGAAGCAGTACACTTGCGATGTATTTATATGCAAGCCAAAAAATTGCCTATATCCGAGCAATTGGCTTAGCAAGAGTTGGGGTTTTTGCAAGTTGCTTTGGTTCTGCCATCACTTACATATCAACGGGTAAAATTTTCTGGCCACTTACCATAGCATTAATGCTTGGATCCATTGTTGGTGCACAGTTCGGAGTAAGATTAGCTCGTAAATTAAAAACGGAACATGTAAAACCACTTCTTAGATCAGTAACAGTTCTTTTAATCGTACAAATGATTGTAGATTACTTTAATTTTTAAAAGTATCTTTTTTGAAGATTCTAATTGAACTACAATTCTAACCAGACAAATAAGACGTCCATCACACTTTTGGATCGACGCCTCCTCCTTGATTTAAGATAATATTTATTGGGGTTCTAATAAAAAAATTAAAATTCTATTCAACTTGTACTTAAACTATCCTGCTCAGTTAGTTCAATAAAGAAAAAGGCTATGTTTTAGGAAAAGGTTGATTTATAACGTTAAGGAATCCGCTGTATATGCAAGATTTTATTCAAAATAGGATCCAGTGCAAATTCTTTTGAACAGCATTGAAAGCTTTGTTGTATCTTAGTTCAAACGATAGTGCATAAAAAGGTGTCTATGAATAAAATACAGAAAAACACTTAATGCATTGGTATGACAACGTTTTAAGTGTTTTATTTCGTCCCAAAACTTTCATTTGGGAACGTTATTTTGAATTTACGTGTATAACGATGTAATTAGGTCAGTGTAAACTCCGAATATTACGAGTAATATTCTTTTAATTTTTCTGGCAAAGTTTTATTCATAATGAATCCTCCCAAAGCTAATCCAAATAAAATAAATATAATCGCCAAAACTTTATTTAACCAAGGTATTTGAATAATATCTGTTAGATTTGAACCACCAATAATTACTATCGCACCAATTATCCACGCAAATAAAAATCCTAAGATGTACTGTAACCATTCTTTTTTAGAAAGTTCCTTAAAAATCGCCCTATTTTTATAAAATTTCATAATCGAGAAAATTAATAATAAGCCAAACATTATATTTCCAATCATTACAATCCCTCACTTAGAAAGTTTAATTAAAATTATTAGATATACAACTTTATTTCCCTTCAAAAATCTTCCCAAAGCAGATTTTGGGTCGTTTAGAAGGATTATTTGCCGTGCTAAACAATTGTTAGCTGGAGTGACACTATATTTCCGAGATAGGGCTAACAATTATATTTACGTCATCAATATCAACTTCATTAGAGACCATTCCAAATAATTTGCAATTACCGCATTTTTTACATTCAAACATATATCGAACTTCTTCGCTATATTCCCAAGCGTTATCTTTACTCATAAATTCTGTTTTAAGAGTACTTTCAAACCATTGGTTATTGGAACATACCTCACATTTTAATTCTTTTCCCCATATGTTTACGTTACATAGCATTTAAACACCTCATTTTTTACTAATCAGTTATGAATTCATCAAAGTAAAAATTATTCCTTCTTTCACCTACTCGTTATATTAAGTAAACCTTCCCAAACCCTCGTTGGAACTTTTCTTTCCTTAACGTTGCAAATCTGTATTTAGTTGACGGGACACCTATCTGGGCAACTTCAAAAAATATCATGCTCACTCCATTATACTCAAAATTTACAATATAAGGATTAGATAATCTATAAAAGGTGGTAAAATTTCTTTTTAGGCATTATTGTGAAGAAATGTACTTAAACTAACGGGCTTTAGTTGAATAAGAAGTATGTTAAAATTTAGTTAAAAAAGGGGCGGAGAGTTTATATGAAACATACTTGTCCTTGTTGTGGATATAGAACATTAGACGAAGAAACCCAGGAACTTACGATATATGTAAAATTTGTTTTTGGGAAGATGATGGAGTTTAATTTGATGACCTTGATTGTAAAGGAGGAGCTAATTTTCCATCCTTAAGGTGAACACAAAAAAATATTGTATTTGGGGCTTGTCTGGCGACCCCTACCCACAAATTTCTGTTTATAGCATTGTAAAATAAAAAAGAGCACACTTTTCTCGAATTTCATCGTAGATAAGCGCACTCTATAAATTACTTTGTTGAAAGAATTTTTTCACATATTGGGAAAATTTCTTCTATATCCATATATCTTTTTAAAAGACTTTCAGTTACTTCAATCGAAAAATCTTGTTTATCTTCTTCAGTAAGAGAAAGTGCTGATACTATACTTTGATGAATTTCGTAAAAGGTTGGATACTCACCAGTTCTTTTATAGTTAATTGCTGCTCTTTGGATTATTGTAGGAACTTCATAATACTTATTAGCATCCACTCTTAATTTTAAAAGCAAATAGTCTAAATCTTTTTTATCAATCTGTTCGTTCTTCTCGACCATTCTGATTAATAGCCCTACAGCTTTATTTAACTTTTCCGTTAATACAAAAGTCGTTCCATCAAGCCTATCAATATGGTGAATTTTTTCCTCAATACGTTTAATTCTTTCTTCTAATTCATTTAAATTTTCCATTTTTACCTCCTAACATGCTAGCTTCAGATTGGAGCTAAAAATTCAATAGCTTGTACAATAACGCTTGCTACAATTCTAGCTGTACCATCACCAAGAGGCTGTTCTAACGCCTTGCGAAGCTCAGTTTCCACTTTACCATATGTTAAGTCATGTGCATTATCTAACTTTTTTAATACAGGTTTAACATAATTATGCATTACATTTCCTGCAGCAACAGCTGCATCTTTCCCAAAATACCTACCAATATAATTAGTAATATCTGTAGTATTATTCACTGCCCATTTTAAAGATTCTTTAACTGCTTTACTAGGAAGAGAATATACCTGAATATCGCCAGGATTTACTTGATCAGTTATTATACTTCCTGGGTTGTCAACTAAACTATCAAAAGGTACAGAATCAAGAACTAACGTCTCTTCCGCTGTATTTGCGCTTGCCTTATTCCCTCCAAATCCAAGGAACAATGATAGTAACATCATTAAAGAAATTAAACTTACAAGTGATTTTTTTAACATAGTTTGCCTCCAAATGTTGATATGTATTTACAGAAAAGGAAAAGATTGCTATACCCACATAGTATAGCAGCGTTCAAACACTATCAACCTAAATATGGAAAATAAGTAAAATAGACTAGTTTTCGTTACTGGCTTTTATCCTTGTATCTATTAGATATTTTCTTTTCCCTCAATAAATTTTGCTTTGGTGTTGTATTCTGCTATCTCATCAACCGGTAATACATGTGTGAAATAAAATAAGCAACTTAAAAGGCTGTTGAAAAATCCAACAACCACGCGTCACTATATAATTTTTTATCAAAATAATATCAACTGTTAATTTTCATATTTTTATCATTTTTTGATATATCTTTTTTCTTTGTAGGAAAACCTTATTTTTCACTATGCTCTTTTACACCCTCAATAATTTTCCTTTTCTTTTCCTTAGTTGATTTATTAGCCATTTCGTCACCACTCTATCATTTTTTAGAGTAGACAAATAACTTTACCTTTAAACACATAATTCCCAACATCCCGAATATATATGTTCTATTTTAAAAGAGGCGATATCAAGTAATTTTTGAAAATGAAAAAAGACCAGGCTCAAAATTAATTGAGTACCTGGTTTTTTGACTCTACTCCGAATTATTTACTGAGTATCATCTTTTTGTTTGAATTGATAAGTAATACCTATAATAATATTAACTACAAAAAGTAAATTTAAAGGATTAATAATAATCCATTTTATATCTGCTTCTAATGCTATTTGTAAAAATATCCATAAAACCCCTACTACAAAATAGCTCAATATCATCGGACCAGAAAACCATTTATCCAAAAAACATCACCTCATTAAAAGAATGTAGCAGCTCCAGTCATACCGCCACCTATAGCACCTCCAATACCACCTGCAACATTACCTACGCCAGGCCAAACTGTGCCTGCAGCAATACCAGTACCTCCGCCAAGAAGTCCTCCACCTATCCAGCCACCTGCAGTTCCTATAGCGCATTTCACTTTGTCACTTAATTTATATACTTGAATTTTTGGAGTAGTACTATGCAATTCAACTAATAAATCATTTTCAATTTCTTTATAGACTAAATTGACAGAGTTACCATTCACATCAATTGCAGTTGTCGGTAAAACTTCTGAATTTTCACCGTTAATTAATGTCACTACTCCATTTTCATCCATATCGACAACAACATCTTGATGCATAATATCAAGTTGCAAAGTACTGTTATTGACTTGTAAAAGATTTACATCAACTGGAGTATTACTTGCTACCATAAAGTTATCATAAATAACGTCATTATTTAACACTGTTAAATCATTTAATTCCGATGCTGACGCTTGCTGAGTTTCTGAATATGGAAACATAGACATTGAAGATAAAGCTAGAGTAGAAACTAAGACTATTTTTTTAAAGTTTTTCATTAATATTTACCCCTTCTCTTATGTAAATTTTATTTTATTTTTTTGCTATAGCAAATTGACTTAACCTCGAGTTATTTATAACCTAACATTTCCAGTAAAGGTATATCAAGGATTATTTTTCTAAAATATCATTTTGTTTCCCGACGATTTTTGTATCGGTCAATAACGATCCCCTGTCTGGGGCACAAAAAAGACTACTCATTTAGCATAAAAATTGACCAAGACAGCAATTAAGCTATCTTGGTCTTTGAAATTTATTTAACTTTACGCTCAATATAAATCAATGCATATTCTAATAATTGTTCCGTTGTATATTTATCAACGTTCGTGTGTGGCGATGTAAATACTCCATCCTTTTTAAGAATTTTTCTTTTTAATAAAAAATCCTTCAAAAATCATATATAAAGAAAGTACAATCCAAAAGCTAATTAACCACATGTTACTTTCTTTTAAATCAGTAAAAATTAAGATGGCACCAAATAACGTAATTAAAATTTTTATTACTAGTTTCATCTAAAAAACCAGTCCTCTCTGTCGACAGATAAATTTTGAATTATACTCGAGTTATTTTATTATACCATAATTTTACATATATTGGAGCCAAAATCGTTATCATTTACATTTATAAACACAAAAGGCACGCTACTATAATTGACGGTGACGGGCTTTGAATTTTATTTACTGGTACGCCCAATATAAATCAATGCATACTCGAGTAATTTTGCAGATGAATCGTTATCATTTATATACATTTGCGGAAGAGATAAAACCTTTGCTTTAGCAACAACACCTCCACTTCCTTTTTCGTCTCCATCAGAACGCGAAATAAATACTTCATCCCCTACTTGAACATCTGAAACCAAATGTTTTTGACGCATCGACCAAGTAATCACCTTATTATCAATTAGGTATGAATTTACATCAAACCTAGTCGGATTACCTTGGAAAATCCATATCTTCATAGAATCACCTCTTTTATATTACTATTTTTCCAATTAACTAATTAATTGGAATTATTTTATACTATCCAACGTTTTTAATCAGTAATAGTGAATAGATATGTAAATAATAATTCCCCGAACACATTAGTTCGAGGAATTATAAGATGTTATTTCCCTACACAACTCAAAATATCAGCAGCAAGTATTTTCGATCCCGACACCCCCTTCAGATATTTCAAATCTCCAATCGAAGACCAATCAATTGTATACTCGGATAACTACTTGGAATCGTATATTCATAAATCTAATGATACTACGCGTTGCATACTTTCTTAAATATCTTTAAAAGGCTTATTGTAGCAGATCACTTGCTCACCAAAATGCTCACGGATTGCTCACAGAATTATTTTTTTCAGTTGTTTTTATTTAACTCAGTTGATTTTGCGATTGATGAAAACCTTGATAAATCAACGTTTCTCATACTTATTTAACTGAGCTGAACTAGCTTGATTTGGCCAAATGCTTTCGACAAGGTGGGGGTCGCTGGTTCGAGACCAGTCGGGACCATCACGCTGAAAGCCTTTATTAATAAGGGTTTTCAGCTTTTTTATTCTGTAAATCATGCTTAAAAATGAATAGTTGTTGTTGTTGCGTGACGGATGTGTGACGAATTTTTTAAAAACTCGGATTTTCATTAAAAATAAAGTGTAGGAAAACTTTTTACGTCCCATTAACTTTTCAATATAGAAAGCCTTCCACGGTCATTTTCATTTAATCTTCATATTGTAGAAATCTATCTAAATAAACCTTTTCTTTTTCAACAACGCCGTGCAAATTTTCATATGTTATTTCTAGATACATTTTAATGAGCACTGCCTGCAAATCAGCTTCAGTTATATTTTTTGCATTGAATACGACACGAAATTCATCATCCAACAAGTCTAAGGAATAATACTAGAATTTTCGCTAAAAAATATTTGAATTCTTGCTTTTCACCGCCAACGATAAACTTTAAAAACTCCACCATTTCAATAATGAGCATGACGCATAAAGCTAACGCAAGTAACGTTAAACCAACATTTAAAATCATTTGCAACACCTTTGAAATCAATTCCTTAAATGACTTAGAATCCGTTTAACGCTTCATTATTACGCATCTCTAGATGGTACTTTTCTATATTATTCCATAAATTAAGGGGTATCAATTTTGTACTCTATTACTATTTTAAAAAAAATTTTTCGAACAAGGTAGAATTAATAATGCAAAGGAAATTTTATTCAAATGGCTCAGTAAAGGTTGATGTTGAAAATTAATACCCTTCAAAGAAATGGATTTAATAATAACAAACATTCTTATTTGGAAGGTTCAGAAATGAGTAAAGCGTTTAGCAATTTATTAAAAGATATTGTTCACTTTTGCTTCGTTAATTTAGTCGAAAGTCTGATGTAGCATGCACATAAGATTCTAATTGAACAACCACATAATACAGATCGCCTTGTGTCCTTTGATCCGAATGCGCGCCTCCCCCTTTGGCATGATGCTGAAGCTTGTCGTTGCACAATTTTAGCATTTATCCCAACGGCGCATATGGTGAAGCTGTCTGATGAAGAACTAGTTTTCTTAACACATATAAAAGACGAACAACAAGCCGCCCATGCATTATTGCAAGAAAAGGTACAAGTACTTTTCGTCACACATGGAGCAGACGGCGCTACCTTTTATACAAGGCAGCATTGCGTTAAAGTTAGCGCTTCTCTTGTGAAAGCCATGCTGCGCCCTTACTCTCCTTCGACAATCAGTACGCAGGAGCATCGACAAAAAGACATGGGACCATTGCTTCTTATCTGACAAAAGATGAGCTAGGTTTCACATTCAAAAAAAAGCAATTCCTTTAGCATGTGAGCGCTTGGGATTGCTTTTTCTGATTTACTACGATTTTGAACGTGGGTCCATAAAATCGCGAAATGCGTTACTGAGCATGTACAGCCCAAGGACTAGTAATGTGATGGCTCCCCCCGGTGCATATATGTACCAAGGTGCACTCATTAAATATGCCTGTGAATCTTTTAACATACGCCCCCAACTTGGATTGGGAGGTTGTACACCAAGCCCTAAATAACTAAGCGCCGCCTCCGCTAACATTGCCGTCGCAAATGTCACCGTAGCTGCTACAATAATTTGTGATGAAATATTAGGTAAAATATGACGGAACATGATTTTAAAAGGATTTACACCAATTAGTTTAGCAGCAAGTACATATTCTGCATCTCGGTGTTGCACAAAGCCACTACGTGTAATTCGTGCAATGCCTGGAATCGCAATAATGCCTAGCGCGATTGCTGTATTGACAATCCCTGGTCCAAAAATCGCCACTAACATTAACGCTAAAATGATGCCTGGAAATGCCATAAGTGCATCCATAAAACGCATGCAAATTTCGTCAATCCAACCACCGACATAGCCTGCGATAGCACCGATTAAAATACCAAATGTCACGCCTATTACTACCGTTAATATACCCACTGCAAAGGCTGTTTGTGTACCCTTCATAATACGGCTAAAAATATCACGACCAAATTCATCGGTTCCAAAGAAATAGACGCTACTTGGTCCTCTTAACTTTTCCGGAATATTCATAACGTTCACATCAAACGGGGTGTAAAAAAAACTAACAATCATCACCGAAAAAAATCCGACGACGATTAGTAGACCAATGATTAAGTTAGTATGTTTCGCGAATTTTTGTACATTTTTCATCGTATCCACCTTCTCTCATCGTAATCGGATTCTCGGATCTAATACAGAATACAAAATATCCACGATAAAATTAATCGCGACAACCGCAACAGTAATATACATGACAATCCCTTGCACTAAAGGAAAGTCACGATTACTAATGGCTGTAATGAGCAACTGCCCAACACCTGGCAGTGAGAATACTTGCTCAACAATAATCGTACCCGCTACTACCTCAGCCATGATAAGCCCAAACACGGTTAAAATAGGAATCATCGAGTTTTTCAACACATGCTTATACATCACATTCTGCTCGGACATCCCCTTACTGCGAATCGTGCGCACATAATCGAGCTGTATTTGCTCTAAAACAGCGGTCCGTACATAACGGAAATTGACAGCAATTTGCGGGATCGCAATCGTTAACGCTGGTAACACTAATGTACTAAGCGCACCTGTCACACTTTGCGTCCACGGAATATAGCCACTGATTTTAAAGAAATCAAACTTCATTCCAACATATAAAATCAGCATCATCCCTAACCAAAATGATGGAACGGCCATCCCTATTTGTGTCACCGTTGATAAAGACACATCGCTCAATTTATTTTGCCTACGTGCAGCGAACATCCCTAGTGGTATGGAAACAATTAATACCATGCACAGCGTGAGTCCGGCGAGCGACATCGTTACGGGTAGCCTATCAAATAATAAGTCCTTTACCGGCATGGAAAAGCGAATTGAATTTCCTAAATCGCCTGTCAATAATCCCTTCATCCAATCAGCATATTGTTCATAAAGGGGGCGGTCCAAACCAAGTTCGGACCGCAAATTTTCAATTTGTGTGGCGTCTGCTTCGGTACCTAACATCGTACGAATAGGATCACCAGGTAAAATTTGAAAAACACCAAATGTAATTATCGACACTAGAAGGATGGTTATTATTAACAGGATGAATCGACGTATTAGATACATCATAGCGTCATCCTTTCCTAGTTAGCGAATTTCACCTCAGACATATCGTGGAACCAGAACGGATAGCTCTTCAGTCCAGTTACTTGTTTGTCTGAACCCCAAACAATTTGATAATCCGCAATATACACAGCTGCTGCTTGCTCTGCTAAAATTTCTTGCGCACGTTGGTAGTACTCAATTTGTTTTGCCTGGTCTGTTTCTTTCAGTACATCTGCCATGATTTTGTCGTATTCAGCATCTTTAAATAAAAAGAAGTTTTCACCATCATTTGTTGAGATGTAATCATTTAAAATTTCGAAGGCAGAAGCTCGACCCGTTAAGTCAATTGTTGTCATTTGATAATCACGACCGAAGTAAACACGGTCCAGCCAAATACCCCACTCCACGACTTCAATTTCTACATCCACACCAATTTCCTTTAAGTTGGCAACAACGATTTGTGCGATATTTGAATACATATCATTATGAGATGATACTGTAATTTTTGTTTTAAAGCCGTCAGGATAGCCAGCCTCCGCTAGTAATGCTTTTGCTTTCTCTACATCATGTGCATACATTTTTTCTAATCCTGTTTTTTGGAAGTCACCCATAGCTGGACTCATATTCGAACCAAGTTCTACCGCATAACCTGCAAAAACGGATTCCATAATATCTGATTTACTAATAGCATAGTTCATGGCTTGTCGAACTTTCACATTATCAAACGGTGCTTTTGTTTCGTTAAAAGTCACGATTAACGATGAATTATTATTTTGATGTGATAAAGCATGACTACCTTCCACTTCACTTACGCGTTGCCAAGGTACACTCGTTAAGTCGACCTCATTGGCCATCAAACTCATAATTGCTGCTTGATCGTCTGATTGGAATGTAAACGTGACTTTATCTAAATATGGTAAGCCTTCTTTCCAGTAGTTTTCATTCTTTGTTAACTCCAGATTTGTACCTGGAGAATATTTTACATACGCGAATGGTCCTGTACCGATTGGGTTTTCATTATGCTTACCGTCATTACTTTTCGGGATAATTGCGGATTGACGCGCTGTTAGTGAATATAAGAAATTTGAGTTTGCTTCTTTTAAAGTAATGACAAACGTGTTGGCATCTGGTGCTGTTGTTGAAGCGACATTATCGAAGTTATTAGACATTTTCTCACCACCACTTTTACCCATTAAACGGTCAAAAGAATATTGAATATCTTCAACCGTTAAATCATCACCATTATGGAATTTAACATCCTGGCGGATTTTAAATGTGTATGTTAAACCGTCCTCTGCGATTTCATAGCTCTCTGCAATGCCTTCTTTTAAAGAACCGTCTGTTTCTGGCGCCATCAGTCCTTCAAAAATATTAAGAATCATTTGGTAAGAAATCGATGCTGTTGCTTTATGTGGGTCTAAAAAGTCGGGGTCATCATTGACACGCACGACGATTTCTTGTGGTACGTCACTTACTGGCTTAACATCCCCCTCTTTGTCACCTTCAGTCGCCGTATCTTTTCCATCATCACCTGAAGAACATGCACTAATCACAAGACTAATCACTACTGTAAATAATAGTAATAACCAACTTCTTTTCATCTTCATAAAATTACTCCCCTCGCATTATGCATTTTGAATGCTTGAATAGCTTTCTACATTTGCTAGTTTGTCAGCTGATTTGATGCCTGCAAGTATCGCCTTTTCCATTACTTGTGTCGCCAATTGACCAATATAGTCAACAGGATAGGATTTGTCTCCTGTACCTAACACAAAAATCGTATCTCCATCTAGCATCGTATGGACAGGATAAATCGTACGTGCGAGTGCATTTTGAGTTAGCTGCGCAATTTTTTTCGCCTCAGCTTTCGTTAATTGTGCATTCACAGCAATGACCCCAATTGTAGTATTCGTTCCTGCAAGTGCTTGTGATTGAGCATGTTCTGCTAAATAAGCACAGCTATCGATCCAACTAGCTGTTTCCGAGTTGCGCGCACCTGCCAGTGTCTCCCTTGTATCAGGGTCTTTCACATCTCCCACTGCATTCACTGCAACAATCGCTCCGACAACAAGATCGTCTTTTCCTGCAGTAGAGGCACTCCCCATTCCTCCTTTCATGCAAAATTGTGGACCTGCTATTTTACCAACCGTTGCGCCATATCCCGCACCGATATTACCGTTAGCAAATGCGCCGACTTGCGCGTTTTTCGCCGCTTCATAGCCCATTTCTGCTGTAGGTCTTACGTGTGCATCTCCGATAAATAAATCGAACAACACGGCACTGGGGACAATCGGAATTTTTGTAACACCTGCGTCAACACCGACACCTTTTTCCTCTAAATAGTGCATAACTCCTGTAGCGGCATCTAAGCCAAACGCACTGCCACCAGCTAAACAAATGCCGTGCACACGATCTATGGCATTAATAGGATCAAGCGCATCTGTTTCACGTGTGCCAGGTGCAGAGCCTCGCACATCAACGCCACACACTGCACCGTTTTCGACAAGTAGGACTGTGCATCCGGTAATCGCTTCTTTATTTTCTGCATGTCCTACTTTCACACCAGGAACATCGGTAATATTGCCAATCATCTATCTCACTCCTTTAGATTGAAATTTCACACTATTTATCATACAAAAAACAGGCGACACGTTGATGTTCGTTCATTTCTTGCATGGTTGGCCGCACTTGGTGACACTTCCCCATCACAAACGGACAACGCGTATGAAACACACAACCTACAGGTGGATTCATCGGACTCGGTAGCTCCCCTTGCAAAGGAATAGCCTGCTTTGGTTCATCAAAATTAACAACCGGAATCGCTGATAATAATGCCTGTGTATATGGATGCAGTGGATTGGCATACAATTCTTTTTTCGTGCCTATTTCTACAATTCGACCAAGATAGAGCACCGCTACACGATCACTAATATGTTTAACGACACTTAAATCATGCGAAATGAATAAATACGTCAATTGAAATTCATCTTGTAAATCCATCAGTAAATTCAGTACTTGCGATTGTACCGATACATCCAGTGCTGAAACCGGTTCATCTGCAATGATGAATTCTGGATTGATGGCCAGCGCACGCGCAATACCTATACGCTGACGCTGACCACCAGAAAATTCATGTAGATATTTATGCATCGCATCTTCTGCTAAGCCCACTTTTTGCAAAAGCTCCTTGACCCGTTTTTTACGTTGCTCTTTTGTAAGCGTCAATTGTAATGCCATCGGTTCTTCGATTATGGCACCTATACGCATACGAGGATTAAGAGACGCAAATGGATCTTGAAATATCATTTGCATTTGATTGCGATACTTTTGCAAATTACTACCTTTCAAATGCTGAATTTGCTGCCCTTTATATAAAATCTCGCCTTCTGTTGGTTCGACGAGTTTTAATATCGTGCGTCCAAACGTTGATTTCCCTGAACCAGACTCACCCACAATCCCAAGTGTCTCCCCGCGATATATTTCCAAGGAAATATCATCGACTGCTTTGACGACTTTTTTCTCTTCTTTCATCGACTTCCGCTTCACTGGAAAATAGGCTTTTAAATGATTGATTTCAAGTAAGACTTCCTTCTTCGGCATAGGCACGCTCCTCCTTACCCGAGAATAAATGGCAACGTACTTTATGTGCTTCATTGACAGTCAACACTTCTGGTTGTAGCGTTTGACACTGTTCCATCGCAAATTGGCAACGCGGTGCAAAGCGACAACCATCAGGTAACGCGTACGCAGGTGGTACAATTCCCGGGATAGACGGCAATCTTTCCACATCCGTATCAAGACTTGGCATCGTTTTTAACAAGGCTGTCGTATATGGATGTTGCGGATTTAAAAATAGCTCCCTCACTGGTGCTTCTTCAACAATTTGCCCTGCATACATGACCATGACACGATCAGCCGTCTCTGCAACGACACTCATATCATGCGTGATAAATAAGATGGCGGAACGATGCTCCTTCTTCATCTTCATCATCAAGTTTAAAATTTGCGCTTGCACAGTTACATCTAGTGCTGTTGTTGGCTCATCTGCAATAAGGAGCTGCGGATTATTCGCCATGGCAATGGCAATCATGACACGTTGACGCATCCCACCTGATAATTGATGCGGATATTCAGCTATCATTTTGTCTGCATTGGCAATTCCTACCTCTTGTAAAAGATGAATGGCTTTTTCGCGCGCTTCTTTTTTGGACACTTTTCGATGTCTCCGAATAGATTCCATTAGTTGATTGCCAATCGTAAAAACTGGATCAAGTGAAGTCATCGGCTCTTGAAAAACCATACTAATGTCATTGCCGCGTATATGACTCATCTCTTTATTTTTGTAGTCTAATAGATTATTACCGTTAAAGTGGATTGTGCCAGCTGTGATTTCCCCCGGTGGTATTGGAAGTAGGCGCATAATGGCAAGCGACGTAATACTTTTACCACTTCCTGATTCGCCTACGAGTGCGACCGTTTCGCCTTTATGAATGGAAAAACTCACGTCATCCACTACTTTGGCTTGCTTGCCATTTTTCAGCTGGAATTGAATTTTCAAATTGCTTACTTCTAATAGCACCTGTTGTGTGTTTATTGGTTCCATATGCTTCCCTCCTTCTCACGTTCAATTGGGTATAGCATAACGAATAGCAATATTTTTCATTTGTGTATAATTTCGAAGTGCAACAAAGCCTTTTTCACGCCCAATGCCGCTTTTCTTATATCCTCCAAATGGCATTTGAATACCACCTGCTGCTCCGTAATTATTGATAAACACTTGCCCTGCCTGCACACGGCTTGCGACATAATGCGCTGTATCTAAATCCTTTGACCAAACACCTGCTACTAATCCGTATTGTGTACTATTGGCCAGTGCAATTGCTTTTTCCACTGTGTCAAATGTAAAGACAGTAAGGACTGGTCCGAATATTTCTTCCTGCGCTAGAACGTGGGTATCTTCCAAGCCATCAAGAATTGTCGGTTGAATGTAATACCCTTTCTCATAGCCCTCAATCGTCAATGTTTCGCCACCAACTACAACATAGCCGTCTTCCCTCGCTTGCTGTAATCGCACTAAAATATTCATAAATTGACGTTCATTTAATAATGGTCCCATATCTAGATCTGCTTCACCAGGACCCACTTTGAGCACTTTAAATCGCTCCACTAGCTGAGTTAAAAATACCTCTTTTGCACTTTCTTCAATCAGTAAACGTGCACCTGCTGAGCATGTTTGTCCTGCATTTTGAATGATGGCACGTAGTACACCGTCCAATGCCTGTTCCATCGGCGCATCTGCAAATACGATGTTCGGTGATTTCCCACCAAGCTCTAACGTCACTGGCACAATATTTTTAGCCGCTGCCTGCATCACGGCAATGCCTGTTGGGACAGAACCAGTAAAAGTAATGTGATTAATGTCTGGATGCGATGTTAATAGTGGTCCAACATCACTCCCTAAGCCTGTAACATGCTGAAAAATTCCTGCCGGCACTTTAGCCGCAAACCACTTCGTTATTGCATGCGTCGTTAGTGGCGTATCTTCCGCACTTTTCACAATCACTGCATTACCTGTGGCAATGGCAGCTGCGACACTTCTTGCTGTAATTTGAATCGGATAGTTCCACGGTACGATATGTACGGTAATTCCAACTGGCTCCAGTACTACCGCATTTAAAATACCATCTTCAATCGGAATGGTATCCCCCATAACTTTATCCGCCGCTCCACCATAAAACTCAAAATAACGAGCTGCCGCTTCAATATCTGCACGCGCTTGTGATAACGGCTTCCCGACATCTCGGCACTCTAGTAAACTCCATTCTTCCGCATGCTCACGTATATATTGTGCTAACTCGATTAGTAGCTGACCACGCTCAAATGCCTTCACCTTACGCCATTCTTTACTGTCAAATGCCACACGTGCCGCACGTATCGCTTCATTTACTTGCGCTTCATTTGCATTACTAATTTGCGCCAGCACTTCACCAGTAGACGGATTCGTTACATCTACTAATCGTTCTTCATCCGCGTAAACCCAATCGCCATTTATCAACATTGGAATTTTTTGCATTACAATCCACGGCCCCCATCAACATGTAACGTCGTACCCGTTACCATACTCGCTGCATCCGAAAGTAAATAACAAACGGCTCCTGCAATATCTGCAGGATCGACTAGGCGACCAAGTGGGACAGATTGGACAAATACTTCTTGCTTTGTTTGTTCAACGTCTGCATTTGGTGCCGCAAATTGGGACAACATTTGTGTATCCGCTGGCCCTGGATGAATAGTATTCACTCGAATTTGATGCGGCGCAAGTTCAATGGCCAACCCACGAGAAAAACTTTCTGCTGCTCCTTTTGATGCGATATAAGCTTGCAACCCTGGACGCGGACGTACAGCTGAAATTGAGGCAATCGTGACAATCGCTCCTTTTTTACGTGCCTTCATATATGGCACAGCCGCTTTTGTCGTAATAAATAAACTTTTCACATTCACGTCCATTAAACGATTCCACTCATTTATCGATACATCTTCAATCGGTGTCGCCGCCTGTGCAATGCCAATCGCATTGACAAGCCCATCGATTCGTCCATATTTGTCATAAATATTTTGAAAAACTTCATTTACTTTATCCTCATGAAGCACATTCACGTCATGGAGTTGCAGCACATCACTTTCCCTATCAGCTAGTGATGCTACTGATAAATCAAGCCCAACAACAATTTTCCCTTGCTCTAGCAAATGCTTTAAAATAGCTTGTCCCATACCACCACCCGCACCTGTCACAATCACTACTTGCTGCTCAACTACCATATTAAACACTCCTTGTTGCTATTGATTTCATCGCTACAATGACTTCACAAATCGCGTTACCCATTTCTTGTGTATTTGCCTGACCGCCAATATCTGCTGTTTTGACACTACCTTCCCTTAGCACCTTCTCAATCGCTGTCACAATAAGCTCCTCTACCTCTGGACGACCGATATGTCCAAACAGTAAAGCAAGTGACCAAATTTGGGCGATTGGATTTGCAATGCCCTTTCCTGCAATATTAGGTGCCGAACCGTGCACAGGCTCAAACATAGACGGAAACACTTTTTCAGGATTGAGATTTGCAGAGGGTGAAAGACCAAGCCCCCCAACAAGCGCAGATCCTAAATCCGATAAAATATCACCAAATAAATTCGAGGCCACAACGACTTCAAAATCTTGTGGTCGCTCCACAAAATACGCTACTAACGCATCAATATAAATAGATTCCAACTGAAGTGTTGGCGACGTATTCCCGAGCACCCTTTTCATGTGCTCGTCCCAAAACTTCATCGAATGTATGATGGCATTTGACTTTGTGGCACTCGTAATTTTCGTTTTATGATGTTTATGCGCATAATTGCAAGCAGCACGCACAATTTTTTCAATACCTATACGTGTCATAATCGTATTTTGAATGGTCATTTCCTGCGGTTGATCGTTGTATATACGTCCCCCACTATTAGAATATTCCCCTTCTGCGTTTTCTCGGAAAATGACAAAATCAATATTCTTACCATTTGCTAACGGTGAGGCAATACCTGGCAGTGATTTAATCGGTCGGAAGTTTACATACTGCTGAAATTGTTTACGTATCGGCATGATTAACTCCCACACCGTGACATCATCAGGTACGCGGTCATCACCAATTGCGCCAAATAATATCGCATCATATTGCGCCAATGTTTCGAGCGCATTGTTTGGCATCATTCGCCCATGTTCTAGATAATAATCTGAACTCCACGGAAATATTGTTGCTTCTATTTGTAGTGTATGATCATGCTCCTGTAAAACCTCCAGCACTTTGATGGCCTCTTCCATTACTTCCTTGCCAATGCCATCTCCTGGGATTATCGCTATTCGAGTCGCTGTTATCATATTTTATCGTCCGTAAGAAACTTTAGTGCTGCCAAACGATAAATCGCTGTCGTTTCGGCTAGTTCTTCAATATCCACATACTCATTAATTTGATGCGGAATTTCGCGATCACCAGCACCTACTGTCACAATTGGCACACCATGCACATGGAGGAATGTGCCATCTGTTGCACCGGGTACACCGTTATAAATCGGTTTTTGTTCTGTTACTTCTGCAACCGCCTCATAGATAGCCTGTACTACAGGATCTTCCTTCGGTGTTGCTGTCGCTGGTCGATTATCTAATACCGTCAACTCCACCTTGAAGTCGGGATCATCCGCTTGTAAGCGTTTAATAATTGCATCAATTTTGCCAAGGAGCTCATCATGATCTTGCGCTGGCACCGTCCGAATATCGAGCGTCGTCATACAGTGATCTGGAATCACATTAATTTGCGCATCCCCTTTTACTGGAGCACGTAAAATTGTTGGCGTAATCGATGGCCAGTTCAACATAACGTCTCTCCCTAAACGTGCCTGCTCTTCTTTTTCTAATTTTTCAAGCTCTACAATAAAGCGCGCCATACGCCAATTCGGGTTAATGCCACTCCAAGATATCGCACCGTGTGCCATTTTACCGAAAATATCTACCTGTAAGCGAATCGCACCACGCTGTGCAATACACACATTATTTTCTTGTGGCTCACAAATAATTGCACCATCTACTCCGTCAGCCCAGCCGTTTTTAATGAAATGCTTAATACCAAGCATCAGTCCCTCTTCATCACAAGGAATACATAAAATAATTTTGCCTGTAAACTCCTCCTGATCTAGCAGTAAGGACTGACAAGCTGTAATCATACATGCAAGATTTCCTTTTGTATCATTTGTGCCACGTCCATACATACGACCGTCCACAATTTCTGCGCCGAATGGATCATACACCCATGCCTCACGATTTCCTTCTGTTACAACATCTGTATGGCCTTCAAACAGCAGCGTTTTCCCTGGATTGCCAGAATCAATAATGCCAATAACGTTTGGTCTACCAGGCACCACTTCCTCTACATGTGTTTCAATGCCAATATCTCGTAAATACTGCGCTATATAATTGGCTACTTCTTCTTCATTGCCATTTGGATCATTTTCACGATACACACTTTCTATTCGTACTAATTTTTGTGTCAATTCAATAACTGTCTTTCGATCACGTACGTACGATGCCGTTTTTTTTAAGCTTGCAAATGTCATCTATCTTTCCCCCATATCAAAAATAGTATAAAATTTCAGACTAATATCTATTACATATGAGAGAAGAAGCTAATAAAGTACCAATTATTGTATACTTTTTGTTTAGCGAAAAGATATTTCAATTCTTTACGTCATTATAAGTTGAGAAATTTCTTACAATAAGCGGCAGACAGCGTTATTCTTGTTGATTTCTTAAGATTATTTACTTTTAACTTATTAGTATATTAATTGACCTACTTCCCATTGATATCCATATAATCTAGTAGAGAATAAGGTGGTAAACTACGTATAATCTATAACAAGAAACGTACGAAAGTGTTTCTAATAGACGTGAGAAGCTCAAGCGTGGCAACTGCATCTTTTTTAGTTGCTTGTGTTGGTATTGTTGCTTTGATGGTTGGGGCTGTGTTCGCTAGTCCTTTCCGAACGTACCAGTAAATGCACTGGAGAAATTGAATGAAGATGATAGAGTCGTGAAGTCCGACTCTAATACAACTGAAAAACCAGTCTTTAAACAACAAGAAGGCATCACCGATGAAGAATACGAAAGAAGGTTGAAAATACACGAACTTGATACATGGATATACTCTTTCAGTGAACATCAAAGAAATCACGTAAATTCACACATTAAAACGATGATTTTATTCGACAAGGTTGGCTAACGGAGTATATTCGATTCATGACATATCCACACAAAAAGACAGCGTTCATACTACACAATTTGTAGAAGGAGGCTTTTTTTTGTTTTAACTGCACAATCACTACAAAAACAGACGATTTTCATGAAGAGTAACGCGATTCCTACTCTTCTACTTTGATTCAATGTCACTTTGAGCGAGGTATAAAGCTAGTACTTTTAGCAGTGGAAAGGTGTACAAACAAAAAATAAAAAATTGAATAAGTTACTAGTAAATGTGAAAAAAGGAGATGTTTTTTTGAGTTCCTATAAAAAAAACTATGCAAGCAATTGTTGTAACAGTCGTTTGAAACCATGTGGTGTTGTACCCGTTTCAAAAGTACTGAAAGCAATAGATATATGCGACATTCCTAAATGTGATTGTGCAGGTAGTGTAAATTTTCAACCTGGAAATGAAAAGTATATCGCCAATATTTGCCCAAATTGTACCCTTCAAGGCAGTTTCGTTTCAACCGCATTTTTGACTTCAACATTTAACTCAACATTCGTTAATCTCCCTCAATGTATCTCTACTAATAAAGGCACTATTTTACAAGTGACAGGGTTTGGTACATTAACATTTGACGAATTAATCGCACAGGGTACTTTTATGCTGCAGTTAGAGGAAAATTTAACAGGTGACGATCAACTAATCTTTTCAGCATTTGGTTTTGATCAAGATGGAAATTCTATTAGTCTTTCTAATGGTCAATTCGTACCGGACGAAAACCTTACAGTCAGTTTTTGTAATTCCTGTTGTTCGCCTTGCCAAAGGATGACGAATAACACTTCAGCGCCATTTAATTTTGGGAAAGAGATAAATAAAGGATTTCTTATGGTTATTAAAAACGGAGAAATCGTAGTGAAAGAACCATAATGGTTGAAATAATATCCGAAAAATGCAGTAACATAAGGGCAAAAATCCTTGATGTAACTGCCTTTTTTTGGGTTGTCGATGATGTCAGGGGTCATGCTGTGGAGCACAACATTTTGAAGAATGTAGCTATTTTCATAAAAAAGGCACTTTTAAAAAGCAACAAGATTCTGACACTAAAAAAAAGCATATGCTGAAACCAACGGTAAGTACATGATGGTTGATTATCGAGAACATGACCCAAAGTTAGCTCTCGACAGATTTCTCGAACAGTTTGAGAAAATGTTTTGATTAAACATCCTTAAACGTCCTTGGGGACTGACCCCCGTATATAAGACAGAGGTCAAAAAAGCATTTATCCAACCAGTTGTCGGTATTGAACCGGCGACTG
>NZ_LMBZ01000099.1:360-744 GCF_001439635.1 Solibacillus cecembensis | reverse complement strand
ATGTTCTAACAATGCAAGTAGAACATTACCAAACGTTGCATATAAGGTACCAAAGCTTGCGTTAAACATTGTACCAGTAGTATTACGCACATATGAATCAGGTACATTGGCTTTCTGATTATTTTCCCTAATGTAAGATAAGATTCCTGGTTTTTCTTCTGCTGCTAGCCATCCGTCCACAAGTTCGTTTAGTTTTTTCCTTGCTACATTCCCTGGTTCAATATTTTTNGGTTCCAATCCGGAGTCCATCTGATAAGCAATAGCATCAGATATTTCTATATACGTTTCTAAGTCAGGTTCGTCTACACCCAGCAAAACACAAGTTAAGCTTAATGAAAGAGGGGCTGACACTTCCTTCATAAAATCAAATTCTTTATTAGATGC
>NZ_LMBZ01000099.1:0-267 GCF_001439635.1 Solibacillus cecembensis | reverse complement strand
ATATTAGCTGGAGGATCTAAAGATTGAAGATTATGTTGTACGTCAGGGATATCGGCACCAATACGACGCATATCTCTAGCAAATAATTGATGGTTATGAAGCACTTCTCTGCAATCTTTATATCTGGTTAACACCCATGATTTCATCCCTTCGTGCCAATAAACTGGCGAGTTCTCGCGAAGTTGATGGTAAATTGGATAAGGGTTAGTTAGCGTTTCCGAATCCAAAGGATTATAGTGTATTTTTGTTTTTGTCATAGACTTCCCC
>NZ_LMBZ01000098.1:410-752 GCF_001439635.1 Solibacillus cecembensis | reverse complement strand
TATTATTAAATAAGCTGAAACGAGAAGGCTCTTATCTCTTGCTCCACTTCAAGCAGTAGTTGTAAGGCTTGCATAAACGTTATCTGTTCGAAGCTGTTTTCTGTAATTTTCAATCTATGTCGTACTTCTTCAATCAGCCACCTTATTTCTTCAAACTTCTGACTCAATTGTTCTCGCCATTTTCCGTTTCTGATTTGGAGGGAGTGGAAGTCTCCCACCCTCATCACTGCTTCTCCAAGCGAATCTCTGTATAGTTTCAGAGACCCTAACTGTGTTATCATTCCATTCAAGTCCTCCGATGAGGACGCCAATTGCATTCTTGACATCCTCACTAGTATGTCC
>NZ_LMBZ01000098.1:0-348 GCF_001439635.1 Solibacillus cecembensis | reverse complement strand
CAATCTGTCAAAAATCACACTGAAGTTTGCTTTCAATATGACGGTTTTATCCATCATTGCCTGGTCCATTTTGATGCAAAGGGAACCCACCACTTTCTGCTTGGGCATGAGCATGAACCAGTCCCTTGACATTTCTTCGAGAGTCATGTCAGTTAGGTAACGTGGAGTCGGCATTTTAATTGCCTCATCAGATTCCTCATCCAGAATCCGCTCCACTATCTGCTTCCCCGCACGAGTAGCTGTTTCGATGTCCAGACCAAGAGTGTTGCCCCTTCCTCTTAGGGACTTCTGATCTCGGCGAAGCCGGTCAAGGAATGGGGCATCACCCAGTTCTTGGTCTGCAAATCG
>NZ_LMBZ01000096.1:797-1007 GCF_001439635.1 Solibacillus cecembensis | reverse complement strand
AAGAACAATGATAAAATCTTGATTGTATTTTGGTTTATTGAATTGGTAGAGAAAGTAGGACGTTAAGAAACTAGATAGATCTATAAATACATAAAAGAAAATAAGAGCTGCCCCCCAGTAAAGTGTTTGGATTGCGACAGGTAAAAAGCGAATTGGTTCGACTATAGGAATTAACATAAAGAGTAAAAGGCATACACCTAGAATCAAAGA
>NZ_LMBZ01000096.1:0-774 GCF_001439635.1 Solibacillus cecembensis | reverse complement strand
TTGGCATTTAGAAATAGCCCCACAATTAAGGCAATTAAGCCGTAATTTAACATAAGGATAACGGGTATAGCAGATATAATAGCGATCAACAATAAATACCGATTCCCTGTTGTATATGAGTAATAAGCGCATGTATTAATCATTGAAAATAAAAACATGTTGAATAAAAAACCGTTGATCATTCTTCTAGGGTCTGTTAAATAAAAAATNNAAAAAAAAGAATTAGTAAAACAATTGGAATAAATCCCAAAAACATAAGTTCTTAACACCTCAATACTTTGATATTATACANGATACTTTATAGCAAGTTTTAAAATTTCCTTTAAATCACTCACCATATTTTCTGCTTTTACGAGGGAGTTATGCATAAGATGCAATTAAAGTAACAGTTGTGTTAAGTTGCTTGAATTAAAAAACTATATTACCACTTAATAATTAAAACTCAATCAAAAAAAGCATCTATAATTAAAGATTATACTATATGAGGAACTTGCTTTACTAACTCAATTTTAGATACTTTATATATTTTACAGATGCAAAGATAGAAAACCTAATTGAAATCACTGTTGTAATAAGTAGATAATTTGTTAGTTAGTATACCAAATATCTAATCTGAACTTTACATTTTAATTATGCCCATATACTAATTGACACCCAATTTTTCTTTTATTATATTAGGTAAATCTTCTTTTTGTATTTCTTCATAAGATTTTACTTCAGTATCCAATATCTCCATTTCCTCTTTATCGCCTTGTCTGACATAAAGCCGTAAAA
>NZ_LMBZ01000095.1:489-1037 GCF_001439635.1 Solibacillus cecembensis | reverse complement strand
AAGAACAATGATAAAATCTTGATTGTATTTTGGTTTATTGAATTGGTAGAGAAAGTAGGACGTTAAGAAACTAGATAAATCTATAAATACATAAAAGAAAATAAGAACTGCTCCCCAGTAAAGTGTTTGGATTACGCCAGGTAAAAAGCGAATTGGTTCGACTATAGGAATTATCATAAAGAGTAAAAGGCATACACCTAGAATCAAAGTNTAGACTATTAGAAAAACGTCGACTTTCTTTTCTCATAAGAATCNNTTGGCATTTAGAAATAGCCCCACAATTAAGGCAATTAAGCCGTAATTTAACATAAGGATAACGGGTATAGCAGATATTATAGCGATCAACAATAAATACCGATTCCCTGTTGTATATGAGAAATAAGCGCATGTATTAATCATTGAAAATAAAAACATGTTAAATAAAAAACCGTTGATCATTCTTCTAGGGTCTGTTAAATAAAAAACNNNAAAAAAAAGAATTAGTAAAACAATTGGAATAAATCCCAAAAACATAAGTTCTTAACACCTCAATACTTTGATATTATACA
>NZ_LMBZ01000095.1:0-481 GCF_001439635.1 Solibacillus cecembensis | reverse complement strand
GATACTTTATAGCAAGTTTTAAAATTTCCTTTAAATCACTCACCATATTTTCTGCTTTTACGAGGGAGTTATGCATATGATGCAATTAAAGTAACAGTTGTGTTAAGTTGCTTGAATTAAATAACTATATTACCACTTTATAATTAAAACTAAATCAAAAAAGCATCTCTAATTAAAGATTATTCTATTTGAGGAACTTGCTTAACTAACTCAATTTTAGATACTTTATATATTTTACCGATGCAAAGATAGAAAACCTAATTGAAATCACTGTTGTAATAAGTAGATAATTTGTTTGTTAGTATACCAAATATCTAATCTGAACTTTACATTTTAATTATGCCCATATACTAATTAACACCCAATTTTTCTTTTATTATTTTAGGTAAATCTTCTTTTTGTACTTCTTCATAAGATTTTACTTCAGTATCCAATATCTCCATTTCCTCTTTATCGCCTTGTCTGACATAAAGCCGTAAAA
>NZ_LMBZ01000090.1:696-1101 GCF_001439635.1 Solibacillus cecembensis | reverse complement strand
GTTGCCTTTTCGTCCGAGAGCTCGAAGACTCCCCGCCCCTGGAAAGACACATCTTCTGGTCTGGCACTTTCCATCATCCTTATGATCTCAGTCCTCATGTCTGATGTTCTGCCCTCAGTATTCCCTGTGAATGCCGCCATAATGGTTGCTCTTTCGAAGGGAAGATTTCTCTGTACTGAGAAAGTGGGCTGTACACTGATTTGTCCTGCAGATGCTCTCTGTTGGTTGGTGTTTCCTCCACTTCTGGTTCTTATAGCCCAATATCTGCTTCTCAGTTCAAGAGTGCTGGAGTCCATTGTTTCCATATTCTCATTTGAAGCAATCTGAACCCCTCTGGTGGATAGTTGTCCTCTTGGGACTACTCTTGTTCCTCTGATGAAGCTTGAGACTCTCAGGTCTTCGAAT
>NZ_LMBZ01000090.1:464-644 GCF_001439635.1 Solibacillus cecembensis | reverse complement strand
CCAACTAGAGAGTATCCTTCTCTCTCAAAGTCGTATCCACTGGCCACAGCAAGTCCGTACACACAAGCAGGCAGGCAGGACTTGTGGGCCACTGATCCTCTCAGGATGAGTGCAGACCGTGCCAGAAAGATGAGATCCTCAATTTCAGCATTTCCAGGATTCCTGCTTTCTCGCACCTGA
>NZ_LMBZ01000090.1:0-410 GCF_001439635.1 Solibacillus cecembensis | reverse complement strand
TCGCCTCTCCAGAAATTCCGATCATTAATCCCTCGTTTTATCATTCGAATTAGCTCCATCACCATCGTCCCGACTCCTTTCACTGCTGCACCAGCAGCTCCAGATCTTCTTGGGAGAGTTGATCCTTGCATAAGAGAGCACATTCGAGGGTCCATCCCAGTACGCACGAGTGCTCTTGTCCTCTGGTATGTGGCGTCATTCAGGTTGGAATGCCAGATCATCAGGTGGGTGAGACCAGCAGTTGCGTCTTCTCCATTGTTTGCTTGACGCCAGATCCTCCTGATCTCCTCTTTGTCATACAGGATCAGCTCTCTCACCCATTTCCCATCTCTCCTTCGATAAATTGGACCTCCAGTTTTCTTTGGATCCTTCCCCGCACTGGGATGTTCTTCCAGGTATTTGTTCCTCCT
>NZ_LMBZ01000089.1 GCF_001439635.1 Solibacillus cecembensis | reverse complement strand
TTTTGGATATTTATGTTAATGTTACTATAAAGATTGTGAAGAAATGTACTTAAACTAACGGGGCAGTTTACTTGAAGAAGGTATCATAGTATTTGATAAAGAAACGGAATTACATTCAGGTGTAGTAGGATGGCTAAAGTACATTAATAGAACTGTAAGTATGCAGGTAATATTTTGGAGGGAAAAAATGAAGTTCTTCAGAAAAATGTCTAAATTTGAATAAAATAATTCGAGAAAAGGTGCAATCCTTGGTTTTTACACGTATATGCTGCTACTATTTTTAAATTATAGTTACTTTTTTATATTTGGAAGTGAGCCTTTTACTTCAGTTGTAATTTTTTGGACTGGATTGTTAGTAGCTTTTGGATACGAGTTTATTTTAAATTTAAAGTCTAAGATGAAAGCAAAAAATGAGCTAATAGTGATACAACTAATAAGTCATACTTTTTCTTATTGAAACAATGAAGCAGTATAGTTGAATAAAAATGTAACTTTCTTCGTAGACACGTTTTGCATGTTCATTAGTAGGCTCATAAGAAAGTGTGATGGTTTGAAGGTGATCCTCTTTCATAATCCTAATAACCTCTATCATATNTCCTTTTCCTTGGTGATTTTGAACAATCATCATGTGATAATTCCAATTCTCATGGACTTCTTCATCAATCCCATAGAGAGTGAAACTAATCATTTCCTCGTCTAGAAAGATTCCTTTTGCATAGAATTTTTCAAGAAAATTTAACTGAGCTAGATATACTGCATTGGATGAGACAAACTTTGCTTGATCTTCCCGGACACGTGGTTAAATAGCCTTTAGCCAATTGTTTTTTGTAATAATTTTTAAATGAAACATTTTTTTCTTCCCCTTACTAAATAACAATTAAAAGATAGTAAAGTAAAAAAATAACACATTAAACTAACTTATTGGATGAACAAAACTCAATAAGATATTTAGGTTTGGAGAGCCGAAAATTCAGATGTTGAAGACTCCTAAGAAGAAGCAAGTGAGAAGATAACTAAACTATTTTGAGTGCTGAAAAAAAGCAAAACCCAATAATTAGGTAAATTACCATTCTTGGGCTTTTTATTTTGGTGTATATACTCTTAAAAGGACTTCCTAGACAGCCCCTTTGCCTT
>NZ_LMBZ01000088.1:428-1202 GCF_001439635.1 Solibacillus cecembensis | reverse complement strand
GTGCTCTCTTTTGGCCGCCCCCTGATTAACTCAACCCAGAAGCAAGGTCTTATGCAGTCTAATCCTGTCAGTTCCGGATGCTGGACAAAACTCCCGCTATATCCTGACCAATCAGTTATTGCTACTATATCTTGTTTCACTGAAAATTCACTGTCCGTTCCAGTCCACCCATTTGGATCCCAAATCATTTCAAAACCGCTCCTGGAATTAGTGCTTTTGGTTCTCCCGATCCAAACACCATTACCGTATTTAAATGAAAACCCTTTTATCCCATATGCCCCGTTGAGGGACATTGGACCACAGCTCCCTGTCCCATCGTTTGGTCGTGGATTGTCTCCGAAAACCCCACTGCAAATATACCCTATTTGATACTCCAAATTCTGATTGAAAGTTACCCACGGCCTATTTGAGCCATGCCAATTGTCCCTGCACACACACATTATTTCGCCAGAATCAGGATAACAGGAGCATTCCTCATAGTGATAATTAGGAGCATTCAATTCGACTGATTTAACTACTTTCCCTTTTTCTATTTTGAAGATCTTATATGATGCCTGTCCATTACTTGGTCCATCTGTCATTACAGTAAAGCAGGAGCCATTTACACATGCACATTCAGACTCTTGAGTCCTCAGTATGTTGTTCCTCCAACTCTTGATAGTATCTGTTATTATGCCATTGTATTTCAACACAGCCACAGCCCCATTGTCTGGACCAGAAATTCCAATTGTCAACCAACTGGTGCCATCATGGCAAGCACTTGCTGACCAAGCA
>NZ_LMBZ01000088.1:0-317 GCF_001439635.1 Solibacillus cecembensis | reverse complement strand
CTCCTGTCTTTGACAGTCCCGTTGGAGTGCTTGTCATTCAATAAGGCTCCATGAGTCAAAAAGAAAGTCCTGCATTCCATGTGGGAGCATGAGATGAACGGCTCTCTAATTACAAACACATCCCCCTTGGATCCAATCCTTATACTGTTGTCTTTACTGTGTACAGCCCATCCTCTAATGGGGCAAAGAGATGAACTGCCCGTTAATGTTATTGAAGCCACAGCGTTCTCAGTAAGAAAATTAGTATTTCTGATTGGTTCAGCTTGGTGTTGATTCCCTGTTTGAATTGAATGACTGACCAATATTGAAATCATGTT
>NZ_LMBZ01000087.1 GCF_001439635.1 Solibacillus cecembensis | reverse complement strand
AAATTATTGGGGTGAGATAGTTTACTGAACAGATATGACATTGTGAAAGAATGTACTTAAACTAACGGGGGCTTTAGCTAAACAAGACCATCATTTCGATGGTCTATTTTTACGCCTAAATCATCAAGTAGGCTTTGGTGATCCATTGTGAAACGTTACACTTAAACTAACGGGGCAGTTTACTTGAAGAAGGTACCATAGTATTTGGTAAAGAAACGGAATTACATTCAGGTGTAGTAGGATGGCTAAAGTGCATTAATAGAACTGTAAGGATGCAGGTAATATTTTGGAGGGAAAAAATGAAGTTCTTCAGAAAAATGTCTAAATTTGAACAAAATAATTCGAGAAAAGGGGCAATCCTTTGTTTTTACACGTATATGCTGCTATTATTTTTAAATTATATTTACTTTTTCATATTTGGAAGTGAGCCTTTTACTTCAGTTGTAATTTTTTAGACTGGATTGTTAGTAGCTTTTGGATACGAGTTTATTTTAAATTTAAAGTCTAAGATGAAAGCAAAAAAAATGAGCTAATAGTGATACAACTAATAAGTCATACTTTTTCTTATTGAAACTATGAAGCAGTATAGTTGAATAAAAATGTATCTTTCTTCGTAGACACGTTTTGCATGTTCATTAGTAGGCTCATAAGAAAGTGTGATGGTGTTTGAAGGTGATCCTCTTTCATAATCCTAATAACCTTTATCATAANTCCTTTTCCTTGGTGATTTTGAACAATCATCATGTGATAATTCCAATTCTCATGGACTTCTTCATCAATCCCATAGATCATTTCCTCGTCTAGAAAGATTCCTTTTGCATAGAATTTTTCAAGAAAATTTAACTGAGCTAGATATACTGCATTTGATGAGACAAACCTTGCTTGATCTTCCCGGACACGTAAATAGCCTTTAGGGAATTGTTTGTAGTAATAATTTTTAAATGAAACATTTTTTCTTCCCCTTACTAAATAACAATTAAAAGATAGTAAAGTAAAAAAATAACACATTAAACTTACTTATTGGATGAACAAAACTCAATAAGATATTTAGGTTTGGAGAGCCGAAAATTCAGATGGTGAAGACTCCTAAGAAGAAGCAAGTGAGAAGATAACTAAACTATTTTGAGTGCTGAAAAAAAGTAAAACCCAAGAATTCGGTAAATTACCATTCTTGGGCTTTTTATTTTGGTGTATATACTCTTAAAAGGACTTCCTAGACAGCCCCTTTGCCTT
>NZ_LMBZ01000086.1:568-1284 GCF_001439635.1 Solibacillus cecembensis | reverse complement strand
ACTGGTGGAGAACGCCAGAATGCTACTGAAATCAGAGCATCTGTTGGGAGAATGGTTGGCGGAATTGGGAGATTCTACATACAGATGTGCACTGAGCTCAAACTCAGCGACTATGAAGGGAGACTAATCCAAAATAGCATAACAATAGAGAGAATGGTTCTCTCTGCATTTGATGAAAGGAGAAACAAATATCTGGAAGAACACCCCAGTGCGGGGAAGGATCCGAAGAAAACAGGAGGTCCAATCTACAGAAGGAGAGACGGAAAGTGGATGAGAGAGCTAATTCTGTATGACAAAGAGGAGATCAGGAGGATTTGGCGTCAAGCAAACAACGGAGAAGACGCAACTGCTGGTCTCACCCACCTGATGATCTGGCATTCCAATCTGAATGATGCCACATATCAGAGAACAAGAGCTCTCGTACGTACTGGGATGGACCCTAGAATGTGCTCCCTGATGCAAGGATCAACCCTCCCAAGGAGGTCTGGAGCTGCTGGTGCAGCAGTAAAGGGAGTTGGGACAATGGTGATGGAACTGATTCGGATGATAAAGCGGGGGATCAATGACCGGAATTTCTGGAGAGGCGAGAATGGACGGAGAACAAGGATTGCATATGAGAGAATGTGCAACATCCTCAAAGGAAAATTCCAAACAGCAGCACAACGAGCAATGATGGATCAGGTGCGAGAAAGCAGAAATCCTGGGAATGCTGAAAT
>NZ_LMBZ01000086.1:0-542 GCF_001439635.1 Solibacillus cecembensis | reverse complement strand
GAGAGAGAAGGATACTCTCTGGTCGGAATTGATCCTTTCCGTCTGCTTCAAAACAGCCAAGTGTTCAGCCTCATCAGACCAAATGAGAATCCAGCACATAAGAGTCAGCTGGTATGGATGGCATGCCATTCTGCAGCATTTGAAGACCTAAGAGTATCAAGCTTCATCAGAGGAACAAGGGTGGTCCCAAGAGGACAATTGTCCACCAGAGGAGTTCAAATAGCTTCAAATGAGAACATGGAAACAATGGACTCCAGCACTCTTGAACTGAGAAGCAGATACTGGGCTATAAGAACCAGAAGTGGAGGAAACACCAACCAACAGAGAGCATCAGCAGGGCAAATCAGTGTGCAGCCTACTTTCTCAGTACAGAGAAATCTTCCTTTCGAGAGAGCGACCATTATGGCGGCATTCACAGGGAACACTGAAGGCAGAACATCCGACATGAGGACTGAAATCATAAGAATGATGGAAAGTGCCAGACCAGAAGATGTGTCTTTCCAGGGGCGGGGAGTCTTCGAGCTCTCGGACGAAAAGGCAAC
>NZ_LMBZ01000085.1:687-1302 GCF_001439635.1 Solibacillus cecembensis | reverse complement strand
AATGATGCTATTTGAGGTCCACCACACACTGGGTTCCTGTGGTCTCCCTCTTATTAACTCCACATAAAAACACCTGTTGATGCATTTTTTGCCTTCAACAGAGAAGATGCCAGAATACCCAGACCAGTCGTCACTGTCAACTATGACTTGCCTATTTATCTGTGACTTTGAATTAGCCATGGTCCAACCATTGACGACCCTAAAGGTCTCATAACCTGAGCGTGAACCATTTTTGATTGTCCGTCCCATCCAAACATCATTCCCGTCGTCAAAGGCCCACCCTTTCACTCCTGGGGCCCCTCTTTCGTTATTAGGGTCTCTGCAGTTGCTGCTGCTGGAGATATCATCATTTCTTGGTGTGTCGCCAACAAGCCCTGAGCACACATAACTGGACTCAATGCTATAGTCAGCCATATTTATATATAGAATGGGCCTATTGGAGCCCTTCCAATTGTCTCTGCAGACACACCTAACTTCAGGATACCGAGGGTAACAAGAGCATTCCTCAACGTGCTGAGCACTTCCTGACAATGGGCTAATATTTATAATTTTCCCCTCTCTTATAAATAATACTCTAGTGTCGGCCTTTCCTGATGCACTTCCATCAGTCATTAC
>NZ_LMBZ01000085.1:0-649 GCF_001439635.1 Solibacillus cecembensis | reverse complement strand
ATTGATGCAAACGCATTCTGACTCCTGAGTTCTGAGGATGTTTTTGGACCATGAACCAATACTGTCGACAAGCATCCCATCATAGATGATACTAGCAGTAGCATTTTTATCATCCCCAGTAACACAAACATGTAACCATGCTTTCCCATCATAGCAGCTTGAACTAGACCATGCTATGCACACTTGTTTGGTTCCCAAATGAAATGGGACACCTAACTCATTCATTAAAAGAGTTCTGTGAGGGGTTCTATCATGTGTAGTGCCATTTGAGTGCTTGTTTTTCAGGGTGGTTCCCTGCCCAAGTGCAAATTGATAACATTTGTCGAGACTGCATGAGACATAGGGTTCTCTTGTCACCCAGATATCCCCACTTGCAGAGAGCCTAATTGAGTTGTCCTTTGAAAAAGGGGCGAACCCTGTAATCTGACATTGTGGTTTTGACCAATTCTTGTATTCTGCTACTTTAGGGCAAATTTCCCTCTCTATGGTAGTGCTATTCAAATGCACTGTGTTCCTCTCTATTATGATTGGTTCACATGGCATCACTTGATTATTTGATGGGTTACTGCATTCATTCTGCCTGAAATGTAGTGTCATAGTCATTGTTAAGATGGCAATCTGCATGAGGAGACATATTATCGCAATGATT
>NZ_LMBZ01000006.1:81455-192375 GCF_001439635.1 Solibacillus cecembensis | reverse complement strand
GAAGTTAAGCTCTTTAGCGCCGATGGTAGTTGGGGGCTTCCCCCTGTGAGAGTAGGACATCGCTTCGCACATTTAAAAAGGACTCAAAGCATAATGCTTTGAGTCCTTTTTTAGTATCAAAAAGTATAAATTTCATGAGAAAATAAAGAAAATATAAAGTTTGAAAATTCATAAAGGTCACCTGTTATATTGATGATAGGAGGAATAAAGATGCTACAGCAAATATTATTAGTAGAAGATGACTACGAAATAGCAAGAATTATAAAAGATACACTTAATAAAGAAGGTTATCACGTAAATTTGGCAACAACAGGATTAGAAGGATTATATGATTTTAAACAAAACTGTTTTGATTTAGTGCTATTGGACTGGATGATGCCAGAAATGGATGGTCTCACATTAATTGAACATATACGTCTAGAAAGTGATGTGCCCATTATTATGATTAGCGCACGCAATACAGATGCTGATAAAGTACAAGGTTTGCAAGGCGCCGATGATTATTTAGCCAAACCATTTTCATTAGAGGAATTGAAAGCGCGTGTTAGCTCGCAATTACGTAGATGGCAAAGATACAATAAAGTTCAACAAGTTGCAGAAATGGATGTCTATGCATATGGATTAAAAATCAACTGGGCAACGGATATAGCAGAGTTGAATGATACTGATTTAACGCTGACACAAAAGGAGTTTGCACTTCTGAAAATATTAGCTCAAAATGCAGGACAAATATTTACAAAAGAGCAATTGTATCTTCATGTGTGGCAACAATCAAGCTTTATGGATACGAACACTGTGACAGTCCATATTAAATCTTTACGAGAAAAGTTGCAGGATTCTGTGAAAACACCGTATTTCATTCAAACGGTCTGGGGAAAAGGCTATCGCTTTATTGGTGAGATTTTATGAAAATAAAAACGTGGTTACTGCTCACGTATTTACTCGTAATGCTATTACCTTTAGCTGGGGTGTATGGACTTTATTTATCGATTAATAATTATTATCAAGATAAGCAAGTTTCGGAGTATTTTGAAAAGCGTTCAACACTCAACAAAATAAAGAAGGTTGTTAGTCAATATGAACTGTATGAGCGTGAGGCAAATTTTTCTGAATTAGAGGCACTTGTATCAAATGAAGTACAAATTTCGCTTTATGGAGGTAATGGACAAATTTTTTATACATCGAATCCGATGAATACTCAGATTGGAAATTTTGAAGATAAAAAGATATTGTATCAAGGATTATATGAATTTAAACAAAATTATCGTACCTTTACATATAAAGAACCTATTTATGTGAAGGGGAAAATCGTAGGTATTTATGAGGTTGTCTTACTGCGCACAGAATGGATCGAACAGGTAAATACGCAAATCTATTTAGTTATAGGTGGTATTGTCTTACTGCTTGTAGTGATCTATGGGGGAATTATTTACTTTTTAAACCGCCGATTAAATCGTCCAGTGAAAGAGCTTATACTTCAAATGAAGGCATTTGCTAAAGGAGAAAAAGTCCCGTCAACATTGCATGAAAAGAAGGATGAGCTAGGTGAACTGGCGTGGAATTTTTTTGTGATGCAGCAGGAAATTGAACTGGCCCGGAAGCAAATTCAAGAAGAACAAGGACAAAAGGAATTTATAATTGCGAGTCTATCACATGATTTAAAAACACCACTCACATCAATCCAAGCATATACAGAAGGATTGAAAAGCGGGCAGCTATCAAATGAAGAACAACAGGACTATTTAGATGTCATATTAACTAAATCAGATTTCATGAAGCAAATGTTAGACGATTTGATGATGTACACACTGTTGCAATCGCCTTCTTATGAAATGCATTTAGTAGAAGTAGAAGGTGACGAGTATTTTGACATGCTGTTGTCTGATTATGAGCAAGTAAGTAAAGATAAGGGATTCACAGTAAGTACGTTCATACAAGTAGAGGGTATGTATGAGGTGAATCCAAAGCAGTTGATGAGAGTTGCAGATAATTTGTTAACAAATGCTTGGCGATATACGGAATCGGCTGGTCGAATCGAAATTACGGCCTTTGAGCCACCTATAATACCAGCCCATTGTAAAGAATGGGTAAAGTCTCATTTAACAAAACAAGAAGGCTTATATATGATTGTCCAAAATAGCGGAAAAGGAATTCCCGCGGAACATTGTCAGCAATTATTTAAACCGTTGTATCAAATAGATCAAGCGCGTAGTCAAAATGGACAGCGAGGAGCAGGATTGGGATTAAGCATCGCACAGCAAATACTGGAGAAGCATGGTGGGGATGTAATAGTTACATCACATGAAAATGAAGGAACAGCTATTATTTGTTGGTTACCAAGAAAGGAGGAATAAACGCATGAAAAAATTAATTTATGCAAGCATATTAATGGCTGGGCTATTGTTAGGTGCTTGTAGTGAGGAAACGAGCAATTTATCGCCTCAAGAAATATTAGATCAGGCGGTACAGGATACAACGACGTTACAAACGTATTACGGTGAGTATGTAATGGATATGGGCGACGAACAACCTATGACGATTAAAGAATGGGTAAAGGATGGCAAGCGTCGTATAGAAACCCAAGGCAGTAATAATGAGCATTTTATTACCGTAAATGATGGACAGAAAATAATGATGCTCGATGTGAATGAAAACATTGTACATCAATATGATATTTCAAATGAAGCAGCAGGTTTCACATCGCCAACATTAAAGGAACAAGCTTCAATCTTACTAAACATAGTAGAGGACACACATGATATTAAAATTGCTGGTAAAGAAAAAATTGCTGGGCGTAACACCTATCACATTGTAGCAACAACAAAAGAAAAAAGTTTGATTGGCGATTTAGAAATTTGGGTTGATAAAGAAAATTGGATGGTCCTAAAATCAATTTCTAATAGTGCGAGTATAGAGATGGTGTCGGAATATAAAGTAATTGATCTATCACCAACAATAGAGGATGAATTATTTGTGCTGGAAGTTCCAGAAGGGGCTGTAGTGGAACAGCTAGATACGGAGATTACGTTTGAACAGGTAGAGCTAGAGCAGGTAATTGAAAAGCTCGGGACATTTTTAGTATTTACGGATGATGATTTGGTACTTGAAACGATTCAGGATTATGGTTCTGAAAATCGCTCAGAATATGTGTTTAATTATAGTAAGGGTGGCGAGAAGTGGCTGACATTAGCTATACTTCCTAGCGCACAAATAGATAATGAAGCATCGTTAGCTGAAGAGAAGGTAACAGTGCGTAATGTCGAAGGGGAACAAATGGAGATGGGCAACTTCCGATTAATCCAATGGGCGGAAAATAACGTAACATACAATGTTATGATCGAGCACCCAGATGCTACATTTGAGGAAGTTTACGCTTATATTGAAAATATGGAGCTTGTACAATAAGAAAAAGGCGTGTTTGTCATTTTATAAATGATAAATGCGTTTTTTTTTTATTATGTCTATTTCTTGTTCTTTAGTTGAGCGCTAGGGAAAAATAAATAATCGCATGTTATAGTAAGAAAATAAAGAGTGTTGAAAGGAATGAGTCAAATTGTCTAAAAAACAGATTTGGTATGAAGTACAAGAAAACGAAAAAATTGAGCAATGTTTGGAAAGAATGAACAAAGATGGATATATGCCATTCGGGCGCAAAGAAGAACCAGTGTTTCATCTAGTAGATGGTGAACCGACTTATTTACGTCAAAAAATTATGTTTAAAGGCATTTTAAGTGAATAATTTATAACACGTTACTAAAATCCGAACATTATCGGTGACTTAATTTGTAACGTTCGCATTTTATCGTTGCTTTTCTTGTGAACCCTTGTTAAAATAACTAAAGGAAAAACATTAAACCCACATATATGCTAGATAATATGGCTCTAGCGTTTCTACCCGAAACCTAAAAATTCGGACTATGAGGGAAAGCAACTTTTGGAAAAATAAGCAAAGGGTGTGTCTTCTAATGAAGTTATGTACAGATCCTTTCATCTTTAGGTCCTCAAGTGATTTGCTTTCTTTTAAATAGAGAGTAGATTATTTGGGGACCTTTTTCAGTCGATTACTGAATAAAGTAGGTTGTTTTAAAGGAGAGCAGAATGATGAATCCAAAAATTGGTGTTATTATGGGCAGTTCTAGTGACTGGGAAACAATGAAACATGCATGTGACATTTTAGATGAATTAGCAGTTCCTTATGAAAAGCAAGTTGTATCAGCACATCGTACGCCAGACTTAATGTTTGAGTATGCAGAAGCAGCTCGCGGACGCGGTATTCAAGTTATTATTGCAGGTGCGGGTGGTGCAGCACATTTACCAGGTATGGTCGCTGCAAAAACGACATTACCTGTTATCGGAGTTCCTGTACAATCTCGTGCGTTAAATGGACTTGATTCATTACTATCAATTGTTCAAATGCCAGGTGGTGTACCGGTAGCGACAGTAGCAATCGGTAAAGCAGGTGCAACGAATGCAGGTTTACTTGCAGCACAAATTTTAGGAGCAACGAATCAAGAACTAGCAAACAAGCTAGATGCTCGCCGTGAAGCAACGAAGGCACAAGTTTTAGAAAGCACAGGTGACCTAGTGTGACGAAGATGATCTATCCTGGGCAAACAATCGGCATTATTGGTGGTGGTCAGCTTGGTCGAATGATGGCCGTTGCTGCAAAAGAGGCAGGCTATAAAATTGCTGTCCTAGAGCCTACAATGGATTCACCATGTGGACAAGTTGCAGATATTTGTATCGTAGCACCATATGATGATGAAGCCGCATTAGAAGAATTATCAGAAGTAAGTGATGTGATTACTTACGAATTTGAAAATATTGATTATGAAGGTTTAAAGCGCTTAACGGAAATTGCTTACGTTCCTCAAGGGGCTGAGTTAGTTCGCATTACGCAAAATCGTGTAACAGAAAAAGCAGCAATTGTTGAAGCAGGTTGTCCAGTAGCACCTTATGTCGTAGCAGATACTTACGAGCAACTATGTGAGTCAATTAATCAAATTGGTTTCCCTTGTATCGTAAAAACAGCTCGTGGTGGCTATGATGGTAAAGGACAGCAACTGTTAAAAGGTTCAGAAGATTTGCCATTAGCAAAAAGTTTATTTGAGCATTCACAATGTATTGCAGAAGGCTTTGTACCATTTACAAAAGAAATTTCAGTCATTGTTCAACGCAACGGGCAAGGCGAAACATACTGCTTACCAGTTGGAGAGAATATTCATGTAAATCATATTTTGCATGAAACAATCGTACCAGCTCGTATTTCAAATGACACAGCGGCATTAGCAGAAGAGGCAGCGATGAAAATTGCGGATCACTTGAAGCTTGTCGGGACGTTAGCGGTTGAACTGTTTGTATTAGAAGATGGCAACATTGTGATTAATGAATGTGCACCACGACCACATAATTCGGGTCATTACTCAATGGAAGCATGCAATATTTCACAATTCACACAGCATATTCGTGCTGTATGCGGATGGCCATTACGTAAACCAAGATTATGGGCACCATCGATTATGGTAAATGTACTCGGGCAACATGTTGTAGCATTAACGAACTCGATTTCAAAATATCCTGATTGGTCTGTTCACCTTTACGGAAAAGCAGAAGCAAAAGTAAATCGTAAAATGGGTCATGTCACAATTATGACTGATGATTTGGATCTAACATTACAACAAATTGAGGACTCTGGCATTTGGTCTGAGTAGTAAAAGCTTTGGCGGAATACGTCATTGGGAAACATTGTAACACTAAAGGAAGTGAACGTCTTTTATGACAAGGCTCTGCATGTAAATGAAGTGCTGCGTCCAAACTTTACTGCAATTAGTGTGACAATTGTTACTTTAAATATAGAAGTATACGAACTTATTATATAAACTTGGAGGCAATCAAACATGAAAAAAGTTAAAATTTACGTTACATTACGCGAAAGCATTTTAGATCCACAAGGTTCAGCGGTAAAAGGTTCTTTAACACAAATCGGTTATGAAGAAGTTCAAGATTTACGTATCGGTAAATATTTAGAATTAACAATTGGTGATACAGATCGTGATATCGACACAATCGTAAAAGAAATGTGTGAAAAAGTGTTAACGAATGTTGTTATTGAAGATTATCGCTTTGAGATTGAGGAGGCAAACTAATCATGAAATTCGCAGTAATCGTGTTCCCTGGATCGAACTGTGACATCGATATGTATCACGCGATCAAAGATGAACTAGGTGAAGAAGTAGAGTACGTTTGGCATACTGAAACAGATTTAAGCCAATTTGATGGCGTGTTAATTCCTGGTGGTTTCTCTTACGGTGACTATTTACGTTGTGGTGCAATGGCCAACCAATCAAACATTATGGCTGAAGTAAAAAAAGCAGCAGCAGCAGGCAAGCCGGTATTAGGCGTATGTAATGGATTCCAAATTTTAACGGAAGCTGGATTGTTACCAGGCGCACTTTTACGTAACAGAGACTTAAAATTCATGTGTCGCACAGTGCAACTGAAAGTAGAAAACAACAATACATTATTCACGAACCACTATGAAGAGGGTCAAGTAATCAATATTCCAATCGCACATGGTGAAGGTAACTACTATTGTGATGAAGAAACATTAGCGAAATTACAAGCGAACAACCAAATTGTATTCACTTATTCAGGTGACAATCCAAACGGTTCATTAGAAGACATCGCAGGTATTGTGAACGAGCAAGGAAACGTACTTGGTATGATGCCTCACCCAGAGCGTGCAGTAGACGAATTAGTAGGCGGCGCAGATGGTCTTGAATTATTTAAATCAATTGTTAAGCAGTGGAGGGAAAATCATGTCAACAACTAACTTTGAGCCAACAGCAGAGCAAATTAAAGAGCAGAAGCTTTATACTCAAATGGGTATGCCAGATGAAGAGTTTGCGATGGTAGAAGGAATTTTAGGTCGCCTACCAAACTGGACAGAAACAGGTCTATTCTCGGTAATGTGGTCTGAGCACTGTTCTTACAAAAACTCGAAACCAGTATTACGCAAGTTCCCAACAACAGGTCCTCAAGTATTACAAGGACCAGGTGAGGGCGCAGGTATTGTTGATATCGGTGATGATCAAGCGGTTGTATTTAAAATGGAATCACATAACCACCCTTCAGCAATTGAGCCTTACCAAGGTGCAGCAACAGGTGTTGGCGGTATTTTACGTGATGTATTCTCAATGGGTGCACGCCCAATCGCAATGTTAAATTCATTACGTTTTGGTGAGTTAAAAACAGCGCGCGGTAAATATTTATTTGAAGAAGTTGTAGCAGGTATCGCAGGTTACGGTAACTGTATCGGGGTTCCAACAGTAGGTGGCGAAATTCAGTTCGACCCTTGCTATGAAGGCAACCCACTTGTAAATGCAATGTGTGTTGGTTTAATCGACCATAAAGATATCCAAAAAGGTGTTGCAGCAGGTATAGGTAACACAGTAATGTACGTTGGGGCAAAAACAGGTCGTGATGGTATTCATGGTGCAACATTCTCATCTGAGGAGTTATCAGAGGATTCAGAGGAAAGCCGTTCAGCAGTACAAGTTGGTGACCCATTCATGGAGAAACTTCTTCTTGAAGCATGTTTAGAAGTAGTAAAATCTGACGCATTAGTTGGTATTCAAGACATGGGTGCTGCAGGTCTTACATCATCTTCAGCAGAAATGGCTTCTAAAGCAGGTACTGGTGTGGAAATGAACTTAGACTTAATTCCACAACGTGAAACAGGTATGTCAGCTTACGAAATGATGCTTTCAGAATCTCAAGAGCGTATGTTACTTGTTGTAAAAGCAGGTCGTGAAGAAGACATTAAAACAATCTTTGAAAAATACGATTTAGACGCAGTAGCAGTTGGTCGCGTAACAGATGACAAACAATTACGTTTAATTCATAACGGTGTTGTAGTAGCGGACGTTCCTGCTGATGCACTTGCAGAAGAGGCGCCAGTTTATCACAAACCATCTGCTGAACCAGCTTACTTTGCTGAGTTCCAAGCAATTGAAAATGCAGAGCCAGTAATTGAAGGCTTTAAAGATACATTATCTGCTCTATTACAAGCGCCAACAATTGCTTCTAAAGAGTGGGTTTATGACCAATATGATCACCAAGTACGTACAAGCACAGTAGTAGCACCTGGTTCAGATGCAGCGGTTATTCGTGTACGTGGTACAAATAAAGGTTTAGCGATGACAACTGACTGTAACTCTCGCTATATTTACTTAGATCCAGAAACAGGCGGTAAAATTGCCGTGGCGGAAGCAGCACGTAACATCGTATGTTCAGGTGCTGAGCCATTAGCAATTACAGACTGCTTAAACTTTGGTAATCCAGAAAAACCAGAAATCTTCTGGCAAATCGAAAAGTCTGCTGACGGTATCGCAGCGGCATGTACAGCATTATCTGCACCAGTAATCGGTGGTAACGTATCACTTTACAATGAGCGTTCTGGAGAAGCTGTTTACCCTACACCAACAATTGGTATGGTCGGTTTAATTACAGATTTAGCACATACGACAACACAAGAAGTGAAAGCAGCTGGTGACGTTGTTTATGCAATCGGTGAAACAACAACTGAATTTGGTGGCTCTGAATTACAAAAGCTATTAAATAATGGCAAGATTTCAGGGAAAGCTCCTGCGATTGATTTAGATGTAGAAGTAGCGCGTCAAAAAGCAATTTTAGAAGCAATTCGTGCAGGATTCGTTCAATCAGCGCATGACGTTTCTGAAGGTGGCGTAGCGGTTGCATTAGCAGAAAAAACATTCAGTGCAAAAGACTTAGGTATTGATGTAACATTAGCAGGTTCTGCGGTAACAGCATTATTCTCAGAATCACAATCTCGTTTCATCTTAACGGTAAAAGAAGAAAATGCAGCGGCATTCGAAAAAATCGTTACAGATGCAGCGAAAATCGGTGTCGTAACAGCAGATGCACTTGTTAAAATCAGCGGTGACCAAGGCATGCTTATTGAAGGTACTGTGGAGGAATTCCGTTCTAGTTGGAAAGGGGCAATCCCATGCTTGCTGAAATCAGAGGCTTAAACGAAGAATGTGGAGTATTCGGTATATGGGGGCATAATGATCCGGCTCAAATTAGTTACTACGGATTGCATGCGCTACAACACCGTGGGCAGGAAGGTGCAGGTATTGTCGTTACTGACGGCAATAACCTGCGCGCTGTAAAAGGTGAAGGCCTTGTAAACGATGTGTTCAATGAAGGCAAGCTAAGCAAAGTAAAAGGCAAAGCAGCTGTTGCACATGTACGTTATTCAACGCAAGGAAATGGTGGTCTTGAAAATGTTCAACCATTACTTTTCCATTCATCTACTGGCAGTTTATCGATTGCGCATAACGGGAATTTAGTAAATGCGAATCATTTAAAGCAATATTTAGAGCGTGCAGGTAGCATCTTTCACTCTACTTCAGATTCAGAAGTACTTGCACATTTAATCAAAAAATCATCTCATTCACCATTCCGTGAAAAAGTGAAAAATGCGTTATCTTTATTAAAAGGGGCATTTACATTTTTAATCATGACAGAAGATGTGATGATGGTAGCGCGTGATGTGAACGGTTTACGTCCACTATCAATTGGCAAATTGGGAGATGGCTGGGTAGCCGCTTCAGAAACATGTGCATTTGATTTAATCGGTGCAGAATATGTGCGTGATGTAGAACCTGGAGAGCTTGTAATCATTACGGATAAAGGCATTGAATCAGATATGTTTACTGATCCAGCGAACCGTGCAATGTGTGCGATGGAATATGTCTACTTAGCGCGTCCTGACTCAGATATTGATGGCATTAATGTGCATATGGCCCGTAAACGTATGGGAAAAACTTTAGCAAAAGAATGTGCCCATATTGAAGCGGATGTAGTAACAGGTGTGCCCGATTCTAGTATTTCAGCAGCGATTGGTTTTGCCGAAGCAAGTGGCATTCCATATGAGCTTGGATTAATTAAAAATCGTTATGTTGGTCGTACATTTATTCAACCTACACAAGAACTGCGTGAGCGCGGTGTAAAAATGAAATTATCACCTGTTATTCAGGTTGTAAAAGATAAACGCGTCGTGATGGTGGATGATTCAATCGTTCGTGGTACTACTTCAAAACGTATCGTTAAAATGTTAAAAGATGCAGGTGCAAAAGAGGTGCATGTTGTTATTTCATCTCCTCCAATGGTTGATCCATGCTTCTACGGTATTGATACGTCAACACATGAACAATTAATCGCTGCTAGTCACAACGTAGAAGAAATGCGTGAAGCAATCGGTGCAGATACATTAACATTTTTATCTGAAGAGGGAATGGTAGAAGCAATTGCTCGTCCATTCGAAGATGAAAGTCGTGGCCTTTGTCTCGCATGCTTCAACGGGAAATATCCAACAGAAATTTTCCCAGACACAGTGTTACCACATGAAAAAGATTGTTAAGCGGTTTAACTTGATTTAGCAGGGGTTAACCCCCTGCTGAATCAAATTAAAGCCCCGGCGGATGTCACAGATTTTTAGAGGGATTTTTCGAGCAAGCTTGAAAAAATCTGGACGCAATTACGCTAAAGCGTAATTGATTTAAGGAGGAGCAAGTACATTATGTCAAAAGCATATGAACAAGCAGGCGTAAATATAGAAGCAGGTTATGAAGCAGTAAAACGTATGAAATCACACGTTGAGCGTACAAATCGATTAGGTGTGATGGGTACATTTGGTGGCTTCGGCGGAATGTTCGATTTGTCTGCATTAAACTTAAAAGAACCGGTTCTAATTTCAGGTACTGACGGTGTTGGTACGAAATTAAAGCTTGCCTTTATGGTAGACAAACACGATACAATTGGCGTGGATTGTGTAGCAATGTGTGTCAATGATATCGTTGCTCAAGGCGCAGAGCCATTATACTTCCTTGACTATGTTGCGGTAGGTAAAGCAGTGCCTGAAAAAATCGAGCAAATCGTAAAAGGTGTAGCAGACGGCTGTGTGCAATCTGGTGCAGCACTTATCGGCGGCGAAACAGCAGAAATGCCAGGCCTTTATGAAGAGGATGAGTATGATTTAGCTGGATTTGCAGTAGGTGCTTGTGAAAAATCCGATATCGTGACAGGTGAAAAGATTGTAGAAGGTGACGTACTAATTGGTCTTGCTTCAAGTGGCGTTCACTCTAACGGTTATTCTTTAGTTCGTAAAGTTATTTTTACAGATAATGATTGTGCAGTAGATGCAATTGTAGATGGCTATGAAGACCTTGGTCCTATTGGCGAAGCACTTTTAGTCCCTACAAAGCTTTACGCAAAACCAGTATTAGCAGCTTTAAAAGCAGCAGACGTTCATGGTTGTGCACACGTAACAGGTGGCGGTTTTTATGAAAACTTACCACGCATGATGCCAGAAGGTTTAGCAACAGAAATTGACTTAGGTTCTTGGCCGTCATTACGTATCTTTGACTTCTTAAAAGAAAAAGGTGCTTTAGCAGACAAGGATTTATATAATGTTTTCAACATGGGAATCGGCTTTGTTATGGCTGTTCCTGCAAGTGAAGTGGAAAAAGTAATCGCAGCAACTGAAGCAAATGGCGAAAAAGCATACACAATTGGTCGCGTAGTAAAAGGTGAAGGTGTTATTTTCAACGGTGAGCATGACGGGAGTTTAGTGTAATGGTAGCCAAAATCGCAGTATTTGCTTCAGGCAGTGGCAGTAACTTTCAAGCAATTGCCGAAAGCATTGAGCGCGGCGAATTAACAGCAAACATAGGGCTTGTTATTACAGACAAGCCAGGTGCTTTCGTCGTAACGCGTGCCGAAAAGATGGGCATTCCGGTTTTGGAATTAGCACCAAAAACGTTTGAATCCAAGGTCGCTTACGAAGAGAAAATTATTGAAGTGTTACAAGAAAACAATATTGAATGGGTTATTTTAGCGGGGTACATGCGTCTTGTTGGTGAGACATTATTATCCGCGTATGAAAATCGTATCATAAATATTCACCCATCTTTACTTCCATCATTTCCAGGCAAAGATGCGATTGGACAAGCGATGGCGCATGGTGTGAAAATTACGGGTGTAACAGTACATTTTGTAGATGCCGGTATGGATACAGGGAAAATTATTGCACAAGGCACTGTCGACGTTGTAGAAGACGACCGCGCTGCAACAGAATCTAGTATTCATAAACTAGAACATGAACTGTACACAAATACATTACAGCAGTTATTCAAAAACTAAAAAATCGCTTGAGTCGCTCCTGTGAGGGCATGTGCTCACCGAAAAGAATATTGAAATTAATTGGAGGACCTAATCGTGACTAAACGCGCACTTATTAGTGTTTCAGATAAAAGTGGTATTTTAGAATTTGCAAAAGAATTAGTAGCTCTTGGCTATGAAGTATTATCAACTGGTGGTACAAAACAATTACTTCACGATAACAATGTACCCGTAACAGCAGTAGATGAAGTAACAAAATTCCCGGAAATTTTAGATGGCCGTGTGAAAACATTAAATCCAATGATTCACGGTGGTCTTTTAGGGAAATTTGACGAGCCAAGCCATGTTGCACAAATGGAAGAGCATGGTATCGAACCAATCGAAATTGTATGTGTAAACCTTTACCCATTCGTTGAAACAATTTCTAAGCCAAATGTTTCTTGGGATGACGCGATTGAAAACATCGATATCGGTGGTCCAACAATGCTACGTTCTGCAGCAAAAAATCACGCTTACGTAACAGTGATCGTGGATGCAAATGACTATGCCGCTGTTTTAGAAGAGCTAAAAGCAGATAACAAAACGACATTAGAAACACGTCGTCGTTTAGCAGCGAAAGTATTCCGTCATACAGCTGCATATGATTCATATATTTCAAATCATTTATCCAATGCGATTGGTGAAGAGTTCCCAGAAAACATGACGTTAACATATGAGTTGAAACAAACGTTACGTTACGGTGAAAACCCACACCAAAAAGCAGCATTTTATGCAAAACGTTTAGGCTCGGACTTCTCAATTGCCTATGCGAATCAAATACACGGAAAAGAATTATCTTACAATAACATCCAAGATGCAAACGCTGCATTACAAATTGTAAAAGAATTCGAAATGCCAGCAGCAGTTGCTGTGAAGCATATGAACCCATGTGGTGTTGGTACAGGTGTGACAATTGAAGAAGCATTCAACAAAGCATACGAAGCAGATCCAACATCTATTTTCGGTGGCATTATTGCGCTAAATATGGAAGTAGATGCTGCGACAGCAACGAAATTAAGCGAAATTTTCTTAGAAATTATTATCGCGCCTTCATTCACAGAAGAAGCGCTTGAAATTTTAACGAAAAAGAAAAATATCCGCTTAATGACAATTGACTTTGCACAAGCGAAGCAAGATCAATTTAATGTAGTATCTGTAGAAGGTGGCTTACTTGTTCAAGAGCCAGACCGCTATGGATTTAACGAAGCAGATATTAAAGTCGTAACGGACCGCGAACCAACTGAAGCTGAGTGGAATGCATTAAAACTTGGCTGGGCAGTTGTGAAGCACGTAAAATCAAATGCAATCGTAGTAACAGACGATCAAATGACATTAGGCGTTGGTGCTGGTCAAATGAACCGTGTTGGTGCAGCGAAGATTGCCTTTGAGCAAGCAGGAGAAAAAGCAAACGGTGCAGCACTTGCATCAGATGCATTCTTCCCAATGGGTGACACAGTTGAAGCAGCTGCTAAAGCTGGAATTAAAGCAATCATTCAACCAGGTGGCTCGATTAAAGATCAAGAATCAATCGAAGCAGCAAATAAATACGGTATTGCAATGGTATTCACTGGGGTTCGTCATTTCAAACATTAAAAAAGAGTACTTTGCTAGAAAATGTAGCACTATGTATAGTATAATAGAATAATGTTTCACTAATGCTCTGGCCGGGCATTAGCAGAAGCGTTTGCAAATGCTTTTTTCACTATTCTTTCTGGCCGGAAAAATGGTGAAGAAAACCGAATGGATGATCCTGGCCGGGTCCTTCGTTCAATAAATTGTTTACGCACATCCACTTTGGTCGGGGGATGTGCGTAACAACTCTTATTAATAAGGGAGACAATACTATTCTGGTCGGATAGCATTGTCTCTACTTAATTAATAAAAACGCTCGCCTGTTTTTGGCGGGCGTTTTTTTTCTACTATACACAACATACATATTGCTTAAAAGATTTATAATTCAAAGGAGAGAATAAAATGAACATACTTGTAATCGGTAGTGGTGGTCGTGAACATGCGATTGCGAAACAATTTAATAATGCCCCTTCAGTACAGAAGGTTTTTGTTGCACCAGGTAATGATGGGATGAAAAATGATGCTGAAATCATCGCAATTGATGCATCTAATTTTGCGGAGTTAGCGGACTTTGCAAAGGAAAATAATATCGCTTTAACATTTGTCGGTCCAGAACAGCCATTAGCTGAAGGAATTGTAGATTACTTTAATGAGCAAGGCTTAGTCATTTTCGGACCAACGAAAGCAGCTGCACAAATTGAAGGCTCAAAATCGTATGCGAAAGATATTATGAACAAATATAATATACCAACTGCTGCACATGAAACGTTTACGGAAGCTGATAAAGCTGTAGCTTACATTAAAGAACAAGGCGCACCAATCGTTATTAAAGCAGATGGACTTGCAGCAGGTAAAGGTGTAATTGTTGCAATGACAGAAGCAGAAGCAATTGTAGCGGTAGAGGATATGATTGGTAACCAACGTTTTGGTGACTCTTCATCTCGCGTCGTAATTGAAGAATTTCTTGATGGGGAAGAGTTTAGCTTCATGTCATTTGTTCATAAAGGACAAATTTATCCAATGGTTATTGCACAAGATCATAAACGTGCTTATGACGGCGACCGTGGACCGAATACAGGTGGTATGGGAGCATATTCTCCAGTACCTCAAATTTCAGAGGACATTGTTAAGGTTGCATATGACACAGTTGTTGAACCAACAGTAAAGGCAATGGAAGCAGAAGGTGTATCATTCACAGGTATTTTATATGCTGGTTTAATTTTGACGAAAAAAGGTCCGAAAGTAATCGAGTTCAATGCGCGTTTTGGTGACCCAGAAACACAGGTCGTTTTACCACGTATGGCATCTGATTTTGGTGAGTTTATGCTTGCATTAATGAACGAAGAGCCATTCGATTTACAATGGAAAGAAGAAGCCATTTTAGGTGTTGTCGTAGCGGCAGATGGCTATCCTGGAGATGTAGAAAAAGGCAATGCACTACCTAATTTAAGCGATTTAGCACTTCCGGTTTATCACGCAGGTACAAAACTTGTAGATGGTCAATTTGTCGGAAATGGCGGTCGTGTCATTTTAGTTGCTGCGGAAGCGGAAGATTTAAAAGAAGCGCAAGAAAAGGTATATGCTGAGCTTGCCAAAAAAGAATGGCCGAACTTCTTCTTCCGTCAAGATATCGGTTGGAGAACGTTTGAATAATTGAATGTCCATTTTAAGCTGAAGCTTTGCTAAATATGCTTCGAAAAGTACGGTAGGGATATGCTACCGTACTTTTTGAATTGTAATTTTTTTCTATAATACTTTGCTTTATGAAAGTGCTATGATACGATAAAAATAGGTTCGAAAAGGAAATATTTCAACTATTTCCACTAAATAGAGTATTTTTAATTGATAAAATTTCGATAATTGAGAGGAGCGTTTTATTGTGTCTGAAGTCAAATGGAGAATTAAGGATATTCGTGAACAAGTGAGTATTATTGATGGGAAAGTAGCTCCTAATATCGTGCTGCAAAATGCAAAATACTTGCACAGCATATTTAAGCAATGGTTGACAGGGAATATTTGGATTTCCGGTGATCGCATTGTGTATGTTGGAAAGGAAATGCCGACCAATTTAGATGGGACAGATATCATTGATATGACAGGTAAAACGGTTGTACCTGGTTATATTGAGCCGCATGTGCATCCGTTCCAACTGTATAATCCATATAGCTTTGCGCAGTTTTGTGCACAATCGGGTACAACGACATTTATTTCAGATAATATGACGCTTGTTTCTTTACTAGATAATAAGAAAGCGTTTTCTTTGATGGATAACCTAAGTCAATTGCCATATTCATTTTATTGGTGGGCAAGATTTGATTCGCAAACAGAGCTTGAGAATGAAGGGGAACTCTATTCGAATGCCTCGGTATGTGAATGGTTGGAGCGTCCAGAAGTAGTTTTAGGCGGTGAATTGACGGGCTGGCCACGTTTAACACGCGGTGATGATCAAATGCTGTATTGGATTCAAGCAGCGAATCATAAAGGGAAGAAAGTTGAAGGGCATTTCCCAGGAGCATCGGATAAAACATTGGCGAAAATGCGTTTATTTGGCGTTGATGGAGACCATGAGGCAATGACAATTGAAGATGTAGAGGCACGTATTTTACATGGTTATGCGGTGACATTGCGTTATTCTTCAATTCGTCCTGATTTACCACAGCTTTTAAAGGGCGTTGTCGAGCGCGGTTACCCGATTTTTGACCACTTAATGATGACGACAGACGGTTCAACGCCGAGCTTCCATCAAGATGGTGTTATTGATAAATGTATTCGTGCTGCACTTGAAGCAGGAGTGAGCCCAATTGACGCGTATAATATGGCATCTTACAATGTTGCGCGCTATTATGATATGTCTAATTTACATGGAATTATTGCAACGGGGCGTTATGCAAATATTAATATATTATCAGATGAAAATTCACCAACTCCTGAAGCGGTTCTTTCAAAAGGGGTTTGGTTGAAGCGTGACAATGTAGATCTACAAGCATTCCCAGCAGTGGACTTATCGGCTTTAGAGAAATTGACGATTGACTTTGATTTAACGGACGCAGATTTCCAATTTTCAATGCCAATCGGAATTGAGATGGTAAATGACGTCATCACAAAACCATATAGCATCACGACGCAAGGACAACAGATATTATCAACTGACCATGATGAAAGCTATTTAATGTTGGTCGATCGTAATGGGGCATGGCGCATTAATACAATGCTGAAAGGTTTTGCAACACACGTAAAGGGCTTTGCTTCTTCCTATTCAAATACAGGCGATATTATTTTAATTGGAAAAAGTATGGAGGATATGAAGTGTGCTTTTCAGGAGTTAAAGAAAATGAATGGTGGCATTGTATTAGTGGAGGATAGACAAATTGTCACGTCTTTACCGTTAGCTTATTCGGGCTCATTTTTTGATGGAACAGTGGAAGAAGTTATTCAATTAGAACTCGATTTAAAAGCGGCTTTAAAGGAACGTGGTTATCACTATACGGATGCCATTTATACATTATTATTTTTACAATCAACGCATTTACCTTATATCCGTATTACACCAAGAGGAATTTTCGATGTCATGAAAAATACGGTTATGCTACCGTCCGTTATGCGTTAACTTATTTCAGCATAATATCCTCCCTCATCTATAAGGGGGGATAATATGCCGAGGTGTAATTGATTCAAATAGGGGGAGAATAAAATGAGGAAGCGCGGCTTTTTTATTGCAGCGATTTTAAGTACAGCAGTTATTGCAGGTTGTTCAGATAAAGAACAGGTGGAGCAACCAGAAATTGAAGAACAAGAAGAGGTATTAGTTGCAGATGCGGAAGAGGAAGAGGCATTGCCATTTGTTGCACCGTTTACAGGTGAGCCTATTGCCGAGGAAATAACGCAACGTCCGATTATTGCGACGATTAATAATCATCCATTAGCACGTCCGCAATCGGGTTTAGCGCAGGCTGATGTCGTTTATGAAATGCTTGCTGAAGGTGATGTGACGAGATTTTTAGCGTTGTATCAGTCGCAAATTCCAGAATCCATTGGCCCAATTCGAAGTGCGCGTTCTTACTTTATCGATATTGCGAAAGGTTTAGATGCATTTTATTTAGCGCATGGCTATAGTCCAGAGGCCAAATCGATGCTAGATAAGAGAGTGGTTGAGGGGATTAATGGGATGCAATATGATGGCATTTATTTCAATCGTTCCTCTGAGCGAAGAGCACCACATAATTCTTATATTTCAGGTGAAAATGTAGTTGCAGGCGCAGAAAAGATAGGCGCTTCACTACTTTATCAGAAAAAAGTATCTTATCCTTTTTATGAAGGCGAAGATAGTGTTAAAATAGGAACACAGGCTAGTGAGGTAGCGATAAACTACAGTACGAACGGGAAATTTAATAGCCAGTATGTATTTGATTCAGAAACAAATCGCTATGCTAGATTTTCTGCAAATGTCCAAACAGTAGATTATGTAACACAGCAGCCAATCGAATTAGCGAACGTTTTATTTTTTGAGATGCCACATCAAATTATTGATAACGAAGGTAGACGCGCGATCAATATTAAAGGTGGGGGCAACGCATATGTTTTCCAGGGTGGGATGATGCGTGAAGTAAAATGGAAAAATGCAGAGAGTTTTTTAATCGCCATTGAAGAAGATGGATCTGAAGTGAAGCTAGTGCCAGGGCAAACATGGGTTCATTTTGTACCGACGTCTCCAGGACTTGCGTCATCTGTTACATATGCACAATAAGAGAGGAATGGGGGAATTTTATGCAAATCGAAAAGATTCGTGGTCATCAAACCGAGCAGTTATTTAAAGCGGTCCTTGAATTAAAGGATATTGAAGAATGCTATAAGTTTTTTGATGATTTATGCACAATTAGTGAAATCCAATCATTAGCACAACGTTTTGAGGTGGCGCATTTACTACGTTTAAAGAAAACGTATGAGACGATCAAAAAAGAAACGGGTGCTTCAACAGCAACGATTTCACGTGTTCGCCGCTGCTTTGATTACGGAAACGATACGTATGATGAAATGCTAGGACGCTTGTATCCTGATGAGAAACCATTTGAACCAAAGTAAGGTTGAATGGAGCTTAAATTAAAGTGTGTAAAAAGACTGGGCATTTTATTTGCTCAGTCTTTTAATATTTCTAGAAACTTCGCTATACTTGTAGATGGGATAACTAGATTCAGCAGAATTCTCCTACTTCTATAAAGTGGAGGATGAATGCCAAATATACAATTCTATTCAGGAGGGGTTCTAACCCCGGCTGAAATAGAGGAACTCAGCCTAAGTGCGCCGCGTCATGCGGCAACGCCTGAGTGACCAACATCGTGTTGGCCCAAGCCCCGGCGGATGTCACAGATTTTTAGGGGAGTTTTCGAGCGAGCTCGAAAAAAAATCTGGACGCAATTACGCCGAGGCGTAATTGATCCATAAAACTATGAATGAACAGGTGGATATAAAAATGGAATATTTAAATTGGCGACATGTATTTAAATTAGACCCTGCTAAGGAAATTTCTGATGAAGCACTGGAGCAAATTTGTGAATCAGGAACGGATGTTATTTTAGTTGGGGGCACGGATGATGTCACATTAGATGGGGTATTAGACCTTTTAGTTCGTGTGCGTCGTTTTTCAGTGCCGGTTGCATTAGAAATTTCAAATTTGGAAAGTGTTACACCAGGCTATGATTATTACTTTATTCCGTCTGTATTAAATAGTACGGAAACACGATGGGTAAAAGATTTACATCATGAAGCCATTAAGGAATACGGTGATATTTTAATTTGGGAAGAGCTTGTTGCAGAAGGGTATGTTGTGCTAAATCCGGATTGTAAAGTTGCACAACTGACAAATGCAAAAACAGATTTAACGGTGGAAGATGTTGTGGCCTATGCGCGCATGGCGGAGAATTTGTTTAAACTGCCAATTTTTTATTTAGAATATAGCGGAACTTATGGCGATACTGAAGTGGTAAGCGCGGTTGGTGAAGTATTAAATGAGACGAAGCTTTTTTATGGTGGCGGCATTACTTCACCTGAGCAGGCGAAAGAAATGGCAGCCTTTGCAGATACAGTCATTGTCGGTAATATTGTATACGATGATTTAAAAACAGCGTTAAAAACAGTACAAGCAGTGAAAAAAGTAGTGAAATGATATACAATAGGAACAAACGTTCTTTTGGATTGGATGGTGTAGTATGGATCATATTGCAAACAGTTTAGTAACAGGCATGAATCCACAGCAGGCAGAAGCAGTAAAAGCAACAGAAGGACCGCTACTAATAATGGCAGGTGCAGGTTCAGGAAAGACCCGTGTGTTAACGCATCGCATTGCCTATTTAGTTGTTGAGCGGCAAGTATATCCTTCGAAAATTTTAGCGATTACATTTACAAATAAAGCGGCACGTGAAATGCGTGACCGAATTGATGGCATCTTGGGCAATGGCACAACAGATGGCATGTGGGTATCGACATTCCACTCGATGTGCGTGCGAATTTTACGTCGCAATATTGATCGTATTGGTTATACGAAGAGCTTTTCTATTTTAGATAGTTCGGACCAGTTGACGGTTATCAAAAATATTTTAAAGCAGGATAATATTGACCCGAAACAATACGATCCACGTGCAATTTTGAATACGATTAGTTCAGCGAAAAACGAATGTATTACGGTTTCGGAATTCGAAGCGAATCAAAATCCTCATAATCCATTTGAAAAGATTGTAGCGCAGGTTTACAGGGGATATCAAAAGCGTTTGCATCAAAATCAAAGTCTCGATTTTGATGATTTAATCATGCTGACAATTCGTTTATTTGAGCAGGCACCAGATGTGCTTGAATTTTATCAAAATAAATTCCAATATATTCACGTGGATGAGTATCAGGATACAAATAAAACCCAATATTTACTAGTTCAAATGCTCGCGAAGAAATTCCGTAATATTTGTGTTGTTGGGGATTCGGATCAGTCCATTTATCGTTGGCGTGGCGCGGATATTACGAATATTTTATCGTTTGAAAAGGATTATAAAGATGCCAAAGTCATTATGTTAGAGCAAAATTATCGCTCAACAAAACGCATATTACAGGCAGCAAATAGCGTCATTGAAAAGAATAAAAATCGCTATAAAAAAGTATTGCGTACAGACAATACCGAGGGCGAAAAAATACAACTTTACAAAGCTGGTAATGAGCAAGATGAAGCACAGTATGTCGTTCGAACGATTCAAAAGTTGATGAAGGATGACGACTATAAGCTTAATGATTTCGCCATACTTTACCGTACAAATGCGCAGTCACGTGTAATCGAGGACGTCCTTGTAAAATCAAATATGAACTATCAAATTGTTGGTGGAACAAAATTCTATGACCGTAAAGAAATTAAAGATTTACTCGCGTATTTACGTTTAATTTCGAACAATAATGACGATTTATCACTCGCACGCATTATTAACGAGCCGAAACGAGCAATCGGTGCGACGTCATTTGATAAGATGCTCCAATATGCAATCGAGCAAGACCGTTCGATTTTTGATGCAATGGGTGAGCTCGTCTTTATGGGGTTAACAGGGAAGGCATCTGCATCAGCTGAGCAATTTTACAATATGATTCGTTCATTGAGTGAGCGCCAAAATGATTTGTCCGTGACGGAGCTTGTGGAAGAAGTCATCGAAAAATCAGGCTACCGCAAAATGCTAGAAGCGGAAAAATCAATTGAAGCCGAAAGCAGACTTGAAAACATTCAGGAATTTTTAACGGTTACACAGGCATTTGAAAAACGCAGTGAAGATCAATCGCTTGTTGCCTTTTTAACGGATCTGGCATTAGTTGCAGATATTGATTCTTTAGATGAAGAAGAGAAAGCAAAAGGTACGATTATTTTAATGACGATGCATGCTGCAAAAGGGCTGGAATTCCCAGTTGTATTCATTATTGGTATGGAGGAAAACATCTTCCCACATTCTCGTTCATTAGAAAGTGAAGAGGAAATGGCTGAGGAGAGAAGGTTGATGTATGTCGGCGCGACGCGTGCGGAACAGCGACTATACTTAACATGTGCAGGCTCGCGAACAATTTTTGGACGTACTGGTTATAATGCTCCCTCACGTTTCTTGCGTGAAATTGATGAAGAGGTAATTGAGCAAGTTTCCAAGTCTGGTGGTGCTTCTTACCGCGATACATCACTACCATTTACATCGAATCGCTATGACCGTATGTCGACAAACCGTTCATTAGGTGCTGTTCAAAATCCAGCTTCACAAACATCAAGACTTGCAAACACAGGTGGCAGTCAGTTTGATTGGAAAATTGGAGATAAAGCCGCCCATGGAAAATGGGGGACTGGTATGGTCGTTAGTGTGAAAGGTGAAGGCGACGGCATGGAATTGGATATTGCCTTCCCAGCACCGACAGGTATTAAACGCTTATTAGCAAAATTTGCACCTATTCAAAAAGCTTAGGAGGATATAAAAATGAATGAAATTGAACAAAGAATCGCTGAGCTGGGTAAGCTTCTTCATGACTACGGTTATGCTTATTATGTGCAAGACAAGCCGTTAGTAGCGGATAGTGTATACGATCAATTATTGCATGAATTAATCGCACTTGAAGAAGCAAATCCACAATTCATTTATCCTGATTCTCCAACGCAACGTGTCGGTGGAGCAGTTGTTGAAGGCTTCCAAAAAGTGACGCATCAAACAGCGATGCTTAGTCTTTCCAATGCATTTAATGAAGGAGACTTACGTGATTTTGACCGGAAAATCCGTCAAGCAATAGGCGATAACTTTTCATATGTGTGTGAGCTGAAAATCGATGGCTTAGCTATTTCACTACGTTATGATAACGGTGTATTTGTGCAAGGCGCAACACGTGGTGACGGCTCTGTTGGTGAGGAAATTACGATGAACTTAAAGACAATTCGCGCCATTCCACTACGCATAAAGGAACCTTTAACGATGGAAGTACGCGGGGAAGCGTATATGCCGAAAAAATCGTTTGAAAAGCTCAATGAATTGCGTCGTGAAAAAGAGGAAGAACAATTTGCCAATCCACGTAATGCAGCAGCAGGATCACTTCGTCAATTGGACCCGAAAATAGCAGCAAGTCGTAATTTATCAACGTTTATTTATTCGATTGGCGGAGATGGCGAGGCGTTTGGCATCGAAGGGCATGGTGAAATGCTCGATTATTTAGAGCGTCTTGGATTCCCGTCAAATAAAGAAAGACAAGCATGTGCAACAATTGAAGAGGTTTTAGCGTTTATAGAGAAGTGGACAGAAGCACGTCCAAATTTACCATATGAAATTGATGGTATCGTTATTAAAGTGAATTCATTTGCGCAACAGGATGAACTTGGTTTTACAGCAAAGTCACCACGTTGGGCCATTGCATATAAATTCCCTGCGGAAGAAGTCGTTACAACGCTTGTAGATATCGAGCTGACGGTAGGGCGTACAGGCGTCATTACACCAACTGCGCTATTAACACCTGTTCTTGTTGCAGGAACAACGGTGAGTCGTGCATCTCTTCATAATGAAGATTTAATTCGTGAAAAGGATATTCGCATTAATGACACGGTAATTGTCAGAAAAGCAGGGGACATTATTCCGCAAATTGTTGGTGTTGTGCTTGAGCAACGCCCAGATGATGCGATTCCATATACGATGCCAACGCATTGTCCTGCATGTGATAAAGAAGTTGTTCGAATTGAAAGTGATGTGGCATTGCGCTGCATTAACCCTTTATGCCCTGCGCAAATTGCAGAAGGTGTGAAGCATTTTGTGTCACGTAACGCGATGAATATTGATGGCTTAGGTGAAAAAGTGGTCGAGCAGCTATTGCGTGAAGGCTCGATTAAAGATGTGGCCGATCTCTATTTATTAACAGTTGAAATGTTGATTGACCTTGAACGGATGGGGCAAAAATCCGCAACAAATTTAGTCGCAGCAATCGAAAAATCAAAGGGTAATTCATTAGAAAAGCTATTATTTGGTTTAGGCATTCGTCACGTAGGGGAAAAGGCAGCCAAAATACTAGCACAGCATTTTGAAGCGATTGATCCACTAATGGAAGCAACAGAGGAACAACTAACTGCGATTCATGAAATTGGTGACAAAATGGCGGAATCCATCGTTGCCTATTTTGCTAATGATCAAATTCAACTATTAATAAGTCGTCTAAAAGATGTTAATGTGAATATGAACTATACAGGTAAAAAAGTAGTCATTGAGGTCGGTGCTAATCCATTTGCCGGAAAAACGGTTGTTTTAACAGGGAAACTTCTACAATTGACACGGAATGATGCGAAGGCGAAAATAGAACAGTTAGGCGGTATTGTTGCAGGAAGTGTAAGTAAGAAAACAGATCTTGTAATCGTTGGAGAAGATGCAGGTTCTAAGTTAGAAAAAGCACAGAGTCTGGGCATTGAAATTTGGGATGAAAACCGCCTAATAGAACAATTACAATAGTAAAGGAGACGCGTTCTTATGAAAAGATACCGCTGGGTGCCGGCAATGATTGCTGCTTTACTTCTTACTGCGTGTGCACCGAAAATTACACCAGAAACAGAGCTCACTCAGGATTCTGATTCAGCAGAAGAAGTAGAGACAACGATTATCCCGAATAAGCAAATCAATGATAGTTACTATAAAACATTGATTCCATTTAAAGAAAGTGCGAGCCGTGGTTTAGTCGTTTCAAATATTTATACAAAGTATGATATGAAAGAAGCCGAATTAGGTTTAATGCGTATTTCCCAAAATAAATTTGATACCGAAAATTACTACTTTCAAGAGGGGCAATATTTGTCAGAGAGCACGTTGAAAGACTGGCTAGCCCGTCCAAATCAAACGAAAAATGAGAGACCTGAAAATCAGGGACTCAATCCATCGAGCATTGATGAAGCAACAGGGCAAGAGATGGACGCGACGATTAAAGCAACAGAAGCACCCGTTTACTTATCGCATTTGGTGGAACAAAATTACTTAACCAAAACAGAGAATAATAAAATAACGCTTTCTGGTATTTCGATAGGCTTGGCATTAAATTCAGTGTATTACTATCAAAAAGAGCAGTATGGAGAGTTTTTTGAGCAAAAGATTCCAGAGAAAGAGCTAGAAAAAGAAGGGAAGAAAATTGCGCAAGAAGTGATTAATCGACTGCGAGCGCGTTCTGAGTTGGCGGATGTACCAATTGTTATTGCGCTATTTAAGCAAGAAGAGCGTAATTCGATTGTTCCCGGTACATACTTTGCTTATAATTCTGTTGATGCAAATCAATCGGCTCTAGGAGAGTGGGAAGATGTACAGGAGAAATATGTGAAATTCCCGATGTCCTCACCTGATAATATGTATCGTGATATGAATACGGACTTCTTAGCCTTTAAGCAAGAGGTGGATAGATATTTCTCGAACTTCACAAGTGTATTTGCAACCGGTTTTTATCAAAATAAAAATATTCAAAAGCTCGATATCGAAATCCCAATTCAATTTTATGGGACGGCTGAAATTACAGGCTTCACACAACATTTGACAGGAGTAATGCTGACTCATTTGCCGAAGGATTTATTAATTACAATCAGCATTACTTCAGTAAATGGTCCAGAAGTGTTAATCAAAAAAGAACCGAATGAAAAAGAGCCATTTATTCATATTTATGATTAACTTGATTCAGCAGAATTTCCCTATTTCTATAAGAGGAAAATTCTGCTGAAAAATTTAATTCTATTCAGTAGAGGTTCAAACCCTAACTGAATCAAGTTAATGCCCCGGCGGATGTCGCAGATTTTTTAGGGGAGTTTTTCGAGCGAGCCCGAAAAAAATCTGGACGCAATTACGCCGAGGCGTAATTGATTGGAAGAACCTAAAAAACTGAACCAACCGGTTGATTCTATTAGATCAACCGGTTGGTTTTATTACATTTTCAAAGCTAAAAAAAACACTTTAACACTTTATTACATTAATTTGGCGAAAAGTGTTTAAAACTTCGTGTCGGTTGGTGAAACTTTCGGTAAAATTGTGATTTTTACAGGGAAAAATGGTATGATTGTTGGCATGGTTAATTCGAAATTTGGAGGTGTAAGAAATGGCAAAAATATCTAAAGAAGAAGTAAAACACGTAGCGCACTTAGCTCGCCTTGCTATTACAGAAGAGGATGCAGAGAAATTTGCTGAACAACTTGGCAAAATTACAGACTTTGCAGAGCAGCTAAATGAATTAGATACAACGAACGTAGAACCAACATCACATGTTTTACCACTTGTAAACGTAATGCGTGAAGACGTAGCTAAAGAAGGCCTAGCAATTGAAAAAGTAATGCTTAATGTAAAGAGTCAAGAAGCTGGTCAAATTAAAGTACCATCAATCATGGAATAATTTAAGGAGGGACATGTCACATGACAGTATTTGAGCGCACATCAGCACAATTACAAGAAGCTTTAAAAACGCGTGAACTGACAATTACAGACTTAACAAGCGAAGCATTTGCCCGCGTGGAAAAGTTGGACGGCGATGTTCAAGCATTTTTAGCTTTAAATAAAGAAGAAGCAACAGCTCGTGCAGCAGAGTTAGATCAAGTTCCTTTCGAGGAGCGCGGACCACTATTCGGTATGCCGATTGGGGTTAAAGATAATATCGTAACTGAAGGATTAGAAACAACTTGTGCTTCTAAAATTTTAGAAGGCTTTATGCCAATTTACGATGCAACGATTGTACAAAAACTTCGCGATGCGGGTATGGTAACAATTGGTAAATTAAACATGGACGAGTTCGCAATGGGTTCTTCAAATGAAAACTCAGCGTACAAAACAACAAAAAACCCATGGAATCTTAACCACGTACCAGGTGGATCTTCAGGTGCATCTGCAGCAGCAGTAGCAGCCGGTGAAGTACCATTCTCATTAGGTTCAGATACAGGTGGTTCAATCCGTCAACCAGCAGCTTACTGTGGTGTTGTAGGGATGAAACCTACATACGGTCGTGTGTCTCGTTTTGGATTAGTTGCATTCGCATCTTCATTAGACCAAATCGGACCAATTACACGTAACGTAACAGACAATGCATTATTACTAGAAGCAATCTCAGGTGTAGATGAAATGGATTCAACTTCTGCGGATGTGCCAGTACCAAACTACGCAGCAGCACTTGATGGCAACATTAAAGGCTTAAAAATCGCAGTACCTAAAGAGTTTTTAGGTGAAGGCGTTGGCGAAGCGGCGAAAAAATCTGTATTAGATGCATTAGAAGTATTAAAAGCACAAGGTGCAACAGTAGAAGAGGTTTCACTTCCTCACTCGAAATACGCATTAGCAGCTTATTATATTCTGTCATCATCAGAAGCTTCTTCTAACCTTTCTCGTTTCGATGGTATTCGTTACGGTTACCGTTCAGAAAATGCGACAAACTTATTAGAGCTTTACAAACAATCACGTGCTGAAGGTTTCGGTGATGAAGTGAAACGCCGTATCATGCTTGGTACGTATTCATTATCAGCAGGTACGTATGATGCATATTACAAAAAAGCACAACAAGCACGTACGCTAATTAAAGCGGATTATGACAAAGTTTTCGAAAACTATGATGTAATTATTGGACCAACAGCACCAACACCAGCATTTGAAGTAGGTGCAAACGTTGAAGATCCAATGACAATGTACGCAAATGATATTTTAACAATTCCAATTAACTTAGCAGGTGTACCAGCAATTTCGATCCCATGTGGATTTGAAAATGGTTTACCATTAGGTTTACAAATTATCGGTAAACACTTCGATGAAGAAACAATTTACCGTGTTGCTTACGCATATGAGCAACAAACAGACTTCAATACACAAACTCCAGCATTATGGGAGGTAAAATAAGATGAACTTTGAAACAGTAATCGGTTTAGAAATTCACGTTGAGTTAAAAACAAACTCTAAAATTTTCTCGGCTTCACCTAACTACTTCGGTGCAGAACCAAACACAAATACTTCTGTAATTGAACTTGGTTACCCAGGTGTTTTACCAGTATTAAATAAGCAAGTAGTAGACTATGCGATGCGCGCTTCTTTAGCGTTAAACATGGAAATCGAACAAGAAACTAAGTTCGACCGTAAAAACTACTTCTATCCGGATAATCCGAAAGCTTACCAAATTTCACAATTCGATAAACCAATCGGTAAAAATGGTTGGGTTGAAATTGAAATTGAAGCAAAAGACGGCAAACCAGGTTACAAGAAAAAAATCGGTATTACACGCCTTCATATGGAAGAAGATGCTGGTAAATTAACTCACGCGGATGGCTATTCTTTAGTAGACTTAAACCGTCAAGGAACGCCACTTGTGGAAATCGTATCTGAGCCAGACATCCGTACACCGGACGAAGCGTATGCATATCTTGAAAAAGTAAAATCAATTATCCAATATTCGGGCGTTTCTGACGTACGTATGGAGGAAGGTTCTTTACGTTGTGATGCGAACGTTTCATTACGTCCATACGGTCAAGAACAATTCGGTACAAAAGCTGAGCTTAAAAACTTAAACTCATTCAACTTTGTACGTAAAGGTTTAGAGCACGAAGAAATTCGTCAAGCTCAAGTATTAATGTCAGGTGGCGAAATTGAGCAAGAAACACGCCGTTATGATGAAAAAACTGGTAAAACATTGCTTATGCGTGTTAAAGAAGGTACGGATGATTACCGTTACTTCCCAGAGCCAGATTTAGTGCACCTTTCGATTTCAGATGAGTGGGTTGAGCGCATTCGCCAGTCAATTCCAGAATTACCGGATGCACGAAAAGCACGCTATGTAGAAGAGTTAGGCTTAACTGCATATGACGCGACAGTACTTGTTATGAACAAAGAGATTTCTGATTTCTTCGACGCAATGACTGTTACTGGAGCAGATGCAAAACTTTCTGCAAACTGGTTAATGGGCGATGTTTCAGCTTACTTAAATGCAGAGCAAAAAGATTTAAAAAATACAGCATTAACACCAGAAAACTTAGCAGGCATGGTTAAATTAATTTCTGACGGTACAATCTCATCTAAGATTGCGAAGAAAGTATTCACTGAGCTAGTAGAAAACGGTGGAGACGCTGCGAAAATCGTAAAAGAAAAAGGCTTAGTCCAAATTTCTGACCCAGAAGTAATCCGTGGTTTCGTAACAACGGTTCTTGATGCGGATGAAAAATCTGTAGCAGATTTCTTAGGTGGTAACGAACGTGCAATTAAAGCACTTTTAGGCCAAATTATGAAAGCTTCAAAAGGACAAGCAAATCCACAATTAACAAACCAAATTTTAATGGAAGAAATTAATAAACGTTAATTTCTTTAAGGAAAAACGATGGCTTAATGCCATCGTTTTTTTTGCGTATTTATTTCGAATAAACTTAGCAACGTATCAATAAATTAAATTTAAACTCTCTTTACAGCCAATCCATTTTTGAAAGAATACCGAAATATGCTATTCTAACAATATATGGGAGGCGGTAAAATGAAATTGATCAAGGGAGACGACATCAGAAAAAATAAGCAACTTATGAAAAGCTTCTTTCAATTAAGTGAGGAAACATTTCAATTGCAATTCGAACAATGGGCAGAGCTAGGTTATTGGAATGATAGCTATTGTTGTTATGCATTTGAGGACAAAGGTGAAATTGTCGCCAATGTTTCTACTAGTATAGGTACGATGATTTTAGATGGGCAAGCGTATCAATCCATACAAATCGGAACCGTTATGACGAAGCCAGGCTATCAAGGGCAAGGGTTATCTAGAAAACTAATGGAAGTTGTTTTAGAAGATGTAAAACAAGCTCAGTTTGTGTACTTGTTCGCAAATGCAACGGTCCTTCAGTTTTATGTGAAATTTGGTTTTGAAAAAAGACGGCAGGCGACCTATCGTGTGCAAACAGCTGATTTAACAATGCAGCCAACAGAAGTGAAAAAGCTTGATATGAATGAGCCAAAAGCACGCGAATTATTGTATGAAACGATTACGCATCGATTGCCAATTAGCGTAAAGATGAGCATGCTTCAAAACGAAGATATCGTCATGTATCATGCATTAACGCAATATAAGGACTGTATTTATTATGTACCAAAATTGCAGACGATTGTTATTTGTCAGGAGGAAGATGGGGTACTCGAACTAATTGATATAATTTCAAAGCAGCCACTTGATATAGTAGAAGTATTACAAAGCTTGCCAATTACAGTACCAATGATTCATCTTTGCTTCACACCGGATGAACTATCGATTCCAGTTGTACAAGGTGTTTTTGAAGACGATGGCGCGATGTTTATGAAGGAACAATGTGACACCCATTATCCTAATGATATGCTCTATCCTTATAGTGGTTTAGCTTAAAAAGGGTGAGCAGGGCTTTGGTTTGCCAGCTCACTTTGCTACTTGAGTTTCTTTACCTTTTTATGTAATCTAAAATAAATGAAGACGGAATTCCCAAAAAGTCTTGGTTAGATTTCTCCGTTGATATTATAGCATCTTATGAAAATCACAGTAAAAGAACTTGGCAATAGTAGGGCATTATTGAGGAGCAGGTGAAGTGAATGTGGGTTTTAAGTGGTGATATAGGTGGGACAAAATTGGCACTCGCGATTTCAAAGGCAGAGGAGCCAGCAAAGCTCGTTAAACAAATAGAAGTGAAAAGCCCGCAGCAATCCGACACATTATTTCAAGCAATCATCGATGGTTTTCAAAGCTTGCTTGAATCGGAGCAAGGTGACGTGACAAAAGTTGCAGTAGGTTTACCGGGTGTACTTGATATTGAGCAGGGACTTGTCATCTACCAGCAAAATTTACCGTGGCGTAATTTCCCGCTCGTTGAGAAATTACAGGCACACTATCCGAATGCGGAAATTATTATGGAAACGGACATGACGACAGCAGCGAATGGTGAATATAAAATCCGCCATTTTCAAAAGGAAACGATGATCTATATGACCGTTAGTACAGGAATTGCTTGCTGTACAATCCATGAGGGGAATGCATTACGAGGCGCGGGCATACCAGGGGAAGTTGGCTTTTCCTTAACGCGTGAAGGCGAGTATTTAGAGTGGATGGGATCAGGTCCTGCACTGCAAAAAATGATACAGGAAAAAACAGGTGATGAAGCAACACTCGAGCAATTTTTCAAACGCTATTATGAAAATGATGCGCGTATACTACCGATAATTCACACTTGGCAAGAAGAGATTGCACATAAAATTCATACGTTTTTAATGTTGCTCGATCCTCATGTCGTTGTACTCGGTGGGGGTGTCATGAACCATCATCCACAAATGGTAAAAGAAATTGCGGAAAAGGTAGATGCTTTTTTCACATTACCTTTTTTCGAACATAAAAAAGGGCGCATTCAAGCAAGTATTAATAAAGGCGATGCTGGTTTAATAGGGGCTGCGTTATTGTAGATAAAAAGGGTGCACATATACTTATTTTGCTACCTTTTAAATTCTCTTTGAAAAGAAACTTTTGTTCAAATCATCCGTATAGTTAGTAAAGGCGGTGGGGTAGTGGAACAACGAGTGGTATTTATTATGGATAATTTAAAAAGCGTTGAGAAATTTGCGAAATGGTCAGTAGATAAAAGAATTCAATTTCAAATTGCCTCTTATTACTCATCAAAGCAAGAAACGTTTGATGAGAAGGGCTTTAAAGAAGTGCTGGACATTATAAAAAAAGAAACAAATTGGTTATCACATATTCGATCAAGCCCATTATTACAATATTCTTATGCGATGATTTTTAGCCATGAATTACAAAAGGAACAAAAGGTGACAGAGACACTGCATAATCAAAAAGTATTGCGAGAGGCAAAGTTTCCAAATAGCACATTTAATTATATTGCAGCTCTATTTTTGAATGAAGAAAACCCACAACTGCATGCACAAAATGCGCGAAAACTTTATGATGAAATGCGCAAACACCATCGTTTTTTAACGTCAACGGATGATATCGCGATTGCGGTTTTGTGTACGAAGGATGCGAATAGTGATTATGTAACCCGTGCGGCAACAATGCGGAAATACTATGATGAATTGCGTAAAAATAAATTTCATCAAGGAAATGAACTACAAGCACTTTCGCAAATTTTAACATTAATTGATGAGAATTATATCGATTATTTAGTGCCATATATTATAACGATTCGTGAAAAAATACAGCAACAAGGCATTAAAATAAAGCCTCAATTATATGTTCAACTTGGATTATTAGCCATTTTACGCATAGATGAAAAACAATTAGAAGAGCTAATTTACTTATATCAATTACTCATAAAAGAAAAGCATTTCAAATGGTATAAAAATGAGGCATTTACGATTGCTGTTCAACAAAAGTTGGCAACATTGAATCATCAAGAGGTTGGGCTGTTATCATTAGTGTCAATTGAGGTCATTTTACAAATGCAACAGGCGGCTATGATTGCATCGATTGCGGCAAGTACTGCAGCAGCGAACTCGGGGAATAACTAAATGAAAAAGAGTATTCAGCAGCTAACTGAATACTCTTCTTTCAAATTAATTACGTTCTTCTTTCAAAATACGTTGTGTTTCATCAAACTCTTTTTCAATGTCTGCATTCTTTTTATAAGTAACTAAACTTACAATAAAGGCGATAACTAAACAAACGATGAAGCCCGGTACGATTTCGTAGAGCATGCCAGATAAGCTCGGTGTACGACCCCAAATGAATGCTACTAATGCACCTGCAACCATTCCTGAAAGCGCTCCGTAATTCGTTAGCTTTTTCCAGAATAATGATAGTAAAATAATCGGACCAAAGGCAGCACCAAAGCCAGCCCATGCAAAAGCAACAAGTCCTAAAATCGTACTTTCAGGATTCCAAGCAACAAAAGCAGCGAAAACAGAAACGAACAATACAGCCATACGACCTAAAAATACATAGTGTTTATCCGATGCCGATTTATTGAATAATGCTTTATAAATATCCTCAATAAGTGCAGAAGATGTCACGATTAATTGAGAAGAAATCGTACTCATTACAGCCGCTAAAATTGCCGCTAAAATAACTCCTGCAATAAATGGATGGAAAATAATTTGTCCTAATACGATAAAGACTGTTTCAGGATCCTTTAATTCAATTCCTTGTTGTTGGAAGTAAGCAACTCCCACAAATGCAGTTGATAGGGCACCAAGTAAACTGAAAATCATCCAGCCAATTCCGATGCGACGTGCACTTTTTACTTCTTTGACGGAAGAAATGGCCATGAAACGCACGATAATATGAGGCTGACCAAAATAACCAAGACCCCAAGCGACCGAAGAAATGATACCAGCAGCAGTAGCAGTGGCTGGTAATAAATTTAGCATATCTGGATTCACTTCTTTAATCGAATCAAGTGTAGCACCAAAGCCACCTGTTAAAAATATACCGAATACAGGAACGGCGATTAACGTAACGACCATGATCAGCCCTTGAATAACATCCGTATAACTAACCGCTAAAAAGCCACCAAATAAAGTGTAGGCTACAACAACAGCTGAAACGAATAATAACCCTGTATGATAGTCCATTCCAAACGAACTTTCAAAAAACTTTCCGCCTGAAACCATTCCAGAAGATACATAGAATGTAAAGAATACTAAAATGATAATTCCAGATGCGATACGCAGTAATTTTGTATTATCGCGTAAACGATTATCTAAATAACTTGGTATTGTAATGGAGTTATTTGAAACTTGTGTATACACACGTAAACGAGGTGCTACAAGTAACCAGTTTAAATAAGCTCCAATTGTTAATCCGATAGCGATCCATGCTTCAACTAAACCCGAAAGATAGATGGCACCAGGTAAACCCATTAATAGCCAACCGGACATATCTGCAGCCCCAGCACTTAGCGCGGTAACTGTAGCGCCAAGCCCACGACCACCTAACATATAATCGGTTAAACTACTTGTTTTACGAAATGCATACCAACCAATTCCAAGCATGATAATCATATAGATTACAATAGCTAAAAATTGATAGCTATATTCTGTCATATAAAACAGCTCCTTTGTATTTTTCTTTAGCAGAATACTCACATCACTCTAAGTTATTAGAGGAATGTGAACTTTATTTTCTGCTTGATAGGTGTCACAGATTCTTAGATGAGCTTTTCGATTGAACTCGGAAAGTATGAACAAGAGTTAGCCAAGCTAAAATTGATACATACCAATTTGTTCATTTTATCATGTAACTTTAGGCCCTCTCAACGCAAAATTTAGTAGCACCCTAATGCTATTTTTTTCTTTTTGTCATGCGTCCTAGTAAGAAGGCACCAGCTGCAACAGCAATAACTGTATTCGATTTTTTATTGAAAACTTGCTTTGAAATGAGCGACAGATTTTGAGGACGCTCAGCAAGTCGGCGCATAAAGTAACCGTACCAATCATGACCAAAAGGAACATACGTACAGAAATTATAGCCTTCTTGGGCAAGGGATAATTGTAGCTCTTTACGGAAACCATAAAGCATTTGGAACTCGAATTTTTCATATGGAATATTATGCGTTTTCACAAACTGTTTCACATGATTAATGACATTGTGATCATGCGTAGCAATCGATGTGAATTTCCCGTGTAATAAATGATGTTCAATGTGCTCGATATATTTACGGTCAATCTCTTCTTTTGCTTGGAAGGCAACAGAACCATCTTCTTTGTAAGCACCCTTCACAATGCGTAAACGGTAGTCTTTGTAGCGATCTACATTGTCATCTGACTCAAAGAAATACGACTGAATAACTGTACCGATGTTATTATATTGTTCGCTTAATTTTTCAAGTAGCTGGAAAGAAGGATGAAGGCGCGCATAGTTTTCCATATCGAAATTAACAAATATTTGATAATTATATGCTGCGGCAACGATTTCTTCTAAGTTGTCATAACAAAAATCATAATCAATATCCAAGCCTAATTGAGATGGTTTTAAAGAAATATGAGCTTGTAAGTTTTCACTGTGAATGCGTTCAATGACTGCTAAAATTTGTACCTTCGCTTCAAGTGCAGCAGACTTTTCAAAAACAAATTCTCCTAAATTATCAACTGTACATGAAATCCCTTGAGCGTTTAATTCTTTAATACTTGCGACTACTTCGTCGATATTTGTACCTGCAACGACACTTTGCGCCCCAAGTTTAAAACCATATTTTTGAGCAACAGAATTTAAAGTTTGATTCTCTGAAAGTGCGATAAAGAAATCTTTTAACGTCATTTTTAAGCAACCCCCTGTGAATTTAATATTATGATAACGTTGAAGTGAGTATATATTAAAAAAATAAAAAAAGAAAACACTAATTTAGAATTTTCTAACTTCGGTGCAGAGAAAGCGTGTAATATCAAGGGGTTTTTAATCCTAAATTTTTTTTACTAGAATAATAAAAAGAAGGAAATTTCTAAAAATTAAGAAAGGGTGCATAAGAATTTTGCAGTTCTAAACAAGTATCTTGTTCTATTACGTAAAATTTGCTTCGAAATACGAAAAAAATCAACATTTTGACCTAATTCAAAATGTTGATTTCATTATTGGGTAACCATTTATTTTCGTTTCAAGCGATATTGTAAGCCTTGGCGGTGAATACCGAGCGACTTGGCTGTTTGCGAAATATTTCCGTCATTTAATTGCAGTGCATATTGAATATAATGATCTTCTACTTTTCGCATATATTCATCAAGTGGTTGTAATTCTTGATGAGAAAAGTCAAAAAGATTGGCCGTATCATGTGAACTCGGTTGTGCTTTGTTCAGTTTCCACTTGAAGTAAGCAGGAACGAGTGTCATATCAACAAACTCTTCATTAGTCAGCAATGCGCTAATATCATCAAGTAAAACTTCAAGCTCTTTTAAATTGCCTGGCCAGTCATATGTAAGAAAGAGCTCCTCTACTTCTGGTGCCAACCCTTTTACATGAATACCATAGTTATTACGTCGACGCGCAAAATAATCATCGATGAACGGCTTAATATCTTCGCGGCGTTCACGCAATGAGGGAACTTGAATCGTTAAGTTAGAAAATAAATAATATAGATTTTTAGAAAGACGACCATTTTGAATTAAATCGATTGGATCTTCACCGATACTCGCAATGAATACATGATTCCGGTCTTGATGAGATTCTAATAATTCAATAATGCGTTCCTGGGCAGGCATGGATAAATATTCGATTCTTTCAGCAAAAAACGTATATTTTTTTTCTTCGGCAATGTATTTTTCAATTTGAGTAAGTAGCGTTTCCTCATTGCGACGGCAAATGAGCGTAATAAAGCGATCGTTCTTTTCGACGAGCTCATGATGAATTCCCTCGGCAATCATATCTTTACCCGTGCCCGATTCCCCAACAAGCATGACCGGAATTCGTCCGAAAGCGGCAATTTTCGCCTGTTGAATAACTTGCTTCATCGATTTTGAAACAGCAGTAATAATGTCAAATGTTAACGGAGCACCATAACGGCTAAGTGGTCGGTCCATTAAAAATTCCTGGTGTGTCACATCGCGTGAAAATTGAATGGCGATTTTTGTGCCGTCATTTAGGGTAAAGGGATAATAATCATTAATCAGGGATACTTCTTCACCGTGATCATTCCAAAACGTTTGCTTCACGTGACTAATTGCCTGTTCTGAGGCAAAAACTTTTTGCAGCATGTTTTGCTCTAAATTAAAGTCCAGTGATTGTGAGACAAAGCGCTGTGTCACTTGTTCAAGAGATTCACCTGTAAGATCTCGCATTTTTTTGTTGAAGACGATCACACGTCCGCTATTATCAATGGCACAAAGTCCGATGTCGATTTTTTCTGTAATAAATTCAAAAACATTCGTAATATCAAGTTGTTTCATACGGTGCAACCTCCTTACATATATCTTAGCATGGAGTATCTAGAGTAAGATATTTTTTTATTATTTCAGCACATACTGCAAGCTATAATTAAACTTTTCAGAAAAATGTGTTGATTTTAGCAATGAAATATTGCACAATAAAGCTTGTAAGCGCTTCATAAGGAGCAAAATAAGAATGCACCCACCATCGGAGGTAATGATAAATGATAGATTACAAACATGAACCATTTACAGATTTCTCGGTAGAAGCAAATAAAAACGCATATTTAGAGGCGTTATCAAAAGTAGAAGCACAATTAGGCGCGGAATATCCACTTATTATTGGTGGCGAGCGCATTACGACTGAAGATAAAATTATTTCATATAACCCAGCAAACAAAACAGAAGTAATTGGTTCTGTTTCAAAAGCTTCACAAGATTTAGCGGAAAAGGCAATGCAAGAAGCGGATAAAGCATTCCAATCATGGAAAAAAGTAAAGCCTGAAATTCGTGCGGATGTTTTATTTAAGGCAGCAACGATCATTCGTCGACGCAAACATGAATTTTCAGCATGGTTAACAAAAGAAGCAGGGAAGCCTTGGAATGAAGCGGATGCAGATACAGCTGAAGCAATCGACTTCCTTGAATATTATGGCCGTCAAATGCTAGCAATGAAAGATGGTCGTAAAGTAGAAAGCCGTCCGAATGAATACAATCGTTATGATTACATTCCACTTGGGATTGGTATTGTTATCTCGCCTTGGAATTTCCCGTTTGCAATTATGGCGGGTACAACGGTTGCAGCAGTTGTAACAGGTAATACAGTATTATTAAAACCAGCTTCTACAACACCAGTAGTTGCTTATAAATTTATTGAAGTGCTTGAAGAAGCGGGCTTACCTGCTGGGGTTGTTAACTTTGTCCCAGGAAGTGGCGCTGAAGTAGGGGACTATTTAGTCGATCACCCGAAAACACGTTTCATCAGCTTCACAGGTTCACGCGATGTTGGCTTACGCATTAATGAGCGTGCATCTAAATTAAATGAAGGTCAAATTTGGATTAAGCGTGTCATCGCTGAAATGGGCGGGAAAGATACGATGGTTGTGGATAAAGAAGCGGATTTAGAGCTTGCTGCACAATCAATCGTTAAATCGGCATTCGGCTTCTCAGGTCAGAAATGTTCTGCTTGTTCACGTGTTGTCATCGTAAAAGATGTGTATGACGAAGTAGTTGCTCGTGTAGGAGAGTTAACGAAAGAGCTTACAATTGGTGACCCAGTCAATCCATCGAACTTTATGGCGACAGTTATTGATGCGGCGGCATTTAAAAAGATTAGTGAATACATCGAAATTGGTAAGACTGAAGGCCGACTTATCGCAGGAGGAACTTCAGATGATTCAGTAGGCTATTTTGTTAACCCAACTGTATTTGCTGATGTTGATCCAAAAGCACGCATTATGCAGGAAGAAATTTTTGGCCCAGTAGTTGCGATTACAAAGGCAGATACGTTTGAAGAGGCTATTGCATTTGCAAATAACACAGAGTACGGTTTAACAGGTGCAGTTATCACGACAAATCGTATGAATTTAGAATACGCACGTGACGAGTTCCATGTAGGGAATTTATACTTTAACCGAGGTTGTACAGGTGCCATTGTTGGGTATCAACCATTTGGTGGCTTCAACATGTCAGGTACGGATTCAAAAGCAGGTGGACCAGACTACTTAACATTACACATGCAAGCGAAAACAACTTCAGAAACATTTTAACTTTCTTCAGCATTCATCCCCCACTTATATAAGTGGGGGATGAATGCCGAGAGTGACCTAATTACAGTGTGGGTTTAAACTCGGCTGAATCAAGTTAAAGCCCCCGGCGGATGTCACAGATTTTTAGGGGAGTTTTCGAGCAAGCTCGAAAAAAATCCGGACGCAATTACGCCAAGGCGTAATTGATTAAATAAGAAAAGCACATCTCGGTTTCATACGAGATGTGCTTTTAACGTTTGAAGCGAATTATTTAGCCCATTCTTTCGCTTGTGCTTCTGTACCGAAGACGAAGTGACCAGGGCGAGCTTCAATTACTTTTGCAGCAGGATCGTGTTCTGTATGTTTGTATGGAATACGTACACGATTGCGCTCATACTCAGGGTTTGGTTGAGGAACCGCTGATAGTAATGATTTTGTATAAGGGTGGATTGGATTATTGTAAATCTCATCCGCTGAGCCAAGTTCTAAAATCTTTCCGCGATACATTACGGCAATACGGTCAGAAATGTATTTAACCATTGATAGATCATGGGCAATAAATAAATACGTTAAGCCACGCTCTTTTTGAAGTTGCTTCAATAAGTTAACAACTTGCGCTTGAATCGAAACGTCTAGCGCTGAAATCGGTTCGTCCGCAATGATGAAACTAGGGTCTAAGCTAAGGGCACGGGCAATGCCGATACGCTGACGTTGACCACCAGAAAATTCATGTGCATAACGGTATGCATGCTCGCGCGTTAAACCTACTGATTCAAGTAATGAACCAACTTTCTCACGACGCTCTGCTTTATTTTTGTAAAGACCATGAATGTCAAAGCTTTCTGCAATTAATTCACCAGCTGTCATACGAGGGTTTAACGATGCGTATGGATCTTGGAAAATCATTTGCATTTCACGGTTAAATTGCATTAAATCTTTACGTGATTTTAGCTCTGAAATATTGCGACCTTTGAACATGATTTGACCATCAGTAATGTCATAAAGGCGGATAATTGAGCGACCAGTTGTTGATTTACCACAGCCAGACTCTCCAACTAATCCTAAAGTTTCCCCTTCATAAACATCAAAGCTAATGCCATCAATTGCTTTAATCGGATCTTTTGCTGTACCGAAATGTTGTTTTAAGCCTTGTACTTCTAAAATTTTATTTGCCATTTGCTTTGCCCTCCAGTTCATAGCCTTTGATACGGCGTGCTATTGCATCAGGGAGTGGCATTTTTGGTGCATCCGGGTGTAAAAGCCATGTTTTCGCAGAGTGTGTATCCGATATTTTAAACATTGGCGGTTCCATTTCAAAGTCGATTTTCATTGCCTGCTCATTACGAGGGGCAAATGCATCGCCTTTTGGTGGATCGATTAAGTTTGGTGGTGAGCCTGGAATTGCACGTAATAGCTCATCTGAACTGTTGTTTAAATCTGGCATTGAGCCAAGTAAACCCCAAGTATAAGGATGTTGAGGATTGTAGAAAATATCTTCTACTGTGCCATACTCTACAATTTGTCCAGCGTACATGACAGCAACGCGGTCTGCGATATTCGCCACAACACCTAAATCATGAGTAATGAAAATAATCGAAGTGTTTGACTTCTTTTGGATTTCTTTCATTAACTCTAAAATTTGAGCTTGAATCGTTACGTCCAAAGCAGTAGTCGGTTCGTCTGCAATTAATAGCTTCGGATCAGCAGCAAGGGCAATTGCGATAACAATACGTTGACGCATCCCACCAGATAATTCATGTGGGTATGCGCGGTAACGCTTCTCTGGGAAAGGAATACCTACTTGGTCTAGCAATTCAATTGCACGTACTTTTGCCGCGTCGCGTGAATTCACTTTTTTATGCTTTAATAACACTTCCGTAATTTGCTTACCGATACGCATTGTTGGGTTTAAAGCAGTCATCGGATCTTGGAAAATCATCGCGATATCATTTCCGCGGACCGTCATCATTTCTTTTTCTGTTAAAGGGATAATGTCTTTGCCATTGAAATTAATTTGTCCACCTGCATAAATACCAGGTGGCTGTGGAATTAACTTCATTAAAGCGTTACTCGTTACCGATTTACCAGAACCAGATTCTCCAACGATGGCTAAAGTTTCCCCTTCAAACAACTCGAAACTTACACCTCGTACGGCTTGGACTACACCAGCGTACGTTTTGAAATTAATACGTAAGTCTTTTACTTCTAATACTTTTTTCTTCATCGTACACTCTCCTTATTTACGTAATTTCGGATCAAGTGCGTCACGGAGCCCGTCTCCAACTGCATTAAACGCAAAGATTGTTACTGAGATTAATATGGCAGGGAACAGTAATCGCCACGGAGCAGATGTTAAAGCCTTGAAACCTTCAGAGGCCATTGTACCCCAGCTGGCTAAAGGAGCTTGAACGCCTAAACCTAAATAACTTAGGAAACTTTCTGTGAAAATTGCACTTGGAATTGTCATTGTCATTGTTACTAAAATCGCACCCATCGCATTCGGAACCAGGTGGCGCTTAATAATATGCCAATTGTTTGCACCTAACGTACGAGCAGCTAATACGTACTCTTGGTTTTTAATTTTTAGCACTTCACTTCGAACGATACGCGCCATATTCACCCAACCGGTAATTGACAGGGCGATAATCATTGGCACTAAACCAGGTTCCATAACTACAAGTAAAATAATAACAACAAGTAAATAAGGAATGGCAGTTAACACGTCAGCAATACGCATCATTATGTTGTCGACACGCCCACCTGCAAGACCAGCAATACTCCCCCATAACACACCGATAATTAAATCGATGATCGCAGCAGTAATACCGATAAATAGTGAAATTCTAGCGCCTTCCCATGCACGAACAAATATGTCACGAGCAAGGTCATCTGTACCAAACCAGTGTGTAGCAGATGGTGCACTATTATATAATCCTACACTTTCTTCATAGTTGTAAGATGAAAATACTGGAGCAAAAGCCGCCATTAATGCAATGAAGATTAATATGATTGAGCCAACAATCGCCAGTTTATTATGAGAGAAGCGATAAAATACTTCCTTCCAAAAGGACACTTGTTTTTTTGCAAGTGCATCAGTTTCCTGCGATTGATTTCCGACCACTTCAAACATTTCAGGTGCAATTTTTGGAATTTGCTTTTTGTCTAAATTCATTATTTTTTCGCTCCTTTCAATTTAATACGTGGGTCAATGACGCTATATAAAATATCTACAATTAATACAGCAAATAATAAAATAAGTGAATAGAACACAGTAGTTCCCATAATTACTGTATAGTCACGGTTCGTAATACTTGTTACGAAGTGGCGACCAAGTCCAGGAACGGCAAAGATTTGCTCGATTACGAAACTACCTGTAATAACTCCTGCAAAAAGAGGACCTAAGTATGTCACTACTGGTAATAGTGCATTACGCAGTGTATGTTTGAACACAACTGTCCATTTGCCAAGACCTTTTGCACGAGCTAGTTTCACGTACTCACTATTGTTCTGTTCTAACATGCTTGAACGAGTTAATTTGGCTATGAAGCCTGCGTGTGTAATGGCAATCGCAAACGACGGTAAAATCGTATAAGCGAAACCTTTCCAACCGCTTACCGGGAACATTCCTAACTTGAAAGATAAATAATATTGGAGCAATCCAGCCAAAATAAATGACGGAACCGAAATCCCTAAAACGGCAAAAATCGTAGCCGCATAGTCTGCAAATTTGTTGTGGTACAGGGCGGAAACGACACCTAGTAAAATCCCAAGGCCAATTGCCAAAATCATTGCTTGAAGACCTAAAGCAAGAGATACAGGGAAACCTTCAGCAATGATGTCATTTGTTGATCGTCCTGTGTACTTCATCGATTCACCAAAATCAAAAGTAATCGTATCAACTAAATAATCTTTATATTGGATATACCAAGGATTATCTAGTCCATATTTTGCGTTTAGTTGTTCTTCAATTGCAGGCGGTAGGTCACGTTCACTCGCGAATGGACTACCTGGTGCAAGCTGCATTAAGAAGAATGTCGCTGTAATAATTAAATACATTGCTATAACGATATAAAGTAATCGTTTAATAATAAATTTCACCAATGTCCTTACCTCCTTTATTAATTACATCTCGGCTTTTTTAGCCAAAGTTGCTACTATATTAATGGTAGAAAACCCCTACCGAAATTAAGTTATACTATTTTGAAAATTCTTATATAGCAGGAAAGGCTGCTCGAAACAAATGATTGTTTCAGCAGCCTTCCTACTTGAAAAAGACAAGCATCTCATGTATTTACATGAGTTATTTTATGAGGTTTACAAGATGTTATTTCTTGTCCTCTTCAACGTTTTGAATGTCAACGTATTTAAGATTGATGCTACCTAATGCATTAGGAGCCATATTTTTAACTTTATCCGCAACAACATTTAAGTTTGTTTGGAAGTAGATAGGAGCTACTGGCATTTCTTCCATAAAAATAGCTTCAGCTTCTAGTAATTTTTCTAAACGTTTAGCAGAATCTGTTTCTGTAGTAGATTCTTTAAGTAACTTCGTATACTCTGGATTGCTCCAGCCAGTTTGGTTATTGCCATTCTCTGCACTGCTGTACATTTCTAAGAATGAGTAAGCATCGTTGTAGTCAGCAGACCAACCCATACGACCAACTTGGAAATCGCCATTGTTGATTTTGTCTAAATATACTTGCCATTCAGCATTATCAAGCTTAATTTTGATACCTAAGTTCTTCGTCCAACCTTGTTGGATGAATTGTGCAATTGCTGAGTGTGATTCAGAAGTGTTATAAGAAACTTTAATTTCTAGATCAGCAGCGCTTGCAAGACCTAATTCTTTAAGACCCGCATCTAAATATTTTTTAGCTTCATCGTAGTTTGCATCTTGGAAGTAACCTTCATCATTGCCGAAACCTGCAACCGAGTTTGGAACTACACCAAGTGCTGGCTCTTGCTCACCTTTAGTAATGTTTTCCACTAAACCTTTACGGTCGATTGATAAAGATAACGCTTTACGAATATTTTCGTTTTGCATTACATTATCTTTCGTATTGAATTTATACCAGTAAACACCTGATAAATCAGATACGTTTAATTTATCTTCAGATTTTAAGCGTTCGATTGAATCAAGAGAGATTCCGCCGAATGGTGCGCCTAAGAAGTCAATTTCTTCATTATCAAACATTGTCATTTGTGTCGTTTCAGACTCAACCATTGCAACGTTTACTGTTTCGATTTCTACATTTTTAGCATCCCAATACGTATCGCGTTTTTCTAATACGATTTCGCTTGAGTGTTTCCAAGATGCTAAGTTGTATGCACCATTTGATACATAAGAATCTGCTTCTGTGAACCAATTTGGATTCGCTTCAGCTGTTGCTTTGTGGATTGGGAAGAAAGTTTTGAAAGCTGTTAACTCTAAGAAATAAGGAGTAGGCGCTTCTAAAGTAACTTCAAGCGTTTTTTCATCGATCGCTTTAACCCCAACTTCTTCAGCAGTACCTAATCCGTTATTATAGTTTTCTGCACCTTTAATTGCATAAAGGATTGATGCATATTCAGAAGCGTTTTCTGGATTTAAACCCCATAACCATGCAAAGGCAAAGTCTTCAGCAGTTACTTGCTCCCCATTTGACCACTGCGCATCACGCAACGTAAATGTGTAAGTAAGTAGGTCATCAGAAACTTTATAGTCTTCGGCAGCTGCTAAAATCGGTTCGCCATTCACAGTTGTTGTTAAACCTTCAAATGCGTTTTCGATAATTACTCCAGAAGTTGTATCTGTTGCTAACTGTGGATGTAATTTAGGTGGTTCAGATGTAATTAATACATTTAAATCTTTTGAAACTTCACCTGATGCATTTTTGTCTGTGTCTTTTGTACCTTCATCGCTGCCACATGCTGCTAAAAATGCAGATAGAGAAAGAGCCATTGCTGGTAATACCACTTTGTTATACTTCATTAAATAGTCCCCCTAGAAAATCATGTAAATTAAATTTTCTGATAATATTTTGGTGCGTTAATTCAATATAGCAAAATATTATTTAAAAAAAAAGACTATTTAGCAAAAAAAGTGTGAAATCGAATAAGTCTAATAATTAAGAATAATCTAAGATTTCCACTATATTTTAAAAATAGTTTTCATATATACTATTCACACCTCAAATTACTTAGAAATCAAGAGAAAAATGCTAAACAAGGATTTATATTATGAATATTCATAATATTTAAACCTGTCACAAAATAGACACATTTTATCTGGAATCATCAAATATTCAAACTTTTGTGATTCTAGATAAAATGATGATTCGGCATAATTAATCTTCCATTTTTCCATTAAAAGCGTCAAAATAGATTTATACGTATAAGGAGGGAATTGAAATGAAAACAGAACAGCAATACTTTGAAGAAAGCAAAGACATGAAAAGTTACATGGAAGATATGTCGCAGCTAAAAGAGCCAAGTTTTACTATATATGAAGGCTTTGAAGTGCAACTGGAAGATCCGTTTATCGAACAATTAAAAAATGCCAACATTCATATTTTAGCAATCACTGAAGATTGGTGTGGCGATGCGATGCTAAACAATCCAGTTATTCGAAAAGTTGCAGAAGCTGCTAATGTTGAAATTCGCACAGCATTGCGTGATGCCGATACCGATTTAATCGATCGCTATTTAACAAATGGTGGACGAGCGATCCCGATTTATGTTCTATTAAATGAAGCGGGAGAAGTAGTTGGACAATGGGGACCGCGTGCACCACAATTACAGCAATTCGTTATGGAAAGTCGCGCAGAGCTACCAGATAAAGAAGACCCTAATTTTGAAGAAGCACAAAAAGCGATGTATGGAAACTTCCGTACACAATATACAGAAAATCCTCAAATGTGGGTTTATGTATATGAAGATTTTAAAAAGACCGTAGCAGCAATCTTATAAAAATAGAACGTATGAATGGAGGTTCCTACTATATTATAATAGTAGGAACTTATTTGTGATTAGAACGTATAATTAAAAAGAATGAAACTACAATAACAAGCAGCAGTTGCAATTTTGAAACATTCAACAGTATACTTTTAACAGGTTGGAAAAGTGTACTAAGATGAAAAATATTAAATCAGGATGCGATAATAATGAAACGAGCGAGAATTATTTATAATCCATCTTCTGGTCGCGAAATCTTTAAAAAACATTTACCAGAAGTATTAGAAAAACTAGAAATAGCAGGGTATGAAACATCATGCCATGCAACAACAGGTGCGGGAGATGCAACGAAAGCAGCAATGGAAGCAGTAAGTCGTGAGTTCGATATTGTCATTGCTGTTGGTGGTGATGGGACATTAAATGAAGTGGTTGCAGGAGTCAGTCAATGCGAAAAACGACCGAAACTTGGATTAATTCCAATGGGAACGACGAATGATTTTGCACGAGCTGTCCATATTCCACGTAAAATTGATGAAGCAGTAGACATTATACTTGCTGGTGAAACAATTCCAGTTGATGTGGGAATATTAAATGGTGAACGTTATTTCATTAATATTGCCGCTGGAGGAAGGATTACTGAGCTGACATACGAAGTGCCAAGTAAAATGAAAACAATGCTAGGGCAGTTAGCTTATTATTTAAAAGGGATTGAAATGATTCCTTCCATTAAAGCAACGCATATGAAAATTGAAATGGACGACGAAGTGTATGATGGCAATGCCATGATGTTCCTATGTGGATTAACGAACTCTGTAGGTGGCTTTGAAAAAATTGCTCCAGATGCATCGATTAATGACGGATTATTTACGGTCATGATTTTAAAGGAATGTAATATTGCTGACTTTATTCGAATTGCGTCACTTGCTTTACGTGGCGAGCATTTGAATGATGAACGCGTGATTTATCGTAAAGCGAGCCGTGTCAAAGTGACTTCTGATGAAGAGGTGCACTTAAATTTAGACGGTGAGTACGGAGGGGATGTTCCGGCGGTATTCCAAAATTTAAAGCGCCATATTGAAGTATTTGTACCAATCAATGAAATTCGTGAAGAAGATAGAATCTAATACGCTAATCAATTAGAGCTTGTGAGGACATAATGTCTTTACAGGCTTTTTTTCTGTACATGAATTTTGCTGAAATTATGCGTTCGAAATGTTATGGGATGGGTATAGTAAAGGAATGAGTACTTTTTTTTTGGAGTAGAGGCGGATGTTACAAATTATGAAATGAATTGGATTAATGAAAGGAGATAATAAAGTGATCAATGATTCTGCGGTATTTTGGAGTCGTATTTTAACAGAAGTTACGCTATCATTTCATATTATTTACGCGACGATTGGCGTTGGTGTTCCAATTTTAATTATGATTGCTCAATGGATTGGGATTAAAAATAATGATGAACACTATATTTTAATGGCGAGACGTTGGGCGAGAGGTTTTGTAATTACCGTTGCGGTTGGCGTCGTGACAGGTACTGTAATCGGTCTACAATTATCGTTATTATGGCCGAACTTTATGCAAGTGGCAGGTCAATTAATTGCGTTGCCACTGTTCATGGAAACATTTGCGTTCTTTTTTGAGGCGATATTTTTAGGTATTTATTTATACACATGGGATCGTTTTGAAAATCAAAAAAAACATATGCTATTACTTATTCCAGTAGCAATCGGGGCATCGATGTCTGCAGTATTTATTACCGTGTTAAATGCGTTTATGAATGCACCACAAGGTTTCGATATTGTAGATGGACAGCTCATCAATATTCAGCCACTTGTCGCAATGTTCAACCCAGCTATGCCAACGAAAGTAGCGCATGTATTACTGACTGCGTATATGACTTGTGCATTTTTACTAGCATCCATTGCAGCATACCGTTTATTGCGCGGTTCAACGCATGAATATCATAAAAAATCGCTTTATTTATTAATGAAATTAGGCTTTATATTTGCGGTGGCTACGGCGATTGTTGGTGACTTTTCGGGGAAATATTTAGCGGAGTACCAGCCAGAAAAGCTAGCAGCAGCAGAATGGCATTTTGAAACTGCGCCAAATGCACCGCTTGTATTGTTTGGGGTACTGGATGATGGTGAAGTGAAATATGCATTGAAAATTCCATTTGCTTTAAGTATTTTGGCGCATAATAATCCAACGGCAGAGGTGATTGGACTCGATCAGTTTCCCGTAGACGAACATCCGCCATACTATATTCATTATTTATTTGATGGCATGGTGATGATTGGGATGTTTATGGTGGCACTTTCTCTCATCTATTTACTTGCATTATGGCGCGACTGGACGTTTATCCAAACGAAATGGTTCAGGTGGATTGTTGTCGCAGGAGGACCATTATCAGTTATTGCCATTGAATTAGGGTGGTGGCTAGCTGAGGTAGGAAGACAACCTTGGTTATTGCGAGGGATTATGCGAACAGAACAGGGTGCAACAACGAGTGAATATGTCGACCTGATGTTAATTTTGTTCTCAGGACTTTATTTTATCCTAGCTGTTGGTAGTATTCTCGCATTGCAACGTATGTTTAAAAACAATCCAATTGAAAATGAAATAGCGAGAAGGAAAGAGAGGGACTTCGTATGAGTTTAGAGCTTATTGGAATTTGCGTACTGTGGGCTTTTCTTTTCGGCTATGTTATTATCGCTTCCATTGACTTTGGTGCAGGATTTTATAATGCATATAGTGTGTTAACGAATCGCTCGGATGTTTTAAGTGATGTCATTAAACGTTATTTATCACCTGTGTGGGAAGTAACGAACGTCTTTCTCGTATTTTTCTTTGTTGGGATGGTCGGCTTTTTTCCGCAAACTGCCTTTTATTATGGCACGATTTTACTTGTGCCGGTCAGTATTTCATTAATCCTGTTATCCATTCGCGGTGCCTATTATGCGTTTGAATCGTATGGAATGGCGGGGCACAAAGGTTATGCCACAGCTTATGGGTTAGCTGGATTATTAATACCCGCTTCATTTTCGGTCGTATTCACCATTTCTGAGGGTGGATTTGTGGAAATGGTCAACAATTATCCACAGTTGAATTATAAGGCGTTATTTACGAGTCCGTTAACGTGGAGTATTGTCGTGTTAAGTATTGTTGCTGTGCTTTATATTTCAGCGGTGTTTTTAACATGGTATGCGCACAAAGCAAGGGATCATAAAGCGTCGAATTTAATGCGCAAGTTTGCATTAATTTGGTCGGCACCACTTGCAATTTCCGCGGTTGGAATTATTATTGAGTTTCGCGGGCATAATCCATTCCGCTTTGAAAAAATGGTTAGTGTATGGTGGTTATTTGCGATTTCGGCCATTCTCTTTTTTGTTACGACATGGTTATTATGGATGAAGAGAAACTACGGTATGATGGTCATTTTACTATTTAGCCAATTTGCGTTAGCCTTCTTTGCATACGGCATCTCACATTATCCGTATTTATTGTATCCGTATTTGACGATTCATGATAGCTTCACGAATAAAGAAATGGCGATTGCATTAATTATCGTGTTTATATTGGGCGCGGCTCTATTAATTCCGTCACTCATTTTATTATTCAAACTGTTTGTATTTAATAAAGACTATGTTCGAGGAATCCATGATGAGCATGTATAGGAGGGAGCAAAATTGAGCGAATTTCTAATTTTTGTCGCACCATTTATCGTCGTCATACTCGCATTATTTATTGCATTTTATACAGCACCGAAAGATAAATTAAGTAACAAACAATAACGAGCGCCTCCCTTCACGCATAAACAAGTGTGAAAGGGAGGTTTTTTACTATTCGTAAATGCGGGTTAAGCGTGCAAAAGGTCGTTCACATGGTACAATAAAAGAATTGAAAAACGAGAGGACGAATATGAAATGATTGCACCAATTAATAAAAATGACCGTACGACAGTTTATATAGAAGATTTAACACATGATGGCAATGGTGTCGCAAAAATAAATGGATACCCGCTCTTCATTCAAGGGGCACTACCTGGTGAAACGATGGAAGTACATGTAGTAAAAACATTGAAAAATTATGGCTTTGCTAAAATTATAGACATTACTGAAAAATCACCGGACCGAGTAGATGCACCATGTGAATATTTCGCACAATGCGGTGGCTGCCAATTACAACATCTTTCTTATGAAGGGCAATTAAAATGGAAGCAAAACATGGTTGCCAATGTAATGAAGCGTTTAGGGAAAATTGACGCACCCGTACTTCCTGTAAAAGGAATGGACGAGCCTTGGCATTATCGTAATAAATCACAAATACCTTTTGGACTAGGTGAAGCCGGACAAACTGTGGCAGGTTTTTATAAAATGAAATCTCATGCCATCGTTAATATGGAACGCTGCTTAATCCAAACAGGTGAAGCTGATGTCATGATGGCCGACTTTAAAGAGAAGTTAACGACTTTAGGCATTCGCCCATATGATGAGCAATCGAATCGAGGTATGCTACGCCATGTTGTTGTGCGTAAAGGACGCGCAACAGGTGAAGTAATGATTGTACTTGTCACAAAATCACGCAAATTCCCACAAGCAGAAGCAGCAATTGAAATGCTTCGCGAGCTTGTACCAAATGTTACATCGATTATCCAAAATATTAATGGTGAAAAAACAAATGTCATTTTTGGCAATGAAACAATTACGCTTTGGGGCAAGGATACAATTGAAGATACGATTGGTAATGTGCGCTTTGAAATTTCGGCACGTTCATTCTATCAAGTAAATCCGCTCCAAACAGAGGTACTATATAAGCAAGCGCTTGACTATGCACAGCTAACAGGAAATGAACGTGTCATTGATGCGTACTGCGGTATCGGCTCTATTTCCTTATTTTTAGCGCAGCAAGCAGGACATGTAATGGGCGTTGAAATTGTGCCACAAGCCATTGAAGATGCCAAGCGCAATGCTGAGCTGAACGGCTTTACAAACACGTATTTCGAGGCCGGCCCAGCAGAAGAAGTCATCCCTCGCTGGTATAAAGAAGGAAAAGAAGCAGACGTGTTAGTCGTCGATCCACCACGTAAAGGCTGTGACGAAGCACTGCTCCAAACAATTATCGAGCAAAAACCAAAACGTGTTGTTTACGTTTCTTGTAACCCAGCAACATTAGCTCGCGATCTACGCATTTTAGAGGATGGCGGGTATAAGACGCAGGAAATACAGCCGGTTGATATGTTCCCGCATACGACACATTGTGAAGCTGTGGCGTGGCTTGAACTAGCTAACTAATCTTAATTTAAGTGTGTTATTGAACATAGCCTTTATTAGAATATGTCTTTGGCATATCTAATTTAATATTTGTCGAAACATAAATAGCAGACGGTTTAGAAGTGCGATAATGCACCTCTAAACCGTCTGCTTTTATAATGATTTTAAAATGAATCGAGCTAAGATTGTAGGAGTTAGCTCTATGAGTGAATAATTTTTGTTAAGTTGACTTAGAATTGTTTACGCACACCGCGCAGGATGCTACAAGTTATTCTGCTACTACGTCTTCAGAGTCTGCATCCGCTTCTTCATCAGAAAGAGGGAAAATTAAAACGGAATCCAATTTTAAATTCAGTGTATCAGTAATGTCCTTGGCTTTCATACCATTCGTTTTATCTAATATTCCATTAACATCTTCACCGAATTTTTCTACGTCCTCGTTAGCTTTATCTACCTCTGCATTTGCTGCTTCTTGAGCTTCATTTGCCTTTTCTAATTCACCATTAGCATCGTTAATTACATCTTCAGCTTTTAAAATTTCATCATTCGCTTTATAAATTTCATCATCGCCTTCTAATTTTAAATCTTCAATAGACTGATTCAATCCTTCGATTTGGGCTGCATCATCCTTAGCTTTTTCAATTGCTACATCTAGCTTTTCTTGAAGAGCGTTTCTTTCAGCAACAGCTTTTTCGTAGTTAGTATTTGCTTCTATAAGTTGATTTTCTGTATCTGTTAGCTTGTCCGTAGTCTCTTGAAGTTGCGCATTTGCAGTAGCGAGTTCACCGTTTAATCTTTCAATATCTGCTTGTAATTCAGCTGCTTTCTGAGCTGCTGTTACAAGGTCAGCTTTTGCCTTTTCTAATTCTTCGAGTGTTGCATTATTTGATGCTACTAAATCATTGTATTTTTTTTCTAATGCTCTGAAATTGTTACCAACTTCTTCAAGGCTTTTAGTTAATCCGGCAATTTCTAAATCTTTTTTGGCGATGGTTGTTTTTAAACCAGTAATATCGTTCCTTAAAGTTAAAACTTCACCTTTAAGTAGAGCGATCGTTCCTTTTTGAGCAATGATCTTTGCATTTGCCTGTCCAATTTTTAGATTAGCCTCAGTTTGAAGGTTTTTCACCTTATTAATCAAAGCATTTTGATTAGCCTCATACTTAACTACTTCACCAGTTTGAGCAGAAATTTTACCTTTGATTGCATTTAATGTTTCCGAGCCGTCATACGCCACAACTCCTATTGTTGCTGATGTTGTTAAAGATGCTGCCAAGATAAGTGCTTTTGCTGAAAAATAACCCATTAATTAATTCCCCCGATATTTCCAATTTTATACCATCAAAGAAGTTTGCAGTATAATACTATTAGTGTATTCCCATTTAATCCATTATATTCATAAATTTATTAAATCTTTAAAAAATACAATTTAATGGATGATAAATGACCTACGTAAATATGGGATAACTATAAAATCTATTTTAGTTGGGTGATATTAACTGATTTTAATATTGATGTTTTAAGTTAAATGTACTATATTTTAGTTTTTTTCTATATGCATATTGTATAATGTCAATGTGGTGCGTGGCTTGAATTAAAAGGGTAGGTCTAAATTACCTGTATTTTCAACGAAGATTTTGGCAGGGAGAGTTTTAGGAATATCTAATTAATATTTGTGAAAACAAAAAAGCAAACAGTTTAGAAGTGCGATAATGCACATCTAATAGACCGTCTGCTTATATTCCAAAATATCCAGAATAAATAAAACTAATATTGCAGGGAGTAATTGATCTGCACCTGGTGCAAAAAAACAATTCAGATAATTAAATTCAATTCAAAAACTATTTAAAGGTTAACGAGTAGCTAATCGATATGTAAATAAATGGTGTTATTATCAGTAATAATAACTTCATTCTCTAAATAGTAAATCCGTATTCAAATAACGGCAAGCACCAAAACAACATACTTTCTACTAAATCAGCTAGCATGAATAATCATGACAAAGATTTAGTAAGAGGCTTTTTACTTGAAAAGATCTAAACGCAGCCTTTATGGCGACCCCGTATTCAAGTTTTCTACACGAGTGGTGAAACAAGTGTTACCGCTGTATGTTCGAAGTGAAATGTACTTGTTCAAAATATGTATCAATTGTTGCGGAAATTTCAAATACAAGAAACACCGCAACTAGCACAGGGGTACCTTGTTTTTGCGCATGGTGCAGGTCATTTAAATTAAACATTAAATTGTACAAATGACTGTTTGAAATGAAAAAATACTTAGTTCTAATTTAACTAAGCATTTTACATAAACCCACGAACATCTATTGTGTTGCCACATACACTCCACGCATTGTGAGGCTGTGGCTTGGTTGGAGTTGGTTTGATTTATTAATTAGTGAAATAGCTGTGCCGGAAATCTTATTATTAGGATTTTCGGCACAGCTTTTTGAATTGTTGATGATTGTCGGGGATGTATTTGCCTCCCTGATGCAGGTCATTTATTGAAATTTTGTATTCTGTATGAACATTTCATTGTAGACTATCCTATCTATATACCTGAATTCCATTCCTGCGCTGAAATCGAGGTTTTTGTCCCTTGAACTTCTTTGACACTGTATACATCGAGGGGTATAATTCGATTTGTTGGTACCCCAAAAAACCATTTGAGTACCAGTGGAACGGAGGCCGTATGTACATAAGAATTTTGGAAGCAGCCATTGAAGAAATAAATTTGAAGGGCTTAAAGTTTACAATGAGTGATTTGGCCCGCGAATTAGGAGTAAGTAAACGAACGCTCTATGAACATTTTTCTTCAAAGGAGGAAATTGTCGCTACAATCGTCAGTCGTATTTTGGAAGAGGTAGCAGTAAAAGAAGAGCAAATTTATCATGATACAACATTAGCTACAGTTGATAAATTAAAAGCGATATTAGCGATTATGCCTCAAAAAAGTGTCGTTGTTAATCCAAGATTCTTAGAAGAATTGAAACGATATCACCCCAAAGAATGGAAGAGAATCACAGAGTATCTTGATGACGAATGGAATTTTGTTAAGCAGGTCTTGGAAGAAGGGATAGAAAACGGAAGTATCCGTCTTATTAATGTAACGCTTTTGATCAAAATGATGAATGTTTTATTGCGTGAACTTTTAGACCACCGATTTCTACTTGCCAATCAAATTACTACAGATGAAGGTATCCAGTCATTAATTGATACGATAATGAACGGTATTGTATCAGAAAATAACAAATAAACACCTTGTTTAGAATTACGAAAAAGTGTTTGAAATGGAGTTTGATGTAATGAAAACAATGAAGACCATGACAAAGGTATCGCTTGCCGTACTTTTGTTACTAATTGCAGTAGTAGGGTATCTTGCTTATTCTTATTTTAAGGTGCCAGCACAACATGAGAAAGAAGCTTTTATCAATACGAAAATTTATACTGTAGATTCCAAGCAACCATGGGCGGAAGCGATGGTAGTCGAGGGAGATAATATCATATTCGTAGGAAGTTCAACCGATGCTGAGGAGTACATTGATAAAAATACGAAAGTACATAATCTAAAGGGTAAGATGATTTTACCTGGATTTATTGATTCTCACGCGCATCCTACGATAGCCGCTGCTCTATCGGATATCGTACAAGTGGATCCTAGCATGAAGAAGGCAGATGTCTTGGAGACGCTCAAACAACATGCGAACAAAAACAAAGATTTGCCAGTAATAATAGCAATGGGATACGATTTATTAGTATTTGGAAATGATAAGCCCACTGCTGCTGATTTAGATAAAGTTGATAGTGAACGTCCGATATTCATTCTCGATGAGGGAGGTCATACGGCTTGGGTCAATAGCAAAGCACTTGAGGTCGGTGGTATTAATAAAGATACACCTGACCCTATTCCGGGCGCCCACTATTTTGTAAGAGATAGTAACGGAAATCCAACGGGGTTGCTTATGGAATCCCAGGCATATAACCCTCTTTTGAAAAAACTATCGGTGGTCACGGAAGATACCGTAGTTAGCGGGGGCGAAAGTTTATTCCCTGTCATCTCTCAACTCGGCATTACAACAATGTATGATGCAGGGATGATGGGATTAGAAAATGAAGGGTTCGAGGGGCTTAGCCAGCTTGAGAAGAAGGACCTGCTTCCGTTTCGTATCTCGGGTAGTTATATGGTACAATCGCCTACTGTTGTCCCTACTGCGGTAGAATCATTAAAGAAGCTTCAAGAGAAGTACGACTCGGAATTGGTCGATGTAAATACGATGAAGATTCATTATGATGGGACAATTGAGGGGAAAACTGCTGCAATGGAGCAACCATATAGTGATGGATCGAATGGTCATGTTCTTTTCCCAGTTGATGAGTTAAAATCATTCGTAACGCAAATTGACGAAGCTGGATTCAACACCCATATACATGCCATAGGGGATAAGGCGCTGAACAATTCGCTTGAGGCTTTTGAGTATTTACAATCAAATAAAGGGAATACGCCAACAAGAAAATCTATTGGCCATGTGCAAATTTATTCAGATCAGGCGATAGAAAGATTAACTAATTTGAAAGATGTCGTAGTACAAACAACACCTATTTGGGCTACTCCGAGCGAAGGCACGCTTGATACATTGGGCGAAGAGCGATATGAAAAACAAATGCTTTTGAATAGTGTTGATCGTGCGGGCGTCCCACTAAGTTTCGGTAGTGATTTTCCAGCTAGTGCATTCTTCGCTGGTGCTAATCCGTTCAATAATATGGCAGTTGGTTTAACGAGACAAGATGTTTGGAGCGAAGATAAGGACGTATTACCTCCAGTAGAGGAGAAAATTTCGCTTGAAACGTTAATTAAAGGCTATACGATAAATGGTGCTTATCAGCTTGGGCTGGAAGAGAAAGTTGGATCCATCGAAGTTGGGAAAAAAGCAGATTTTATTGTTTTAGATGATAATTTGTTCGAATTGAATCCAGAAGAATTACTAAAGGCTAAAGTATTGAAAACCTATATGAACGGAAACCTTGTCTTTGAACGAGGACTTAAGGCGAGACTGACAGAATATATGGTGTTTTAATTAGGAACGGAGAAAGGGCTAGCGAGCTCTCTTCAGTAACAAAGTTCATGTTAGCTAGATAGACTACAATAGATATCTATACATCTTTCATAAGACAATTTATTGTTGTAGCTGTGCCGAAAATCTGATTTTTATTAGGATTTTCGGCACGGCTTTTTAAATAGTAATTGTATCTGGTGCAGGCTATTAAGTTCCTCTTCATTGATAGTAGCCGAATGTTAGATTACTGTATTTAAAATCAATTAAAGTCGTAGCCATATAAAAATACAGTAAATTTTTCTTTAGCTGCATCCATATAAATTTCCTTTTCATTTAAGCGTTTAAAGTTTTGGCTATCATAAAACCCGTAGTTACAATTAGTATCTGTATATAGATACATAGATTCTACGTCCATACTTTGCATATAAAAAGATACATCCGCTATCAAACTTTTACCAACCCCAAGCCCTCTAGATTCTTCAGATACAATAAATAATTGAATACATCCTTGAAAAGAATCCTGTTTTCCTTGGATAAGTTCTTTATAAATACCTTGAATTTTTGAAAATGCTTTAAATAATTTTTTATTCTTTTTGCTTGTGATCATTATTTTGAATAATGTAGAGACCATGATTAAAAGGCTACGAGATTTAGGAAGGCGAATCTTATCCTTTTTTGCACTACCTAAAATAATACCGATGACCTTGTTATCTTTTACAGCAACTTTACTAAAGGAACTATCTAAAATACACATATGGAGATACATATTTAATATAGAATCCAAAAACTTCTTATCCTCAATAAACTCACCAAATCCAAATGCATCACGAATCATTTCTTTCACACGTTCATGATCTTTATTTGCTAACTCTCTATATGTTAAATTATCCATGTTATATACACGACCTTTTCAAATATTAGAATTTTGTACGCTATCATTACTAGCTAATAGAAAGTATAAAATATACTCTAAGGGGAGAGTCTATAATAAAGTACTTGAAAGGAGATGTTTGTAATCGGAAATTTATTTTCTATTGGAGAAGTTGCTAAAATCAAAGGAATTACGATAAAAGCGTTACGATATTATCATAAGGTGGGCATTCTTATACCTAAATATATTGATGATACTACAGGTTTTAGATATTATTCCATAGACCAATTTATTACGATTGATATTATTAAAGGGTGCAGAGTAATCGGTGTTAGCATTGCGGAACTACAAGAAGTTTTTAGGAAATGTAATACGGACGGATTATTAGAGTTTCTAAAAATAAAGAAGCATGAAGCACAAGAAAATATTAATAAGATGAAAGAAGTAATTGCAAATATTGATGATATTAATGTTTTTGTAGAACATTGTAAGGATATATTAAATAATAATGAAGTAAATATTGAAGTTTTAGAAGAGCGGTACATAATTTTTTCTCCATGTAAAGAAGTAGGGAGTTTAAAAGAGTTACTTTCTTATTCTGATTTAGACAAAGTTATAACAGAGAAAAATTTAGAAATGACGATGGAGCGAGGCATAATATATAGTTTTGATATGAATGGGAATACAGAACCGAAATATGTGTTTAATGGACTAAGGCAAAATCAAAGGATAGAAGTCGATGACAGTGTAATGATAATACCTAAGGGGAAGTATGTAACCATAGCCTATAGTAAGGACGATGAGAAGGAAAGTATAAGCAAAATAATTAAGTATATAAAAGCAAAAAATATAAATGTTAAAAGCTGTATTGAAGTAGAGTTATTTAATGATTTTTTTGATACAGAAAACTATAATTGTCAGCTTCAAATGCTTATAGAAGAAAACTAGTTTAGTTAATCGAACTAATAGAACATCAAGAAAAGGTGTTATGTAAGACTAAAAATGTACAGAACAGAAAAATTCTCGTATAGATGAGCATATCAGCTTTCTTTATTTTGCACGAAAAATAAAATAAATTATCAAAACCGCACCTGAACAAAACATAGGCAGCCATTCAACAATCTCATCGTGGCACCTTTTTCAGGTTCTTAACATAAAAATAGGTATAAGACAATGATGGAAGGATGAAGTTTTGAGTAGTACAATTACCCATTTCTTTGGGCAGGCGATGACGGGGCAGGGAATAAAAAATGTATATAAAGAAGTTATGAATGAAGCAAAAACAGTGTATCTTCTTAAAGGTGCACATGGCTTTAAAATTTCTGAGCTACTCCAAAAACTAGGGTCCTACTATCATGATAAGGGTGCTGAAATCGAATATTTCCATGACCCTTTATTTGAACAGTCCATTGAAGCGACTTTTGTAAAAGCGCCTTTTTCCATATTATTTCTTGCGGCATCAAATCCATCGCTTGAACCAATAATTATTGGTGATCGGGATCATGTAGTCTCCCTATATGATTGTTTAGATGAGCAAAAGGTTTCTTCAAATATACAGTTGCATTCGATCACCAAATTAAAGCAAGCGCATTATGAGAAATGCTTTAGCTCACTTTCAAAAGCCATTCGCATTCATGATGATTGGGAAGTAGAGACGAGAAGAAGTATGGATTGGAATGGATTAAATCAACAGTATGCGGATTTAACAAAGCGGCTTTTTGGAGAGACCCAATTAGAGAAGTCCGCAAAGTTAACACATCGCTTGCTTGGGACATTAACGCCAGAAGGGGCTCGTGATACACTTCAAAGTATCACGCAAAATCTTGAAAAACGATTGTTCATCAAGGGCTATCCAGGTACAGGAAAGTCTTCGATGATGAAAAAATTGGCGAACGAAGCATTGCAGCGGGGGTATGACGCACAGCTTGTGTGGTGTGGTTTAGACTCCAATTCCATTGATATGGTGATTTTGCCTGAATTGAATTTCTGTATATTTGATAGCACAGAGCCGCATGTATATTTCCCGGAAGAAAAACGTTCCGGCGATGAGATTTTTGATATCGCCAAGCATTGCCATCCAACAGAAGCAGAAGAAAATAATATTAATGACATTACTATTAAATATAAAGCTGCAATCGCTGAGGCAAGACATTTCGCCAAGTTATTTACCGAGGAAGAAAGAAAAGTTCGTGAAGCGATTGATGCTGCATTAAATTTAGATGAATTTAATAAACGAACGGCTGAGTTATTTCAATATTAATAAGGTTGAAAGTGTGAAATAGCTGATTTAGCTACACTGTGCCAAAAATTTCGATTATCATCGGAGTTTTTGGTGCAGTCTTTTTTTGTGGAAAATTTTCCAAACTATGAAGCATACCTAATTATTTTGTGATACCATATTATTTGAAATATTTTCAAGAAAGGGTGCGTTACAATTAGAAAGTATAGTGCATTAATCTTAACAATTGTTTTATTTATCAGTTTTATACCCACTTCAAATGCGGAGGCAAGTGACTGGAAACTTTACCAACAGGGGGTTGATTTACTCAATAAAGGGGAGGTCAAGGAAGCGATTGTTAAGCTGGAAAAAGCCGCGAAAATTTCTCCGATAGCGAGTACATTGCGAAAACTTGGCGAAGCATATGAGAAAAATAATGAATTCCAAAAAGCCGCAAATACTTATTATCAAGAGGCAAACATACATAAAAAGCGCGGTGATACGCAAACCTATTTAGCGGTAAAGGCTAAAGCGGATGCTCTGAATTCTGAAATAAATATTTATATAGACGCAAAGACGAAAGCGCCTTCGAGTGCATTGGCAAAATATGAGCCTGCAACAGGGATGTATTTTGGTGCTTATGTTGAGCAGGATGAAAGCCTGAAAAAGGGTGGCAACAAATATACCAATTTCAACAATGTAACAGGCAAGAAACATGCAATTTTCTATAATTATCACAAATACGGTCAGGACTTCCCAACTGAATTTGCAAAGGCAGTAAAAGAGGCTGGTGGTGCCATTCATCTAGCTTTAGAGCCAGGATTAGGTTTGAATGCAGTGAAGGATGATGCATATTTACGTAAATTTGCTCGTGATGCAAATGAATCCGGCATACCGATTTTTTTACGGTTTGCCTCAGAAATGAATGGGCCATGGGTGAAATGGAATGGTGATCCTACGCTATATAAACAAAAGTTCCAACTTGTTTCAAAAATAATGAAGGAAGATGCCAAAAATGTAGCAATGGCTTGGGTTCCTAATAGTGTTCCTGCTGATAAGATTGACATTTACTATCCGGGCGATGCATGGGTAGATTGGGTTGGCGTCAATTTATATAGCGTTCCTTTTTTCAACGGTAAATCTAGTGAACCAGCAGAGCAAGTCAATCCTTTGAATTTGCTCGATCCGATTTATGAAACGTATGCCAAACGCAAGCCAATCATGATTGGGGAATTCGGAGCGAGTCATTTTACTTCTGTTGGCAATAATGATAAGACAAAATTCGGCATTACGAAAATGAATATGTTCTATCACGGTTTACGAATGAAGTATCCAAGAGTGAAAGCTGTTCATTGGTTCAATGTGAATACGTTGCAAGCACCATATGTAGCGGCAGATCGTCGCTTGAACAACTTTAGTTTGACGGAAAAACCAGCTGTTCTCCAAGCATATAAAAATATTGTACAAAATCCTTATTTCCAGTCTGATGTTGTTAATGGACCCTATGCAAAGAAAGGCGAAGATGTGGGCAATACTGCTGTTTCACTGCAAGGTTTAAGTGTGAAACAAACCGTTACGGGCCAAGGTTTTATAAAAACATATGACCCATACATTAGCAAAGTAGTGTATAAATTAAATAATAAATTTTTATCTGAAAGTACCCAATACCCATTTTCATTTAAGCTAGAGCATCAAACTCTGTTAAAAGGGGAAAATAGATTAGATGTAATTGTATTTGACTCCAAAAATCGAGAGGCAGTAAGAAAAACGATTACTTTTAAAAAGGGATCGCTGTAGCTTGAGTTAAAAAACGAATTTCCATTAAGGGATTCGTTTTTTTTTGTTGTTCAAAAAAGGATTAAAGATATCTTTGTTGAAGTTATTGAACGAAAGGTGCAATTTCGTATGGTTTTAGTTTGAATATGAAATTTGAGGAGGAAAACAATGCAACCATCACCGTTTGAACGCCAAACAGATAAATATGATGAAAGACTTTTTTCGATAGATGAACAAATTTGTGAAATGCTAAAAAAACGTAAGGACATTTCGAATAATTATTCAGGATTTCCACCAAAAGAAGTCATCGCAAATTGGGCTGAAAAATATGACCTATACGAAGAATATTTAAGTTCATTATTTGGATCTGTGAGGTTAGTGGACTACTTTAAACCGCGTGTAGATCCAATCGGCTTTCGAAAGCACATACCCGTTTTAAAGTCTGTTGAAATAAATGACCGTTTTTACTCAGTAATGTTCATTCGACAGTATGAAAATGCCAGCGTTCTCCGTCTTAATGTTGATTGGGATGGTACCGATGAATTACCGATGGACATACATAGTCGTCGAAGTGTATTTGAATTGTTATTAAAAGGAGACTACGATTGTCGCGCGGATGGTAGAAAAGGTTCAATAGGAACGGACGCCTACAAATTTATAGTTTCTCCACCGTTACCAGATGATGTTTCGGAACTTGAATTAGTTTTTAGAGAATATAACGATACCTTTAGAGAAAAGCCAACAGGTCTTGAGGTTGTCCTGCAGCTGGAATGAATATTAAATAGATAAGTACTTACAGATGCCATTCACTTATTTAATCAGGGAATATAAAAAGCTTTTGTACTGAAAAGGAGTATTGGTGTGATTATTACAGATAAAATTTACGGGAAATTTGAAATAGAAAAGGTATTAGAAGATTTAATAGCAAGTAAACCTATGCAAAGGTTAAAGGGGATTCATCAAGGAGGAGCAAGTTATTTAGTTAATGAAAAGTGGAATGAAACTCGGTTTGATCATTCAGTTGGCGTAATGCTGCTTATTAAAAAACTCGGTGGATCAATTGAGGAGCAAATTGCTGGATTGCTCCATGATGTATCGCACACCGCTTTTTCTCATGTGGTTGATTTTGTTTTTGATAATAAAAAGGAGGATTATCATGAGACAATTTATAAATCTGTGATTATAAACTCTGAAATACCAACTATTTTGGAGAAATATCATTACAAATATGAGGATATATTATTTGATGATTCAAGGTGGACATTACTTGAACAGCCTGCCCCTGAATTATGTGCAGATAGAGTGGATTCTACTTTACGAGATATGTATGAATATGGGCATATTTCTTTAAAAGATATTCAAACATTTTTAAGTGATTTAACAGTTATTGAAGGAAAAATGTATGTCCAAAGTATTGAAATAGCGGAATGGTTTGTCGAAACGTATTATAAAGAAGTGATTGGCTTCTTTATGGATCCTTTAAATATATATGGCAATGACACTTTAGCAAAGACATTAAGATTAGCTTTAGACAAAGAGGTTATTAAGCTTGATGACTTTCTTGGGGAAGATGATGAACTGATTGAAGTAATAAAATCATCAAAAGATAAAGAGATACAAGAACATTTTAGAAGACTTAATCAAAACGTGAAAGTACAAGAGGATATAACTAATTACGATTTCCATCGAAAAAATAAAATTCGTTTGATTGACCCTGCTGTTTTCAATGGTAAAGAGTTAATTAAAGCATCTTTACTTTCAGAAGAAGTTGGGAAAATGAACCAAACAGCATGTGAAAAAGCTACTAAAGGAATGTATGTAAAAATAATTACAAATTAGTTAAAATGTTTTACTTCAACGAATAGGATATATAAATCGTGAGGAAATCTGGTTGGATATCAATTTTTTCCATTGCTATTTCCGTATTGTTTTATGTAATTAAAATGTTTGAGAACGGTAATATTCTTCAGGGGATAATGACATTCTTTTGATAAGAGTATTGCGAATTTATATAGAGAATGACTAATGTACCATTGTGAAGCTGTCACGTGATTGAAATTGGTTTGATTAAAAAATAAAAAAGCTGTGTAGAAAATTCCAATTTTCATTGGAATTTTCTACACAGCTTTTTTCAATGCAGATAGTAATAATAGTTGTTTGACAGTTGGTGTAGCAAGATTTGAACCTTGTATTGAAGTAATGGATTTAGAAAGCGCAATACTGTTTTAAAATCAGTTGAAATGATGGAATAATAATTTGGTAAAAATTATAGGGGTTGACAATATTTTTAAATTCGGTATTCTTAAGTAGGTTATTGAAATTGATAATCATTATCACTTAGGTGTTGTTGTTATTTTTTTGTGTCGTCACTGTGCACTATGTGAAATAAAAAATATTTATTATTTAAATTGCGCAAAAAAATAAAACATAGATAGTATTTTTATCAACTCAATAATCTATAAAGTTTACACACAAGGAGAGAGGTATAAGAATATGAGAAAGTTTAAATTAACTGTCATCATGGCAATGTTTGTTTTGGTGTTAGCAGCTTGTTCAAATTCAAGTAATGAACCTGCTAAAACTGAAGCTAAGGAGAAAGAAAAAGAAACTACAGAGGTTACAACAGTAGAAATCACTGATGCACATGGAACTGTTACGGTTCCTGTAAATCCTAAAAATGTAGTTGCTTTAGATAATAGAACGTTTGAAACTTTAGCTAATTGGGATATTGAGTTAGCGGCTGTTCCAAAGGGTGTAATGCCTGCAGATTCACCATATGTAGCTGATGAGAAAGTTCAAGATATTGGGAACCATGGTGAACCAAAACTTGAAATTATTGCAGCTGTAAACCCTGAACTTGTAATTGTTGGTCAAAGATTTGGTAGTTATTATGAAGATATAAAAAAACTAGTACCAAATGCAGCTGTTATTGATCTAAGCTTTGATGTTTCTAAGGAAGCTGGTTCACCTGGAGAAAATTTGGTAAATGGACTTAAAGATTCGACAATTACTTTGGGACAAATTTTTGATAAAAATGAAGAGGCTAAAAAAATGACGGCTGATTTTGATCAAGCTGTCGAAAAAGCTAAGTCTGCATATAATGGAAAAGATAAAGTTATGAGTATTATTGTTTCTGGAGGAGATATTGGTTTTTCAGCTCCACACTCTGGACGTGTTTGGGGACCAATGTATGACATTTTTGGATGGACTCCTGCATTAGAAGTTGAAGATTCTTCTACAAACCACCAAGGTGATGAAGTTTCTGTTGAAGCTATTGCACAGAGTAATCCTGATTGGCTATTTGTACTAGATCGTGATGCTTCAATAAATTCTACAGACGAGAAAATTCCTGCTAAGGATGTAGTTGATAATTCACCTGCTCTTCAAAATACAAAGGCAGTGACTGAAGGTAAAATCATTTATGCACCAAATGACACTTACACAAATGAATCACTGCAAACTTTTATAGAGTTATTTGACAACATTGCTGAATCTTTAGCTAAGTAGTGTAAAGGAGTATAACATAGTGCCGAAAAATGTCATAACCGGGGTTGAGAAATTTTCTCAGCCCCAGTTTTATAACTACAATAAAATTTGGACAAAACCTTTTATATTAGCAGTTATCGTCGTAATTATTTTAGGGACGATATCGCTGTTTACTGGGGTTTATGATATACGTGGACAAGAAGATGGAATGGAAATGTTTTTCATCACTCGTGTTCCAAGAACGGTTGCACTAATGCTTACAGGAGCTGCTATGGCAATGGCAGGACTCGTAATGCAACTTATAACACAAAATCGTTTTGTAGAGCCTACCACAACAGGAACAATTGAATGGGCAGGCTTGGGACTCCTCGTTGTGTATTTAGTATTTCCAGCCCCAACTTTAGTTCTTAGAATGACGGGTGCAATCATTTTTTCTTTTATAGGAACTATGATTTTCTTTTTATTTTTAAGAAGAGTTAAACTTCGCTCGTCTTTAATTGTCCCGATCATTGGACTGATGCTTGGAGCAGTCATTTCTGCAGTGTCCACTTTTATGGGACTCTTTTTTCAAATGACACAAGTTATTGAAAGTTGGTTTGTTGGTTCTTTTGCGGGTGTACAAGTTGGAAGATATGAATATTTATGGATCATTGTTATTGTTACTATCCTTATTTTCATGTATGCAAATCGATTGACTTTAGCTGGACTAGGGGAAGATGTTGCAACAAGTCTTGGCGTAAATTATAACAGGCTCATTCTTTTGGCTAATGGTCTTATTGCTGTTGCAATTGGAATTGTTGCCGCTGTTATTGGAAACCTACCTTTTTTAGGTTTAATCGTCCCAAATATTGTTTCAATGTTTAGAGGGGATGATCTTAGAAGTAATTTGCCTTGGGTTTGTGTGATCGGAATGGGTACTATCACTCTTTGTGACATAATTTCTCGAACAATAATTATGCCTTTTGAAGTACCTGTCTCTTTAATACTTGGAACAGTGGGAGCAGTCGTATTTACTACTATTTTATTGAGACAAAGAAAACCAAGGAGGCTAAGATGAACGCATTGGAATATAGAAATAAAGAAAATGTCCAAATCGAGACTAGCCTTCATAATGAAAAGAGATCAGCTAGAGCTTTTCGTTCTAAAAAAGAGGAAAAACGTTATTGGATTTTGCTAATAACATTAATTTCTTTAGGTGTTCTTTCTTCGTACGGACTTTTAGTTTATAACAATCCAGTTCCAGTAGATTCGCCTTCTTTTATCCCAGTTGTTATGAGAAGGATAGTAGCCCTTGTGGCAATGATTATTGCAGCGATTTGTCACAGTTTATCGACCGTTGCTTTTCAATCGATTACGAACAATAGGATTATAACGCCTTCTCTGTTAGGTTTTGAATCACTCTATTCAACAATTCATACTAGTACAATGTTTTTCTTTGGTGCTAGTGCATTAATTGGCTTTAGTGGTATTGGATCATTTCTATTTCAAGTTATTGCGATGGTCATGATGAGTTTGATCCTTTATGGGTGGTTGCTTTCAGGGAAGTATGGGAATTTACAACTGATGCTTTTAGTTGGAATTATTATTGGTACTGGGCTGAATTCTGTATCAACGTTTATGAGAAGGCTTCTTGCGCCGTCAGAGTTTGATCTTTTACAGGCAAGATTATTTGGATCTGTCAATAATGCAGATGCGGAATACTTTCCAATTGTCATTCCAATGGTAATAATTGTAGCAATATTAATTTTTGCTTACTCTAAGAAATTAAATGTATTGTCACTTGGAAAAGATGTGTCTACTACTTTTGGCGTTAAATATCAATCTAGTATAATTTATACCCTTATATTAGTCGCAATTTTGATGGCAATTTCAACGTCTTTAATTGGACCACTTACTTTCTATGGATTTTTAGTTGCAACTTTGAGTTACCAAGCGGCTCCAACTTATGATCACAGATATATTTTTCCAATGGCTCTTGCTATAGGGTTCTTTATACTTACGAGTGCATATTTTTTAATGTATCATGTATTCGATTCTCAAGCTGTAGTGTCAGTTATTATTGAATTGTTTGGTGGAATATTATTTTTAATTGTAATATTAAGGAAGAGGTCTCTATGATAAAGATTGATAATGCTAGAAAGTTGTATACTGATAACGTAAAAATTGGACCATTGAATATAGAAATACCAAAAGCAGGTTTTACTTCATTAATTGGGCCAAATGGTGCTGGGAAATCTACGACACTTATGATGATTGGAAGACTTTTGGATTTGGATGAAGGTCAAATTATGGTGGCGAATATGGATGTGTCTGAATCTAAGTCAAAAGACTTGGCGAAAATTATTACTATTTTGCGACAAGAAAATCATTTTGTAACGAGGCTCTCTGTTAGGCAGCTAGTTGGATTTGGGCGTTTTCCTTATTCAAATGGTAGATTAACGAAAGAGGATGAGACCATTATTTCTAAGTATATTGATTTTCTAGATTTGACTGATCTAGAAAATAGATATTTAGATGAGCTTTCAGGTGGTCAAAGGCAAAGGGCATATGTTGCGATGGTTTTGTGCCAAGAGACTGAATATGTACTTTTGGACGAGCCTTTGAACAATCTTGATATTGCTCGTTCTGTTCAAATGATGGAGCACTTAAGACAGGCTGCTAATGAATTTGGAAGAACTATTTTGACTGTGATGCATGATATAAATTTCGCAGCCAAATATTCTGATAGAATTTGTGCTATGAAAGATGGACAAATTGCAGCTTTTGGAACAGTAGAAGAAATTATGGCCCCAGAAGTTTTGACAAATATTTTTGAAACGAAAATAGAAATTCTCCAGGGTCCATATGGGCCAATAGCGATATATTAGCTAAAATATTACAAATAATAATATCGGCTTACTTGATATACTTAATTGAGAAACGTTTTCAATTATTATATAGTAGATAACGAAGAGAAAAATAATTAAGGAGGATTTATAATGCAAATATATTGGCTGAAAATAAATAAGATTATTGAAGAAACGACTGAAGTTAAAACGTATCTACTCGACCGTCCGAGTGACTTTACATGGGAGGAAGGTTCTCACACTCACTTTGCACTAGAGGGTTTTAATGCAGGAGATAAACCAAACCGTAGCCTGATTCGCCATATGTCAATTTCCACTGTACCGGATGAAGATGCGATTGGAATCACAACACGCATCAAAGAACAGTGCTCGGAGTTCAAAACGATTTTAAAAAATCTAGAAGTAGGTAATAAAGTTGCAATATTTAAAACACATACAAATGTACCGCTGAAAAGAGAAGGGAAAAATATTTACCTGTTGTCATCAGGTGTTGGCCTAGCAACTTTCAGATCACTTGCACTTGATTATTTTAAACGTGCTGACAACGTCAATGGAATTCATTCCTTAAACATCGACTCATCAAAAGATTTCTTATTTACCGATATTTTTGAAACGTCACCAGAAAAGAAGTTTACATCACAATTCGTTGATAACCGTAAAGACTACTATGAAGAAGTAAAAAATCTTGCTAGTGACAAGGACGGGCTATTCTATGTTGTTGGTAGTGACGAATTCATCGTGCAGAATATTGAAGTACTTCTAGAGCAAGGTATCAAAGCGGAACAGATTATTCTCGATAAGCATGAACAACAATTGACTGAGTTTTTATCATTAGATATGTCAAAGGTTGATTAAAAAAAGAGCTGTGTCGAAAGTTCTGATTTCTAATAGAATTTCCGGCACAGCTTTTTAATTGTTCGAATCGTTTGCATCCGATAGAGAAATATGCTTACTGCAATATCTCTCGGTAAAGCTGTTTTAATTCCTCTGGTGCGCGGTAAATTACTTCGGTAGCTGGTTTACTAAAACAAACGCCCCAAATGGCATAAATGACGTTTTGCCAGACATAGTCAATCATACCCTCAAGGTCATTTTTCCACGCTTCTTTTTGGCTTTCACTTAGATAGTCCACAAAATTGTTTTTGCATGATAATAGCAGTTCCAAATTGGATTTCTGATTCATTTTTTCTTCAAAAATAGCATGAGGTTCATGTTCCTGAACAGAAAGCACACAACTAATGAAAATAGGTAGTGTTTCAGAAGTAATGCCGAATTTTTTTATGAATTCTGCTGTGAAAGCTGTTTGGATGGATGAATGTTCATCATCGCAAGTATCCATATAAGTTTGTACTAATGGCCAGTATTCTGAGGAAACTAATCCTAAACCTAACACGGCAAATGTGGAAGGCATTGCACAATTCTCATCTTCTAAATCTGTATACCATGCGTATCTTCTCATCGATTTTTCAGCGTATACTTTAATTTTCGGATGTAGCTCAGGATACGTGAGGGCATTGGCAAAAAAGTGATGAACAGGCGCAAGTGGTAAGTTTTCAATTGGTAAGCATTCATTTATAGAACTTGAAAATTGAATTTGATAACTTCTTGGAAAATCTAAATTTAGTAAATGGTTAATAAAATCTAAAGACTTTTCATATGCATCCAATTTTTCGTTCTTGATTTTAATATTAATAATGGCAAAAGCGTCATTCGCAAAACAATCAACGTCAATGTCATGATAAGAACATTCGTTTAAAGAAAGACCACCCGAACCATTTTCTCGAAGATTTGCGACTTTGTTTGATCCAGTTGCTTCAACCAAATTAAAAAGTCGCTCTGCTGAAATAGAATCAAAATCAGCGCCAAACTTCATGTAACAAACAGCGACATAGCACACAAAATCGAGCAAGTCCTCACGAATATATGAGAGCTCTATTCCTTCTATTAATGTATAAGTAGTTTCCCAATTTTTCTTTTCGGTAGTGAAATTGGGCTGCTGAATATTTTTTTCAATCCAAACTTGCAGAGTATAACGAATCGGTTCGAATCCTATCTTCTTTCGTATTTTTTCACAAAAAGCTTTGGAATCGGTATAACTAAATGGCGTCTTTAGTTGATTATTTAAGTAAAATTCTAAGGCAGCATCAGCTAAAATACTTTCCCCTGTAGATAACGTAATTGTGGTAGGGTACTCTTTAATAAACTTACAGCGATCTGTTTGAATTTCAGTAATTGCTTGTTGGAAAGTTGCTTCATGTGTAGTGAAATTGGAAGACTTTAAGTACTGCATTTTTTACCCCGCCCTTTATTGTTCATATTTTTCTAAATCATTTTGTGCTATCCAAGATAAGAAAGCTGTGTCTGCTCCACCGATTTCAACAACGCGGTCTTTGTGAAGCATTGCACCAAAAGCATGTTCATCATCCCACTTGCAAGAAAAAATACATCCGATATACGGCAAACCATCCCTTGAAACATCCAAAATATACATCGTCAATGGTGAAAGTAATGATGAGAAGTCTTGAATATGTGAAACATCATGCATATATTCGTTTTTTTCTTCTTCGTCATAACCATATTGCAACTGCATTTTAGGATATTGTTTCAAAAGTTCATTCAAAATGGCATGTAACATTTTTGATTGATTATGGAGGATATAGTTATAACCATTCACATGTTCTGGCAATAATTCTTCTAAAATAGTATCTTCTTCAAGTACAATTGATAAACAGATGGAATCCTCTTTATTAAAAAAAGTATTCCATTCATCTAATCGAATTTCTCCTTCTAAAAAGTCCTCATCCATGTCAAAATCCTCTATACGAATTGATTCAAATCTACTTTTATCCACAGTACAACAACTCCATTTCATCCATTAGTCTTTTATTTTTCTACTATAATTAAATTATTTTAAATTAGGTTTATTTTATTAAAAATTCAATAATATTACATTGGAGTGTAAAATAAAAGCGAAAACCAAAATATCGTAATTGTTGTTGAGACAAGTCATGATAAGAGTTTTCGCTTTATACGTTAAGTTTATCAAAATGATTTTAGCGTGACCATATTTTTTGAATTGATTTTCTATAGACAATCGTTTTTAGTGTAATAAATGTATTTTACATAAAACTTCACCAAATGGTAATTTCAAGTGTGTTATAAATGAAAGGAGTTGATGGAAGGTGCAACAATTAGTTTGGTCGGCGGAGCGAGATATAGAACGAGTTGTTGATACATATGGCCATATGCTATTTAGAATATGTCTCGTCATATTATGCAACGAGCAGGATGCAGAGGATGTTGTACAAGACACGATTATAAAATATTTAACGAAATCCCCAACTTTTAATGATTCTGAACATGAGAAAGCATGGTTAATTACAATTACTACGAACCGCTGCAAAAATATGAGAAGGTACAATTTTATTCGAAAGCATATGGATATTAGTAATTTGCAACTATATTGTCAAGATGAAGAAAACTATGGTTTGCTCGACGATTTAATGAAATTGCCGGATAAACATAAGTTTGTACTATTACTTCATTATGTCGAGGGTTATAAAGTAGATGAAATAGCAAAAATTCTTAGCATTACTTCTTCGGCAGTAAAAAAACGATTGCAACGTGGAAGAGAACTGATTCGAAATCGATATGAAAAGGAGACTGAATATGGACTTCGATAAAATGAAACATGCCGTTAAATCGATTGAAATGTCTAAAGAGATGGAAAACCGTGTGAAAGCGAATTGCAAAAATGCGGGAATGAAAAAATCAAAACAAATTCATTATAAAAGCTGGATTTCTGTCGCATGTGCATTTGGAATCGTCCTGTTAATGATAATCGGCATCCCTTATTTCAATAACAGTGGGGACCTGCAAGTTGCAAATTTTACGATTACAGCTTATGCAGACTTAAATGATGATAGTCAGCTTCATACAAATCTTTCAGCAGAAAAAGCTACGTTTGAATTAGGAACTGAAGACAGATTGGATAATATAGGTGGTGTGGCAACTAGAGACAGAATGGATACTTTAGGTGGTGTAGGTGGAGACGGACCTAATTATATTTTTACAAATGTTAAGCTAAAACTAACCGGAGAAGAGATTGAATCAATCACTTATACGATGAACAAAGGAAAGTTTATAGAGGATGTTATACTTACAGTTGAAGAAGCTAACAACAAAGACCAGTTAGTATTAGACAAGATATATATTATGCTTCGTGAGCCTGGTTCAGATATATATCAAGGTATAAAGGAAATCGGAAATACCTACACAGTTCCGTATAATGAACAGGATCAATATGAATACACACTTGCCATTCCTCATGATGATTGGGTAGTGGAAGATGATATAATCCTAAGCGCAATTGTAAACTATACAGATGGAAACTCTGAACAACAAGATATTATTGTTATGCAAGAATCCAATTCTATTTCACTTGCGCTTAAATAAATGATGGACGAAAAAAGAACGGATTTCCGATGGGGAGTTCGTTTTTGCTATTTTAAAAAAGGATTATTGCTATTTTTGTGGAAGATATGTATTGAATGAATGTACGTAGCAAAGGGGATTATTATGAAAAAAGTAGCGTTAGGAATTGTTCTAATATCAATAATATTTTTAATGATAACCTACAATCGTTTTCAACAACCAACTGAAAAGGATGTATTGAAAATTACTGGAAAATGGTCTGAATCAATAGAGGAAGTCCTTTTTGTTAGAGAAATTGACGGTAAGTGGTTAACACTATTTAGAATGCAGCAAGTTATATCAATTGCGGAATTACAACAAAATTGGCTTGGAACATGGAAATTCAAAAATAATGTTACTTTATCCTCAATTGAGTATCCTCCTGTATTAGAAAACCAAATTGCGTGGAGCGCTTCGGAAAAAAGCGATGAGAACGAAGCTTATTATTTTGGAATGGTGACAGATTCTGAAATCGATAAAATAACGATAGAAACTGGAAAAGGGATTATTGAAGATATTCCATTCATAAAGTATGAGGGAAGTCGTTTTTTCCTAAAAAGAGCTGAGGGAAAGCTAGTAATGCCAGTCAATATTAGCGGATATTCTCAATCAGGGGAATTCATTTATTCATCTCTTAAAAAAATTAATTAAGAATCACTTATTGTGCGAAGGTGGTGAATATAATCGTACATCAAATGGGGCTATATGGAGAATACTTCACAGCAATTAAAGAAGGCAAAAAGACGGTTGAGGTACGTTTAAACGATGAGAAGAGGAGAACAATTAAGATAGGGGATATAATTGATTTCATAAGAGTACCTGAACAAAATGAAACATTACAAGTGCAAGTTACTAATTTGAGGAAATACGATACATTTAAAGAGATGTATGAAAATATTCCGTTTCAAGATTTTGATTGTGAAGGTTGGTCTATGAAGGAAATGGTAGAAGGAACCTATGAAATTTATACACCTGAACAAGAAAACAGGTGGGGCACATTGGCTATTACAATAGAACACTTGAAATAAATAGCATTATGAAAAAGAGTGAGTTTCCAATGATGGAATTCGTTCTTTTTTTGTTGGTTTATTTCCTAAGCATAAGAGGTGAAACTAACTAAAGGATTAAAAAGCTAAATGATACTCTGAAGCGATTCTTTAGGGAAAGGTTTTATGGAAAACGTTAAGGAGCTCATTTAATCATACAAACGATGTAGCATTTTTGAGAAAAATGAATTTGAAAATTGCCTTTGCTACAGGAAGAAGATGTTGTTGCGATTACGATTGACTTATGATTAGAAAAAGTTTTATTTGCTCATAATGGGCTGTAATAGTTGGTTCATTTCATAAGTAATGTTTTAGGAAATCGGAAATTTGGGCATATGGATAACTTACTTCAGTTTATAAAAAATAACGGAAGGTGATATTATTATGAATACAATTGCATTAAGATTGTTAAAAACAGTTGTATTATTACTTGCAGGGCTCTTTGGTCTATTTGTATTCGCAGGAAATTTAATGGATTATAATTCAAATTATGAATTCGTTCTTCATGTACTTTCAATGGATACAACTTTTGAAGGGAATGCCTTGATGTGGCGTGCGATTGAAAGTCCGATCTTATATACGATTGCCTATTGGGGATTAATTATAGCAGAGGGAACTTTTAGTTTACTTGCTTTCATCGGTGTATATCATATGTTAAAAAATATTCGAGCAACTGGACGTCAATTTAACCGAGCTAAATCATTTGGGTTTTATGCATTTATGCTTGGATTTGCTATTTGGTATTTAGGCTTTATCGTAATCGGTAGCGAATGGTTTGCAATGTGGCAATCTCAAATTTGGAATGGGAAAGAGACCGCTATGGATATTACGATCGTATGGATTGGATTTGCTATCTTACTGGCATTAAAGGATGAAGATTTAGATACATGATTCTTCGTTCCAAAATACTCATGAACTACTGTTAACTATGTGTGCAAAATAACAAAGCTGTGCCGAAAAACCAATTTTCATTGGACTATTCAGCACAGCTTTTTGAATTGCAGTTAATGTTCTGGATAGTTTTTGCATCCAAAACGGGTTATTTCCAACTTCTTTATCATAAGATTCACTTGTTATTAAAGTGTTAAAAGAGGGTAACCATAATTATGATTACCCTAAGAAAATTAGTGCTGTGTTGGGGTGAATGTTTTACAATCGGTTTCCTCACTATTTGATGCGTGATCCCCTTTTTGACTAACAACATAAATAGCTTCTGCGGTGCATTTATTTCCAGAACCCCAATGCGTACAATTATTCACATCACAAAGAATTTCTTGAGCCATGCTATATCACCTCCTCTTTTGCTATTATTAACAAATTTGGAGGAGTTAATACTATAAACATGTAACAGTGGGCATGCTAGTATGGAGAAAAAATTGCAAGGGAATCATCATTATTTTATGAATATAACTAAAAAAGGCCATAGTAAAAATTGTATAAAATAAGTGGATTTCATACATGTGTAAGTTGATTTTTAAAAGTTTAAAAAAGACCTCAGATGAAGGGGTACATATAACTTCCTGACTATAATAAAGGATTTCATGTTGAAATTCTCTGCATTGCGTTAAACTTTTGCTTCATGTATATTTATGTTAAAATTCTATAGGAAGGTTAAAGTACTGGGCTTTTAAAGAGGATAAGTAAAGGTTATTTTTATTTGTTTTGATAAATAAAAATAACCTTTCTTCCAATGTAAAGAATTGTTACTTGAAATTTTATTAGGAGGAATGAACTATGCATTTATTGCCGCGAGAAATTGATAAGCTAATGATAGTGGTTGCAGCAGACCTTGCAAGACGCCGGAGAGACAGAGGATTAAAGTTAAACCATCCAGAAGCTGTCGCCCTCATCACATATGAGGTAATGGAAGGGGCAAGGGACGGAAAAACTGTTGCCGAACTAATGGAATATGGAGCTTCAATTTTGACGCAAGATGATGTGATGGAAGGTATACCTGCAATGATCAATGATATACAGGTTGAAGCGACTTTCCGAGATGGGACGAAATTAGTGACTGTTCATAGCCCGATACGATAAATAGGAGGGATTGCTAAGTGTTACCAGGTGAATATATTTTGAAAGAAGAAGACATTATTTGTAACGAAGGTAGCGTTGTTTCTACTATCTCAGTTACAAATACAGGTGACCGCCCAATTCAGGTAGGATCACATTTTCATTTTTATGAAGTAAATGATGCACTCCTATTTAATAGAAAAGAAGCTTACGGGAAGCGTTTAAATGTGCCTGCTGGAGCAGCTGTTCGTTTTGAACCTGGAGATGAAAAAGAAATACAGTTAATTGATTTTGCCGGAGAGCGTCGTATTTATGGATTCAACAATAAAGTTGACGGCAAATTAGAAAGTGGGGATGAAGTATGAGTTTTAGAATGTCCCGAAAGCAATACGCTGAAATGTACGGACCAACTACTGGTGACTCTGTCCGTCTTGCAGATACAGAGTTATTTATTCAAATCGAAAAAGATTACACTTCATATGGTGAAGAAGTAGTCTTTGGAGGCGGGAAAGTTATTCGTGATGGTATGGGTCAACATCCGCTTGCTACACGCGATGAAGGTGTGCCCGATACAGTTATAACAAACGTCATTATTTTAGATTATACAGGCATTTGTAAAGCCGATTTAGCTCTTCGCGATGGCAAGATTTTTGGCATTGGTAAAGGCGGTAATCCATTAATTACAGATAATGTAGATTTCATTATTGGTACATCAACGGAAATAATTGCCGGTGAAGGTTTAATTGTGACTGCTGGAGCGATCGATACACATGTTCATTTTATAAACCCGGAACAAGTACAGGTAGCACTAACAGCTGGTACGACAACACTAATCGGTGGTGGTACAGGTCCAGCAGCTGGTTCTAAGGCTACTACTGTTACACCAGGTGAGTGGAATATTCACCGCATGCTAGAAGCGGCTGAAGGTCTTCCGATTAATATTGGTTTTACAGGTAAAGGACATGCAGCATCTGTTGAACCTTTAATCGAGCAAGTAAAAGCAGGTGTCATCGGCTTAAAAGTACACGAAGACTGGGGAGCTACTGGTTCATCTCTTGACTATGCACTACAAGTTGCAGATGAATATGATATTCAAGTTGCATTGCACGCAGATACATTAAATGAAAGCGGCTTTATGGAAACTACGATGGCTGCGGTAAAAGATCGAGTTCTTCATATGTATCATACTGAAGGGGCAGGTGGGGGACATGCACCTGATTTAATCAAATCAGCAGGTTACTCTAACATTTTACCTTCATCAACGAATCCTACTCTTCCTTATACGGTAAATACGATTGACGAACATCTTGATATGGTTATGGTTTGCCATCATTTAAACCCTTCTGTACCGGAAGATATTGCTTTTGCCGATTCTAGAATTAGAAAAGAAACAATTGCAGCTGAAGATATCCTTCATGACATGGGTGTATTTAGTATGGTGAGCTCCGATTCCCAAGCAATGGGTCGTGTTGGGGAAGTCGTATTACGCACATGGCAAGTTGCCGATAAAATGAAGAAACAAAGAGGTTCCTTAGAAGGTGATAGTCAGCATGCTGATAACAACCGAGCTAAGCGCTATATTGCGAAATACACGATTAACCCAGCTATTACACATGGTATTTCGAAATATGTGGGTTCTATTGAAGTTGGGAAAATGGCCGATTTAGTTCTTTGGAATCCAAAGTTCTTTGGAGTGAAGCCAGAAATGGTCCTTAAAAACGGTCTTGCAGTTACTGGATTAATGGGTGATGCAAATGCGTCTATCCCGACACCACAGCCTTATATTTATCGCCCAATGTACGCTCAATTTGGGAAAGCATTAGCAAAAAGTTCAGCTACATTTATTTCTCAAGCAGCTTATGATGCAGGTGTCCATGAAAAATTAGGACTTCAAAAAATCGTTTTACCAGTTGGCGGAATTCGAACACTAACGAAAAAAGATATGAAGTTAAATTCTGAAACGCCTAATATTACGGTTGATCCGCAAACGTATGAAGTGAAAATAAACGGAGAATTGCTGACATGTGATCCGGTTGATACGGTACCAATGGGTCAGCGTTATTTCTTATTCTGAGGTGAATTTTATGATAATAGAGAAAATCGTTACAAATATTGAGCAAATGGATTCAAATGAAATAAAAAAACGTCATATGGAAAAAGTATATTTGGAAAGCGCCCATTTAATGAAGCGAATTCAACGTGTTAAAACGGATCACGGCAATGAACTAGGCATTCGCTTAAAAGAGCATAAAGACCTTGTAGCAGGCGATGTTTTATACATGGATGAAAAAAATATGATTGTCATTGATGTATTATCAGATGATTTAATTGTAATCAGTCCTAGAGACATTAAGGAGATGGGTACAATCGCTCACCAATTAGGTAACCGCCATCTTCCTGCCCAATTTGAGGACAATGATATGTTAGTTCAGTATGACTATTTAGTTGAAGAATTACTGCAACAAATGGAAATTCCATATAAACGAGAAGATCGAAAAGTAAAACAAGCATTCCGTCATATAGGCCATAGTCATGACTAACAACATTCTCTCTTTGTTTCAACTATGCGATTCAAATCTTCCTACAGGAGCCTTCAGCCATTCTTTTGGCTTGGAAAGTTATATACAGGAAGATAAAGTTTATGACAAAGAGACGTTTTTTGAGTGGCTTAAAGTTTATTTACATGAACAGCTCATCTACACAGATGGGCTAGCTTCTCTCCTTGTTTATGAAGCTCTTACAGAAGGGAATATTCAAGAAATATGGCATTTGGATCGTTTATTAACTGTCCAAAACTTGCCGAGAGAGACGCGAGAAGGCACTCAAATGATCGGTGATCGCATGCTAAAACTTACTGAATCACTATACGAGCTACCGATCCTCTCACAATATAGAGCGGAAATTAAGAAAAAGAATGCATTTGGCCATCCAGCTATCGTATTTACAATGGTAGCTCATGGGCTAGAGGTGGAAAAACAGGATACGATCCGCTTCTACTTGTATTCTTCTATTTCTAGTCAAATTCAAAATGCGGTTCGTGCAATTCCACTTGGACAAACAGCTGGACAAATGATTACTCATAATTTTATACCAGAATTAAACGCGGCAGTAGACAAAATCCTGCAACTATCGAAGGATGATTTCGGTATTGTTTCACCAGGAATTGAGCTGTCTCAAATGCAACATGAACGTGTAAATATTCGAATATTTATGTCGTAACATAAAAGATTATTATAAAAGGACGTGTTCTAATGGAACCAATAAGAATTGGCGTTGGAGGACCTGTTGGAGCAGGTAAAACAATGCTTGTAGAAAAACTAACTCGCCATCTTCAAGATGAAATAAAAATGGCGGTTGTTACAAATGATATTTATACAAAAGAAGACGCAAAGTTTTTAATACAAAATGGTGTTCTACCTGAGGATCGAATTATCGGTGTTGAAACAGGCGGTTGCCCTCACACTGCTATTCGTGAAGATGCTTCTATGAACTTTGCTGCCATTGATGAATTAGTAGAACGTCATCCTGATGTGGAACTAATCTTTGTTGAGAGTGGTGGAGACAATCTTGCAGCTACTTTTAGCCCGGAGCTAGTTGATTTTTCTATTTATATTATCGACGTTGCGCAAGGGGAAAAAATTCCTCGTAAAGGTGGACAGGGGATGATTAAATCTGACTTATTTATCATTAATAAGACAGACCTTGCTCCATATGTTGGTGCGAGCCTTGAAGTAATGGCGGAGGATACGAAAGTATTCCGCGGTAATAAACCTTTCGTGTTTACAAACTTAAAAAATGATGATGGTCTTCCAGAAGTAATTGAATGGATTAAGCAGCACGCTTTACTAAAAGGATTAGATTAATATGACCAATTGGACTGGCTCTTTATCTTTGGACCTCGAAGATCGAAAAGGAAAAACCGTTGCAAAAAGGGTGTATTTTCAAGGCGCACTTAAAGTGATGCGACCGATTTACTTGGATGATTCGGGACAAGTTTGCTATTATCTTCTAAATCCAGGTGGTGGCTATTTAGATGGTGATCGATACAAACTGGAGTTCACAGCAGATGAAGGATCGAAAGTTACATTAACTACACAATCTGCAACAAAAGTATATAAAACACCAAAAAGCCATGCCTATCAAGAAACAACGATTCACTTAAAAAAAGACAGCTATTTAGAATACCTACCAGATCCTCTCATTGCTTATGAAAATGCACATTACAAGCAGAAAAATGTGGTGCATATGGATCGTGGCGCGACGTTTCTTTCTACAGATATCCTTACGCCTGGTTGGTCGCCAAGTGGCGGGAAATTCAGTTATGATACCATTCAGTTAGTTAGCGAGATTTATGTAGACGGACAAATTGGTGTGTTTGACCATATTAAGTTAGTGCCGAAACAGCAATCAGTGTCTGGACTAGGATTTATGGAAGGGTATACGCATTTAGGTTCGATGCTTGTAGTTAGTGAATATACAAATAATGCGTTTATTGATGAATTATACGAAGCGATTCAACTGGAACAAGCCGATTTTAAAGCGGGTATTTCGAAGCTAGCCGTATCAGGGTTTAGCATACGTATTCTAGCAAACTCTACCCAAGTTATCGAGCGGATTTTAAATAATTGTCATAAATTAATTAGCGAAAAATGGCTAAATCGTACACCAAATTCTTTACGGAAATATTAATGCCCATGCACGATGGTCATTGAAATGGTTAACCAAAAATAAAAACTTTCATGAGAGGGGAAAAAGTATGCCTGATAATAAGAATGCAAAACCCAAACTTGAAGATTTTGAAGTTGAAACAGTGTTTGAAAATCGTGTTCATGAACGACTTGCCTTTACTTTTAAGATTGATGGGGACGAATTCAAGGGACATTTTCATGAGGATGAAATTCTTTGGCTCCATCCTCATCCAAGACAATTAATCGGTGAAAGCAAAGTGGACTCAATTGAAGCTACTATTCAATCTACGATGAGACTTCATGGTATTTCAAAAGAGATTAAAGATCTTGAAATAAAACCAGCTTTCGAAGACCGGATACATGAACGTCATCATTTTTCTTTGCAAGTACAAGGTGAGTCGTACAATGGATTTGTTCATGAGGGAGAAATCCAGTGGTTCCATCCACAGCCTCAGCAAAAACTAGAGGATGAACTTGTACAAGCAATTGAATCTGAAATTCATGAAAAAGTAGCAGAGCAAGAACAGGATAGTAAAGACGAAAACTAAATAATATAAAAAGGAGGTTTCTATTTAAAGAAACCTCCTTTTTTAATCGAATTCATTAAAGTTGATCACACGATGACAAAGTCTTTGCATTAGTTTCGATTCATGCGTAACAACAAGTATGCCCATTTCTCTCTTTTTGGCGATTTCCATGATGGCATGCCAAATTTGAGCCTGCGTGTTTGCATCGAGCATTGTCGTCATTTCATCTGCAATTAAAAAACGCGTATTCGGTCCTAATGCTCTAGCGACACAAAAGCGCTGTAATTCGCCCCCAGATAACTCGTGAGGCCAGCGTGTTAGCCACTCTTGCTCAATCCCTAATAAGTTTAATAATTCTTGATCAGGTTGATATCCCTCATTAAGAATCTGGTGCAACTTCCATCTTGGATTAATCGCTTTTTCAGGATGCTGAAGAACCATTTGAACAGGATGATACCCATTTTTCTGTAATGGAGCACCATTCATATGCACAGCTCCCTCAATCGGTGATTCAAAACCCGCTAATATCCGGCAAAAAGTCGTTTTCCCACGTCCACTTGGACCCGTAATTCCAACAATTTCTCCAGGCTCTAGCGTTATATTGACTCCTTGAAATAACCATGGACCGTCACCGTATCGGAACCCAATGTCTTTTGCTTCAAGTTGCATGAATACACCTCACCATTCCATCTCTAAGTTCTCGCATTTCAGGTTGTGCTTGCTCGCATTCCGGTGTTGCCATTTCACAACGTGGTGCAAACAAACATCCTGATGGCAATGAGCTTGGGTGCGGTTGCGATCCTGGAATTGGTATAAATTCATTTTGAGGTAACGCTCTCCATAATGCTTTCGTATAAGGATGTCGTATCGCCTCGCCTTTACCTACAAAGTCCTTTACAGAAGCGATTTCTACCGTCGTTCCAGCATAAAATACAGCGATTTTATCTGCAATTTGAAGAGCCGATTCAATATCATGTGTGATAAGCATAACCGCGCATCCGTTATCAGCAAATTCCCTAAAGTTGCTTAACGCTTCCTTGATTACAACCGGATCGAGTCCTGGCGTAGGCTCATCTGCAATAATTACTTTTGCGCCACTTACCATAGCGGTTGATAAAAGCGTCCTTCTCGCCATCCCACCTGAAAGTTGAAATGGATACATATTTTCCACTTCTTTTCCAAGGTGATAACGTTCAAAGACTTTACGTTGCGCCGATACAGCATCTCCGCCATTAGCAGCTGTACGAACTTGGCTCCCGACACGCATTAATGGATCTAAAAAGTTGACGGATTGCGGAACAAGGGCCAGCTCCTTACCTCTTAATGTAGCTAGACGAGCAGCTGTTAGTTCTTCATCTTTATACTTGATGGAGCCACTTATACTTGCGTTGCTTGGAAGAATTCCTAGTATGGCATGTGCCAGTAAACTTTTCCCCGAGCCACTTGCACCAACAACAGCTAGAATTTCACCAGCTTCGAGCGCTACACTTAAACTCGATATAACTTTATGATTAATTTCTTTAAATCCATCTGTATATGATTTAAAAGATACAGATAGATTTTCTACCTCAAGAATAGACATTCGTTCACACCTCCTAATAGTATTCGTGACTAATCATGATTTCTAGTAGGATCCATGAGCACGCGTAAATTTTCCCCAATCTGGTCAAATGTTCTCACAACGATTAACAAACAAAGCCCTGGGAAGAAAGCAAGCCACCACATACCAGAAGATAAATATTTCATTGATTCCGATAAAATAATACCGATTGCTGGCTCATGTGGTGATAAACCTAAGCCTAAAAATGTTACTGCCGCTTCATGTAAAATAACATGAGGGAATAGTAGCATAAAACCAATGAGCAGTTGTGGAACGATATGCGGAAGAATATGATGTACGGCAATCCACCATCGAGATTTCCCCATTTTCTGCGACACTTGAACAAATTCAGCTGAACGAATTTGCATCACCTCTGCCCGAATAACACGCGCAAGGCTCGGCCAATGTGTAAGGGTAAGTCCGATAACAATGCCTTTAAACCCTCCACCAAGCGTAAAAGCAATAAGAATGAGGGTTACAAGATGTGGCACACTTAGAAACAGATCAATGACCCACGAAATAATTCGGTCAGCCATTTTCCCCATCGTTGCTGCAGCCATACCTAGTAGTAAAGCAATTGAAGCACTACCTATTGCTCCAATTAATCCTACGCCGATACTTAAAGAAAGCCCCATTACGGTTCTTGTAAACATATCTCGCCCTAACCAATCCGTACCAAAGAGATGCTCTAACGATGGAGCGGAATTTCGTTCACTTAAATTTGTTACAATTTTATCCTCATCTAATAGAACACCGCCCAATATAACGGTAACTAAGAAAATAATTGAAATAATTATTTTCACTAAAGTTCGTTGCTTTCGGTTTAGAGGAAATTTCTTAATCATTATTTCCTCACCTCTCTAGTCCGTGGATCTAATACACGATAGCTCAAATCCGCTAATAAATTGCCGACAAAAACAAAAATCGTACTAAATATTACGAGTCCTAATAAAAGGGGGACGTCCCCTCTAAGACCTGCTTCTACCGTTGCTTGTCCTAAACCTGGATAAGAAAATACTTGCTCAGCTAGCACGGCACCACCAAACAATTCACTAAAAGCAGCAAATTGTAATGTGATCGCAGGTAATGCAACATTACGTAATCCATGTCGCCAAAATAATACAAAACCCTTTTCGCCTCTTGCTCTAGCAAATAACACATAATCACTCGCCATGACATCAATCAGTTTTTGTCGTGTGTGTAGCGCTACATTTGCAACACCTAATATACTAAGTGTCAATACTGGTAAAATAAGATGTTGAATGCGGTCCATCAAGGTAACATCTTCTGCTAAGACTCCAGCAGGAACGCCCATTCCAATAGGGAACCATCCTAGCCATACAGCAAAAACCATTAGAACAAGGAGACCCATCCAGAAAGTGGGGGTTGAAGCTAATGTAAAACAGTACCACTTGATGATACGGTCAATCCAAGTACCTTTTTTCATCGCTGCTACAACACCCATCACAAAGCCAACGACACCTGATAATAGCCATGCCGATAACATAAGTGCTAAGGAATTGAAAAAACGTTCGCCAATCACTTCAATTACTGGCTGTCGATAGATCATCGAAGTGCCTAAATCTCCTGCAAGTACAGCTGAACCCCAGTTAAAAAATTGCACTATAACTGGCTCATCCAATCCCCAATACTCGGCTATCTTTTCCCGTTGTTCAGGACCTACCTTCAACATGTCTGCGCCAATATATGCTTGAATTGGATCAATCGGAGAGTTTTTTACTAATAGAAAGGAAATTAAACAAATGGCCACTAATAACGTGACCATTCTTACGCTTTTCATTAATATAAATAATCCAAGCTTGCCGCCATTAAATTTACGCACAGTTAGTTAGCCCATTTCCATTCCACAATATTATCTGTAGCTGGCCAACCGTGCCCGTGAACGTGAATTCTTTGATCTCCGATATCAAGTTCATCTTTCACTAAGTACAAATGATCAATATTAACTAACCAAGCCCACGGAGCATCACCTTTTGCACTTAAACCAGTTGTGCCATCCCACTGTGCCTTTTTCCAAAACTCAATGGCATCTTGTTCACTAGTAGCACTAAGCGCTTTTGCAAAATAGTCATCTACTGTTTTGTTTTCATAAAACCCTGTATTGTAATATCCGATTCCTGCAGATTCCCCGCTATAAATATTGTACATTTCATGCGGGTCATGACTACCCCAGCCCATTAAAACTGGATTTGAGTACATTTTTTTAGCAATCATATCCCAGCTTCCGCCTTCTAACTTAATATTAATGCCTAATGGTTTCATCATATCAACAACAGAAATAGCTAGAGATTGTCTAATTGCGTCATTAGCTAAGTAATATAGAGTAAACTCTGCCTTTAAAGAACCTTTATTTAAGATGCCATCTCCATCTGTATCTTTCCATCCAGCTTCTTTCAATAATGTCTTTGCACCTTCTAAATCAGCATCTTTAATGATTGTATCGGGATTCCACCAAGGTAAGCCATCCACCGACGTATAAGCTGGGGTACCGTGGCCCTCTAAAACGCCATCGACTAATGCTTGACGATCTACACCGATATTAATAGCATGACGAATTGCCGGATCAGCTGTTACATCGTTCCCAATAGGTAAACCATCTGCTGTTGCGCCACCAGATTTTACAAACGGGAAGACAATTCCGCGATTATCTACTGTTTGTACTGATTCTAATTTCATTCCAGGTATTTTCTGATTACTAAATGCTGCTGGAATATACGCAAGATCAACGGTGCCTGCTTGTGCAGCTGCAAATGCTGCATCTTCATTTAAAAATAAGAGTGTTATCTTTTTAAAATTCGGCTGTTTATCATAGTATTCCGGATTAGCTTTTACAATCAATTGCTGTCCCTTGTCCCATTGAACAAGTTCAAATGGTCCTGAACCTATAGGCTTCTCGGCATAGTCAGCACCATAGGCATGTTTTGGGACAATACCTGTTGCGGCTAAAGAATTAACAAATGTAGATTGTGCTTTTTTAAGTGTAAATTTTACGGTGTAGTTATCCACCGCTTCTACTTTTTCCATACCATTAAGGTCTACAACTGACCCATTGTTTGTAGCAGTTTCAAATGTAAATACAACATCGCTTGCCGTTAATGGTTCACCATCAGAAAATTTTACATCTTCACGTAGTTTCACCGTCCAAACCTTACCGTCTTCACTAACTTCATAGCTCGTTGCAAGATCATTGACAATGTTAAGTTTGTCATCTCTTTTTAGTAGCGTACTTTGGAATAACGGTGATCCATAACGTCCCCAACCGGTTGTTGGATCAAACCCAGTTTCTGGCTCAGAGTCAAAAGCTAACACAAGTTCGTCCTTATTTCTTTCGTTATGTTTATTGCTCTTATCTTTAGAAGAACTGCATCCCGCTAACAAAAGAGAAGCAATAAGCGTAATGAACGCGATTTTTTTTAATAATTTCATCATTTCACCTCATAATTAAAATTGTTACCCAAAAAAACCTTACTTATATCACATTGTAAGGAATAACTTTGCATTTATATATCGCTCAATAAATAAGTAAAAAAACTAAAATGACCCTAACAACTTTCTTATTTTAAAGGTTGTTAGTAGAGGTCTTATTAATTGTTCCTACATTGAAGTTAAAACTTTTACAGGATGACAAGCGAGGTAGGGGGTAAGTATTGCGAGACTATAAATTAGTTTCTGACAAGTAGAATACACGATGGATTACGTATTATTTTGTGTCTATCCTATTTTAAGTGTTCGACCAGTAGTTGGCAACTTTAAACAATACAATAGGGGGATATTTTAATAGTGTGCCTTGGTAGTTTAATAGCTTTAATTTTAGAAAAAAAATAAGGCATGTTCGGTTCGATATGAACAGAACATGCCTATTGTAATACTTTATTTCTTACTCTTTTTCATCCAATTTTTCATAAACTTCCTCATCTTGCTCCATCACTTCTTCAGGAACAACTTCAGAAATATCTTCAGATGATTTGCTCTGTTCATCTTGTATTAATGTTGGATTGTCTACGAAATACATTAATTGGATAAGGTCCTCATCTTTTAATGTATAGGCAATAACAAGCATATAAATGCCAGAATCCTCTTCTGAAAGATCGATTGTAAACTGTTCTGCATTTGGTGCAAGCTGATCAACTTCGACAAAGATTTCTTTGCCTGTTTTCATATGTCTTAAACCGATTTGATATGGGTTTAAATAGTTGCCGTCTAAGCCTTTTACTAAGTTTTCCACTGTCAATACAGGTCCGGTTAAACTTGTTACTTCGACAATTTGTGGATGCGCGTTTATGTCATCTAATTTACTTAGCTCTTTTAATGGCGAGAAATCAGTAATTGAATTTCCTGAAATGTCTAGTGAAACTAAATTTTTTGCGTGTTGTAAGCCATCTAGACTTGTGATATGAGCGCCTGGACTACTTAAGCTTGTAAGATTGTGCATATCACGTAATGTAATTTCATCTGTAAGTCCAAGCGTTTGCTGGATCGCTATTTTTAGCGTGTTGTCTTGAATCGTAATAACTTGATCGAAGTCAATTGCTACTAATGCGTCGATTGCTTGTGTTAATATTTCTACTGCCTGATCAATGTCTGCTTGAGTAGCTTGCTTATTAGCAAGCGTTTCTTCTGCTTGTGCAATGCTTACTTGTAAATCAGCTACACTCTCTGATGTGTAATCTTCAGAGTTGATTGTTTTCGCTTCTTCAATAGTCGCTACTAAATCTTGTATAAATACTCTATCTGCGTTAGCGAAATGCAATTTAGCATTTCCCCATGTCGCGTGGTCAGAGCCAATTCCATTACCACCGTCAGTAACGACTAACTTTAATTCTTGAGCACCACTAATATTAACTTCCACGAACTTTTGAGGATCTCTAGAGTTCATTAAGCCACTGTTGAATTGCATTTCTCCATCAACAAACACTTGGAATATAACGGAGCCAACAGTACCATACATTTGGCGATCTACACCAACGAATGAAGTAAAGTAATCAGCATCTTTATCCGTTAAATCATAGACAATTGTTGAATTAGCATGTGCGCCAATCCCTTTTTCATAAGCGACTTCGCTACCATCTTCAGCTGTTAAACGTAAAGTTTTTGCGCTCATAGAGATATCTTTCTTAGGAGCGGCATAGCTGTTTTGAGTAGATTTCCAATCGAAATTAGATAAATAGTTGAAATCATCCATATCTACGACAGAAATTGCTCTTTTCGCAGTTGTTTCGTTTCCATCGTTATCCGTCACAGTATAAGTAAGTTCGTATTTCCCAGCGCGGTCAAAGTTTACTTGATCGGCTCCTGTCATTTGTACAGCATGTGTTAAATCGCCATCTTCTGCATCAAATGCAGTATATTGACCAGTCAAGTCAATAGGAACTCCTACTTTAGTTGCCGTTGATTTCGTGATTGTTAATGTAGGGTTACTAGAATCTTGCGTAAACTTCGCATCAGCCCATACGGTATGGTCCGAACCATTCCCATTGTTTGCATCCGTAGTGATTAGTTTTATTTCTTTTGCTCCAGTTACAGGAATTTTGACAAAATCATGTTCTGTATCCGATCTGAATACGCCACTCTCGAATTTCTTCTCACCATCTACCCACACTTCAAATGTTGCAGATGAGCCTTTTTCTTTCATCGCCTGGTCAATGCCGATATAACTTTCAAAGAAGTTGAAGTCTTTTCCTTCGATATCATATACCACTTCTGAATTCGCATGAACACCAATACCTTTAGCGTAAGTTGCATCAATTCCTTGTCTAATTAAAGTAATCGTTCCACCAGATACCGATTTATCTTTTTGGAATGAACCCCAACCAACCTTTGCAGATTGAGCAGTTAAATCAGAAATATATGCAAAATCACTTGTTACCGTAACATTTATTGTTTTTGATTCTACTAAGTCCGAATTTGTTACTTCATATACGACTTCATAGTTTCCTTTTTTAGTAACGTCAACAGTATTCGATTTAATTTTTACGTCCTGTGTTATATCTTCACCTTTATAACTAAAAGCTTTCACATAGTCCATTGGATTAAACTCACTATGTAATTTTAACGTGACATAATTTTCTACAGATATTGCTGGTGTAAAGGCATTTGTTTTCACTGATTTTGCTGGATTTAGTTTTTTATCATATGCACTGATTTCATAAGAATAGTTGATGTCTGGATCTGCATTTTTATCTACAAATACATTTCCAGAAGTAAATCCAATTGTTTCACCATCTCTTATAATTTCATAGCCTAATGTGTTTTTAATATTTTTTTTATTCATTTCAAAATTTAATGTTACTTGATTCGAATTTTTGCTTACTGTAGCTGAATATTTTACATCTTCGGTAAATTTCTCACCGTTATCTAAATATACATTATCATTCATATACCATAATTTTTTAGTAGGTTTAGGGTATTTAGACGTGTATTCTTTCACTTCATCACTTGCACGGATACCATGTCTTGCAAAGAATTCCGTTAAGTCAAATTGTAATACATCCGATGAGACTTTCACCCATTCTTGGTGAATTTGTTCTCGGCTACCTCCAGTAAATGAAGTACTTCTAAATCCTTGTTCAAATCTTGGATAGAACGTTTCATCATATAGTTGTAACTGCCATAACGGTGCGATATGTGATAGCTGCATATAGTCATCACCTGGATAAAGTTCATTCTGTGAATAATCATCAAGCGCAACTTTAGGAAGAATCGCCGCATCCCAACCGTTTTGCTCCGTTATTTTCGTTGCAACCCCATTTATTCGTTGGAAATGTAATGGCAGTATATTATTTGATGATTCTACAATTCGTCTATTTGTTGTGTCGAAGTTATGCCCCATTTCATGAGCAAATCCCCAACCCATGTTAACATCCAGTGCGCCACCTTGTTGACCTGGGCGAATACCTGTAATCCCATTATTCGCATTCATAAATGCACCACCAGTTAGATGCTTAACCATTGTAACGTAACGATAATCGAAGTCAGAATTTATTTCTGAAGAATTATCAAAGCCCCAGAATTTCATCGTTTCTTTTAGTACTTCATCCGATTTATCCGCTGTTTCACTAGGTAATTGGTTATTTTCTTTAAACCAATTTAGCGCATATGTTGCCTCTACGTTGACTAAAGCCTTATCGCTAAACACTTCAAATGCATTCGGTAATGTAGGATCTACTTTTATTAGCTCAACATATTCTTCTAGTTCTTTTAATACTTCAGCATCATTATCTACACCTTTAATGAAGTGTGGATATGAAAATGCACCTTCTATACGTATTTTAGGTTCTCTACCTTGTTCTTCAGCTGTATATGGATTCACTGTATACAATACGCCTGCTTTTGCAACGCCTGGTTTGATTTCATCATCAGGTCGTTCAGGTACAATGATTTTATTCATTCCTGGACTTAACGGTATATCCATATTGCCATTGTGTTTGCTTTCCATTTGTTTAAATACTAATTTCGGTGTAGGTTCACCAGAAGCAACATCAACAAAAACGTTTATTTCTTGTCCTGACTTAACGGCTAATCCAGTAGGTTGCCAATCTTGGAAGTTCCAAACACGTCTTTTTTGGGATTCTTTTATCGAATCGCCTCTGCTTTCTAATGACCATACGCTATTTTTTATATCTGTTGGGTTAGCGATTATGTTTTTAGCTATCTCTAATTGAGCTTTTAATGTTGAATACAATGGGTGATTTTTAGCTTTTGCATCGAGTTCATTAATTGCTTGTACATGATTATATTGTGGTACGAGCTCACTCATTGTTCCATCAGTGAAAATATTGCTAATTTGCTCTGTTAATGTATCTTCTTTATAAAAGGCGATTTCTGCTAAAGATGCCCAGTTTTGAGTGGATTTATTGAACTTGAATTTCACTCGTTTAAATGTAGTTGGTTCAAATTTAGCCTCTACTAATCCAGTAATGACGTTATGTTTCCCAGTAGCTACAAGCCGATAAGTATCACCTTTAGACGTTTGAGAACCATAGATTTCGAACTCTTCAGCGAACCCTTTGCGGTCGGAATTTCTTGCCCCGTATATAATTCGGTTTAATTTGACCGCATCTTTAAATTCAAGTTCTACTTCATTCGTGAATTGAGTGGAGTTGCCTCTATTTGTTTCCCAATAAGTATCTAAGTTGCCATCAATGGCATTTCCAATTACAGCAGAACTCCAATGCCCTGCATTGTTACGGATACTTAGGATATTTTCAGAACCCATTTTAAATAATTTTGAATACTTTTCATTTGAATAAAGATCAAATGTTTTTGTTGCAGCTGTAGTTGTTTGAACTTCATTTTGATTAAGAATGGCTTTTGCATTTTCTATATCTTCTTTAAATAGGGGATATAGTGGATGGTCATTTACTTCTGTTTCTAATTGGTGTAATGCTTCGAGTGTATTAAATTCTTTACTAACCGCACTAAAAGTATCATCTGTGAATAAGTTTTTCATATTATTAGAAACTTGGTCTTCTTTATAAAATTGGAATTCTGCAGCACTTGCCCAATTTTGGTTTGCCTTTGTAAAGACAAATTTTAAACGCTTAAATTCTGTCGGTGTAAATTGGATTTCAACAATATCTCCCGTTGAACCTGTATACTCACCAGACGAAACGAGTGTAAAGTTATCGCCTTCATCTGTGTTGGAGCTATAAATCTCAAACTGTTGTGCAAAACCTTTACCTTTTGCACTTATTTGACGGGCGGCATAAACAATTCGATCTAATGAAGTTATTTCGTTGAATGTAAAGTTTACCTCATTCGTGAATGTTGTTTTATTATCTCTGTTCGTTTCCCAATGCGTGTTATTATCGCCATCAATTGCCTGTGCAAGAGGGGAGCCTGGGTAGTTGCCACCGTTGTTTGTAATGGATGCGATATTGGCGTTTGTCATTTTAAAAACTTCATTATATGTATTTAGTAAGTCAGTCCCATATAAATTAAATTTACGAACATGAGCAATATTTGCTTGTGTAGTTGTTTTTCCAACTGAAGCTGTCATCACCCTTTTTTCTTGAAATGGGCTTGCTAATACATTGATTGGTGCGCCAGCTAAACTTAAAGCCATAGCAGCAGCTGTTGCAATTTTTATTACTTTCATAATCAATTCCTCCTACTGATTTTTCCTAAAAAGAACATAAAAAAAACACCCTAATAAGAGTGTTTATCTTCTCTAAAAAATGCCCATAAAAAAGCTTTATGGGAGATTTAAAAACAAAAAGTAGATTGTACTCTTCGGCAACTGGCTGACATAGTAAATAAATCAATTACGGTAGTCCCTATAGCTTTGCGTCCCTAAATTTCTTTAGGTTTGCCTATTCAATTATGCTACCTTAAAGAATAGCATAATAAATATTATTTCCAAAGAACAGTTAGCACTAAAAAATCACCTTCCAATAAGGATAAATTGGCTAATTTTACAAACAAGGATTATACGAAAAGCTTTAGTTAATTATGTTTATAGGGCATCGAATAGTTATAGGGTAGTAAAAAAGGATATTATTTTAATATATAAATATAAGAATCCCCTAATATAAGGATACTGATAGGTGATATTCCATTTCGGGGTGCTAAATTAGGTGAATATTAAAATCCCCTAAGAAAGTTAGTGCTCTGTTGGAGTAAATGTTCTGCAATCTATTTCTTCACTTCACAAAGAATTTCTTGCGCCATATTATTACACCTCCTCTTTTGTCATTATTATAAAAGTTAGGTTAATAAATACTGTAAACATGTAATGGTGGGAATTCTCACTCCTGCGAATGGAATTTTACAACTTTATTTCAAATAAATATATTTTCTATCAATACAAGCCAATGCCTTGCGCAAATTTTTAATAATTTCATTAATATATTCGTATTTTATATAGACTTAATAATCTTTATGACCTATAATAATCCCTATTATTCATTAAATACGAACATTAAGGTGGATTTTATGTCTGAATATACGCAAATTTTCCGAGGGACTGCTTTTTCAAGTAAGTCACCTAAAGAAGTACTAGTTTTAAAAGATTATCTGTTTTGTATTAATGCGGACGGAATGATTGAAAAAGCCGTTGCACCAGAGCATGTGGACTATCAATCTTTATTAAATAGATACCAAGAGAAAGAAAACTTTCATCAATTAGCAGATGGACAGTATTTCTTACCAGGCTTTATCGATTTACATGTCCATGCACCACAATGGGCACAATCTGGAACTGCATTAGACATTCCTTTGTATGATTGGTTAAATACGTATACGTTCCCGATTGAATCTAAGTTTTCGGATTTAGATTTTGCCAAGGAAGTGTATGAAGACTTAGTTAATACGTTATTAGCAAACGGCACAACGACATCACTTTATTTTGCAACGGTTCATAAAGAAGCGAGCTTATTATTAGCTGAAATTTGTGCAGAAAAAGGTCAACGTGGTTTAGTAGGGAAAGTTGTGATGGATGATCCTGAACAAACACCAGAATTTTACCGTGATGCGAATACGCAAACGGCATTAGCGGATACCGAGGAATTTATTATAGCTGTTAAAGAATTAGCAAAATCGACGAAACAAGGGGTTTATCCAGTTGTTACACCACGCTTTATCCCAAGTTGTACGGATGGTGCTTTGAAAGGGTTAGGGGAATTAGCTGCGAAGTACGATACACATATTCAGTCTCACTGCAGTGAAAGTGATTGGGCTCATAGTTACGTACAAGAGCGCTTCAATAAAAATGATGCGTTTGCATTAAATGATTTCGGTCTATTGGGCGACAAAGCGGTTATGGCACATTGTAACTTCTTAAACGATGAGGATGCACAACTTTTTGCCGAAACCGGTACGGCTATTGGTCATTGTCCGATTTCGAATGCTTACTTTGCCAACAGTGTTCTTCCGGTTGCACATCTACATGAAAAAGGTGTTGATATTGGTTTAGGCACAGATGTTTCAGGTGGTTTTTCACCAAGCCTTTACGACAATGCGCGCCAAACGGTCATGTCATCTAGAATGTTAGAGGACGGTGTAGACCCGAATCTTTCTGCTGACAAGCGCGGTTTACCAAATTCACGTGTGACAATTAATGAAGCATTTTATTTAGCAACTTCTGGTGGTGGGGAAAGTTTAAGCTTGCCAATCGGTCGTTTACAGGAAAACTATACATGGGATGTCCAAATAATCGATACAAAAATACCATCTGCAAAACTACCGATCTTTGATGCGAATGAAGATTTAAGTGATATTTTTCAAAAAATAATGTATCTTGTACGACCAGAAAACATTCGTGAAGTATGGGTGCAAGGAAATAAAGTTCATAACAGAATTAATTAAACAAACTACAACTTAGAGGTGTGCAATTCAGTGGAAACGCAAAATAACATGCAAGCTAACGATAAAAGCAATAGCCAAAGATTAACCGTGTTACCCGATGAAAAAGTTTCATTTGGTCAAACAGCCTTACTAGGTTTACAACATGTAATGGCAATGGACGTCTATGTAGTACCTTTCCTTATTGCGATGTTAATCGGTTTACAATCAGGGCAATCAACAGCACTAATTCAAGCGACATTTATTGCAGCGGGGGTTGCAACAATTATTCAAACTTACTTCTGTATGAAATTACCGATTGCGCAAGGCCCGTCTTACGTACCAATTGGTGCCATCGTCGGTATTTATGCTGCTAGCGGTGGGGGCGACCTTGGTTGGAGTACTGTGTTAGGAGCAAGTTTAGTAGGAGCTATTTTAGTCATTCTTTTAGGCTTTACAGGTCTTTTCAATAAGATTGTGAAAGTTTTCATTCCGCCAATCGTTGGAGGTACAATTATCTTTGTCGTTGGCCTTGCATTAATGCCGGTCGGTTTAAGTAGTAATATTTATAACGGTGCAGGTGCTACAATCAACCAAAACGTCTATTTAGCACTAATTACAGCTACTGTATTAATCATTTGCGTTATGCTAGGTTCTTTCTTTGGTCGAAAAGGTCGCGTATTCCGTATTGGATCAGTCCTTATTGCGTTAATCGTAGGGAGCCTTGTAGCTAAATTTATGGGTGTATTAGATTTATCGGCTGTTTCGCAAGCAAAATGGTTTAGCATGCCGCAAATTCCTTTTGCAGACTTTGGTTTCACTTTTAATATTTCCGCTATTATCACGATGGTCATTATTTATATTGTACTGATGGCTGAAACGACAGGGACTTGGTTTGCTGTTAGTAATGTCATTGATCAACCATTAACAGACAAACAAATAAATCGTGGGGTTATTGGTGAAGGGATTGGTTGCTTAACTGCTTCTTTAATAGGATCTACACCGGTAACAGGATATTCAACAAATGCAGGTGTTATTTCAATTACAGGTATTGCAAGTCGCCGTGTTTTTATAGCCGCAGGAATGTGGTTTGTATTATTCGGATTTTCGGGTAAGCTGGCTGCCTTAATCTCGGCCATTCCATCAGCGGTAATTGGTGGTGTGTTCGTTATCGTTTGTGGTATTATCGCGATTAGCGGTTTGCAAGTCATCAAAAATGAACGAATTGGTGAAAAAGAAATGTATGTTATTGCAGTTCCAATGATTTTAACGCTAGCACTAACATTACTTCCAAAGGATTTCTTATATACTTTACCAACAACTGTACAATATTTATTCGGCTCTCCAATAGCAACAGCTGCGATTGTAGCGATCGCGTTGAACAAAATATTGCCGAGTGCTAGATAATAGAAATTTAGTGAAAAAACTAGTTAGGAATAATATTCTAGCTAGTTTTTTCGTTGTTATTCTTATGTTGTCTTTTCAAAATCACATAAATCAATCCATTTTTGAATTGACTTAATGACTTCTTGAAATGCTATGCCATTTGGTGTTAATTCATATTCCACTTTTTTTATAGAAGAATCAATGAATTTCTTCTTGATAAAACCTGCGTTGACAAGTTCATTTAAACGTTCTGTTAATAAACGATCAGAAATGCCTGGGATAGACGTGTGAATTTCGTGATACCTTTTTGGTCCTGGCAATAAGGTATAAATAATCATACCCATCCATCGTTTCCCTATAAATTCAATCGCTCGATGATAGCTACTGCATGTATGTGTACAATTCGGTTGAGTCATACTAATAACCTCCCGCCTGTGAATTCATTTTCTTACATTGTAACATAGAATATTTTTTATTTGACGCTTAAACTTACTAATGGTAAGATTCTATTTATCAACTTACCTTAAGTAAGTTTTAGGAGGAAATACAATGACAACAACAACTAAAGATTTATATACAATTATGCAGGAAAGAAAATCTGTGCGTAGATACGAACCTACTTTTAAAATGACGCAAGCACAACTTGAAGAAATTATTACAGAAGCTACTACTTCACCATCTTCAAGTAACTTACAACCATGGAGATTCCTTGTCATTCAAGATGAAGAAACGAAAAAGGAACTTCGTGCAATTGCTAACAATCAAGAACAAATTGAAACATCTTCAGCAGTTATTGCCGTTTTAGGTGATGCTGAAATGTACAAAAACGTAGAAAAAATCTACACGCAAAACGTAACTGAAGGTCATATGGATGATACGCTAAAAGATTTAACGATTAGCAATACGCATCGGTTATACCCATCATTACCTTTAGCAGTAAGACAAAACATCGCTTCATTTGATGCTGGTCTAATATCAATGCAGCTTATGCTGATTGCGAAAGAAAAAGGTTTTGATACAGTAACAATGGGTGGCTTTGATAAAGCGAAATTTGCGGAGCGATTTGAATTACCCGAAAATCAATTCCCTATCGTACTAATTGCTATTGGTAAAGCAGCGGCTCCAGCATACGGTTCATCACGTTTACCGTTAGAAGATATTGCTCGTTTTATCTAAATAAGTGGTCACTAAAAAGCAGCAGAATCTTATATGATTCTGCTGTTTTCGCATTTCATTTCCATATAAATTAATCGGGAGTGTAAAATGAAAACGTAATTTTTCTACAATTCCTTAGCAAAAAATATCGCCTTCGAGGACATTGGTGAACATAAATGAATAAAGCTAGGTTATAATTTATAAATGATTTGAAAACCTAAGCTCGCAGCCTTCATTTATCAATTATAGGACGAGCGTTTGACTATGAACCAATAATGAGAGGATTTGAATATAGATGAAAGAAAACTTTTGGAACGATTTACCGAAACCGTTCTTTGTACTTGCTCCAATGGAAGATGTGACGGATGTTGTTTTTCGTCATGTCGTAAGTAAAGCAGGGAGCCCAGATGTATTTTTTACAGAGTTTACAAACACGGAAAGTTATTGTCATCCAGAGGGCATGAAAAGTGTACGCGGACGATTAATTTTTACAAAAGATGAACAGCCAATTGTTGCGCATATATGGGGAGATAAACCCGAAAACTTCCGCCAAATGAGTATTGGTATGGCAGAGCTTGGATTTAAAGGTGTAGATATTAATATGGGATGCCCTGTACCAAATGTCGCTACGAGAGGAAAAGGGAGCGGTCTTATTTTACGTCCAGACGTTGCTGCAGAAATTATCCAAGCAGCAAAAGCGGGAGGACTGCCTGTCAGTGTAAAAACAAGACTTGGTTACTCGGATTTAGATGAGATGGAAGAATGGTTAACGCATATTTTGAAACAAGATATTGCGAATCTTTCTATTCATTTGCGTACAAGAAAAGAAATGAGCCAAGTGGATGCACATTGGGAGCTAATTCCGGAAATTAAAGAATTACGTGATCGCATCGCACCAAATACATTACTAACAATCAATGGTGATATTCCTGATCGTCAAACGGGTCTAGAGCTTGCAGAGAAATACGGTATTGATGGCGTGATGATTGGGCGCGGTATTTTTAAAAATCCGTTTGCTTTTGAAAAAGAACCGAAAGAGCATAGTAGTGAGGAATATCTTGATCTCCTAAGATTGCAGCTGGATCTCCAAGATCAATATGCAGAAGAATTGCCACGTTCAGTTACAGGGCTTCATCGCTTCTTCAAAATCTATGTTAAAGGTTTCCGCGGGGCAGGGGAATTAAGAAATCAATTGATGAACACAAAAACGACGGATGAAGTACGAGCATTACTGGATGCTTTTGAAGCGAATCATATCGAAGAAGATAACGATAATTTGTGAGGAATTAAAATATGAAAAGAACGAATTTCCATTGGGGGAATTCGTTCTTTTTGTTTTGCACCCAGTACAGCTTGTTTGTAGAATGCCGTTCAATAATTATTCAATTAAACCCACGATGATTGGCAAAACATCTGGATGGAGAGGAAGCTCTGCATTGGTGTATGTAGCCAAATTTTCTACTCTATTTAATGGCGCCTTTTTCAACAAATGATTCATTTCCTCGATTATTATGACCTCATCAGCTACGTTTCCTAACTTCTCTGCATCCCCGATAGATACTTGCAAATCAGTTGTTCCTTGTAACACATATTTTTTCGTATTGGCATTTTCTAATTCAGTTACGGGATTATATTTTAACCATGAAATTAAATAGGGTTGTGCTGTTTTCGCAAATAGGGACTGTAATTCATCATTAAACGAATCTACAGTTTGCCCTAATTTTAATGTTGAAAAGATTGACTGACTTTCTTCTAACAAAGAGGGGGGGAGTTGAGCACTTAGCTGTTCAAGTATGACCTCATCAATTGTACGCCCAGCACCTGCTAGTAATATTATGGATTCGACCGGCTGTTGCTGAGCGGCAATCGAAGCTAATAATGCGCCTTCACTATGACCAATAATATGTACCTCTGAAAAGCGAAGGTCATTTTGCGCATACTGGACAATACTCGCAACATCATTGGCAAAGTCATCGATAGTAAGAGCAGTTGGATCATTCATTAACGAAGTATTATCACCTATTCCTCGTTTGTCATATCGAAGGGACGCTATACCTTTTTCAGCCAGCCCTTCTGCTAACATTTTATAGCTATTCGTTGTCATACCCATTGCGTTGCCATCTTTATTTGTAGGACCTGATCCCGCGACAATAATGGCAAGGGCTTTTGGCGTATCAGTAGGCAATTGCAAAGCTGCTTTCAATTTGCCACCTTCTACTGCTACATCAACCATTTCGTATGTTTCTTTAGCAACTAGTTCTTGTTCAACATGTGATAAAGAGATAGGAAATGTACTGCCATTTTGTGTGAATGTTCCTTCTATCTGCCCTTTTTGTACGGTTCCATCTATTTCGATTTTCTGATTTTTAAACATAATGGTCATCTCAAATTTATTCCCGTTAAATTGAAGACTCTCTGCTTGTAAATCTGAAATACTTTGTATAGGTACTGATAATGCTCCTGTTTTTTCATTTAATGAAACAATAATTTCAAGTGGACTATTTGGAATTTCAATATTCCCTTTCCACTCACCAAATAAGGTTGGATCCACAGCTGTTTCACTACTAATGATCTCATTCTCTAAATCTAAAGGTTGTTTTGATTCTTCATTATTGCAAGCTACTAAACTTAACGCAAAGATACTTATACAAATCAATCGTTTCATCTCACAAACCCCTTTGTTTATCCAAATTTATTCGACTAATTTCATATTCACATAGACGATTTCCAATAATAAAATACCAGTTACAGCCATAACGATATACTCCGGATTGGGCATACCAATAAATCCACAACTAAGTAAAATGACTCCTAAAATCGCCATAGTACTTCCTGTTAAATGGGATAATTTCGTTTTGTCTGTGACTCTTTTTTCATTGAAACCTGCTAATAACCAAGTCATCTTTTTTACTCCAACTAAATAACCAAAAGCTAAAAAAATACCACCAATAATTAGTAAATTCGTATCCATATAACCATCCCCCTTAATATTGTTTTACAATCGCTGGTACTACATAAAACGGAATAAATAATGTTAGCGCTAAATAGAGCAATAACATTTCCTGATTTAATTTGAAATCGAATAATCCTTGTTGACTAGTAGCTAAGAGCAACAACATAGCAGCATTCAAACCAAATAAGATTCTAAGTGACCACTTTGAAATATTTGCATTTACGCGATCATCAAATTCAATTTCTTCTTTTTGCATTTGTATGCGCTTGTATTTAGCTAAAACCAATAAGGGAACGATAATGCCGAGTAAGATTCCCTTTAACATGGTGCTATCTATTACGAAAAGTACGATTATAAGACAGACAAGTGGTACATAAGTAAATAATTTGCTCATTCCTCATCCTCCATCCAAAATAATTGATCAATTGATGTTTCTAATGCTGCAGCAATTAATAAACAAACTTTAATTGTTGGGTTATATTTTTGGGCTTCAATTAAATTCATTGTTTGTCTTGTAACCCCAACAACTTTTGCTAAATCACCTTGCGTTAAGTGCCCCATTTCAATTCTTCGGACTTTGACACTGTTTATTACCTGGATATTTTTCAATGAAAGACTCCTTTCCTAAAATCAAATTACAAATGAATTGTAACATATAAATTAACTTTGTCATATATATGTTACACTTTTGTTTTGAAAAAGGCTAATATAGCTCCTGCGGTAGGAAGGGGGTTAATGGAAAAACTGTGCTGAATTGTAGTTAATCGTGTAACTTATATCGCTACTCGCTTCTATTGAAGGAAGGCAAGTAGCGAATTTTTATGGAAAAATGTTGCAAAGTTATTCCCCTTTGTGTATATTGTATATAAAGTATATATACAATATTTCACGAGAGAGGTTTTTGCATGCAAATTTTAATTTCAAATAATTCAAAGGAGCCGATTTATGAGCAAATCTATGCCCAAATTAAGAAACATATTTTGACGAATGAAATTCAAGCGGGACATTCTTTGCCTTCAATGCGTCAGTTAGCGAAGGATTTAGACGTAAGTGTGATTACGACCAAGCGTGCCTATGAAGAACTAGAGAAAAATGGATTCATTTATTCTGTAGTTGGGAAAGGCTCTTTTGTATCTGAACAAAATAATGAAATGATTAAAGAAAGAAAAATGAAAGTAATTGAAGAACAATTGTTTACAGCCATTCAAAATAGTAAAGAAATTGGCATCAGTCTTACAGAATTAAAGGAATTGCTGACATTGTTATATAGGGAGGAAGCATGATGGAAAACGTAATTGAATTACAACATATTCAAAAGTCATTTGATGGATTTCAACTAAAGGACCTTTCATTGACTGTTAAAAAAGGGTTTGTAACGGGGTTTATCGGTGGAAATGGGGTAGGGAAGTCAACAACGATTAAACTTATTATGAATTTATTACAACCTGATAATGGAACGGTTTCAATATTTGGCCTGAATTATAAAGAGCATGAAAAAGAAATCAAACAGCGAATTGGTTTTGTATTCGATGAAAATATCTTTTATGAAAATTTAACATTGGCAGAAATGAAAAAGATTATAAAACCAGCTTATAAAAATTGGGATGATAATTTATTCGCTCAATATGTTAAAACATTTGAACTGCCTCTTAATAAAAAGATTAAGACATTTTCGAAAGGGATGATGATGAAAGCTTCGTTAACAATGGCTTTATCGCATCATGCAGAATTAATTATTATGGATGAACCAACGTCAGGATTAGATCCCATTTTTCGTCGGGAACTGTTAGATATACTTCATGATTTAATGCAAGATGGGGAAAAAACGATTTTCTTTTCTACTCATATAACGACGGATTTAGATCGTATTGCAGATTATATTACGTTTATTCATAAAGGAGAGCATCTGTTTACGAAGGAATTCTATAAAATTGAGGAAGAATATGCCATTGTAAAAGGCGGAAATGAGTTATTGGATCGCGACACGGAACGAGAATTCGTATCCATCCGCAAATCGAATCATGGATTTGAAGCATTAACAGCTAATAAAAAGCGCATAGAAAATATTTTTGGAGAAATGGTTATGCTTGAGAAGCCAACACTTGAAGATATCATGTTCTATACAAAGAAAGGGGCAGAGCAGTATGTTTAATTTAATACGTAAAGATATCGTTTTAGTAAAACCAACGTTAATGATTATGTTGCCGATTTTAGTTTTGTCTTTATTTCAAGGGCCTTCAATCTATATAGGTTTTTTATTTAGTATTGCGATTATAATGAGTGCTTTTGCAAGTGATGAAAAAACCTCAATTAATACGCTACTAAATTCTTTGCCATATACACGCAAAGAAATTGTCAGCTCAAAATACATTGGCGCATTTATTTTTCTTTCTCTAGTTGTTTTTACGATTTTCATTGGAAATTTAGTTATTCATAAGGAAATAACGATATGGAAAGAAATACTATTTATTGTTTGCCTAGTTATGGTAACGATCTCATTATTTTTCCCTTTTTCTTATAAATTTAAAAGTCAATATTTGCTGATCGGAACGCTCGTATTATTTGTGCTTTATCTGACAGTTGTAAACTTTATCTTCCAAAATATAAACGATAAAATTAGAGAATTTGTGGGAATGCTATTAGCTTTACAAAGTTCTCAATTATACTTGTTAGTTGGATTTATTGTTACTGCTCTTTACGTTTGCTCATGGTTGCTGTCGATTCGCATTTATAGTAAAAAGATTTTTTAAAGGTATCGATTAAATTATTTGTAAGTTTGCATATTGATGTACAATCAATATAGGAAGATAAACCTACTCATTTAATTGAGAAATGAGTAGGTTTAAAGTGAGTCAATGAGGGCATATTATTGGGGCAATTGATAATGCATGTTCAAATGTATGTAAAGTAAAAATTAATGTACAGAAAATCAAATTCCCCTTGAGGTTTATCTATCTTGTGAAGGTTAACTTTAAACTACCATTTACTCAGAAAAACTAGAGAAACAATTTAAATAATGCATATTAAGATAGGGAAAAAGAATTAAGTTGTGACAATAAACGTTATTTTAGACAGGGGGATAGTAATGAACGCATTTCTAATTTATGTGACACCAGTTGTTGCTTTTATATTTTTTCTGAACTTCATCGGGATTCTTCGCGATGTTAAAGACGGAGAAAAGGAGACTACGGTTCAGGTATTATTAGGAAGCTTCATGTTTGCATTTTTGGTATTAGCATTAGTGCTAGCTGGAATATCGAACACAATAAAAACTGTGGAGAGATTTCCACAGTTTTTATTGTGTTAAAAAATAATAAACTCGTATTTTGGTTTTTGTAGAATAATAGTATACCCATAATCAAATGGTACATAATAGTTCTATATCCCACTATAAAGCATTAAAACCGTGGAAACACTTTCCTAGCACCTAATAGCAACCATGTACAAAGGACAAATGGCATAGTGAAGGTTGGCAGTCCATATGGTATTAGCCATGTTGTGACAGTGGCAGTAAGCGGTACACTTAAACACGCTCCGACAATTCCTGTTACATAGCGGAAACGATTAGTAGATTCTTTAAATACAACTGATACAGCAAGAATTGTTAAAATCGCATTAAATCCGTATAGTCCAGAATCGATCAATTCATGTGAGCCACCTAGAGTAAAAGCAGTCAGAATGGCAAATGCATTTCCAATTAACGCAAATACGCCAAATTTCCAACTTGCAAAGAATAATCCAATATAAAGTAGAATAGCTGAAGTATGGTTTGGAAGGAACACAACTTGTCCTAAACCATGCAACGTCGCTTGTAACCAACTTACTGTACCTTCAACTTCTAAGCTCCAATGAGTTAAATCTTGAGGAGCTAAATTTGTTGATAATTGAATGAAGTCTAATTGATAGGATGCCAATAATATAACCCAACTTACGATAATAAATGGAAAGGTTAGCACAGGTATTTCGGTATTTCTCATGAAATGCATCATAGCAGCGGCAAACAGTGTAGTTACAGCTGCTCCTAAAAGAGCAATCACCCAGTGGTACGGCCCTGTTAAAAATAACGTCAGTGCCATTCCAGTTAAAACGGGACTAAACCCTAGTAAACCTTGATGGATCAATTTTTCATCTGCTTTTCCAGCAATCCCAATCAGTACAGCAATTAAAGAAGATAACCATGCAATGATACCTACTAGAGGTGATGCAATCGTAATTGCTAGTAAAAATATAATGCCTGTAATCGTATTTTCAATTAAAAGCACTTGTGAAATCCCTTTAAAAGATGCAACTAAAATTTGCTTCAAATTCATCTTTTTATTAACAGTAACCATAAATTCACCCCTTCCTTTGATTGGATATTATATATACTCCTTGCATCAATTTTCATTTTTAGAGATTTGAACTTGCTCAATGATAATAGACAAATAGCTTCGTTTAATAGACATTTCCCATTTTCACCCTAAACTAAGACAATACTTCAACTAATTAAATTTTAATAATAGAAACATGCTACAGGACCACATGAATTTTTAGTTTTGCCCTTCCCTTAAAATCAGTTTACAACAGTACTCATGCACGCACTAGTGAAAAGAGATGTGGTTAAGATTTTCCGAGCTTATGTAAAATGAAAAATAAAAAACTCGTCAAAAATTAAACGAGTTTCAATGCTAATTAATTTTGTCCTTAACACAAAACAATAATGCGATAAGGTGTAGTTTGAGCTGGAATACTTCTTGTCGTAGGGCCGTAGTACACAACTAAATCGCGATTTCCTGGATGTCCTGAAAAGAATTGCCCATTTGTTAAAATGATGTGGGTATTGGTAGATATATTTAACTGTAATTGCCCATCACTACTTTGCAATTGGTTATTAAAAAAGTCCACTTTTATATTTTGATTTGGGTTATCTTTTACCATAACAAGCGCTTGGTATTGTGGTGGATAAATCATGACAGTTGGTGCATTTGCATCATAATAACCCGTCACGCGATCTCCTACCACTAACGTTTCATGGTCAACGAAGTAAGTTGAAGGTGAAATGACGAAATTTACAATTACCCCCATACTATTTCGTACTGTAAAAAGTTTATAACATCCCTTTTTTCCGCTCTGCCCTGCATTAAAATTAGTAATTTCCGTTATCGTTCCGTGAAACGAATGAAAATTTGTCATATAATACCTCCGTAATTAAAAGATTATGTGATCCATCAAGTTGAAAATCCACATGAAAGCCCCAATAAGTTAGCTCCTCCACAGTATATGATGGGAAGAAGTAAAAGGACTCCATAACTGGATAACCGAAAGATTAACAATGGCTTTTCCCAACAGTGCGAATCAAACCATTTATTTATAACGTCCAATATACAAGGTATACAAAAACAGTAAGTTATTAGGTATAATAAAAACAGTTTTGGCTAGAAGGATAAATACGGAAGTTAAGTGGAATAGGTATTTATACAAATTAAAGCTTATAACGAAAGGAAGACAAACCTGAATTGACAAATAAAAATAAAACAGTTGTCCGCTCAATGGACATCTTAAATCTATTTAACGATCATACAGAACTGTCATTTCAAGAAGTAATTGAGTTATCAGGAATCCCTAAAACGACGGCCTTTCGCATGTTAAAGTCATTAGAGGAAATGGAGTTACTAGAAAAAGGGACGGATGCAAAATATAGATTGGGTATTCTGTTTCTGAAATTTGGACACTTAGTTTCTATGCGTTTGGATATACGAAAAATTGCTTATCCGATTATGAATGATTTACATAATGATACAAAAGAGGCGATTAATTTAATTGTGCGTGATGGTGACGAAGCCATTTATATCGAAAAAGTGGACTCGAAGCAAAAAGTACGACTTTATACAGCAATCGGTCGAAAAAGTCCACTTTATGCAGGAGCATGTCCTCGCGCTGTTTTATCTTTTTTACCAGACTATGAAATAAAAGAATACTTTGAATCGGTCGAATTTAAATCATTTGCAAAGGGGACAATTACCGATAAGGAAGGGCTTTATGAAGCAATTGTACATGCAAGGGAGCATGGATATACAATTAGCCATTCAGAATTGGAAAATTATACATCGGCTATTGCAGCACCGATTTTCGATCATAAAGGTGAAGTAATTGCGGCTATGAGTATCGCAGGTTTAGAAGCCAATTACCTAGGGGGCAAGGCGGAAGTCTTTATTGAGGAACTAAAGAAAGCTACAGCAGAAATTTCTAAGCAATTGGGCTTTGACCCGCTTTAAGAAATAGGGCATCTCAAAATCAATTGAGACGCCCTATTTTCATTATAGTTGATGCAATCTTTTAATTCGGAGCCCAAATGCCAACTCATTCATTTCTTTTTCTTGATGAATTAATGCCCACTGCGCTTCTTCAAGTGTGACCTCTTTAAAAAATACCTGACCACTTGCTTGCATTTGTGCTAAGGCTGGTAAATCGGCAGAAATGACTTGCCCGATTTTTGGATAACCGCCAGTTGTTTGACGATCCGCCATTAAAATAATCGGCTGCCCATTAGAAGGGACTTGAATTGTACCAAAAGTAACCCCTTCAGATAATAATTCAAACGGCTCTTTTAATTGGATGTTTTGTCCTTCTAACCGATAGCCCATTCGATCAGACTGTGTTGAAATCGTGTAAGGTGTTGAAAAGAATTTTTTTAAACTCTCTTCATCAAAACGTTCATATTCAGACCCTCTAATAATACGGATTGTTTGTGTTTTTTTAAATGTAACAAAAGGTGTGTAATGAACGGACCAAGAAAGATATGAGGTTTTCTTTTGTAATTGATTAAAAAGGTCCTCTCCTGATTCTGTTCGAGTATTGCATTCAAAAACATCATTCTTTTGCAGTTTTCTCCCTTGAAACCCACCAATGCCCGCACGTATGTAAGTGCTTTTACTGCCCATCACTTCAGGTACTTGAACACCACCGCCAAATGATACATAAGCGCGGCTACCACTAATCGCAGCGTTAAATTTTAAAATCGATCCTTTTCGAATAACAAGTGGTTGCCACATAGGAACTGATTTTCCATCTATTGTCGGCTTCAAATCTCCACCCGTAATCGCAATCAATTCATCACTTTCAAACAACAAGCTAGTGCCGAAAAGTGTCACCTCAAGAGCGCCTTCCCCTTCCACATTCCCAACGAGTAGATTGGCAATTCGTAAGGAATTTGAATCCATCGCTCCTCCTACGATAACACCAAACTTTTGTAGACCATATCTTCCTAAGTCTTGAATCGTTGCCAGCATACCCGGCTGCAATACTCTTACTCCCATGTCTTCACCCCAAAATCTTTTGTATAGTCATCCAATGAAATGGGAACAAATTGAATGCGATCTCCTGGTTGTAATAACGTCGGAGGGGATTGTTCAGGTAGAAATAAACGAGAGGGTGTGCGCCCGATTATTTGCCATCCCCCTGGTGTTTCTAATGGATAAATCCCTGTTTGACTACCCGCAATTCCAACCGATCCAGGTGCAATTGCTAAACGTGGCGATTCTTTTCGTGGCGTTGCAATTTGAGCATCCATTCCGCCCATAAAAGGAAAGCCTGGAGCAAAGCCTAACATATAGACAAGATATTCAGTAGAAGAGTGAATTTTAATAACTTCACTAGGTGTTAAACCGTTATAAGAAGCTACAAATTCTAAGTCTGGTCCCATGTCACCACCATATACTACAGGTATTTTTACTATGCGATTATTTGTTGTTTCAGTTATGTTAGATTGATTCATTAAAGCAAGAATTTTTGCTTTTACAATTTCGTATGGCGTTTGGACACCTTTATCTAAATTTGAAAAGTATACATCAATCGGGCTGTAATAAACCGTCAAACTGTTATAGGCAGGCACAGCCTCGATAAATCCGCTAAATGGATTTGTTTCTAATAAATTTAAAATCGTTTTTACTTTTGTATGGGTTGCCTCATTGATTCCTTCGCCGACTTGAATAACAACGGTAGAATCGCTCAAAGGTCTTATTTGAATAGTTTCTAATAAATTTAGCATGAAACCCACCTCCTTTAGTTTCGTAATTCGGTATCGAGGTTTTAAATTACGGATTATACATATTATATTTTAAGAATGCGCAAAAACAAGCGGAATGTTATTAAAAGTGAAAAAATTGCATTATTTCTTAACATTTTAAATTTTTCCTTTCCTACAATAATAAAATATGCTAAAATTTTTTTACATTTCAAAACTTAAGTTCCGAATATCGGTACCAAATAATTGGAAACGCATTCATTATCGTGCGGTAGTAAAAAGAAGGTGGGGAAAAGGATGTTTCGTGTTGATTTAAACTGTGATTTAGGTGAAAGTTTTGGTCGTTATCAACTTGGTGAGCAAGAGGAAATTTTAAAATATATCACATCTGCCAATATTGCGTGTGGTTTTCATGGTGGCGATCCAACGGTTATGCGTGAAACTGTTAAGCTAGCAATTGCTAATGGTGTAAAAATAGGGGCACATCCAGGATTGCCTGATTTAAATGGTTTCGGTAGACGTGAAATGAATATTACACCTCAAGAAGCTTATGATATGGTCGTGTATCAAGTTGGGGCATTGCAAGGTTTTTTAACAATTCACAATGAAACGATGCAACATGTGAAGCCACATGGAGCACTTTATAATATGGCGGCTAAAGATCCAGCAATTGCCGACGCCATCGCACAAGCTGTGTATGATATTTCACCATCAATTGTGTTATTCGGTCTAGCGGGTAGCGAATTAACGAAAGCTGGTGAAAAGATTGGACTTCAAACAGCGCATGAAGTGTTTGCAGATCGTACTTATCAGCAAGATGGTTCGTTAACTTCTCGTAAACAATCGGATGCATTGATTACGGATAACGAACAAGCTGTCGGGCAAGTAGTGAAAATGGTGAAAGAAGGAAAAGTACTGTCGCAGCAGCAAATTGAATTCTCCTTACGAGCAGATACGGTTTGTATTCATGGAGACGGAAAACATGCGGTACAGTTTGCGAAAGAAATTCATGCAAATTTAATGGAAAAACAAATTGTAATATGTGCAATCAAGGAGGAACTAAATGGAAGCTAATAAAATCAAAGTAAATAAAGAAGAACTTGAGCAAAAGAATAAAAGTAAGTTTGTGAAAAAAACAGCTAGTAAAAGTGTGTTACTAGGTGCAGCGTTCTTAATGGCTACGTCATCTATCGGACCTGGATTTTTAACACAAACAACGATATTTACACAGCAATTAGCTGCTAGTTTTGGATTTGTTATTTTAATCTCTTTAATTTTAGATATTGTCGCACAAGTAAATGTATGGCGAATTATCGCTGTTTCTGGCTTACGTGGGCAAGAGATTGCCAATAAGGTATTGCCAGGGTTAGGTGTTGTTCTTGCCATCATGATCGTTATTGGCGGTTTAGCATTTAATATTGGGAACGTTGCTGGGGCAGGTCTAGGTTTAAATGCCATGCTTGGTTTAGATCCAATTACCGGCGCAATTTTAAGTGCACTATTTGCCGTTTTTATCTTTCTCTATAAAGAAGCTGGGAAGATAATGGATAAGGTAGCGCAAATGGCTGGTGGTATCATGATTTTACTTATGCTATTTGTTGCTTTTAAAACGTCACCTCCTGTAGGGGAAGCGATTGTGAGTACTATTATGCCTCAAGAAATTAGCTTGTTTGCAATTGTAACTTTGGTTGGTGGATCAGTTGGCGGATATATCATATTTGCTGGTGGTCACCGTCTTTTAGATGCTGGCATTAAAGGAGTAGAATCTTTACCGGCAGTAACAAAAAGTTCTGTAACTGGGATTGTAATTACAGGTGTGATGCGAATTGCATTATTCTTAGCAGTTCTTGGTGTTGTTTCACAAGGTTTAGCAATCGATCCTGCTAATCCACCTGCATCTGTATTCCAACTTGCTGCTGGTGATATTGGTTACCGCATGTTTGGTATGATAATGTGGGCTGCAGCGATTACTTCTATTGTAGGTGCGGCTTATACATCGGTTTCTTTTATTCGTTCATTCCATCCAAAGATTGAAAAATATCATAATTGGGTGATTATCACATTTATCCTTGTTTCAACAACAACATTTGCCTTCATCGGACAGCCTGTTAATGTGTTAATTATCGTTGGAGCAATAAATGCAATGATTTTACCATTAGCACTTAGTATTATGTTAATTGCGGCACATAAAAAAGACATTGTGGGTACATATAAGCACCCTCGCTGGTTAACTGTGACTGGTGTAATGGTAATTGTTCTTATGGGCTATTTAAGCGTCATCACACTGATGGAACAAATGCAGAAGTTATTTGGTTAATCAAACTATCATCCGTGAGCGTCTTTAATATAGATTGGTTTGGCCTGTATAATTAATTTGTGGCTTGCAAATTAGAAATCGCAACAATATCCTAAATGAAAACGACGAGTAACTATTCATAATAGCTGCTCGTCGTTTTGCAATTATTCTCAAACTTCACCAAATTGGTGACCATGTTTTTAAAAATTGAATGGTCCGTTCTCTACCAATGCTAATTAATTTTTTCTTCGTTTCTTCATCCATATCAAATTGCGTGGCACTATAATTTTCAACCGGAATAAAAATAATATTCTTCTCATGCCTTCGTGAAATATAGCGATTGTCATGTGCATCTTTCATTGTTGAAAACAGCGCTTCAAATAGCTGAATGGCATTATTGATTTTATGTGGTGCCATCTCTTCATTGGAACTACTTAATTTCATACCGAGAACAGGTCGCACTTGCTTGTGATTATCATAAAGCCAAAGTGGGAAGTTGCTCAGTACTCCACCGTCCACAATGACGCATTTTTCCTTACCATTTTTTAAATAAACGGGTTCAAAGAAAAACGGTATACCACAGCTCATGCGTAACGCACGGGAAATCGGAAATGTACTGCCATCAATGCCATAATCCTTTAAATCATCTGGCAAGACTACAATTTTACCGTTTGTTAAATCGGAAGCAACGAGCTTTAATGAACCTTTTGGTAAATCACCAAAGGATCGTATCCCTTTAGTTGCTAATTTTTGATGAAGCCATTTTTCTAACGCCTTACCTCGGTACATTCCAAGTCGCATATATAAATTAATCCATTTTAAAAACGGCATGTTCATCCAAAACTTTGGTGGGTCGAGTAATACTTTCAAGTTGAGCTCATCAAAAATTTCCTCTAGCTCTTTGGCATTAAAACCCGCTGCGATAAAAGCTGCCAAAATAGCGCCAGCACTAGTACCAGCTACACGCCTAAATTGTATTCCGCGTTGCTCTAATACTTGTATTGCTCCTACATAAGCAAAACCTTTAATGCCACCGCCAGAGAACACCCCATCAACAATCATTTGTTCTCTCCTTTAATGCTTTTATACACTGTAAGAGTAAAAGGGAGAAATTAGAACTAAAAATCGACAAGTTTCCATCTATCAAATAATCCTCGCGATGCTCCGTTATTTAAAAAGTGAATTTGTTTTAAATAATCAACATTCATTTGATGGAGCATTTATTCTAGAATTTATTTCTTTTAATAAAACAATTTTGTCTGAAGAATTTCTAGTGCTCGGTCTATTTCCTTTAAATCTTCTTTCGATGCATTTTGTATTCGAGCTTGGAAACGATATTCTATAGTTGCAAAGGCTTCTTTCATCATAGTTTCACCTTCATTAGAAAGACGTATATAGTGCTTTCGTCGATCCCCCAAATCCCCAATTTTCTCAATTAATCCTTTTTCAATTAGCTTTCGGAGTTCACGACTAGTATTAGGCATAGACATATGTAGACAATCGCTAATCTCGCTTGGTGTCACAGACTGACTGACTGTGACATATTCAAGAATATTATATTGAATGGGTGTGATTGAATCCGCCTTGGCGTTTAGTGATAATTCCTGTGTCACACGATGAACGGAAGTTGTAAATGACACAAGTTTAGTAAAAAGGGCATTTTCGTCCATTTCTCTCACCTCTTACTGACAAGATAGCAAAGATATTATCAGAATACAATTATCATTTGACAACTAAAAATACAGAGTGGTAAACTTTAGTTATCAAATGATAACTAAAGGGGTGCTTTATGAAAACGCTAGTTGTTTATACATATCCAAATCATAAAAGCTTAAATTATACTTTTTTACAGCAAGTCATTAAAGGGAGTAATGAAAATCCTAACATTAAGGAATTACAAGTTTTAGATTTATATGAGGAGGAGTTTAATCCGGTCCTCGTCTTTAATGCACATAAGCGAAGACGTGATATGCATACAGATCCGTATCTTGAAAAGTATAGAAATCAAATTAAATGGGCTGATAAAATTGTTTTTATTTACCCAATTTGGTGGGGAAGACCTCCAGCGATGCTTATGGGATACATAGATCAATTATTTGCTTCTAATTTTGCTTACAAGGATAAGAAAGGGCTTTTCCCAGAAGGGCTTTTGAAAGGCAAGTCCGTTGTATGTGTATCGACTATGAAGGGCCCCACATACTATCCGTTTCTCTGGTTGAATAACGCGCATAAAGTTTTGATGAAAAGAGCTTTATTTAATTTTGTAGGTATTAAGAAAATTAAGTTCTTTGAATTTGGCAATATGGAAAGTTCAAAGGGGAACCAAATAAAGAAATTAGATAAAATTTATGATTACTTTAAAAAAGTGGGAAATTAAGTAAAGAGATTGCAACTTTTAAAGGGTTAAAAATGAAACTGTATTTAGTTAAATTACGGAGAACTGTATCATAAGTGCAGCTAATAATAATTGTTTAAGTGGTTAAATAAAAATTCTTTTTCGAGTTAAAGACCTTGAATTATTCATGATACACAAAAAAAGACCCGGAAATTAAATTCCGGGTTTGATTAGCACTTACATTGAAAACTCCATGACACACTGCCTCGCTTTCGCATTGAATCTTAAGAATGTCCTAAGAAAACA
>NZ_LMBZ01000006.1:0-81449 GCF_001439635.1 Solibacillus cecembensis | reverse complement strand
CTGAGTTATTGATCATTCGCACTCATCGGGTTAACCCTCCTAGTCATTTAGATTCGAAGTGAAATCTTTAATAGTATGGAGCATTTTTTAATTTTTATACATGAGTCAGTAATTATTTTTCAGCTAGTGCTTAATGCTGATACGAAAGAAGGAGACATACTGAATGAATCTAATCAGATTAACCAAATAATTCTAATCATTTCCAAAAAGAACTTGAGTTAATACAATATCTTTTAGAAAAAAGTACTATCATGGAAAAAACCGAACGAGTAATTTATACTGTTATAGTGACATAAATATGTAATATTTTGCTTAGGATCCCTTAAAATGAAAAGGCAAACTTATAGAAAGGTAAGGACGCAAAGCTACGAGTCTAAAATCCCATTGGATCAAGACAGTCGGGTTGCCAAGAAAAGAAGTGGTTATTTTGCTACCCCAATTTTTCGTTGGGGTAGTTTTTTATTTGAAAGAAATGCTGTAACGAACAAAGGTGTACATTATCTAGTAGCTAAAATATGGTTATGAAGAAGGAGATTTAAAATGATAGTTGTTGATGAGCCAAAATATAAAATGGCAATATATGAAGCAAAGAAAGAAGTACATGTTCAAATAATTGGGTTTATTAAAGATGATCTTGTTGAAGGCTATTTAAATCATTTGGACAAAGCAAGTGGAATGGTACAGAAAAAGAATTATCGATTAGTTGTTGATGCAACCCACCAATCACCGCTTCCTTCAAAAGTTGCGGCAGGACTAGGAGATACATTCATGTTTTACGCGTCTCTTGGATTTAATGATATTGCCATTGTAAGTTCTAAATCTAAAATTTCAGCAGTACAAATTCGAAATGCACTAGAGACAGTTAATTTCCCTGGAAGACTAGTCAATCATGTTTCTGAAACAACTTCACGCTAATTTCAAAATAAACAGCTTTAAATTAGAGAGGAATAATATCACGATGCAAACAACAGCAGATTTATATACAATTGAAATCCTTACAAAAGATCAACCAGAATTAATTGAAAAGGCCGCAGCATGTTTAGCCAAGACTTTTGTTGGGGTAGAAGTTGGTGGGACGTGGATACAAGAGCCAATAATCGGATACGCATTACAATTACCTTATGAAGATTGGTGTCAGTTTACGAAGGAATATATCGAGACATATGCTCACCAAGGTTACTGTGCTGTAGCGTTAGATAACGAACAAAATGTTCTAGGTGCACTAGTTGGGGATACAAATGCTTTTGAAATTATTGAAGAGGATATTTTTGAAGGCACGTTTGCTGATATGAACGTTGTCATGCGTGTGTTAGCGGATATCGATCAACGTTTCTTAGATGATTATAAAAAACGTAACGGAAAAGACTTGGAAGATGGGGAAGCATTACATATCTTTTTACTAGGCATCATTGCAGAACATAGCCGTCATGAAATTGTACAAAGCTTAGGTGATGTTTTATTAAACAAGGCAAGAGAAGAAGGGTTAAAACTTGTACTAGCTGAAGCGACAAATCCAAAATCAATTCGCGTGCTGGAGAAGTATCATGGCCTAACGAAATATGTAGATGTTGAAGGGAATTATATTGTTCATAAATATGAGGACAATGAAAAACTAAGCAAAATTCCAGCGACTATAGCTGATGGAATTTATATAGTTGTAAAGGATTTATAAGAATTCATTATAAAATAAATTAGAAGATTAGGAGATTAATCATGGAAATTATAATGATAGGAATTATTATCATTTTATTGTGTACCTCTCTGTATTTTGCGTACCAATATTTTACGCTTAAACGCCAATCTCATATAAATAATGAGGTTACAAGTGAAATGACCGGACATTCTTCAAGTGAAGTAAAAGAACAAATTCAGTTGTTTGCCAAAATCATGAATGAAAAAGGCGAAAAGCTGACTGAACAAGGAGAATACGCCGCTGAAAAGGCTGATATTGTAAGGGCTGCAATAGATGAAGTAGGTAAAGGATTAAAAAAACAATTAATCGCTACTGAAGAAAGTTCTACTTCAATTGAGGATATGACAGTGGCCATTGAAGAGCTATCTATAAGGTCAAACCAAATTTCAGAACAATCGAATACGACGTTAGAATTGACGCAAGATGGTAACGATAAGTTAAAAGATTCGATGGTTAAAATGGAGAAGTTTAATCAAACAATCAATACAACATCTGGTGCGATTAATATTCTTGGTGAAAGATCACACGAAATTGGCAAGATTGTTAAAGTAATTACGGGGATTTCAGAGCAAATCAATTTATTAGCATTGAACGCAGCGATTGAAGCGGCTCGTGCAGGTGAACACGGTAAAGGGTTTGCTGTAGTTGCTGGTGAAGTTCGTAAATTAGCAGAACAATCACGTCAATCATCTTCTGAAGTATCGAATATTGTAAGGAACATTCAAGAAGAGACAGATAAAGTTGTCATTTCAATGAAGCAAGGTACGGAAGAATTTGCACAAACGAACACAACAATTTTAGAAATTGGGACGATGTTTGAACAGATTGTAGAAATTACAAAAGTAATTGCTGAAAATAATGCGAATTCATCTGCAAGTACAGAAGAATTATCTTCAGGCTCTCAGCAAATTTCAGCGGCAATGCAAGAGATTTCTTTCATATCTCGAGAATCAGTTGAAATGTTTGAAGAGCTAGTTGGAATTAGCGATGATGAATTAAGAACAATGGAAGCTTTAGTTCGAGAAGCAAAAAGTATTACAGAATTAAAAAACGACAAAAAACTTTTTCATTGATTCAAGATTTTGAAACTATCAAGAATTTATAGATGTACATATAATGAATCTGAATCCAGAAATTAAAAATTTCATTAAAGATAGAGTATATATGAACATAAATTGAAGTAGCAGAGAATTGCTATTACATCTAAATATTATAAATTTGTTTTCCATCAACACTTACCACACGAAGAAGTAGTTGTTAAATTAACATTGGAATAATTTAAACTTTTATAGCACCAAATTCAGTACGAGCTTCTTCTGAATTTGGTGCTAATTATTTTTGGATTTTTTTTTTTGAAGTTGGTGCTAGGCTTTCTTCTTTAAAGTATAGGATAGCCACTTTTGGTCATTCATTAATTTTGAACAACTAAAGGAACGTCACTCGAATAATTTAAGAATACCAGGTACTTTACCTAAAAGAGTAGCCCATGGCAATAAAAAATTACACATGGGCTATAGGGAAAGACTATTTTTTATTCGAGTACATCTCAAGATTGTGTAAATATTAGATTTCAATTAATCATTCTTTTTAAGATTTAAGAAATTATTAATTACCTCGACATATTCCTTTTTGGGGTAAGTTTTATATAAATCACTGGATAAGCGAATTGGATCACCAAAAAAATACCTCTCATATTGCATTTGTCTCGTTCCGAATGAACTCATCGTTAAATCCCAGGCTAATCGGAATATTTTCATTCGTTCCTCTGCTGTTTTATTTGCTCCTTGAAGATATTGATCTAAATCTGCTCTAATAGCAGATTGAAATGCCTTTTCCGTTGGCAATGTTATCATACCGCTGGCGCCAATTAACTGGATAATTTCAATGAAACGTGGATAAATTTTCGGGAAAATGTTACCGGCAACCTTCAGTGATAAAATATCAGGACGCATATAACCCCATTCATCTAGAGCTGCGTCATTCTCCGATTTTTCTAACAGCGCCTTCATTGTTTCTAAACCAATGATGATTTCCGACATCTTTTCTTGTATATGTTGATACTCACTAACGTTTATCGTTTCTATAAGAAGCTCAGCAATACCTAGAATAAATTCTGTTTTTACTATTTGTCTAGTCAATACTTGATGTTTAGCAAAATGGTGAAAAGAGCTTTGAATTGGAAATTTTTCAGCTACTTCATCGTTTTTATAATAAAATACTCGCTCCCACGGAACTAATACATTGTCAAAGACGACAATTGAATCTATCTCTTCGTACCTTGAGCTTAACGGATGATTAAAGGAAGAATCTCCTCCAATAAATGTATCCCTACAAATGAATTTTAACCCTTTCGTATTCGAGGGGATGGCAAATGCAAAAGCTTCATCTTCATTAAAAAGAAAGCTACCAACACTAAATACAAATAACTCATCGGTTAAACCACCTTGTGTAGCTAGAAGACGTGCACCTTTTATCACGATTCCTTCTTCATTTTTAGCAATAACCTTTGCTGCGATTGGCTCTTCCGTATCTTCAATATAAATTTGAGAGCGATTCACTTGTGGTGCTATAAATGTATGTGTAAGCGATAAATCATTTTCTCTGGCCAATTCAAAAAATGCTTGCAGATTATCTGGGAAACAGTTCTCTTTATCCTTTAATAAGGATACTGAAGAGGCAAAGCTCATTAAAACAGTGTTTAAATAGTCGGGGCTTCTTCCTAAAATACCACCAGTATACCTTGCCCAATGTTCCATCATCTTTCGTCTTTTCAATAAATCTTCTTTCGTTTTTGGTTGTAAATAGGAAAGCCCAATTGGTTCACCTGATAACGGTGATATAAAAGTCATTTCATCTTTTATGTTTGGGTCATGTTGCAAATCATAAAGAGAAGCTTTTGTCTGAATAAGTCCTTTAAAAGTGGGATGTTCAGACAGCAAACCTTCAACTTTGCTACCGTCAAACCAAATTTCATTATTTAACTGATTTAATCGGTTAATAAAATCTTCCCCATTAATAGCCCCCATGTGTCGACTCCTTTATGAACTAGTATAAAACGGGTATATGCAACTGTAAGTTCCAAATAAAAAAAGTACTACTCATATTTACATATATATACGCAATATATGCAAATATTGTAACTAAATTAACATGGTATGAAATTAAATCGCAGTTATTTGGATGGTGGCGGTAGTTTAATTCCTCGTGCACCTATTCCAACTATATTTTTGATTTAAGCTTTATAAGACTAAATTGTTGCGTACACATAATAAAACTTTCTAGATTATCTTTGCTAAAAATGTTAAAGTCGGAATGAAATCGATGTTAAAAGATAATGTATTTATAAGCAGAACCTAGTTCAATTGCACTTAGAAAGAAACATTATGCGAATATGATGAAAACGTATGTTATAGGATTACTGAATACGCAAGATCAGGCAAGGGAGTAAAAAATATTTATATATATATTTTTGGAGGTTTAGTATGGAAAACAATATGATGACATTATCACCGGTGCAACAGGAAGAATTACTTACCCTATTGAAAGACCGTTTTAAAAAAAATATGAATCGTCATCCAGAGCTTGAATGGACAAACATTCAAGAAAAGCTAGAAGCGAATCCTGATAAACTATGGTCTCTTTTCGAGATGGAAAGAACTGAAGGTGAACCCGATGTGGTTTCTTTTGATGAACAAACAAGTCAATATATTTTTTGTGATTGTTCAAAGGAAAGCCCTAAAGGTCGTAGAAGTGTTTGTTATGACCGAGAAGCGCTAGAATCAAGAAAACAACATAAACCCCAAACGAGTGCTATCGATATGGCAAGGGACATGGGTATTAAGATGTTAACAGAAGAACAATACCGAGAGTTACAAAATCTCGGGAATTTTGATATGAAAACATCAAGCTGGGTAGAAACACCATCCGATATTAGAAAACTAGGTGGCGCAATCTTCTGTGACCGTCGCTATGACAAAGTTTTTGTATACCATAATGGAGCAGATTCCTACTATGCTGCGAGGGGCTTTCGTGGAGCGCTAAAAGTATAAAGATTTGCATTTATGGTCGGCGGTTAAGTTCATCAATATTGAAAAGGGGGTGTCCAAAAATTAATTGGGCATCCCCTTTCGTATACATTTACTGGGCAACTTCATATACATATTGTAAAAGCTAATAGGGAGTGGGGCACATTGGACAAACGAAATAGCAAATACAGATGGATTGTATTTGTCACGGTTTTATTTTCTTATTTGTTAATGGCGAGCCAACGAACTGCTCCAGGACTAATTACAGAACAGCTGATGCGAGATTTTCATGTGACAGCATCAACGATTGGGTTATTGACGAGTATCCAATTTTTAGTGTATACGAGTTTGCAAATTCCGATGGGGATTTTGGCCGATCGTTATGGTCCAAACTTATTTCTCATTGTGGGAGCAACACTTACAGGTTTAGGAACAATTATTTATAGTTTAGGGACACATGAAATCGTTTTGTTTTTAGCTAGAATACTTACAGCTGTTGGGGATGCTACCATTTGGGTGAATATGGTGCTCATTTTGGCAAGTTGGTTTCATAAAAGGGAGTTTGTTCGATTAATTGGTTTTGCAGGTATGACAGGTAGTCTTGGTTTCTTACTAGCAACCGTACCTTTCTCTGCATGGATACAGTTGCTTGGTTGGAGGACGGCATTTTTCTCTGCGGGCTTATTATTATGTTTATGTGGCGTGCTGCTCTATTTTGTACTTGTCAAAAAAACAAAGCAAATTTTTATAGAGGAACCGGTAATTATAGTTGAAGATATTCAACGCGAAAAAATGGCTGTTATACTCCGAAGAATTTTTTCGAGTCGGCAAGCATGGGCTCTATTTTTTTGTCATTTTGGTGTAGTCGGTGGTTATGTTGGGTTTATTAGTTCGTGGGCAGTACCATACGGGATGAATATGTATGACATGACACGTTCGGAAGCCAGTCAGCTCATTATGATCGGTTTGATTGGCGCGTTAATTGGAGCGCCCCTATCAAGCTGGATTTCTAGCCGATTAGAAATGATAAAGCGACCGTATATTGTTGTACAAATTGCGGTATTAATTGGGTGGTTTACATTTCTGTTATGTAAAGGGCAGCCTTCGCTTTACTTGCTCATTACTCTTTTCTTCATTATTGGTATTGGCTACGGGGCGAGTGCACTAACTTTTGCAGCTGTACGTCAATCATTCCCGCTAAAAGATTCTGGTATTGTTTCAGGATTTGCCAATACGGGTGGCTTTTTAAGTGCGGTATTATTGCCGATTATTTTTGGCTATATATTAGATTATTTTCAAGCTACTTCAGGTAATGTTGAAAATGGCTATTACTATGGTTTCATCGCACCCGTTATTTTTTCTGTTTTAGGCTTAGTTGGTGTATTTTTTATAAAAGAAAATCATCAAGGGGCACAAGAGAATACGAATATCCATAGTTCATAGTTATAGGTTAAAAATACAAATGAAGCCATACTGTATAGCCCCCTCCCAAATTGCCCATGCTAACTAAAAAGGGAGTGAGTGAGCATGGAAGAGGAAATTTTAACGAATGGGCAAGGACATCCGATAACAAACAATCAGCAACTTAGATCTGTTGGTGATAGAGGTCCTGCTACACTAGAAAATTACGATTTTATTGAAAAGATTAGTCACTTTGACAGAGAGCGTATCCCAGAGCGTGTTGTTCATGCGCGTGGTGCGGGGGCCCATGGTTTTTTTGAGGCTTATGGGGCAGTTGAAGGCGAGCCAATTGCTAACTTTACGAGAGCTAAGTTATTTCAAGAAAAAGGCAAGAAAACGCCTGTTTTTGTACGATTTTCAAGTGTGATACATGGTGGGCATTCACCAGAAACGTTACGTGATCCGCGCGGTTTTGCGGTGAAGTTTTATACGGAAGATGGCAACTGGGATTTAGTCGGAAATAATTTAAAAATCTTTTTCATTCGAGATGCGATGAAGTTTCCAGATATGATTCATGCGTTTAAGCCAGACCCAATTACGAACCGACAAGATGCAGAACGCTTTTTTGATTTTTGTGCAGCCTCGCCAGAAAGTTTCCATATGGTGACGCTCGTTTATTCACCATGGGGAATTCCTGCCAATTATCGTATGATGCAAGGTTCAGGAGTGAATACGTATAAATGGGTCAATGCTAAAGGAAAAGCGGTACTTGTCAAATATCATTGGGAACCAAAACAGGGCATCCGCAATTTAACGCAGCAACAAGCACAGGAAATTCAAGGTAAAAACTTTAATCATGCCACGCAAGATTTATTTGATGCGATTGAACAAGGGGAGTATCCAGAGTGGGAGTTATTTGTTCAGATAATGGAAGATGGTCCGCATCCGGAGCTCGATTTTGATCCGCTTGATGATACGAAACTTTGGCCGAAAGAGCAATTTCCTTGGCAAGCAGTTGGCAAAATGACTTTAAACAAAAATCCCGAAGACTATTTTGCAGAAGTAGAACAAGTGGCATTTGGGACGGGGGTTCTTGTAGATGGGCTCGACTTTTCCGATGACAAAATGTTACAAGGTCGTACATTTAGTTATTCGGATACGCAACGACACCGCGTAGGGACGAATTATTTACAATTACCTATCAATGCACCGAAAAAACATGTTGCGACAAATCAACGTGGAGGACAAATGCAATACAACATACAAAAAAACGGAAATCCACATATTAATTATGAACCATCTTTGTTAGGTGGACTGAAAGAAGCAAAGCAAGCTGGCAAGGAATATACACCATTTGTTGAAGGGAATCTCGTACGTGCACCACTTGGCCGAACGAATGACACGAAACAAGCAGGAGAAACGTATCGAGAGTTTGAAAAGTGGGAGCAGGATGATTTAATTTTGAATTTAACGACCGATTTAGCAAAATGTGCCCCAGCAATTCAAGAAACAATGATTCGTTATGCCGAGCAAGCAGATGCTGAGTATGGTAGACGGTTACGAGAGAATTTGAAAACAAGTAGTGAAAATGCAGGACCACTTGGCAATGCAACAAGTGATGAAGGTGTTCAGCAAGCAATTGACGAAAGTAAAGAAACCGACCCACTGTAAAAAATCCAATAGTGCAAGCTAACATTCACAGCATAACCTCTGTTATAATATGTGCTAGTAGAACTGTGGAGGTTTGTAATGGATAATAATGATATTTTAATTCGCGTGCGTTACGCATTGGATTTGAAAAATAGAGATATGGTTGAAGTTTTTAAACTTGGTGGAATAAAAGTTACACCAGAAGAAATGCCTAAAATGTTAATAAAATCACTTGAAAAAGATGAGGAAATTCCGGCTGATTATGAGCAAATAAAGGTGAATCACAAAACATTAGAAGCATTTTTCAATGGACTTATTACGCTGAAACGGGGGCCAATGCCAGTAAAAGAAGGGCAAGCGCCACCTGTTCAAGAAAAGCCCGACCATATAAATAATATGGTATTGAAAAAACTAAAAGTTGCGTGTCAGCTAACAACAGAACAGATGCTTGATGTTCTCGATGATGGTGGCATCGCTGTTTCAAAAGGAGAGTTAGGTGCGATTATGCGTAAGCCTGGTCATCGCAATTATAAAGAATGTGGCGATAATTTTGCGCGCAAGTTCATTAAAGGACTCTCTATTCGATATCGCGGTAAAAACGATTAAACAGCATAAAAAAATAATCCATTGTTTCAACTTTTGTTGGAATGATGGTTTTTTTGCATCAAATAAGCTAATGCTTTCAATTCGAGATAAATATCATTTAAGATAAGTATATAAAAGGAGTGATGTAGGATGGAATTAGGAATTACAACATTTGTCGAAACAACGAAAAATGCAGTGAATGGTGGGACAATCCCGCATGATGTTCGTATTCGGGAAGTCGTCGAGGAAATCATTTTGGCAGACCAAGTAGGACTTGATGTTTTTGGTGTTGGTGAACATCATCGTGAAGATTTTGCAGCATCTGCGCCAGAAATGATTTTAGCAGCGGCAGCATCTCAAACGAAAAATATTCGTTTAACGAGTGCTGTAACGGTTTTATCATCTGCTGATCCTGTACGAGTATTTCAAAACTTTTCAACGTTAGATGCGATTTCAAATGGGCGTGCAGAAATTATGGCTGGGCGTGGTTCATTTATCGAATCTTTCCCGTTATTTGGCTATGATTTAGACGATTATAATGAGTTATTCGATGAAAAATTAGAGTTGCTATTACAACTTTGTCAAAATGAAGTGGTCAACTGGCAAGGGAAGCACCGCGCATCAATCGAAAATTTACAAGTGTTCCCGCGCTCTGTGCAAAATCCATTACCTGTGACGATTGCAAGTGGAGGGACGCCTCAATCCGTTGTTCGTGCAGGGTTATTAGGGTTGCCGCTTGTACTCGCAATTATCGGAGGAAGTCCACTGCAATTCGCACCGTTAGTAGAATACTATAAACGCGCGGCAACAAAGGCAGGACATGATGTAAGCAAGCTGACAATCGCTTCTCATTCACATGGCTTTATTGCGCCAACAAATGAACAGGCGAGAGAGAAATTTTATCCATCTACTGCACTCGTTATGAATCAATTAGCAAAAGAGCGTGGTTGGGGACCGTATACCCGCCATACATTCGATTCGATGGCTGAGTTGGAAGGGGCACTTTATGTTGGAGACCCGGAAACAGTAGCTGAAAAAATTATTTTCCTGAGAAAGCATGTTGGCATTAATCGTTTTATGATTCATATGCCAGTTGGTTCGATGCCACATGAGGATGTAATGCGTGCAATCGAGTTATTTGGTAAAGAGGTTGCACCTATTGTCCGTGAAGAAGTAGCGAGATTAGAGCGTGAACAGTAAGTCGCTTCTGTCCTTTTTTTATCAAAAATTTGATACAATAAAGAGCACTGAGTAGAAAAAGGATTGGTGAACGAGCGTTGAAAACATTTAAAAAAGTTTATATAGAAATCACAAGTGTTTGTAACTTGGCATGTAGTTTTTGTCCGCCAACTGAGCGCGCAAAAGGTTTAATAAAAGTCGACCAATTTGCTAATATATTGGATGAAATTAGTGGTTATACGAAATATATTTATTTACATGTAAAAGGAGAACCATTATTACATCCACGCATTGGTCAATTATTGGACATTGCGCATGAAAAAGGGTTCAAAGTGAATATTACGACGAACGGTACATTAATTAAAAAAAATCGTGAAAAATTACTAGGAAAGCCCGCACTGCGACAAATTAATTTTTCACTGCATAGCTTTGATGGACATGAAGGCTCTGAAAACCGGGAGAAATATTTGGATGATATTTTACAATTCGTTCGTGAAGTTCGTGAACACAACGTCATTATTTCATATCGCCTGTGGAATTTACAGCGCAGTCACCTTTCAGAGGAAGCAAATCGTAGAAATCGCGAAACGCTTGAAATTCTAGAAACGGAGTATAGTCTTGATTACGAAATTCAAGAGCGTGTGGAGATGGGGAAAGGCGTCAAAATTGCTAAAAATATTTATTTAAATCAGGATCATGAATTCCGTTGGCCGAGTTTGCTTGAAAAGGCAGATGAAGGAAAGGGATTTTGCCATGCATTGCGTACCCATGCCGCGATTTTAGTAGATGGCTCAGTAGTCCCATGCTGTTTGGATGGTGAAGGGGTTATTAATTTAGGAAATGTTCATGAGCAAAAATTTGGTGACATTATTGAAAGTGAACGTGCACAAAATTTAGTAGAAGGCTTTTCACGTCGAGAAGCAATGGAAGAACTATGTAAAAAATGTGGCTTCCGTCAAAAATTTGGATTAGATCATGAGTTACCGGAAATGTAAATTTAGTGAATTTTATGAGTATGCCCATCTATTTATGAAGAGAATATAGTAGAATGAAAATTATGTTTATTACTTTCTAATAATTGTTTATATTAACAGTAAGTTGAAATTAAATGCTTCATATTATATATTTCACTTCTATATAAGTAGATGGCGCTATTTATAGAAGACTAGAGGGAGAGAAAATCATGTTCGGTAAGAAAAAAAATGATAATTACGAATACTTTAATGAACAATCTGAATCAGATATTCAAACAAATGAACGTTTTAAAGAAAAATTAGATTTCCTTGCACTATCAAAAGTGCGCCGAGATTCCGTATCATTACTACATAAAATTTATGTTGAAAACCGCCATGAAATTTTGGATAGCTTTTATACGCGTTTATTAGCGATTCCAGAATTTAAAAAAATTATTCTGGACAACTCAAGTGTTGAACGTTTAAAAGTATCTTTTGATCGACATTTTACAAGCTTATTTTCAGATGAACTGACGATTGAATATGTATTTAAGCGTCGTCGAATTGCGTATACCCATGCAAGAATCGGTGTGCTTCCAAACTGGATGATTTCAGCGTACACATTAATTAACCAGCTGATTATCCCGTTAATCTCAAAACAATGCGGTAAAGATAGCAAAAAACTATTAGATACATTATTAGCTTACGATAGTTTGGTGACACTTGATATACAAATTATTGTGGAGACATATATCGAAATTCAAGGTGGCTCGGTTGTAAATGGTTTAGGCGAAATCATTCAGTATAATACACAGCTAGACCAAATTAAAGAGCTAATTCAATTCCAAGAAGTTCAACATGATGATGTGAAGTTAGTAACGGGTTTAATGTTAGAGCTAGATGCGGGTATTGAGGAAATCGCCGCATCAGTTGGAGACATTTCGACACATACACAAGTTTCATTAACTGAATTAAATGATGATTTAGTGTCTTTACAAAAAGTATCGACTATTCTACAAAATACAGATGAGGGCCAGAAGTCTGTTCGCCAAAACGTCGCTAATTTAGTAGATCGTGTGCATAGTGTATCAAAAGTAATGGGCCTTATCCAGGGGATTGCCGATCAAACGAATCTTCTTGCGTTAAATGCGTCGATTGAAGCTGCTCGTGCAGGAGAGTCAGGGAAAGGTTTCGCAGTAGTAGCCGAGGAAGTTCGTAAATTAGCAGATGATACGAAACGTTCTGTACAATCGATTCATACAGATATTCAAGAATTACTGAATATTACAGGGAATATTGATGAGCTGACGAAAAAATCTACAGAAGAGTTACATATAGGTGTTACCGATGTCATTCAAATTACAGGAACACTTTCGGAGCTCAACCAAACATTACAAACACAGGGTGCTAGATTTGAAGAAATTGCTGCAACAACGAGGCATCAAGCTCAATCAGCAAGTGAAATTTCAGAACGCAATCGTAGCATGTCAGAAAGTACGATTCGCAGTAAAGATATCGCTTTTGAGACAGGGACGGCTATTTACCGTTTAAGTAAAATGATTGATGACTATCGTTCGCAAACGATTTCGAAAAACTTAATCATTAGCCAAGAGGATATTATCGAAGTTGCGATTACAGATCACCTATTATGGCGCTGGAAAATCTACAATTTATTATTAGGTTTTGAAGAAATGGATAACTTAAAATTGGGATCACCGAGCGAATCCAATTTAGGACAATGGTATTACGGAATAGGACGCGAACTTCTAGGGAATGAAAAAGCATACAGAGAATTAGAAGCGCCATTTTTAGAAGTATATGAAATCGCGAAAAAAGCAGTTCAAGCACATGTTCAAAACAAAAATGAACTGGCAGAAACCTATTTAGAAGATTTGACGATTACTTCACGAATTGTTATTGATAAACTGCAGCTACTGCAACAAACTTTAGTAAAGAACAAAGCACAATATATATAAACATTATTAGCGGGCAATACATAGTCAATGGGACTACGTATTGCCCGCTTTTTTACGCTTGCATAAAAGTAACAGTCATTGCCTCGCTATCATAAAGGCACCATTCTTTGTTTTCAACAACAGCACCAACATTAATTTGATAGCATTTATCATCGACTACCAGTGGCGTATTATAAGGCACTGTTTGTCTTTGCCCATTGACATAAATCGCTGCACTGTGGCTATGACCGAAAAACAATAGCGGTGTATGGATTGTTGGAAATGTTGGGTTGAAGTCTTCATCCCATTCGAATTGATGTCCATGCATTAATGTGGCATGTTCGATATTACGCACTTCTTCATATTGTAAAAAACGAGCATCTCCTGTGACAAGGGCGATGCGCTCTTCCTGATTCCCAATAATCGAAGGAAACGTTAATAAACTAAGGAATTTTTTTTCGATAATCGCAGCATCCTCTATTTGTACATTACGGATTACTTGTGCTTTCTTTTTGCCAATTGTGCATTCAAATAAGTCACCTAACCCGATTATTTTCGCCTGAGGAGCTACTTCTTTTATATGTTCGAGCACCGATTTTGTACGTTTATAATGTGAATGTAAATCACCTAATAATGCATATTGCATAATTGTCACCACCATTGTTAGAAAATCTAATTTGAAGTATAGCAGAATTAACGGGAAAAAGTAGAGGGAGATTTTCTTGTTACTATAGTTTAATGAAATTTGGTAGAGAGAATACTAAACTTTGCTTGCTAGGCATACTATATATATTGAACATAATAATTCAAAGATTAATTGAAGTGCTAGACAGTACGAGGAAAACAATCGCAACCTATTTTCATTAACCTGTTTCAGCAGAAGTCCTCCACTTCTATAAGTGGGAAGAGAACTGCAAGTATTTCCTTAATTAATTTGGGATCCGTTCCCCGGCTGAAACAAGTTAATGCCCCCGGCGGATGTCACAGATTTTTAAAGGAATATTTTCGAGCGGGCTCGAAAAAATCTGGACGCAATTACGCCGAGGCGTAATTGATTATGTGGTGGAAACTAATTATTTAGTTTACATAAATATCAATAAGGGGTGTTTTACTAATGAACCACAAAAAAGGTATAAAGCAATTTTGGCTATTATTCACATTAGTGGGATTATTAATGTTGTTAGCAGCTTGTTCAGGTGATGATACGACAGAGGACGTAGCAACAACAGATGAAAGTACGAAAACAGATAGTCCAACGACAGAACCAGCAACAGAGGACGGGTTATCAGGAAAATTAGAAATTCAATATTTCGTAGGTGGCTACGGAGATGAATGGTGGAAACAAGTAATTGGCGATTTCAAAAAAGAGAACCCGAATTTAGAAATTGTTGAACATGCGGGTCCAAATATTAATACAGAAATGAATACGCGTTGGATTTCAAATGATCCACCAGATGTTGTTTATATCGATGGGGCTGGCGCAAATGAAACGCAAATGATTGCAGAAGGTCAATTAATGGATATTAGTAGTTTTGTAAAAGATTTAAAAATGGAAGATGACACACCATTATTGGACAGTTTCATTTCACCAGCTGAAGAAATTGATGGTGGGAAAATTTACTCGTTACCACTTGTATTTGATACGTGGGGCATTTGGTATGATGCAAAATGGTTTAAAGATAATAATTGGGCTCCACCAACGGACTTTGACACTTGGTTAAGTTCAATGGAGAAAATTAAAGAAGAAACAAATATTTCACCATTTATTACGACGGGTCAACACCCACAATACTTTGAACGTGGTGTATTAAATCCTGCCTTTGCAGCAGCTGGTGGGGAAGAATTTTTAAATGATTTAAGAAATGGTGTAGTAGAAGCATGGCAAAGACCAGAAGCATTAGAAGTAATGACAAAAGTTCAAAAAATGGCCGATGCTAAAGTCGTGGATCCTGGATTTGCGGCATATAACCATACGCAATCACAAATGAATTTCCTACTGCATAAAAATGCATACATTCCAGTAGGCTTCTGGTTACCTAATGAAATGAAAAATGACACACCAAGTGACCTTGAATTCGGATTCACGCCAACACCGATGAATAATCCAGGGGAGCCTTTGGCGTTAGTACCAGATATTCGTACAATTGCCGTTGCTGAAAAAGCAAAAAATCCAGAAGCAGCAAAAGCGTTTCTTGCGTTCATTTTCACTGAGAAATACGCACAAGACTTTGCAGCATCAACAGGTGCTATTATGAACTTGAAAAATGTAGATCTGTCAGCAAATACGAATGTGCCAGAGTTCTTAACAGGTATTAATGACATGATTAATAATCCAAGCGCGGTCAAACTTTATAAACACCATACACCAAATGCAGAGGAACAAAAAATTGCTGTTGAAATTACAAATGAAATAAAACTACAACTGATTGAAGTTTTATTAGGTAAGAAAACGGCAGAGCAATTTATCGACATCATGACGAAAAAATCACAAGAATTACGGAAATAAGTAAGCAAAAGGATGGGGTTGACTAGGAAGAAAATTTTCTAGGCAACCCTTCCTTTCTATAATCATTTAAATGAGAGGGGGAGGAATAGAATGGCGCAAACTGCAAAACAACGTTATTTATTTTTAGCCTTTTGTTTACTTCCAACGTTTTTATTATTTCTCGTTTTTACTATATATCCAATGCTCGGCGGTTTATATTATTCCTTTTTTGAATGGTCAGGTACGAGCTCAGTAAAAACATTTATCGGCTTAGATAATTATATAAAGCTTTGGAATGATTCGATTATTAAACAGGCGATATTTAATGACTTCTTCTTCGTATTTGTAAAAGTAATCGGTATTATGATACTTTCCTTATTTTTTGCGGTAGCGCTAACGCAGCTTCGTATTAAAGAGGCACCGTTTTATCGCATCGTATTTTTCTTTCCAAACATTATGTCTGTTGTAGTAATAGGTATCCTTTGGCAATTTATTTATGATCCAAGTATCGGACTTGTCAATAGTCTTTTAACAAAAGTTGGGTTATCAGAATGGGCACGTCCATGGCTAGGGGATATGACATGGGTTCTACCAAGTATTGCGATTCCTGCAATTTGGGCGGGGATTGGTCTATTCATGCTATTGCTTATGGGAGGTATTTCAAATGTACCTAAAAGTTTATATGAAGCAGCAGATATAGATGGTGCTTCAGAATGGCAACAATTTTGGCGAATCACGGTTCCGTTAATTTGGCCTCAAATAAAAACATCGATTTTATATATTATTATTACATCATTAAATGGCTCTTTCGTGTTAGTTCAAGTAATGACGGGCGGTGGTCCAGGGAGCGCGTCAGAAGTAATGGGTTCATACTTATACCAACGCGCATTTGAAGACTTTCAATTTGGTTATGGTGCGGCGATTGGCGTATTAATTTTAGTCGTGTCACTAATAACTGTTTTAATTTCGCAATTAATTTTGAAAAAGGAAAAAGTTGAATATTAAAGGGGGGTTATGATGAAAGCTTTTTCACAAATTATGGTGCGAATTCCGCTTATACTATGGGCTATAATCGTAATTTTCCCACTCGTTTGGATGTTTATGGGCGCTTTTAAAACGAACGCTGAAATTTTCACTTCTCCATGGGCACTCCCACAAAATTTTAACTTCTCAAACTTTGCACGTGCATGGAATGACTTTAATATTGGTCGTGCCTTTTTAAATAGCTTTTTCGTTACCGCTTTTGGTTCTATCTTAACGTTAGCACTATCAATCCCAACGGCTTACGCATTAGAAAGAATTCGCTCAAAAATGGGCGAGGTGCTTATCAATGTTTATTTAGCTTCGATGATGATACCAGCTGTTTTAGGATGGATTCCGCTATTTTTCTTATTAATGAAGCTTAATTTACTAGATAATTTATGGGCGTTATCTCTTATATACGCCATTTCACATGTCCCTTTTACGATTTTCATATTAATCGGCTTTATTGGCAATATACCAAAAGAGCTTGAAGAGGCAGCAACCGTAGATGGAATGAGTCAATATGGTATTTTGTTTAAAATTATTACACCGTTAATCAAATCGGGCATTATGACGGTCACAATTTTAAATGCAATCTCTTATTGGAATGAGTTTTTTATGGCTCTTATATTATTGCAAACAGAAAGTAATACTACGCTAGGAGTTGCGATGAACTTATTGAAAACGAAAGCCCAATACGAAAGTGCGTGGGGTGTATTATTTGCAGGTTTATGTATTGCAGTTATTCCAGTCATTATTTTCTATACGATTTTCCAACGTTCCATTACAAAGGGAATGACAGAAGGTGCGATCAAATAGGAGGATTCATATGGAGTTCCGAGCGGTTCAAAAATTTATAGAACAGTCTATAGAACAAAATGTATTGCCAGGTGCGGTTCTTTGTATTGCCAATGAGAAGGAGATTTTATTTAAAAAGGCTTTTGGCAAGGCGCATGTAAAAAAGGATATTGTAATGAAGGAAAATACGTTATTTGATATTGCTTCTTTAACGAAGGTTGTTGTAACAACACCAGCAATTTTAATACTTTTAGAACAAGGATTACTCGATTTGGATGATTCCGTCGCACATTATTTTTCGGAGTTACAAGGACAACATGAAGAGGTGACAATTAAACATTTACTGACGCATACGAGTGGCTTTCAACCAGAAGTGAGGTTTTATTTACAATCCAATGTGCAAAAAAGTCCATTAGAAGTAATTGCACAAATACAAAATCGTAAGGCAATTGGCTCAGAAGTGATTTACAGTGATGTGAATTATATTTTACTTGGCAAGCTTGTAGAAAAGATTACTGAAGAATCACTCCACATTTTTGCAGAGAAAAATATCTTTCTACCATTAAAAATGAAGCATACATTATTTGACCCTCCACCCGATTTGCAAGCAAAAATAGCAGCCACTGAATATCGCGATCATTTACAAGATTACCAGTGGGGCGACGTTCATGATGAAAATGCCAATTATTTTGGTGGTGTGAGTGGTCATGCGGGGCTATTTTCAACGGCTGAAGATTTAGCATGTTACGCACAGGCTTTTATGAAAGGGCACCCTTCTATTATTACAGAAGGAACAAAACGAATTAGTAAACAAACGTATACGAGTGGTCTTGATGAACAGCGAGGCTTAGGATGGCAATTGTATAGCACCCCGATATTTTCCGGGCAATATTTGCAGGATGGCTTTGGACATACGGGTTTTACTGGGACGTCAATGTGGATTTCAGATGAACAAGAAATTGCTATTATATTACTAACGAACAGAGTACATTTTGGAAGACAATGTAATATTCAAAGATTTCGGAGGATTGTTCATAATTTAATCGCGCTAGAAGTAGAAAACAGTAGGAAATAAGGTGATGGACATAGCGAAACCGTATTTTATTGGTATTGACGGAGGTGGAACGAAAACGCGCTGTGTTATTGGCGATGCAGAGGGGAATATCATTGGCTATAAAGTAAGTACCTCTGGCAATATAAGTGCGATTCCACTAACGCAGTTACATGATATGCTCAATAATATGATCGAAATGATTTTATCAAAGACGAAAATTCCGTTACATGATATTCATAAAATTTTTATATGTTTAGCTGGTGCAGATCGTTCAGCTGAAAAGGATAAAATCCACCAATCCTTTGAGGGAAGTGCGTTGTTTGACAAAATAATGATTCAAAGTGATGCGCATGCCGCTTTAGCAGCAGGGATATGGGGAGATTCAGGTACATTATTAATTGCGGGCACAGGTTCTATCGTTTATGGCTGGAATGGTGGGCAATCTTTTCGAGTGGGCGGCTGGGGCTATTTATTAGGTGATGAAGGAAGCGGTTTTCATCTTGGAAAATTGGCTGTGCGCTCTATTCTAGAATCCCATGATGCAAAGCTTCCAATGCGACCGTTCCAACGAGAAATATTAGCGCACTTTCATGTACAGCATCCGCCAGACATCATATCGAAAATTTATAGTCAAAAAGCGCCAGTTTCAATTATTGCATCCATTTGTAGCAAAGTGCTGATGGCATTTGATAAAGGGGATGAACTGGCAAGCGAAATTGTTCAATTAACCCTAAATGAATTAATTCGTTTAATTCGTTTAGCGCAGTCCCAAATGGATATGGAAAAGCCACTCGTTTTACATGGGGGACTATTCAGTAATGTTCCTTTTTATGAAGCATTTTGTAAACAATTAAAACAACAATTTCCAACGTTGAAATTTTTGAAGCCAGAAGTTCCTGGTGAGGTAGGTGCCTATATTTTAGCCATGCATGCCAATCAAATTTTTATTGGTGAAGTGATGAAGGGAAATATTAAAAATTCATGGAATTCTATTAAGGAGGGATGATATGAACGACCAGCAATTAACAACTGAAAAACGCAATTCTGAAACGATGAATTTAGATGAATTAACGGTTGTGGAAATTTTAAATATTATGAACCGCCAAGATGAGCATGTCATTCAAGCTGTTGCTAAAGAGCTACCAACTTTAGAAAAGGTCATTGAGAAAATTGTTGATAACCTTTTAAATGGTGGACGCCTTTTTTATGTAGGTGCGGGTTCAAGTGGGCGTTTAGCGATGATGGATGCATCTGAATGCCCCCCAACTTTTATGACAAATCCTAATTTAGTCCAAACAATTATGGCAGGTGGAAATGCCGCATTTTTTCAAGCAGTTGAAAATGCAGAAGATGATGCCGAGGCAGGAAAGCGAGATATAGCTGAAAAGGCGATTACGAAATGGGATACCGTCATTGGGATTACGGCAAGTGGTACAACACCTTATACAATTAGTGCTGTAAAGTATGCGCGATTGAATGGGGCATTTACTGTCAGTTTAACGAGCAATAAAGGCTCAAAAATTAGCGGTTATACAGATCAAGCAATTGAAGTAGATGTCGGTCCGGAAATTTTAACGGGCTCAACACGTTTAAAAGCAGCAACCTCTCATAAAATGATTTTAAATATGATTAGTACAGCAACTATGGTGAAATTAGGGAAAGTGTATGAAAATTTAATGGTCGATGTTCACGCAAGCAATAATAAGTTAGTGGAGCGCGCAAAAAGAATCGTCATGATGGGCACAAATTGCTACTATGAACAGGCAGAACAAGTTTTAAACACGACGAACTTTGCAGTAAAACCAGCGATTGTCATGCTGAAAACAAACGCAGATTTTGAAACGGTTCAAGCAACTTTATTAGAAGTAAACGGAAATACGAAAAAGGCAATCGCTAAACTAAGTTCATAATTGTCTGAGGTGTTAGTAGCGTGTAGTACTAGCATCTTTTTGATGTGGGAAATTTCGCATGGATTCGTTTCATTCACAGGAATTTCAGTTTTTCAAAAATTAGATGAAGCAAGTGATACGAAATTCACATTAAAAGTCAATAGAATATGTTACACTAAACGCAATGAACTTAAGGTGGTAAAAAAAATGTCAGCAATTAACTTATTAAATGAAACATTACAAAATAAATGGTCGTTTGAAACAACAATGAAAATCCAAGAAGAAATGATTCCTGCTATGCTTGAAGGAAAAGATGTTGTAGCAGAATCGCCAACAGGATCAGGAAAAACACTTGCATTTACATTGCCAATTTTAAATAAAGTAGATGGCTCTAAAAAGCAAACGCAAGCATTAATCGTGGCACCATCGCAAGAACTTTCTATGCAAATTGTCGAAGTAATTCGTGAGTGGACAGCAGGAACAGATATTACAGTTCAACAATTAATCGGTGGAGCAAACTCAGCACGTCAAATTGAAAAACTGAAGAAAAAACCAACGATTGTTGTCGGTACACCAGGTCGTCTAAATGAATTAGCGCGCCAAGGAAAGCTGAAATTAAAAGAAATTGAAACAATTGTATTAGATGAATGTGACCAATTATTAAGTCGTGAATACCGAGTAGTTGTGAAGTCATTTATCGAAGGAGCTGCTTTCGGGCGCCAAGTAGTTGTCGTTTCAGCTACAATTACCGAGGAAATAAAAATGGTTGCCGAGCGCTTCATGCTTGAACCAATCGAAATTGAAATCAAACCAGAAGACATGGTGAAGTTTGGGAAAGTTGTGCATTCTTTTGTAAAAATCGAAGAACGTGATAAAACCGATATGTTGCGCCGTTTATCGAATATTGAAGGTGTTCGTGGCCTAGCATTCGTTAATAATATTGATCAAGTTTTAATGAAGCAAAATAAATTAATGTACCGAGATGCACCGATTGTCGCTTTGCATTCAGAAATGAAAAAGGATGAACGTAAAAATGCATTAGATGCTTTCCGAAAAGGCGAGGCACGCATTTTAATTGCAACGGATATTGCAGCACGTGGTTTAGATATTTCTGGCTTAACACATGTTATCCATGTTGATGTACCTCGTACGATTGAACAATATACGCATCGTTCAGGACGTACAGGTCGTGCAGGGGCAGATGGAGAAGTTTTAACATTATTATCTTACCGTGATGAGAAAACGTATAAAAAATGGGTTCGTGATTTATCACAAAAAGCTGTACAAAAAGTATGGCATAAGGGCGAATTTATTGAAGGTAATTCAAAAACCGTGACGGCAATAAAAGAGGCTCCTAAAAGCCAAAGTACGCAAAAGCCTTACAAATCAAAATCAAGCAATAAGGGAATGACATTCAGTAAAACGAAAAAGGGGAAATAAGCGATGACATTTGCAGAAAAATTAGAGCAATTTGCAGATTTAGCTGTACGTATCGGCATCAATGTACAAAAAGGGCAATACGTATTAATTAATACTTCAACTGAAATGTTAGACTTTACTAGAATTGTTGTGAAAAAGGCATATGAAGCGGGCGCGGGTCGCGTACATGTGAACTTAACGGATGCAAGCTTTGAGCGTTCGTATTTTGAAAATGTATCAATAGAAGAAACAGCGAATTTCCCGAAATGGGTTGTTGCGCAGCGTGAGGAATTAATCGAGCGTAAAGGAGCACTTCTATGGATTGATGCGGAAAATCCAGATGCATTAGCTGGTATTGATGTCGAGAAAATCGGTGCACAGCAAAAAGCAGCAGGTACAGCGCTTGTTAATTACCGAAAAGCTGTTATGAATGATCATATTGCTTGGTCAATTATTGCGGTTCCGTCACCAAAATGGGCTACAAAAGTATTCCCGCAATTACCAGCAGAAGAACAAGTACCTGCACTATGGGATGCCATCTTTAAAACAGTTCGTATTGGTGAAGGCGATGCTGTTGCAAAATGGCAGCATCATATTGAAAGCTTAGAAAACCGTGCAGCCCAATTAAATAAGAAAAAATATCAGTTTTTACATTATAAAGCACCAGGTACAGACTTGAAAATTGCGCTTCCAGATAAGCATTTATGGGTGAGCGGAAGTAGTAAATCTCCAGATGGCACAACGTTTATCGCGAATATGCCGACAGAAGAAGTGTATACATTGCCAGCGAAATTTGGTGTCAATGGCGTTGTCTCGAATACGAAGCCACTTGTTTATAAAGGCAATATTATTGATGACTTCACATTAACATTTGAAAACGGCAAAATTATTCAAGCCGAAGCAAAAGTAGGACATGCGTTATTACAACAACTGATTGCAACGGATGAAGGTTCAGCGTATTTAGGGGAAGTTGCGTTAGTGCCGCATGAGTCACCGATTTCAGCTTCGAATATTTTATACTACAACACATTGTTTGATGAAAATGCATCGAACCACCTTGCGATTGGTGAAGCGTATCCAACTTGCTATGAAGGTGGAAAAGCACTTGAAGCAGGCCAATTAGAAGCGTTGGGCATTAACCAATCACTGACGCATGAGGACTTTATGATTGGTAGCGCTAATATGGATATTGATGGTGTTTTAGCTGATGGAACGGTTGAACCGATTTTCCGCAAAGGGAATTGGGCATTCTGATTTTGTGATACGGGAGGTGTGTCCATGCGTCGTTTTTGCTTATTAACAGCGGTATTTTTATTCATTATGCCTTTTCCTACCAAGGCTCAGGAACAGGAAGTATATATTGCCATTGGTGATTCTTTAGCGGCAGGACAAACACCATATTCACAAATTGATGCAGGTTATACGGACTTTATTGCACTGCAACTCCAGCGAAATGGGAAGTTAGCTCATTTTACAAAAGAGCTTTCTTTCCCAGGCTACCGAGTTGGCAACGTGCTAGAAAGTGTGCAATCTGAAAAAGCAGATGCGCTATTAAAAGATGCCACGCTCATTACCATTTCAGCGGGGGCGAATAATTTATTACCGCTCCTAACGTATAATGCCGATGCAGGGACGCTCGCTTTTTCACAGTTATCCGCTAATTTTGCATTGAATGAAGTGCGTATTCAAATGAAAGAATTACTGGAGCTATTACGAGAAAAAGCACCGAATGCGAAAGTTTATGTGATGGGCTACTACTTTCCATATGTAAGTGTTCATGAAGAACAAGTGGAAGGGGCTATAACATCGTTAAAGTTGTTAAATCGTATTTTACAACAACAAGCAGAACAAGCTAATGCGCAATTTGTTGATGTATATGATGCGTTTAATGAACATGCGCAGTCGTATTTACCAAATCTCAAGGACATACATCCAATCCAACAGGGCTACCGCTTAATGGCCAATCAAATGTTAGGGCAGTATAGTGGTAATGATGCATTTGAGATGCGAGAGGGTGCAATGCCAACACCAAATCCTTTAACATTCGAGGAAATATTGTTATTAAGAAATGATGAGGTAGAGGTGAAAGAGCCTGCGTACAAGCCGTATGTGACAGCACCTCATATGCATAATAATAAACCTCACCCTGTAATGATATAAAAAAGACACATTCTTACCGAATAACATCGGAGTGAATGTGTCTTTTTGCTTTTAATTATTTGTTAACTTTAACATCGCCTAAACGATAAATACCGTCTGCACCTACATTGAAGCCAGTAACTTTATCAGATACACCTGTTAAGTAAGCTGGGTGTAATACGAATGCCATTGGAGAATCGTCTGAGATTTTTTGTAATGCATCTTTGTAAATTGCTTCACGAGCAGCTGGATCTGCTTCGCGACGACCTTTATCAAGTAGTGCATCTACTTCTGCGTTAGAGTAGAATGAACGGTTACCTGGGTCACCATGTTGAGAAGAGTGGAATAATGCATATAGACCGTAGTCCGCATCACCTGTAGAGTTAGACCAACCTAAGATGAACATATCGTGCTCACCAGCAGCTGTTTTCTCTAAGTACGCACCAAACTCTAACACTTCGATATTTGCTGTGATGTTTAATTTCTTTAATTCTTCTTGTAAAACGATTGCTACTTGTTGACGAACTGGATTATCATTCGTCCAAATTGTTGTAGTGAAGCCATCTGCATAACCTGCTTCAGCAAGTAAAGCTTTTGCTTCTTCAACGTTATATTCCATTGAAGTTACATCTTCTGTATATCCGAAAATACCAGGTGATAGTGGACTGATTGCAGGAACACCATATCCTTCATAAATCCCATCGATTAATTTTGTACGGTCAATTGTTTTAGAAATTGCTTGACGTACTTTAGCATCGTCGAATGGTTTCTTTTTTGTGTTGAAACCAATATAAGTTAAAGATGAAGATGCTGTTTCTAATACAGAAGCTGCGTCAAAAGAGTTAACGTTTGCAACTTGGCTTGGCTCTACAGTACCAATAATATCTGCATAACCAGATTGTAATTCAGCAACACGAGTAGCTCCTTCTGGAACAACTTTGAATGTTACAGTATCAAGATTTGCTGGAGTACCAGCGTATTCTGCAAATTTTTCTAATTTAATTTCAGTACCTGGAGTCCATGAAACAAATTTGAATGGACCAGTACCTACTGGATTTGTTGAAATTACTGAACCAGCAAGTACAGCAGAATCTGCTTCCATTGCTGCATAGTCAGCAGCGATTGATTTCGGACTGATTACGCCACCACCATTATGCGTTAAGTGTGCAAGTAATGGTGAGAATGGGTATTCAGTAACGAATTGTACTGTGCTATCATCAATTACTTTAATTTCAGTTACCATCTCGAATAAGAATGCACGAGGAGAGGCAACTTTAGGATCCAAAATACGGTCGAAAGAAGTTTTTACAGCTTCAGCATTAAACGCTTCACCATCATGGAACGTTACGCCTTGTTTTAATTTGAACTCCCAAGTTAAATCATCAACTTGCGTCCAAGATTCTGCTAAACCAGGAACTAAGTCACCGTTTGCATCACGGACAACTAAAGTCTCATAAAGATTTGATTGAACGTTTGAAGAAGATACGTCATTTGAACCATGTGGATCTAATGAGCTGGCATCTGATAATTCTGCGATAATTAAGTCGCCACCAGCAGTTGCTGGAGTGTCTTCTTTTTTACTAGAATCTGTTTTGTCACCAGAACCAGCATCTTTAGTAGATGAGTCTTTGTCATCTCCTCCACATGCTGCTAATACTAGCACTAATGTGAATGTAAGTAGCATCATCCATAGAGATTTTTTTGAAAATGCCATGTTGGAAATCCCCCTAATGTAATTTGTTTTAGAATATTACAAAAATGTAAACTCTTTTTAAAGAATAGCATAGCGCCTAAGTGGCATCAATAATAAAATAGATAAAATAAATTTAAGAGAGAAAATATAAGTTTTATATAGAATAATCATATAATAATTTTATATTCTGAAAGTTCACAGAAACGTAGGATTTATATATATTTGCTGGAATTTCATATGAGAGAATGTGTTATTTCAATATAATGAAAAGTCTAAAAATACAAAAATGATAAAATTTTCTGAATTTTATTAGAAAAATATTATGTTGATAAATAATGTTTTAACTATATATACTGTAATCTATAACAAATTATTAGAATTTTGAGTTTACGTTACATTAGAAAGGGTGATTGATATTGAGTACACAGACAGAAAAAAGTCCTGTCATCGGGAAAAAAAGTAGTCCTCGTTCGGAAGCTTTTAAAACATTTATGAAGAGATTATTGAAAAATAAGGCAGCTGTTATTGGCGGTCTGGTAATACTGTTCATTATTTTAGTAGGAATAATCGGTCCTTTCTTATCGAAAACGGATCCTAATGCACAGGATATTCTTAACAAGTTACAACCACCTTCAAAAGACCATTGGTTTGGAACGGATAACTTTGGACGAGATATCTTTACACGTATCGTGTTTGGAACGAAACTGACATTAAAAGTTGGATTTTTATCTGTTTTAATTGGTGGTGTTGTTGGAATTGTATTAGGAATTGTTTCAGGATACTACGGTGGAATCATTGATACGCTTATCATGCGTGTGATGGACGTATTATTAGCGTTCCCTGGTATTTTACTAGCTTTAGCAATCGTTTCGGTTTTAGGCGGTAGCTTAACGAATGTAATTATTGCAGTAGGTATTTTCTCAGTTCCAGCATTTGCCCGTATTGTACGGGGATCTACCTTACAAGTGAAGAAACTTGAGTACATTGATGCGGTAAGGGCATTAGGTGCTTCAGATGGACGAATTATTTTTAAGCACATTTTACCGAATATTATGTCTCCAATTATCGTGCAAGCAACGATGCGTATTGCGACAGCGATTTTAACAGCATCTGGTTTAGCTTTCCTAGGTTTAGGTGCACAGCCACCAGAGCCAGAGTGGGGCGCAATGCTAAGTGATGGTCGCGCTTACATGCATAATGCGAGCCATATGGTTATGTTCCCAGGGATGATGATTGTCATTGTTGTACTAGCATTTAATATATTCGGAGATGGATTACGCGATGCACTTGATCCAAAAATGAAGCAATAGGAGGAATGATGAATGACTAAATATATTATCCGTCGTTTACTACAAACGATCCCTGTATTATTAGGAGTTTCTATTTTAGTATTTTCATTGATGTTCCTTATTCCTGGTGACCCTGCGCAAGTAATGGCCGGGGAAGGTGCATCTGCACAAACTGTTGAAAATTTACGTGAAAAGCTAGGTTTAAATGATCCAGCCTATGTACAATATGGACGGTATTTAAGCAGTGCCTTACAAGGAGATTTAGGGAATTCTATTCGTAGTGGTCGTCCTGTAATGGAAGAGATTCAAACGCGCTTTTGGGTAACGCTCGAGGTAGCTATTTACTCGACAATTTTAGCAGTATTTATAGGGTTGATTGCGGGGATTATCTCTGCTGTACGCCATTATACGCTAACAGATGTTTCGATTATGATTATTGCCTTATTCGGTTTATCAATGCCAAACTTCTGGCTTGGTCTACTATTAATTCAGTGGTTTGCACTTGGTAACTTGCCATTTGACATCCCGTTCCCAGAGTTTTTAAAAATGCGTCCATCGGGTTGGGGAGATACATGGCGTCAAATGGTGCTACCAGTTATTACACTCGGTACAGGGGGAGCAGCGATTATCGCGCGTATGACTCGTTCTTCCATGCTTGAAGTTATTGGTCAAGATTACATACGTACTGCACGTGCTAAAGGTGTATCAGAGCGAGTTGTTATTTATCGCCATGCGTTAAAAAATGCGTTAATACCAGTTGTTACGATTATTGGGTTAGAGTTTGGTGGCTTCCTAGGTGGTGCCGTTTTAACAGAAACAATTTTTGCAATTAACGGAATGGGACGTTTGACGATTGATGCCATTCGACAGCGAGATTTCCCGGTTGTTCAAGGAACGGTACTCGTCATTTCGCTGCTATTCGTAGTTGTTAACTTACTCGTAGATATTTCATACAAGTTCTTAAATAAACGAATTGACTTAAATTAGTAGAAGAAAAGAGGTGTGGCAAATGAATGAAATGGAAAATATTTTAGTCGTCAACAATTTACAAACAACATTTAAAACAGATGCAGGAGACATACGTGCTGTTGATGGTGTAAGCTTTACGGTTCCTAAAGGGAAAACAATTGGAATTGTAGGAGAGTCTGGTTCAGGAAAAAGTATTACGTCACTGACAATTTTACGTTTACTCGCTTCAAACGGTAGAGTAAATGGTGGGGAAGTTCTTTTTAAGGGCAAAGATTTATTAAAACTACCCGAAAAAGCGATGCGAGAAATTCGTGGAAATCAAATTTCGATGATTTTCCAAGAGCCGATGACATCATTAAATCCTGTTTATACAGTCGGTCAGCAAATTGGAGAAACGATTCAAATCCATAAAAAGGTCGGCAAAAAAGAAGCGATCCAACAATCAATTGAAATGCTGAAACTTGTAGGAATTCCTTCTCCTGAAAAGCGTGTGAAGCAATATCCACATGAACTTTCAGGGGGGATGAGACAGCGTGTCATGATTGCAATGGCGCTTGCGTGTGACCCAGAAATTTTAATTGCAGACGAACCGACGACAGCACTAGACGTAACGATTCAAGCGCAAATTTTAGAGTTAATTAAAGATTTACAAAATCGTTTAGGCATGTCGGTTATTATGATTACCCATGATTTGGGAGTTGTTGCAGAAACATGTGATTATGTAGCAGTTATGTATGCTGGCCAAGTGGTAGAGTATTCAGATGTGCGTTCGTTATTTAAAAATCCAAAGCATCCGTATACATTAGGCTTATTAAATTCATTGCCACGTCATGATATTGAGCAAGAGAAATTAATTCCGATTAAAGGGATGGTGCCGAGTCCGCATGAAATGCCTGTTGGCTGCCGCTTTGCACCGCGTTGCCCGGTTGCCACAGAACTTTGTCATAACAAAATGCCTCAACTATTAAATACAAATGATTCAAATGCAGAGCAAATCCGATGCTGGATGTTCTCTGATGAGTGGGATGGAGATTCGGAGGTGACGCTATATGGCGAAAAAAGAACTATTAAAGGTTGAGGGATTAAAGCAGTACTTCCCGATTAAAGGTGGCTTTTTAGGCCGTACAGTGAATCACGTAAAAGCGCTAGATGGCATCTCGTTTACAGTTTACGAAGGTGAAACGGTCAGTATTGTAGGAGAATCTGGTTGTGGGAAGTCTACAACCGGACGTGCGATTTTACGTTTAGAGGAACCAACAGAGGGGTCTGTTACATTCCAAGGAACAGATTTAACGAAAATTTCTACACGTGAAATGCGTAAATTCCGTAAAGATTTACAAATTATTTTCCAAGATCCATACGCTTCGATTAACCCGCGTCAAACGGTAGCAAGTTTATTAAATGAAGCGATGCACATTCAAAATGTATTGCCAGCAAATGAACGCCGTGCTCGCATTGAGGAGTTACTAGAAACAGTAGGCTTACGTCCATATCAAGCAGATCGTTATCCGCATGAATTCTCAGGTGGTCAACGTCAGCGTATTGGAATTGCACGCGCTTTATCAGTTGATCCAAAGCTTATTATTTGTGATGAAGCGGTATCCGCACTGGATGTATCAATTCAGGCACAAGTATTAAACTTATTAGAAGAATTGCAAGATGAATATGGGCTAACATACCTTTTCATTTCACATGACTTAGGGGTTGTACGTCATATTTCAGACCGTATCATTGTTATGTATTTAGGGAAAATCGTGGAAATAGCGGATAAAACAAGCTTATTTGAAAATCCGCAGCACCCATATACAAAGGCATTATTATCAGCGATTCCAGTGCCGGATCCAGATGCGGTTAAAAATCGTATTGTCCTTAAAGGGGATGTACCATCACCGATTGATCCGCCAGCAGGATGTCGATTCCATACGCGTTGTCCGTTTGCAACGGATAAATGTCGTACGGAAGAACCACTACTGCGCACGACATCCGCAATGAAAGGTGAACATGAAGCAGCATGTCACTATATAGAGGAAATTGCAGCAGGTACCATGATTGAAAAATAAGAAACACACCAAACGAATGAATATTTCGTTTGGTGTATTTTTTTACGAAAAAACTTCCATTATTATTGTGCGAGTTGTGTGTTGCCAATAACGTCGTGTACACTATGGATAACGAAGTGAGGGGGTAATTTCATGAAAATTTTTCACACAGCAGATTGGCATTTAGGAAAGCTTGTGCAAGGTGTATCAATGGTTGCAGATCAACAGCATATTTTGCAGCAATTTATTGAAGAAATTCGAACAGAAAAACCGGATGTCATCATTATTGCAGGGGATTTATATGACCGTTCTGTTCCCCCAACGGATGCTATTCAATTGTTAAATACGACATTGCAACAAATTTTAATTGAAGAAAAAACACCGATTATCGCGATTGCTGGAAATCATGATAGCGCGACACGTTTGAACTTTGGTAGCGAGTTGATGAAGGCAAGTGGACTACATATTAGTGGCCATTTAGATAAAGTAATAGAGCCAGTCGTCTTACAGGATGCTTATGGGGATGTTCATTTTTATTTAGTACCTTTTGCAGAGCCGTCTACAGTAAGGGCTATTTTTGAGGATGAAACGATTACAACGCATGAAGCAGCAATGGCTAAAATTATTGAGCAAATCAAACTTACACTAGATCCTACGAAGCGCAATATTATCGTTGCCCACGCTTTTATTACGAAGGATGGTTTACCAGAAGCAAACACGAGCGATTCAGAACGTAAGCTAACAATCGGCGGGACGGAGTGTATTAACTCGGCATTATTTGAGCCGTTTTGTTATACCGCTTTAGGTCACTTACATCAGGCACATTTCGTTGCGAATGAAACGATTCAATATGCCGGCTCCCCGCTTAAATATTCCGAATCAGAAGTGAATCATAAAAAGGGCTTTACGATTGTCGACTTACAGGAAAATGGCGAAGTAAATTTGCAACGCCGCCCATTAACAGCGATTCGTGAAATGAAAATCGTGACAGGTATGTTAGAAGCTATTTTGCAGCATCCCCGTAGTGAGGATTATGTTTTCGTAAAATTATTAGACGAAAGCTATGTAAAAGGTGCAACTGAGCTTGTTCGTACCGTGTATCCGAACGCCCTTCATATAGAAAGAACAGCTGTTTATCGCCAAATGGAACAGCAAACATCAACAATGAGTCGTGTGGAAATGGACGACTCAGAGCTGTTTGAATTATTTTATAACGAAATGACTGGGAAGCCGTTAAGTGATGAGGCGAAGGAAATTTATACAGAAGTGTTGCAGCAAATACTCGATGGTGAACGAGAATCACAGGAGGTTCAATAAATGAAGCCGCTAAAGCTGTCTATGAGTGCATTTGGACCATATAAAGAAAAGGAAGTCATTGATTTTACAAAGCTTCATGAGCATGGCATCTTTGTCGTTTCTGGTTCTACGGGTGCAGGGAAAACGACGATATTTGATGCGATTACGTTTGCCCTTTACGATGCAGGGAGCGGTGAGGATCGCGAGAAATCATTATTTTTAAGAAGTGATTTTGCAGAACAGACGATGGATACAGAAGTTGAACTTATTTTTGAAGTGAGAGGTCGAATTTATCGAATTTGGCGTAAATTTGGACATGACGGAGCAAGTGCAAAAAGGGAGTTCTATGACATTACCGATGGAAAAGAAGTACCAGCTGTTGAGAAATTCCAAGTGAAGCTTGTTCAATCAAAGATAGAGGAACTCATCGGATTAACGCAATCACAGTTTAATCAAATTGTCATGTTGCCACAAGGGGAGTTTCAAAAGCTATTAACTTCTGAATCGAAGCACAAGGAAGAGATTTTTCGCAAAATTTTTAAAACAGAGCGATTTACAAAAATGGTCGAGCTGCTAAAAGATAAAAAGAAGCTTGCAGAAAACATGTACGACCAGGCAAAAATGCAACAGGACCAGACTATTTACGAAATAAAAAATAGACTGCCAGAGCGTGAATCCGAGCTTTTTGCAATGATTAACGGTGATGCCATCAATATGTATCAAGTTGAAAGTGCATTAGCAGTGGAAGAGCAACATTATGTATCATTATCAGCTGAATTAAATAGTCGTTATGAGGCATTGAAAAATGATTTAAAACAACAAAATGAACTATATGGCGAGCAGAAAATTTTAAATGACCGCATTGAAAAATTTAAGCAACGCCAAATACAACTAGCACAATTGAAGCAGCAAGAAGCGCATTTTGAAGAGCAGGCTAAGCAAATTGAGTTGGCAGTAAAAGCGAGTCAAATTATGCCTTTAGAACGTGATTATGAGCGAGCAAAAACGCAATTGACCACGGCAAAGGAATTATTGATGCGCGCATCAACTGACCAAACGAATGCAGGGGAGCTATTATTACATGCCTCCAAAAGCTATGAAGCGCAACAACAGCAGCAGCCCCTACTTGCAACGTACGCAAAAACAATTTCACAATTGGAGCAGCTTTTACCGATTTATCGTTCGATAGATGAAATTAAATTGGCTGTCAGCAATCTGGAAGGGGACAAGCGAAAAGTAGAAAAGCTATTTAATGAATTAACGGCTGAACAGCAAATTTTACTAGAAAGAAAAACGCATCAACAAATGCTCATTAAACAGTTAGAAGACGATATTGTTCCTTATCAGAAAACATTTGAGGAGCATGTTCAGTACGTACAGAAAATACACAATATAAAGGAAGTAATTCAATTAACGAATAGCGTACAAACTTTGCAAGATGACGTTTCACAAAAACAACAAGTGGCTAATACTGCACAGCAGCGAGTAAAGCAAGTAGAGCAGCAAATTCGCCATAACCAAGCGGCATTTATTGCGTCTGCATTAATTGCTGGAGAGGCTTGCCCGGTTTGTGGTAGTGTTGATCATCCAGTTGTGCATAATCAACAAACAGCCACGGTGGAAGAGCATGTTGCAGATGAATTGCGAAAAAATGCTGACATTGCGATGCAACAATATTATGAAGTAAAATCAAAGCTTGATATGGAGTTAGGGAATTTACAATTAAAGCAAACACATCTTGATGAGCAACAAGTTACGACTGATGCGCTATTGCAATATGAGCAAACGACTAGCGAGTTAGCACAAGCATTGCAAAAGATGAAACAGCAGCAGGCACAATTAGTAACAGAAAAGCAAATGAATGAAGAGTTAATGACAAAGTTAGATGCACTGCAAACACGCATAGAAAAAGGACGTACTTATGTAACGAATGTAAATACGCAATTAGCGCAGGAGCAAGGCAAGTTAGAGCAAAGTGAAAAGTCGATGCTTCCACAATTTACAACGGTGCAACAAGTGGACGCGGCATTGCAGGAAGAGCAATTGAAGTATGAATCGTTAAAAGGGGAAATCGACCGAGCTACGCAACATTTGCAGCAAGCACAATTAAATGAAAAAACGTGTACGGTTAATTTTGAACATGCCAAACAGCGAGAAATGGACCAGTTGCAAGAGGAATCAAAAGCGAAATCAGATTATTTATTAGCGCTTGAAAATGCTAATTTTATAGATGAGGCAAGCTATAAAAAATCGATTTTAGCACTTGAAGTCCAGCAACAAATGCGTCAAGAAATTGAACAGTTCCGACAAAAGATGCATACAATTGCCGTACAAATTGCGGAGGACTCTGCTCAATTAGCAGGAAAAGAATCGGTCAATTTAACGGCATGGGAGCAGCAAATGAATGAGTTGAATGACCAGTTTGAGAAGCTATATGCCGATTTTAAACAGGCTGAATCTTATGTAGAGCAATGCCGATCAACGAAAATTCGATTGCAAAAAGTAGCAACAGAAATTGAGCAATTTAAAGGGAAGTTAATTCAAGTTGAGCAAATTTATGATGTCATACGTGGTCAAAATGAAGCAAAAATTTCATTTGAACGCTTTGCACAAATTGGCTATTTAGAAAAAGTGACACATGCGGCAAACGAGCGCTTACGTATTTTATCGAACGGTCAATATTTCCTGAAGTCTACAGGACGTAAAGAAGGAAATGCACAAAGTGGGTTAAGCATTGATGTGTTTGATAGTAATACAGGGCAAACGCGCGATGTGAAAACACTTTCAGGTGGGGAAAAGTTCAATGCTTCACTTGCTCTTGCGTTAGGAATGGCTGATGTCATTCAAAGTGTGCAAGGCAGTGTCCATATTGATACGATGTTTATTGATGAAGGCTTCGGTACATTAGATGAGGAATCGCTGAGAAAAGCGATTGATATTTTAATCGATTTGCAACAAACTGGGCGTTTAATTGGTGTCATTTCACATGTTGCAGAATTAAAAGCAGCAATGCCAGCCATATTACAAGTACAAAAGCTAAAAGAAGGCCATAGCCGTACGGAAATTATTATAAAATAAAAACCTAAAAAAACCATTTTGATTGCGTGCAAAATGGTTTTTAATGCATATATAAATTGTATCCAGCAATTATTTTAACATTTTGGCATGCTTTGATTTTGATCGATTATCAATTAATTTTTTGACGATTGGATAAACGATTGGCGCATATTTGATTGCAGTTTTTATTACATTCTTTAGCTTCATACTAGAACACTCCTTTAACTTCTATCAATGCTTGTAAAATTAGTATACCCTTTTTCAAAACATTAACGCATTACTTTAATGGCTTGTACTAAATTCCAAATGGAGATGGTAAAAGAAAGAAGTAAGTATAAAATAAAGATAATAATCGGGACTAAAATGCTGCTATCATTAAAAGAAAAAGCATTTGATACGAAAAGTGATGATGAAACGAAGAATGCTAAAAATAAAATACCTAAAACGAACGGGACTAAATGTGAAATAAATGCACGTTTGGCATGAAAGCGAACAACAGTATCCTTACTCACTATAAATATAAGTAGTGGGACAATGAATGGTGCAAAGAAGATGCTTAAATAGCCAATTGCACTCAAGCCTTTTGAATTATCCAAAATGGTCAACTCCTTTGCTTTTATATATGGGACAATAAATTAGGATATTGATAATATTACTACAATTGGATATAATTGAATAGTTAGAACAATTAAAAAGATGTAACCACAAGGGGTGCCAAATTTGTTGGCTGAGATTGTGCACGAAATGTACTGACTCTTTGAACCTGTAAGTTAATGCTTGCGTAGGGATGTGGATAGAAACCGACTAATAAACGATAGTCAGGCTCTGTCCTGATATCGTTTTTTTTCTATTCCTTCTCATTTTTACATCGGAAAATGGAGGAGATTTGTTATGGACAAAAAGAAATTATTAATGATGGTGGAAATTGCAATCTTTGCTGCCATCGGGCTAGTACTAGACCAATATGCATTTAAGTTATGGGCACAAGGTGGATCCATCAGCTTTGTTATGCTACCTATCGTATTAATGGCAATTCGTTGGGGCTTAGCAGCGGGATTAGCAACAGGATTAATAATTGGGGTTTTACAAATGGTATTCGGTGCCTATATTTTACACTGGGTGCAGGCGCTTCTTGATTACGGCATTGCCTTTACAGCGGTTGGAGTAGCTGCTGTTGTACGTAAACCATTACTTGAAGCAACAAAAGCATTAAACAAAGCGAAAATGACGACTTATATTGTCATTGGAATTTTCATCGGTGGATTGTTACGATTCAGTGCCCACTTATTAGCAGGTGTTGTATTCTTTAAGGAATATGCTGGTGATGAAAATGTCTGGAAATATTCAATCCTTTATAATGCTTCGTACATGCTACCGGCGACGATTATAACAGCTGGTATAGCAGTATTATTATTCACATCTGCACCAAGATTATTAAAAACATTTAACTCGCTTCAGAACATGTCCTCTACTTCTAAAAGTGGAAGTTCAACGTCTGGCTGATGGGATAACGACAGCGAGACAACATCATGTCAGCTGAGACGCAATTGATAAATTAAATAATTAAGAATAGAGGAGTGTCTCGAATATGGGACACTCCTTTTATTAGAATCCATAATAGAAAGCTTCCAATAGCAGAAGGAATTCTTTAGTTCAGCTTTTTTAGTAATGAAATATAGCGACTCCGCAAGTTGTGGGATTTGAATACTTACAACTTTTTTAACTTGATTCAGCCGGGGGCCAACACCGGCTAAATCAAGTTAAATCCCCCGGCGGATGGCACAGTTTTTTTTGAGCAAGCTCGAAAAAAAATCTGGACTTAATTATGCCATGGCGTAATTGATGTGTGATATAGTGTAGGGTAGATATTGATATGAGGAAGGAAGTTTAACATGATTGTTACAACTAAAGAAGAAATCCAAGCGTTTAAAAAGATTGGTCGCATTTGCGCGGAAATTCGTGAGGCAATGAAGCTTGCGACAGTTCCAGGTGTTACTACGAAGGAATTGGATGAGATTGCGGGTCGCATGTTTGCGGAAGCAGGAGCCATTTCAGGACCAAAAGGAGAATATGATTTCCCAGGATACACTTGTATTAGTGTCAATCATGAGGTAGCACATGGTATTCCAGGTTCAAAGCAAATTCAAGAAGGTGACATCGTGAATATTGATGTTTCAGGATCTTTAGACGGCTATTTTGCAGATACGGGGATTTCTTTCGTAGTTGGTGAAGGCTATGAGGATAAAGAAAAGTTATGTGCAGTAGCAAAATCAGCGCTTGAACGTGCGTTTACAAAAGTAAAAGCTGGTTCAAAATTAAACCAAATTGGTAAAGCGGTAGAGCGTGAAGCACGTGATCACGGTTTAACTGTTATTATGAATTTAACAGGTCACGGCTTAGGTAAATCTTTACATGAAGCACCGGACCATATTTTAAATTATTACGACGCATGGGATACGACAATTATGAAAGAGGGAATGGTACTTGCAGTAGAGCCATTCATCTCGGCAAAAGCTGAGCATATTGTAGAGTCAGGTGACGGCTGGACATTCGTAACACCAGATAAATCATTAGTTGCCCAAATTGAGCATTCAATTATTGTAACAAAAGATAAACCAATTATTTTAACAATGTTAGAAGATTAATAAAAATCGTAACGGCAATTTTAGCTGTTACGATTTTTTTGCAATTTATTATTTTATAGAAATTTCTAATCGGGAATTGCACATTGAAAATGCTAATAATTGAAAAGCTAAAAGCATAAATTGGTAAGAAGAATAATTATAAAAAATTTAAGGAATTAGAAGGTGGAAAAAGACCGATAATCAATGTATAGCAATTTTTTCCGATTTTCATTTATATAAAAAAAGCATAAGCATCCCCCTTTCATCAAAAAAATATGTGCAAAAAAGCACAAACGAACAAAAAATACCAAAATCAGATTATTTCAAGTAAACTAATAGTAGTTGAACTAGGGGAGGATGAAATGGATGAAGCAGTTAAAGAATTTAGATTTGTCATTAGAATTAGATAAAAAAATGTACAAGAAAAAGTTAAAAGTTCTACAATATGAAATGTTAAATGCCCAACAATTTTTATTTAATAATAAAATTGGATTAATTTTAGCATTTGAAGGGATGGACGCGGCTGGTAAGGGGGGCGCGATTAAACGTTTAACAGAGCGTATTGATCCGCGTGGTTTAGTTGTACACCCAATTTCAGCGCCACAGCCACATGAACATCGTTACCATTATATGCACCGATTTTGGCGTAAATTGCCACAACACGGTCAAATCGCAATTTTTGATCGCTCTTGGTATGGCCGCGTACTCGTGGAACGTATTGAAAATTTTGCGACAGAGCATGAATGGAAAAGCGCTTATGAAGAAATAAATAGTTTTGAAGCACAATTAACAGATGGTGATTATATCGTGATGAAATTCTGGATTCACATTGATTCAGAAGAGCAGTTAAAGCGCTTTAATGACCGTGCAGAAGACCCGTATAAATCATGGAAGTTAACGGATGAAGATTGGCGGAACCGCGATAAATTCGATTTATATGGGGAAGCAGCAGATGAGATGTTTGCAAAAACGGATACAGAAAACGCACCATGGCATTTAATTTCTGGAAATGATAAATTACATGCGCGTGTTCAAGTATTAAAAGAAATCATTGCGCATATTGAAAAAGAGGCTACGCGCCGCGGTTTGCAAATGACAAATGTATTTGAAACACGAGCAGCGGAGGAAGAAGCTGCGGCAACGATTGAATTACCAGTAAATGCAAAGGAACAAAAGAAAAATAAAAATAGGAAAAAAGTTAAAAAGTAATAACGCTCTTTATATTGGTAAATATGTAGGTGAATTGTGATGAAAAGTTTACTCAATTTATTTCAAAAGAAAGGTGATCCAATGGTTCGACTTGTTGGACAGCAGTGTTTATTGCGTACCTTTATTGAATCCGATGCAAAGGCACTTGCTAAATTGCTTTCAGATAATAAATTTTTTTGGTCAATCTATGAGCCACTACATCGAGACGAATATTATACAGAGGTCACACAGTATAATAAAATTTTAGAAAGTATCCAACTTTTGCAAGCGAATAGAGAATTTTCATTCGGCATATATGATTTACAATCACAGCAGCTCATCGGTCATATTTCGCTGTATGCGATTAAACGGCTACCTTATTCAAGTGGTTTTATCGGCTATTCGATGGATAAAGCTTTTATAGGCAGGGGCATTGCGACAGAGGCATTGAATATTGTGTTAAGATTTGCTTTTCAAACGATTAATTTACATCGCGTGGAGGCATATGTTTCTCCACAAAACGTAGCATCTGTTCGTGTATTAGAGAAAGCTGGCTTTGAACAGGAAGGGCTGCTAAGGGAATTACTATTTATTAATGGAAAATGGGAAGACCATTATATGTATGCATTGCTCCAACAAGATTTCAAAAAAAAGTAAAAAAATGCAACCTTTCTTAATCTGGAACGTAGATTAAGAAGGGTTGTTTTATTTTGGAAAAGAGGGGGATTTTATTTGGTACAACCAATCGTGCAAGTGAAAAATTTATCAAAAACGATTAACAATAAGCGCATTATTAAAGACTTGAGCATTGATTTCTTCCCAGGGCAAATTACAGGCTTTTTGGGACCAAATGGCGCGGGGAAAACGACGACAATTCGTATGATGACGGGACTCATGCATCCAACTGCAGGGGAAGTAATTATTGATGGCAAGTCATTAGCTAAAAATTATGAGGCTGCAATAACTCAGGTTGGGGTAATTGTCGAAAATCCAGAAATGTATAAATTTATGAGCGGCTATAAAAACTTACAACATTTTGCGCGAATGCATGAAGGTGTGACAAAAGGGCGTATCGATGAAGTCATTCGTCAAGTAGGGCTAGAAAAAAGAATTCATGAAAAAGTAGGCACATATTCGTTAGGGATGCGTCAACGTTTAGGACTAGCACAGGCACTTCTGCATCGACCGAAATTTTTAATTTTAGATGAACCGACAAATGGTTTGGACCCCGCAGGTATTCGTGAATTTCGAATGCATTTACGCCATATTGCACAAACAGAAGGTGTTTCGATTGTTGTTTCTAGTCACCTATTGTCTGAAATAGAGTTGATGTGTGATCGTGTGGCCATTATTCAAAATGGAGAATTGATTGATATTAAAGAAATTAACGCATCGGAATCAAGCACGTATTATATCGAGGCAGAGCCAAAAGAAAAATTAATGCAATTGCTTGACGGCTATACAATATCAGCTAACGAAAATGGTTTTAATGTAGAAATTCCAAAGCAACAAATACCCGCATTATTGAAGAAACTAGCTAGTGAAGTTGAGGTTTATGCAGTTCAGCCGAATAATAAAACATTAGAGGATCAATTCCTTGAAATGACAGGTGGAGGTGCAATCGATGAAATTAGTCGTTAACGAATGGGTCAAGTTGTGGTCGAAAAAAAGTACATGGGTCATGCTTATACTAATGTTACTTTTAGTCATTGTTCCAGCAGGAGTTATGAAATATTATGATGAATCATCAAGTGATAATTGGCAGCAAAATTCACAACAGGTGATTCAAGATTTTGAGAAGATAATTGAAGAAGACGACTTGGACGAGTCAACAGGTAGCTATTATTATGAAACGATAATGATTGAAAATTATCGTCTTGAACATAATATTGCACCAAACGGAACAACGATGGATACATTTATGAGGAATATGTTAGAGGTCGCATCAATGGTTATTACGATTTTTATCGTTACTGTAGCAGCAGGAATTGTTTCAAGTGAGTATTCGACAGGTACAATTAAAATGCTGTTAACAAGACCCGTTGCAAGGTGGAAAATTTTATTATCAAAATTAGTGACAACCATTATTTTCGGATTAACACTTTATTTAGCGGCAATTATATTGTCTGCCATACTTGGCGCGATTTTCTGGGGAACAGCGATGTCAACGCCGTTAGAAGTTATTGAAGGACAAGTAGTACAAATTGATGTATGGTCAAGCTATTTTGAAATGTTCTTTTTATCATTTGGTAGCTTCTTCATGTCTATTTTCTTTGCCTTTTTAATTGGTACTATTTTTAGATCAAGCTCACTCGCTATTGGATTGACATTATTTATTTCATTCATGAGCAATATGGTTGTTTTATTACTAAGCCGTTATGAATTTATTAAGTATGTATGGATTACGCATGTGAACTTGAATCAGTATGGAACTGGCTATACACCGATGATACCGGGTACAACATTAACATTAGGTCTTACAGTTAATTTTGTTTATGCCATTATTTTCTTAGTCATTACATTTATTGTATTTAATAAACGAGATGTGACTGCGTAAGGAAAAGTATTTTTGATGTACGAAAGATAAAACCCCACCATTTTAACAGAAATGAAAAAATGGTGGGGTTATTTTGATTAAGTGGTTATTTTATAGAAAAGGCATTGCCATCTGAAACTAAATCGAGCTTACCTGTACCTGGATCAATAACTAATCCGTGAATTGGAACCCCAGCTGGCATTAATGGGTGCCTTCTTACTATATCGACACTTTTTAATACGCTTGTCGTAACATCACCAAAGCCGCGTAACCACTGTTCTAAATCTACACCAGAGTAATTAATAAGATCAATAATTTCTTGTTTAATTCCACGTTCACGCATATGCTCTAGCATTGCATTCGGGTCAACTGAACTCATCCCGCAGTCATAATGTCCAATTATATAAACTTCATCAGCTTGTAATTCATAAACCGCGACAAGTAAACTACGCATAATTCCACCGAATGGATGATTGACGATTGCACCCGCACTTTTGACGATTTTTACATCACCATTCCGTAAATTCATAGCTTTTGGTAATAATTCAACTAAACGAGTATCCATACATGATAAAACGACAATTTTTTTATCTGGATATTTTGTAGTAATAAACGGTTCGTATTGTTTTTCTGTGACAAATTTTTCATTGAAATTTAAAATATCACCTAATGAAGACATATGTTGTAAACCCCTTTCGTTACAGTTATTATTTTATATTTTTATTTAGATAATTCAAATAATAAATGCGTTAACTAAAGTAAACACTTTAAAAATAGGGGAAACTTGTGTGGAAAATGAGCATAAAAAAACAACCGCTAGAAGAAGCGGTTGCGAAAAATTAATGATGGTGACCATCTTTTGATTTTTCATTTGGAGCAAAAGCGCCTGCCTTTGTATCTACTAATACAGAATCATGTGAGTGTAATCCCATGCGTAAATATTGGATGAATAATACTACACAGACAAGAATTACAACTGAGAATCCAAGTACTATTGTATAGTAATCAGATAAAAATGGATGATGGTGATCAAACATTGTAGAAAACTCCTCTCTATTCAATAATTTAAGAATGATTACACCCAATTATAACCTAATCAATTAGAACATTGTAGGGGAATTTGTGTAATTTTTATAGAATAGAATGAAAGTTTGACAACATCTTGAAATTTTCAGAACAATTTAGAAGGCCCAGTTGCCATTTCGGAATACCGGTTCTAGTTTGCCATCTTCAGTAATCCCATCAATGTTCATTTGGGCAGAACCGATCATAAAGTCTACATGTGTAATACTTTGATTCAGCCCGTTTTCTAATAATTCCTCACGTGACATTGTTTTACCGCCTTCTAAACAAAAGGCATAAGCACTTCCAATGGCTAAGTGATTCGACGCATTTTCATCAAATAATGTATTGTAAAATAAAATATTTGATTGAGAAATAGGTGATTGGAATGGAACGAGTGCTACTTCCCCTAAATAATGAGAACCTTCATCTGTTGCGACAAGGTTTTTTAATACTTCTTCACCTTGTTCTGCCTCTACATTCACTATACGTCCATTTTCAAATGTCAGTTTAAAGTTATCGATAATATTGCCACCATAACTCAATGGTTTTGTACTTGAAACATAGCCGTTGACACCATCTTTATGAGGCGTTGTAAATACTTCCTCTGTCGGAATATTGGCCATGAATTCCTCGCCTTTTTCATTGACACTGCCTGCACCACACCATAAATGTCCTTTTGGAAGGGCAATTGTTAAATCTGTCCCCGGAGCAGTGTAATGTAATTTTGCATAGTTTTTATCATTTAAATAATCTACTTTTTCATGAAGTGTATCATTGTGTTTTGCCCAAGCATCGATTGGATTTTCTAAGTCGGCACGTGTTGCTTTAAAAATAGCATCCCAAAGTGCATCAACTTGTTGATCTTCATCTAATTCAGGGAAAACTTTTGCCGCCCATTGTTTGGAAGGGGCTGCAATAACAGTCCAGCTAATTTTATCAGATTGTACATATTGGCGATATTTACTTAAAGCGGTACCTGACGCCTTTTGGAATGTGGCAATACGTTTTGAATCGACACCAGCTAGTAAATCAGGGCTCTGTGAAACGATATGCATAAATGCTGCCCCTTGCTCAGCTAACCATTCACGCTCTTGTATTTTCCATGGAGGGAAGAAGTCAAATGAATCCTCAGGAGCTAATTCGTAACGAAGACGAGCAACTTGATCATCCGTATAATCGACAAAAACTTGTTTCGCACCAATTTCATAGGCCAATTTTGTAACAATTTGTACAAAAGCTGCAGAATCAATAGAAGCTGCAATATATAAATATTGATTTGGTTGAATATTAACTCCTATTTTTACTGCTAATCTAGCATAATTTGTTAAATTTTTCTTAAAATCTAAGTCCATTTGAATCATTCCTCCGATTTATTCCCTATAAATTTTGGTAACCTTGATACATTGTAATCAAAAATGGCAAAATACGATGAAAAATGTATAATTGCATCGAAAAAAACAATAATTGCCTATATACTAGTGTATAGGAAGTTAATAAAAAGTTAAATAGACCGAAGTAATAAATAGACAAAGTAATTGGAGGAACTACATATGGATATTTCATCACTTGTTGGAGTAATTATCGCATTTTTTGCACTGCTACTAGGGATGTTCCTGAAGGGTGTTACACCTGACGCATTGTTAAACCCAGCTGCAATCTTAATTATCATTTTTGGTACAATTGCTGCAGTAACAATTGCATTCCCAATGAAGGAATTAAAGCGAGTACCAAAGCTTTTTAAGATTTTATTTAAAGAAACAAAATTGGCGAGCGATATTGAATTGATTAAAATGTTCTCCCAATGGGCGGATTTAGCTCGCCGTGAAGGTCTATTAGCTTTAGAGAGTAAAGCATCAGAAGTAGAAGATCCCTTCTTAAAAAATGGTTTAACATTAGCGATTGATGGTCAAAACGCGGACTATATTCGTGATGTGTTAACAGAAGAAGTAGAGGCAATGGAAGATCGTCATACTAGTGGTGCTCTCATTTTCACGCAGGCCGGTACATATGCTCCTACATTAGGGGTACTTGGTGCAGTAGTAGGACTTATTGCTGCGTTAAAAGATATGACTGACATTGATAAGTTAGGTGTTGCGATTTCAGCAGCCTTCGTAGCAACATTATTAGGTATTTTTACTGGTTATGTATTATGGCATCCATTTGCAAATAAGCTAAAGCGTAAATCTGCAGTGGAAGTAAAGCAAAAATACATGATGGTTGAAGGGATTTTATCTGTTTTAGAAGGTGAAGCACCTCGTGTAATTGAACAAAAACTAGCTTCATATTTACCAATGGAAGAGCGTAAGCAAATTACGGAAAGCGGGGCGGGTGGCCTTGGCAAAGAGGCATAAAAAACAGAAAAAACATGAAGAACATGTTGACGAATCATGGCTAGTACCATATGCCGATATTTTGACATTACTTCTAGCCCTATTTATTGTATTATTTGCTTCAAGTACAGTCGATGAAAAGAAATTAGAACAAATGTCTGCTGTTTTTAATGACGTGTTCACTAGTGGTACTAGTGTTTTAGATTACCCGGCAGTTATTCAAGCACCAGATAGCGTGTCACCGGATGTTCAATCGGGTGCAACGAAATATTTGGAAGATCAAAAAGCTTTACAAGAAGTTCAGGAGCGCATGGATGAATTTATTGCGGTGAATGAGCTTGAGAAGTTATTTGAAACAAAAATGACGGATGAAGGATTACTAATAACAATCCGTGATAGTATTCTTTTTGATATGGGGAAAGCAGAAGTAAAAAGCGAATATATGGCACTTGCGACTGACTTATCACAAATTATTATGTTTGATCCACCACGTAACGTCGTTGTAACAGGGCACACAGATAATGTACCAATTCAAACAAATGAATTTGCATCGAACTGGGAATTATCAGTAATGCGTGCAGTAAACTTTATGAAAATATTAGTAAGTGGCAATGAAGAGCTGGATGCAAATTATTTCAGTGTAAAAGGCCATGGAGAATTTAAACCAATCGCTACAAATGATACAGAAGATGGTCGTGCAAAAAACCGTCGAGTAGAGGTGCTTGTTCAACCTCGTGTTAATGAAGAAGGACAAGCAATTATAGAGTAAAGTTAAGGAAGTGCTATTTTGATTAATTCAAAATAGCACTTTTTTTGTGGTTATAATGCTAGTAATTAGGGGAAACAATATAGTGCAAGTTGATAATTAAGACGTTTTTAGAGGTCTCCAATAAAAAATTGACAACCTTTAAACAAATGTTTTATAATATAAACAAATGTTCGAGTTGGGGAGGTGAGACTATGAATGATAAGGAAAAATTAGTCTTCCAACTAATTAAAGAAAATCCATATTTATCACAACAAGAGATGGCACAACAATTAGGGATGTCTCGACCGGCAATAGCAAATATGATTTCCTCGTTAATTAAACAGGGTGAAATTATTGGACGGGCGTATGTGCTGCCTGCAAAAAATCAAATTATTGCAATCGGTGGGGCAAATGTAGATCGGAAATTTTCGATTGAAAAAGATGTTCATTTAGGGACATCAAATCCAGCTACAATTAGTGAAAGTATTGGTGGCGTTGCACGTAATATTGCAGAAAATTTAGGCCGACTAGGTAATCAGGTTTCATTATTAACAACACTTGGTGAGGATCATGATGGTCAGCTTTTAGAAAGTACGAGTGCTCCGTTTATTAGTTTTGAGCTTATAGAAAAGCTGCAACATGAAAAAACAGGCTCTTATACAGCAGTGTTGGATAATACGGGAGAGCTAGTAATCGCCATGGCTAATATGTCGATTTATACAAAGCTCCTACCAACTGTACTAGAAAAACATGAGGCAACATTGCAACAAGCAAGTTGTATCATCATTGACTTAAATTGCCCAGCGGAAACAGTTCAATATACAAAGGATTTAGCCAAACAGCGTAATATTCCGTTTGTCATCGTGCCAGTATCATCACCTAAGATGATTCACATGCCTGATAATTTAAACGGTGTAAGCTATTTTATTTGTAATCGTGATGAGGCTGAGACATATTTACAAGTAAAACTTAAAAATATGGCAGATTATGAAGCTGCAGTTCGACAATTATTACAAAAAGGTGCACAATCAGTTATTTTAACACTTGGAGAATACGGTGTATTAGCTGGAAATCAAGAAAAAATACAACATTTTGAAGCTGTAAAAACTACAAATATTATTGATGTTACGGGCGCGGGAGATGCATTTGTTAGTGCATTTTTACATGGGGCCCTAAACGATACAGACTTTGAAACAGCGATTCAGCTAGGATTAGTCAGCGCATCAAAAACGTTGCAATCTGAAAAAACAGTAAGACCAGATTTAACAAATGAAGCATTACATCAATGGAGGGAATTATTATGAAACAATATTTATCATATTCACAAGAGGTTTTAGAAGCAAAAGAAAAAGGGTTACCAATTATTGCATTAGAATCAACAATCATTTCACACGGTATGCCATACCCACAAAACGTGAAAACAGCTCGTGAAGTAGAACAAATTATTCGTGATGGCGGCGCAGTTCCAGCAACAATCGCTATTATCGATGGAAAAATTAAAATTGGTTTATCGGATGAAGAACTAGAAATGTTCGGTAATGCACAAGGCGTTGCAAAAGCATCTCGTCGTGATATCGGTTATTTATTAGCTACGAAAAAAATTGGTGCTACAACAGTGGCAGCAACAATGATTTGTGCTGAATTAGCAGGAATCGAATTATTCGTAACAGGCGGTATTGGTGGTGTTCACCGTGGCGCAGAAACAACGATGGATATTTCAGCTGACTTAGAAGAATTAGCAATGACAAATGTAGCAGTTGTCTGTGCAGGCGCAAAATCGATTTTAGATATCGGTTTAACATTAGAATATTTAGAAACAAAAGGTGTACCTGTAATCGGTTACGGTACGGATAAATTACCAGCATTCTACACAAGTGAAAGTGAATTTGATGTTAACTTCCGTTCAGATTCTCCAGCAGAAACAGCTGCAATTTTACGTGCAAAATGGGATTTAGGCTTACGCGGTGGTGCATTAGTAGCGAACCCAATTCCAGCAGAAGACTCGATCGAAGCAAGCTTTATTAATGGAATTGTAGAAAACGCATTAGCAGAAGCAGTACAACAAGGTATTGCAGGGAAAGATGTTACACCATTCCTATTAGGCAAAGTAAAAGAATTAACACAAGGTAAATCATTAGAAGCAAACATTGCATTAGTAAAAAATAACGCACGTGTTGGCGCGAAAATCGCTGTAGAACTAATTAAATAAGTCGACTTGTTTCAGCAGGTTCCATACTAAAAAGAGTTGAATATAAACTCTAGATATACAATATTAATTAGTGGGAATTAAAGCCATAGCTGAAATAGTGGAACTCAAGCTAAGAACGCCGCATCGTGCGGCAACGCCTGAGTGACCAACGTCGTGTTGGCCCGATGCCCCCGGCGGATGTCACAGATTTTTTAAGGGAGATTTTCGAGCGGGCTCGAAAAAAATCTGGACGCAATTACGCCAAGGCGTAATTGCATTCATTTCCTGGGGAATATTGTCGAGGAAACATGAAAAGAAGCTTATCACGTATGTGATAGGCTTCTTTTTCAAATACTTTATTTACGAAGCTCACCAAGTTCTAAGACGATGGCATTCATTTCGCTTAGGCTAAATGATTCGCGCTTCATAACCATATTGTATAAATATAATAAATCCTCATATTTTTCAGCGTTAAATTGATCCGCTTGCATCGCATCAACGTTTACCATACGGAGTTTTTCTTTAATTTGTTCAATCATAAAAATCACATTTTCTTGTGTTGGATTTGATAATTCCATAATCATGTGCCCTACCTTTCAATGTATACAGAATTATCATTTCATTTTGTTTCCCAATTGTCAACATAATCATGAGTGCTTTGCTTTCAAAAAGTTGGGAATTTGGTTAAAATATATGTAAGTTTAACTTGATTCAGCATTCATCCCATACTTCTATAAGTGGAGGATGAATGCCGAATAGGAAATTCTAATCAGTGTCGGTTCAAACCCTAACTGAATCAAGTTAAGATCCGGCGGATGTCACAGATTTTTTTAGGGGAGTTTTTCAAGCGCGCTTGAAAAAAATCTGGACGCAATTATGCCGAGGCATAATTGATTTAGGAATAAAATTCAATAGTGGATATTAGGAGGAAGAAATTATGGGGAAAAGTAAATTACTACCGTTAGTTGTAATAGGTGCTGTAGTCGGTGCCGCAATTAGTATGTTGGATAAGGAGACACGTCAGCACACGTTAGAAACATCTAAAAAGGTAAAAAGTACCGTAGCCTATTATGCTGAAAACCGTGAAGAATTAATGGAGATAGTAGGTTCGAAAATTCAACAAGCACAGTCGGTATATGGATCGGTGAATGATAATGTACAAACCTTATTGCAAGGACAAGACCCTAATGAGCTAAAGACATTACCAAATACGATTCAAAGTTTAGTTTCAGAAACTATTCAAGTGTTTTCTAAAAAGGACGAGCAGCAAGGCTAATATCTTCTTAAAGGTGGTGGCTGCATGAATGAAAAGGAAAAATTCCAAGATAAATGGATGTTTGTAAAATCCTATATATCACCAGATCCCGCATCAATTGATATGTTAACGACAAAAGGTTTTATACAAGATTTATTATATCGAATACAGCGAAGTGATATGAGTGGAATGGGTGCTCAATTAGCCTTTTTCTTTTTACTGTCATTCTTTCCGATGCTCATATTTATGGTGACATTATTACCTTATTTGAATTTAGAGCAAGGTCAAGTGTTTGATTTTTTGGATAATATTATGCCCAATGAAGTATATGGCTTTATAGAAGGAACATTAGTAGATGTGTTAAATAACCAAAATAGCGGATTATTATCTATCGGTATTTTAGGTACAATTTGGTCAGCTTCAAAAGGAGTTGACGCTTTGATGAAAGCATTGAACCGCGCGTATGATGTAGAGGGAAAAGTGAGCTTTAAAAATCGTTTATGGTCTTTACTATTTACCATCTCATTAGTAGCTGTCATTTTATTAGCGCTTGTACTCCCGGTATTTGGGCGGCAAATTGGTGATATCGTATTTGGCTATTTTGGCGTGACAGGTACATTTGAAGAGGTTTGGATTTTCGTACGTTGGATTATGCCGCCAGCATTAATTAGTATTATCTTAATAGCGATGTACTGGATTGTCCCGAATACTGATCCGAGATTGCCGATTATAAGTGTATTTCCAGGGGCTATTTTCGCAACAGCTGGCTGGCTTATATTAACGTATGGCTTCTCATTTTACATTAGTAATTTTGGCAATTATAGCGCTACTTATGGCAGTATTGGTGGGGTCATTATACTCATGCTGTGGCTGTACTTTACCGGAATGATTTTAATATTTGGAGGACTTTTAAATGCCACCGTTCAAAAGCGACAAATCGCAAAAAAGTTGCAAATAGAAAATAAATCAACAATTGTTTAAATAAAAAAACACGTAAAAAAATTACGTGTTTTTTATATGGAACTAAACATTTTTACTCAATAAACGTAACCCATTTAATATAACTAAAATGGTACTGCCTTCATGTCCGATGACACCAAGTGGTAAATTCATGACTTGTAAAAAGTTTGAAATGATCAATAGTGCAATGACAGAAAGTGAGAAAATGATATTTTGTTTAATGATTCGTTGCATTTTACGTGATAGTTTTACCGCATAGGCAATTTTCGAAAGGTCATTTTTAATTAGGACCACATCCGCTGTTTCTAAGGCAACATCAGTACCACCACCCATTGCAATGCCGACTGAAGCCGTTGCTAGAGCAGGTGCATCATTAATGCCGTCTCCAACCATTCCTACGTGTTTATGCGATGACCTGTATTCTTTAATATGCGTGACCTTTGTTTCTGGTAAGCATTCCGCTACATAGTTTGTAACGCCTGCCTCTTTTGCGATTGCTTTGGCTGTCGTTTCATTGTCTCCTGTAAGCATTATGACTTCAATACCAAGTTCTTTTAACTCGGCAACGGCTTTCTTAGCTTCTTCACGTACAACATCCTGCATAGCAATCAGCGCAGCAATTCCTTCTGCGTCTTTTAAAAATACGACTGTTTTGCCCTCAGTACCTAATTGGTTTAATGCACCATCGGCAAAGTTACGTGCAAGCTCACTTCCAACAAAGTCTGGTTTACCAATTGAATAATGTTGATCATCAACTGTTGCTTTAATTCCGTACCCAGGAATGTCTTCGATTAAAATATTTTGAATCGCGGATACATTTTGTGCCTTTGCGTAGCGTATAATTGCTTGTGCAAGGGGGTGATTTGATTGTGCTTCAATGGCCGCAATAATTCCCAATGTATCTTCTTTGTTTAAATTTTCACGGACGATAAAATCAGTTACAACAGGGGTACCTTGTGTTAATGTACCGGTTTTATCAACGGCAAGGACGCGAAGAACGCTTAAATGTTCAAAATGCACGCCACCTTTTACTAAAATACCGCTTTTTGCACCATTTGATATAGCAGATAATGTTGCTGGCATAACGGCTGCAACTAGTGCACATGGCGATGCTACGACAAGTAATACCATGGCGCGATAGAACGTTGTTGTCCAATCCCAACCAAGTAAATAGTAGGGAACGACCATCATTAATGCAACGACGATTAAAACACCTTTCACATAAGGACCTTCAAAGCGTTCAATAAATTGCTGAGAAGGGGATTTTTCACTTTGCGCAGATTGTACGAGTGTAATAATCTTTTGGAATAATGTATCGGTACTAGGTTTTGTCACACGGATTGTTAAAACACCGTTTAAATTTACAGTACCTGCAAAAACCTCATCATCGATATTTTTTGTAATAGGCATAGACTCTCCAGTAATGGCCGCTTCATCAACAGTGGATACACCGTTGAATATGTTACCATCGGCAGGAATCCGCTCTCCTGGCTTTACTAAAATATGGTCATTTACTTTTAATTCACTTACAGCAACTTTAATTGGTTCGAACCCACCACGTACTAACCAAGCTTCTTCAGGTTGCAATTCCATTAAGGCAGAAATTTCACGATGGCTTTTATTCATTGCATATGTTTCCAGTGCGCCACTTACAGCAAAAATAAATATTAAGATGGCACCTTCCGTCCAATAGCCAATAATAGCCGAACCAATGGCAGCTAAAATCATTAAGATTTCAACGTTTAATGATTTATTTGCAATCGTATCTAAAATACCTTCCTTCGCCTTTGCATAACCACCTATAAAAAATGCAGTAAGATACGCAATGATCGCTGCTGTTATTTGTTCGTTTGTTTCCATGCGCCAAGCTAGTAGAATAATAACACCAGAAAAAAGAGCGGCAATTAATTCTTTATGTTCAATTATTTTCTCATTTAATGATAAACTTTCTCGATTAGAATATTCCATATGGACCTCCTTGATAATGATTTTCATTGTTAATACAGGTGATAATGAGTTTCATTTATATTTTATTAATTATTTATTTATAATGATTATAATTTAAAGGTGCCATTTTGTAAATACTAAGAAAATAATATTAAAATATGGAACTTTTTTATTCCTACTTGACTAATATGAATTATAGGTTATTATTGTTTTTATAATTAATTTATATAGGAGGGGTTATTATTGAATTTTTTAGTGTTGTTTAATGTTGCGCTACTATTACTCATTGTTGCGTTTTTATATTACTTAAATTCAAAGCATGTGAAATTCTCTACTCGTGTTTTTATTGGCTTAGGGTTGGGGATTTTACTAGGATTAGGTTTACAGTTTGGGTACGGGACTGGATCGGAAGCACTTAATGCAACGATGCCTTGGTATAATATCGTAGGCAATGGTTACGTGAAATTATTACAAATGATAGCAATGCCTTTAGTTTTCATTTCAATTTTAGCGGCATTTACGAAAGTGACGGTTGGAAAGAACTTTGGTAAAGCGGCTGCTATTATTTTAACTGTATTAATAGGTACGACAGCGGTTGCAGCTGGTATAGGGATTGTGACAACTGTTGCGTTTGATTTAGATGCTACGCAAATTATACAAGGTGATGCTGAAATTGCTCGTGGAGAAATGATGACTGAGCGTTCTGCAGAAGTAGCATCGATGCCAGATCAAATTTTAACGATGTTCCCGGCAAATCCATTTTCAGATTTAACAGGTGCTCGTGCAACTTCAACAATTGGGGTTGTTATCTTTGCAGCATTCTTAGGCTTTAGTTATTTAACATTGCGTCGTAAAGAAGAAGAAACAGCTGCGAATGTGAAAAAAGGTGTGGACGCACTTTACGGATTGATTATGGGTGTCGTTCGTATCGTATTACGCTTAACGCCATATGGGGTACTTGCGCTAATGGCACGAACAGTAGCAACGAGTGATTTTGGAGCTATTATGGATTTAGGAAAATTTGTAATCGCTTCTTATGTCGCATTAATCGCGATGTTCTTATTGCATTTATTAATCGTTTCTTTAACAGGATTAAATCCTTTAACGTATGTGAAAAAAACAGCAGAAGTGTTATTGTTTGCGTTTACTTCACGCTCAAGTGCTGGTGCGCTTCCATTAAATATTCAAACACAAACGAAGCGCCTTGGTATTCCAGATGGAATTGCCAACTTTGCGGGATCATTTGGATTATCCATTGGTCAAAATGGCTGTGCGGGTGTATACCCAGCGATGCTAGCAGTTATGATTGCGCCGACTGTTGGTATTAATCCATTAACACCGTCATTTTTAGTATCATTAATTTTAATTGTGGCGATTAGTTCGTTTGGTGTTGCTGGTGTAGGTGGGGGAGCGACATTTGCAGCAATTATCGTATTATCCGCAATGGATTTACCAATTGCCCTTGCAGGTGTACTTATCTCAGTTGAACCGTTAATTGATATGGGACGTACTGCATTAAATGTAAGTGGTTCAATGGTTTCTGGTATCGTTTCAAGCCGTGCAACGAATGAGCTAGATACAAAGATTTATAATGAATCTGCAGAAAATGCACCGTTAGTTCAGTAGAAAATACTTGCTTTTCTAGAAGAAAAAATGAAAAAGCGACTCATCCCAAATGAATGGGAGAGTCGCTTTTTTGTATGAATTAGAATACGCGTTCAGCGTGTGATGCTAATTTTTCTAAAGAAGATTGTTCAACATCAGCGTGTAATGAGTTCCCATGAGAGTCCATTGTTACAACTGCTGTGAAGCCTTCAACACCTAAGTGCCACATTGCTTCTGGAATACCGAATTCCATTAAGTCTACACCGTCAACTGATTTAATGCAGTCTGCGTAGTACTGAGCCGCGCCACCGATTGCATTTAAGTAAACGCCACCATGTTCGCCTAAAGCTTTTAATGTTTTTGGACCCATGCCGCCTTTACCGATAACAGCGCGAATACCATAACGTTTCATAATATCACCTTGGTATGGCTCTTCACGCATTGAAGTTGTTGGACCAGCCGCTTTTACTACCCAGTTGCCAGCTTCGTCTTTCGCCATTACAGGACCACAGTGGTAAATGATTTGACCGTTTAAGTCAACAGGAGCTTCCACGCCTTCACCCATTAAGTGGTGGTGGATTGCATCGCGACCTGTGTACATGCGACCGTCGATTGATACAACGTCACCCACTTTTAGTGAACGAATTTGCTCCTCTGTGATTGGAGCAGTTAATTTTACGATTTCAGTAGTTGTTTCTTCAACTTGAGAAGCTACATTTTCTTCTTTAAATGTAATCTTTTCACCGTCTTGGTAGTGCCAGTTCATGATTTCACCTGTTGAAGGGTTAATATCGATCGCCATGCGACGGTATGCCCAACAGTTGTATGCAACAGAAACGTAGAATGAAGCTGGAATACGGTGCATGACGCCGATTTTACAACCTAATAAAGTTGTTTCACCGCCGAAGCCCATTGTACCAACGCCTAAAGTATTTGATTTTTCTACGATGTATTCTTCTAATTTTGCAAGTTCTAGATTTTCATTTACATCTTCTGTAGAACGGAATAATTGTTCTTTTGCAAGATCGTATCCAGAAGAGCGGTCGCCACCAATACCAACACCGATGAAGCCAGCTGAACAGCCTTGTCCTTGTGCTTGCCATACTGAGTGAAGGATACATTTACGGATACCGTCTAAGTCACGTCCTGCACGACCTAAACCTTCTAATTCAGCAGGTAAAGAGTATTGGATGTTTTTATTTTCACAGCCGCCACCTTTAAGGATAAGCTTGATTGTAATATAGTCATTTTCCCATTGTTCGAATTTCATTACTGGAAGGCCCTCACCTAGGTTATCACCAGAGTTAGCTCCCGTTAATGAATCCACTGAGTTAGGACGTAATTTTGCATCAGCAGTTGTTGCAACAATCGTTTTTTTAATGGCTGCTTTAATTTCAAGTTGATTTACGCCAACTGGAGTATAAATTTTGAATGTTGGTAAACCTGTATCTTGGCAAATTGGTGAAACGTTATCTTCAGCCATAGCGATGTTGTTAGTAATTGTATCCAAACTCATCGCAGCACGTGTACCAGCGTTTTCAGCTTGCTTTGCCTTTTTAATTGCGCGGCGAACATCCTTTGGTAAGTTTGTAGAAGTTTCAGTAATTAAGTTGTAAAGACTTTGTTCTAATGTATCTAGATATGACATCTTATTTTTCCCCCCAGAAAAATATAATTAATATTTTATAATTCATAGTTTATTATAGCTCTTTTAGACAAGAAAAAAAAGAGCGCTTACATAGAATGATATGAATCTTGTGAAATTAAGCCTTTATACTGAGAAATAGGCAGTTTTTATTAAAAAGAATAGTGCACAAAAAAGGCAATACTGTAAAAAGTATTGCCCTAACTATTATTTGTTTGATTCACGAGATTGGAATTGGTCCATTTTATCTTCTAAATCGTCCATCATTTTAATCAAGCGGTCGATGTCGTCTAGTTCAGTTGTTTCAGGATCGATTGCATCTAAAACCTCAAGGAAGATTTCTAAACGTTCTTTTAAATAGGTTACTTGTTGTTCTTTGTTTGTAATTGGATTCATAAGCGCCATTTTTTTCTGTGGAAAAAATGGAATTCCCTCCTTTAATGTTTGCTTAATTTAATTATACTACTTCTTTTATAGTAATATCCATATCAATCCAACTGTATACGAAAAGGTTTTGTTATTCCTACCGTTTAAAGGTTATCCAGTAATAGGGGAAATAATAGGGATTAGTAATCAATTTGAAAAATAATATATTCAGAATATTTACAAAATTGAAGTGCTGTGATAATATAATAAGTAACTTAACGAAAGGGAGTTGGTTGAAAAAAAGTAAACAAATCTAAACTCGTATAAGGGAGGGTGTTGAAACGTTTTTCGGTCAATTTACCGAGATGTTAGTTTATGCAAAATGAAATTAGATTAAGTAATAATTAAAGTCCTAGTTAACTTTTAGAGATAAAGTTAGCTAGGACTTTTGTGATTTCAAAAAAGTGCTATGTTATGTAAAACAGAGCTGCAATCGCATAAAAAGCAGGCGCTCAAAATTAACTTTTTGAACGTCTGCTTTTTACTGTGAAGTAAATAATGGCCGTAATAATAGCGGATAATACTATGTACATAAATACATTTAAATAGTTTACGCCACCGAATGTAACTGCGGATTGAAGCATGGAACTATTATTTGCACTAATGTCTGAGTCGCTGTTAGATGTTAAAAGTAAACCGGAAATCCACTGTAATCCAGTATAAGTAAGGGCAAAAATCACCACGATAAAGAGAAACTTTTTCATTTCATACACCTCCTACTTGCTATATATTACATGAAAAAGAGTTAAATTAGGAGGGAGGTTTTTCGGAAAGCTTTATTAAATGAAAAAAGCGATGAAAAGGGATGGAATTTTCATCGCGTTTGTATAAAAGTTATTTTGCGTTTGGATCGGGTTGGTGAAGACCAAAAATATTATTTTCTGTATCGATGAAATAGCCTTGCCAAGCCATACCAGGTAATGCGTACTTTGGCATCGCGATTTGACCACCGTTTTCTAATATTTTTGCAGCTGTTGCATCATAATTTTCAACGCCCATTGTACAGACCGCAGAATTTACAGTTTGTCCAGGCATTGACGATGGACCTTGACGCTGCATAAGTGCACCATTAATGCCTAGTTCTTCATTATCTCCAGTTGTAACACCGAAATAAGGCATACCTGCGTATTCACTCCAGTCCTCGAACTTCCAGTCAAAAACATTACCGTAAAACGTTTTAGCACGGTCCATATTATCTACATGAAACTCAAAATGTACGACACGTCCCATTTATAATCAGCCTCCGTTATTTTCACTTTATTTAATATTCTGATAAACGATTATATAATGCAAGTAGAAAAGCTCATTCATTCTTTATTGAATGAATGAGCTTTTGGAACATAATGATTATTTACGTAAAACAAGTCGACAAACGGCTTCTACTTGAGCAGTTTGTGGGAACATATCGATTGGTTGGATATATTCTACGTCATAAATTTTTGAAAGTTCTTGTAAATCACGCGCCAGTGTAGACGGGTTACATGATGTATAAACGAATGTTTTCGGTTTAATATTTAATACTGTTTTAATAAAGCCTGGTTCTAAGCCTGTACGTGGTGGATCGACAGAAATAACATCTGGTCGATAGCCTTCTTTTGACCAGCGGAATAACCATTTATCAGCAGATCCTGGGAAAAAGCGAACATGCTGTAGGTTGGCATTCGAACGTGCGTTATATTTAGCATCCGCAATGGCCTCATCAACATTATCCATGCCGCGAACTTCACGTGCGCCGTCTGCTAGCCACATACCGATTGTTCCGACACCGCAATAAGCGTCTACAACATTTTCTTTACCCGTAAGCGCTGCAGCTTTTTTAATTTCGTTGTATAAATGTACCGTTTGTTCTGGGTTTAATTGGAAGAATGCGCGTGTTGATAAATCAAATGCAAATTCACCTAATTTTTCACGAATCGCCATCTCACCTTCTAATACGAATGTTTCTTCGCCAAAAATTAACGAAGACTTATCACGGTTGACGTTTTGCGTAATTGACACAATCGACGGATCAATTTTTTTAATACGTTCGATTAATTCGGCTTTATGTGGTAACTCATTGCGAGTCGTTACAAGACAAACTTGTGTTTCGCCAGATTTTACTCCTGTACGAACGACAATTGTTCGTACTAGTCCATTTAAGCTTTTACCATCGTAAATTGTAATGTTTAACTTTTGTAATACTTTACGTACACCGACTGTAATTTTTGATGTCATCGGATGCTGTACTAAGCAGTCATTAATATTTAGTAATTCATTTGTATTTTCAGCGAATAAACCAGCGTAAACGCGTTTGCCTTCTTTGCGTACTTGGAACTGTGATTTATTACGGTAATTCCAAGGGTTTTCCATCCCAATTGTTGGACGTATTTCTGTTTTTGCTGCAATTTCCTTCGCATACTTTTCTAATGCTTGTACGACCAAATCACGCTTATGAAGGAGTTGGTGATCATATGTCATATGTTGTAACTGACAGCCGCCACACTCTGTATAAACAGGGCAAGGTGCTTCTTGACGAGATTCACTTTCTTTACGAATAGTTAAAATTTCAGCCTCCGCGAAATTCTTTTGCAATTTTGTTAGCTTTACTGTTACTTCTTCGCCAGGTATCGCATTTTTTACGAATACAACATTGCGCTTATAAAAGCCCACACCTTCACCATTAATTCCGAGTCTCTTTATCGTAAGCGGGAATTTTTGCCCGACTTCCATTTTTACTTCACTCATTTTTACACGTCCTTTAATTGCAGATAATTGCATAATTAAACACATCAACTCGCACTAAAATTAGTGCGAGTTGTCGATGCAATATTATCTCATCATTATAACGGACAAATGGAGGAAATGAAAGAAGCGGGATTTTAGGGAAGCAAGGATGCGTATGACATGCGTTTATTTTACCAATTAGCGACCCCTTCGTATTCCATCACTAAATCATCAAGTGAGCTAAAAGTATAGCCTTTTGCTTTGGCATCTTTAATGAATTTAGGAAGAGCTTCAGCATTATCTTGCGCAACTGTATGCATTAAAATAACCGCTCCAGGATGTAATTGATTCATCAATGCATTGTACGCATAATCTGCGCCGCGGCGTTCATCTTTTAGCCAGTCTTTGAAAGCGATGGACCAAAACATATGGCGATAACCTAAGTCATTGCCGACTTTTAGAACTTGTTCATTAAAAGTACCTTCTGGTGGACGCGTATAAATCGTGCGTTCAATGCCAGTTAGCTCTTTTAGTTTTGCATCAAACTGCTGCCATTCTTTTTGCATTTCACTTGCAGAAAGTCGAGCCATATTCGGATGCCCATACGAATGGTTCCCAATAATATGCCCATCAGCAACCATTGTTTTCACTAAATCAGTTGCACTCGTTAAATAATGACCAGTTAAGAAAAATGTTGCGGGCGCTTTTTCTTCACGCAGTGTATTTAAAATGCTTTCGGTATAACCGTTTTCGTAGCCATTATCAAAGGTTAAATAGATAACTTTACGCTCCTTATTTCCTTTATATATGGCACCGTATTTTTCTAACATACCTTCTAATGGTTGGCCGATTTCAACGGTTGCGCCATCACGACTCGGCTTAAAGCCCCAATGGAATTCCTCGGCACGGGCAACGGTCATAAATGAAATAAACGTTGCGAATACAATGAAAAGTACACCGACGACATGTTGTTTATGTTTAAGCATAAAAAAGCAACCTCCTTTTCCAAGTAGGTTGCGCATATGAAAAAAATATATACGAATGTATAGCTTAAAGTTAAAAATGGAAAATACGAATCCAACTAATTGCTAAAAAAATCAGTAATTGCATCTTCAACGGAAATGAATTTAAATAAAAAATTTGCTTGTAATAATTTTTCCGGTACTACATGTTGACCTTCTAATACAAGTATACTTTTTTCGCCAAGTACAAGTTTTAATGCAATGCTCGGGACAGGTAGCCAGTGCGGACGATGTAACGCAGCACCTAAAGATTTCCCGAAATGCTTCATTCGCTTAACATTTGGAGAAGTGAAATTAAGAGGACCAGTAAGCGTTTCATGTTCAATGACAAATAGTAAGGCATTTGCTACATCTTCAATATGAATCCAGCTAACCCATTGGTGACCTGAACCGATTGTTCCGCCGACACCAAGTCGATAGGGAAGAGTCATAAGTGGTAAGGCACCTTCATTTTTAGCTAAAATAACACCAAATCTTGTTAAGCAAGTTCGAATGCCAAGCGCTTCTGCTTTTAATGCGCGGTCCTCCCAATGCTGTACGACCGTACCTAAAAAGTCATTCGCTTTTTGTGTAGAGTTTTCTGTATAAATAGCTGTTGTGGAAACAGGATAAATTCCAACAGCACTAGCATTTATATATACGCGGGGCTTATTTTGCAGTGCTTTAAATATTCTCAGCACTTCATCAGTAGATTCCATGCGGCTTTGATAAATTTTTTCTTTTTGCTGTACTGTCCAGCGACCATCATTCAATGAAACACCGGCTAAATTGACAAATGCATCAATTCCTTCAAGTGCCGCTTCTGGGTTTGCTGAATTTGTAAGCCAATTCACAAATTGAATGCCATTTTGGAATGTATTTTCCCCTCGCGTTAACACGATGACTTCATGTCCGCTATTTAAAAGGAGACTGCTAAATTTTTTACCAACCATTCCCGTGCCACCAGCAATTGCAATTTTCACATTGAGCCCTCCAAGGAAAATCATTTATTTATAGTATACCGTTCAAGAAAAACAAAGTAAAAAGAGATATACTAAAATGGAATGCATCCATTGAGATAGTAAAAAAAGCTGAAATGAGGTGTTCAGGTGCAAACGATTACAAAAATTGGTCGCCAAAAACATAATCCAGAACGCTATAATATTTATTTAAACGAACAGTATTCCTTTGCTGTTGATGAGAACACGCTTATCAAATTTGACTTACAAAAAGGCAAAATACTTGAGCAGTCAGAAATAGATGAAATACAATATGAGGATGAAATCGCTAAGGCATTTAATAAAGGATTAAATTTTTTAAGTTATCAAATGCGCAGTGAACATGAGGTGCGCACAAAACTGTTAGTAGCTGGACATGGTGAAGCAGTCGTTCAAGAAGCACTACATAAATTAACTAGGCTTGGCTTTTTAGATGATGCAAGCTATTCAAAGGCATTACTGGAAACACGCAAACGGACAGCAAAAAAAGGACCAGCAGCTATTCGTCAAGATTTAATGAAAAAAGGCATTGATAAAAGCTTACAACAGCAAGTTCTTGCAACATTTGAGCATGATGAACAGATGAAGTTAGCAATGGAATTAGCTGAAAAAGCTGTGCGCACAAATAGCAATAAAACACCAGTTCAAATAAAGCAAAAGATACAAGATATATTGCTACGAAAAGGCTATTCTTATACAGTAGTAAAAGAAATATTGGAACAGATGAAGTTCGAACGTGAAGAAGATGAATGGGAAATATTAATGGAAGATCAAGGCGATAAAATATGGCGCAAATATTCTTCTAAATTTACCGGATATGAACTGCGTAATAAAGTAAAGCAGGCCCTTTATCAAAAGGGATTTCCAGTAGAAGTAATCAATCAATTTATCGAACAAAAGGAGCAAGATCAACATGAATGAAATAAATTATAACTCAATGACTGAGCAAGAATTACGCCAAGAAATTGCGAATTTACGTGAAAGATCTCGTAAAGCAGAGCAATTAGGAATTGTAAATGAATTTGCAGTATACGAGCGTAAAGCGCTAATGGCTGAGGCTTATTTAGTCGATTTAGATACGATTATTCCAGGTGAGATGTACCGTATAACGGGTTCTCCAGGGGACTTTTTCCAAGTGGATTATTTAAAAGGTCGTTTTGCGTGGGGCCATCGTTTAGGTAGCGACCGTTTTGAAGAAGCGTTACCGGTATCTATTTTACAACCAATGAAAGTAGGGAAATAAGATGGAGAACACTATTGAAAAACTAACACAGGAGTTAGTAACGAAAAACCCTGAAATGCCAACAGGACGTGCAAGAGTTTGGATTGAGTTATTGTGGAGCGATTTTGAAGCAACTTCGGCCAAAGCTGGCAGTAATTATCGCGGCACGGAATATACGGAAAATCTAGTGCGTCAATTAATTACAAGTTACGGTGATAAGCTGCATTTGTTTGCTGGTCGTAATCCGAAATACGCACATTTATTAGATAGTAGTGAAGATACATTGAATTGAGAACAAACCTCCTTGAAAAATAAAATTCAAGGAGGTTTGTTTATAGTTATGCACGCGATTGAATCGGTAAATTATCTTTAGCTATTCATTACCCGCGCCAATTTGTAATTTTTTTTGTAGCTTATCTTCAGTAAAAATCCACCCAGTGTAGGAATTCACAATAGCCAGTTGTTCATCTAGATGTGCAACTGCAACGAATGGATAGCGATCATTGCTTCGATAGCGTAAATCAATGAGACGCAACTCGGTTAATCCATTTTCGAGTTCTGAAATTTCCCATCGATGCAGTGGAGAAAAAGATAAAAACGCTGCCATATTGGAATCTTTCAAAGCAGAGTCTATAAGTTCTGTTTTAGGAATCGGATGGATTTCAAATTTATCATAAATATTGACGGTTCTCCGGTAGGCACGTCCAACATAATAATGTGTTTTCGATTTAGCTGCAATTCGCCAATGGAAAAAGCGCATAGTTGGTGCAACGATAACAAACTCTTCATCTTGAATTGCATGGTGAACGGCTTGTTTTATCGCCTTTTGTACAGCGAAACGTAAAATGTAATAACCAATAATAATGACATACATGATGGCAAAAGTGATGACAGGATTTGCACCGAACACCCATAATAAAATACCGACGCAATGAATAGCGAAAATGAATGGATCAAAGGTATTAATTACGCCTAATGCGACCCATTTCCTTGAAAATGGACGGAGCGCCTGTGTGCCATAAGCATTGAAAATATCAACAAAAACATGAAGGAAAACCGCGAGCTGTGTCCATATCCATAAGTGCAATACATTAGCTTCAGGCATAATTAATGCTAAAATAGCGGTAATTAAAATAGGCCATAGTAAAACAGCCGGAATCGAATGTGTAATTCCACGATGATGTCGAATATAGGTCGCATTATTTCGGAGTTTTAATACCGTATCCACATCAGGAGCTTGTGAGCCGATAATTGTACCTATGATCACTGCAGTAAATGTAACAGGGTGACTTGCTACGACGGGGTCGGCAAGTGCCAAGCCGCCTAAAGCAATTCCCATAACGAAATGTGTGCCTGAATCCAATTTAGTCATCTCCTCGTTAGTGGAACCGTTAAAGAACGGAAATATTTTACAAAACCTTATAATTATAATATACCCTTTTTTAATAAAATAAAATCGAATTCTTTGGAGGAAATAGTGAATTATCAATATACGAAACAATTTCGACAATCTTTAGTAACTTGGTTTAAGAAGGAACATCGTGATTTACCTTGGAGACATACAACCGAACCTTATAATATATGGGTTTCTGAAGTAATGCTCCAACAAACAAGGGTTGATACAGTTATTCCTTATTATGACCGTTTTATGAGCAAGTATCCAACGGCTGAAAGTTTAGCATATGCACCTGAAGACGAGCTATTAAAAATGTGGGAGGGGCTCGGTTATTATTCGCGTGCTCGTAATTTACAAGCAGGAGTTCGTGAAGTAGTAGAAGTATACGGCGGGCAAGTTCCGAATAATCGCGTCGATATTTCGAAGTTAAAAGGCGTAGGACCATATACAGCTGGTGCGATATTAAGTATTGCTTACGGAAAGCCAGAACATGCGGTGGATGGCAATGTTATGCGCGTACTAAGCCGTGTTTTGAATATTGACGCGGATATTACGTTACCTAAAACGAAAAAAATATTTGAAGAAGCAGTTATGGAATTAATTGATGCTGAAAATACATCTGCTTTTAATCAAGGATTGATGGAGCTCGGTGCGTTAATTTGTACACCTACTTCACCAAAATGCTTACTTTGCCCTGTGAGAGATTATTGTACCGTATTTCATGAAGGGGACCCGACAAGCTTACCTGTGAAGACGAAAAAAGTGAAAACAAAGGATTTACACTACGATGTGTTTGTTGTACGTGATCATGAAGGACGCTTTTTGATGGAGAAGCGCGATGAAAGTGGATTGCTCGCAAACATGTGGCAATTCATTATGATTGAACGTGATGCCAGTTCGATTAGCTTAACAAAAGCAGCAGAGCAATACGAATTAAATTTAGATACGGTTTTAATTCCGTTAGTTAATTTTAAGCATGTATTCTCTCATTTGAAATGGCATGTGGACAGTTACTTAGTGGATGCAAAAGATATTACGGGGCAATTACCTGCAAATGCAACCTTTTTTACAAAGGAGCAAATTGCTGATTTACCCATGCCTGTTCCAATGTTAAAAATTTGGGAGAAGTTAAAGTAGAAGTAGAAGGATTTATTCCTAGTTATACATCGATATTACCAATAACATGCAGGCATATTTTAATTCACCTCAGACCACAATAGTAAGCATGGAGGTGATATTGATGAAGAAAAATCAAAATAATCCATTGCAAAAAGGGCAACAAACGAACAAACAACAAAATAATGGAGAGGAATTTGGGCAGGAACAAGATTTAAATCAATTACAACAACAAACTCAAAAGCAAAAAACTGAGCAACGTAATAAACAATTTACGAAGCAAAATAACAACAATTTTTAATTTGCTTTGTGTTAATTAAACCTATTACAGTGTGAAAAGACGATTATTCTGGTGAAAGTGCATTCAATTGAATGCACTTTTTTCCTTTTTAGATAATGCAAAAAGAACCTTTTTCTTCACAATTATGAAAATGATGATAATCTAACTACAAGTTTTGTCAAACCATTGTTATAATGACATAAAGACTGCTAGAATTTTTATCTTAGACGAAAAGGTGGGGCTTCAAATGGCATTACCAATAGAAGGAGAAACGATACAAATACATAGCTATAAACATAACGGTAATATCCACCGTGTCTGGCAAGAAACGATGGTTTTAAAGGCGACCAAAAATATTATTATTGGGGCAAATGAAAAAACGCTTGTTACCGAATCGGATGGACGTACATGGCTGACACGTGAACCATCTATTTGCTATTTCCATGCAGAGCACTGGTTTAATATTATTTGTATGCTTCGTGAAGATGGGGTTTATTACTATTGTAATATTAGTTCCCCATTTGTATTTGATAATAATTGTTTAAAGTATATTGATTATGATCTTGATGTCAAAGTATTTCCAGACATGAGCCATGCATTGTTAGATGAAGATGAATATGAGCAGCATAAAAAGGAAATGAATTATCCAGAAGTAATCGATAAAATTTTAAAGAGAAATGTAAAAACGTTAATAAGTTGGATTGAACAACGACGTGGCCCATTCGCACCGGACTTTATTCAAGTATGGACAAACCGCTACGAACTACTTAGTGAAATTCAAGCAAATAAAGAATAGCTAAAACACGAGCAAACCATTGGGAATGAAGTTTGCTTGTGTTTTTTATTTGGAGAAATGCAAATAATACCTTAAAGCATAAAATTTATTTCAAAAAGAAGGGTATGGTATGATAGGGATTGTCGCAAAATTTCTGAAGGGATGTGTTTTTTGCAGTGGACAGTATCAAGCGGTATTTGCGCTTCGTAAAGCCATATAAATTTCTACTCTTTTTAACAATAATTATTGGGATTATTAAATTTACAATCCCATTATTTTTACCTTGGTTATTACAAATCGTATTAGACGATATTTTATTAAATGATAATTTATCAAAAGATGAAAAAACATCGCAACTTTTTACATGGATTGGAATAGGCTTAGTGCTATTTTTCGTTATTCGTCCGCCAATTGAGTATTATCGCCAATATTTTGCTCAAAATTTAAGTAATAATATTTTATTTGATATTCGTAAAGAGCTTTATGGCCACTTACAGAAGCTTAGTTTAAAATATTATGCCAACACGCGCGCGGGAGAAGTGATCTCACGTGTTATAAACGATGTTGAGCAAACGAAAAACTTTGTCATGACGGGGTTAATGAATTTATGGCTTGACCTTGTCACAATTATTATTGTCGTAGCAATTATGTTTAAAATGGATGTGAAGCTGACACTTGTCTCACTTATTGCATTGCCGTTTTACATGATTAGTGTGAAATATTTCTTCGGTAAGCTACGTAGCTTAACAGGTGCACGTTCGCAAGCATTAGCAGGTGTACAAAGTTATTTGCATGAACGTGTTGCAGGAATGAGTATTATTAAAAGTTTTACTTTGGAAAAGCATGAGCAGAAAATTTTTGATGAAACAAATGGAGAGTTTTTAAATAAAGCATTAGATCATTCACGCTGGAATGCGAAATCCTTTGCAGTAGTTAATACGATTACCGATATGGCACCATTAATCATTATTGGTTATGCAGGTTATCAATATTTAAATGATGCTTTATCAATAGGTGTTATGGTGGCATTTTATGCGTATATTGATAGACTTTATGGTCCACTCCGCCGATTAGTTAGCTCATCGACTGTATTAACACAGTCAATTGCTTCGATGGACCGGATGTTTGAATTAATGGATGAAAAATACGATGTTCAAAATAAAGACAATGCAATTGAATTGCCAAAAGCGCAAGGAAAGTTACAATTTGAAAATGTGACATTTAAATATGAAGAAAGTGGCAATACAATATTGAACAAGGTAGATTTCACGATTGAGCCAGGACAAACAGTGGCATTCGTTGGCATGAGTGGCGGCGGTAAATCGACCATTGTCAGCTTAATTCCACGCTTCTATGATGTTGTAGAAGGTGCGGTAAAAATCGATGACTTGGACGTACGCGATGTGACGACACCATCTTTACGCGCACAAATCGGAATTGTGTTACAGGATAATATTTTATTTAGTGATTCTGTAAAGCAAAATATTTTAATGGGGAATCCAACTGCTTCGGAAGAGCAAATTATTGCTGCTGCCAAGGCGGCCAATGCACATGACTTTATTATGAATTTGCCAGAAGGATACGATACGAAAGTGGGCGAGCGCGGTGTCAAGCTGTCTGGTGGTCAAAAACAGCGTGTCGCGATTGCACGAGTATTTTTAAAAGACCCGCCAATCCTAGTATTGGATGAAGCGACTTCTGCACTTGATTTAGAAAGCGAAGCATTAATTCAAGACTCGCTTGACCGACTTGCAAGTGATCGTACAACGATTGTCATTGCACACCGCTTGTCGACAATTACACATGCAGATAGGATTTTCGTCATTGAACATGGGGAAGTGGCAGAGTCAGGCAATCATGAGCAACTAATGAATCAACATGGTGCGTACTATAATTTATTCCAAGTACAAAAATTAGATTAGATTCAATTTGCATAATGCGGTTATTTAGAAATAGTTTAAAGTATTGAAGTAAAAAGTGAATTTATATAGCTAAAAGCACATCATTTTTGAAATTGAAATGATGTGCTTTTTCTATGCAAAAATAAATGATTTTCACTTAAAATATATGTTAGAATAATATTCGGAAAATTCGGAATTTTATAAAGTTGTAACATTTTGATGTTTAAAGAATATTAAATCACATTTTTATTACTATTCAGAAAATTTAATAAATAATATTTTTTAGAATATTGTATATTGTTAGACTTTGGTTTATCATAAGGTCTATTCGAAATTCGTTATTCAGAAAATAGGGGGAACAAGATGACACGTAAAGTACTTCTTGATGTGAAAGGTTTAGAAACAACTTTCTTCACAGATGACGGCGCAGTTCAAGCTGTAGATAATATACATTTTGATGTTCATGAAGGTGAAATTCTTGGCATCGTAGGGGAATCTGGATGTGGAAAAAGTGTAACATCACTGTCAATCATGGGGTTAGTACCAAGCCCACCAGGTAAAATTACGAACGGAGAAATATTGCTAGAGGGCAAAGACTTAACAAAATTAACGGATAAACAAATGCGCGCTGTTCGTGGTAAAGATGTTGCAATGATCTTCCAAGAGCCAATGACATCGTTGAATCCATTATTTACTATAGGCAATCAATTAGTGGAAGCGATTCGTATACATAATAAATCTTGGTCCAAAAAGCAGGCTATAGCAAGAGCAATTGAAATTATGAAGTTGGTAGGTTTACCTCGTTCGGAAGAGCTTATTAATGAATATCCACACCAACTGTCAGGTGGGATGCGTCAACGTGTCATGATTGCTATGGCGTTAGTATGTGATCCGAAAGTACTTATTGCGGATGAGCCTACAACAGCATTGGATGTAACGATTCAAGCGCAAATTTTAAAACTAATGAAGGATTTAAATGAGCGTTTGAATACGGCGATTTTATTAATTACGCATGATTTAGGTGTAGTCGCAGAAACATGTGAACGTGTAGTTGTTATGTATGCAGGGCAAGTGGTTGAAGAAGCGCCAGTAAAGGAGATTTTCAAAAATCCACAACATCCATATACACAAGGCTTGATACAATCGGTTCCAGATATGCGCTATAAAAAAGATAGTTTATTTTCGATTCCGGGTAATGTTCCGAAACCGGGCTCTATTAAAACAGGGTGTCGATTTGCTGCGCGTTGTCAGTATGTCACAGAACGTTGTACGGCTGAAACACCAGCATTATTTGAACTATCTAGTACACATAAATCTCGTTGCTTCTTAGTAGAGGAGGGCATCAAACAATGAGTAAAGTATTATTAAAAGTTAATAATTTAAAGAAATACTTTCCCATTCGAACAGGTATGTTTGCACGTGTAACAGGGCATGTAAAGGCTGTTGACGATGTTTCGTTTGAAGTGTATGAAGGTGAAACACTAGGTATCGTTGGTGAATCGGGTTGTGGGAAGTCAACAACTGGGCGGACGATAATGCGCTTAACTGAACCAACTGAAGGAAAAATCGAATTTGATGGCACAGACTTAACGGATTTATCTAATGAGGATATGCGTAAAATACGACGTGAAATTCAAATGGTCTTTCAAGATCCGTATGCTTCTCTTAATCCACGTCATACAATCGAAAAAATTTTAGAAGAGCCATTAATTGTACACGGTATGGGTGATGGTGCTGAACGAAAGAAAAAAGTAATGGAATACTTAAAAATTGTTGGATTAAGTGAATATCACGCAAAACGTTACCCTCACCAATTTAGTGGTGGTCAGCGTCAACGTGTAGGTATTGCGCGCGCATTAATGACAAATCCCAAATTAATTATTGCGGATGAACCTGTGTCTGCATTAGATGTATCCATTCAAGCGCAAGTATTAAATTTGATGAAACAGTTACAGGAAGATTTAAAGTTAACGTATATTTTCATTGCCCATGATTTAGGGGTAGTGCGTCATATAAGTGACCGAGTAGGGGTTATGTATTTAGGTCGTATGGTAGAACTGGCAACGAGTGAATCCTTGTACGATAAACCGTTACACCCATATACACAAGCATTACTTTCGGCTGTACCTATTCCGGATCCAGAATTCCAGGGAGATCAAATGTTATTGACTGGAGATATTCCAAGTCCATCAAATCCACCTTCTGGATGTACATTCCACACACGCTGTCCATTCGCGACGGAAGAATGTAAACAAAAAGCACCAAACTTAAGAGAAATTAAACCAGGTCACTCAGTTGCTTGTCATTTATATAATGACCAGTAACGTTTGATATAACTACATAAGAAGAGGGGAAGTAAGGATATGAAGAACAAATTTTGGTCACTAGGATTTTTGCTAGTACTAGTAATTTCAGTTTTAGCAGCTTGTGGCAGCGATTCAAGTTCAACAGAAACAAAATCTGGTGACGGAGAATCTAAAGAAAAAGAGCAAGTATTAGTATTCGGTCGTGGAGCAGATTCTGTATCACTTGATGCAGCAGCAGTTACTGACGGCGAATCGATTAAAGTAACACAAAACATTTTTGAAACATTATTAAATTTCAGTGAAGGTGACACAACTGTTCAACCTGGTTTAGCAAAAGAATGGACAGTTTCTGAAGACGGTTTAACTTACACATTTACGTTAGAAGAAGGTATTAAGTTCCATGATGATACGGACTTTAACGCTGAAGCTGTAGTGAAAAACTTTGAACGTTGGAGCGCTGGTGCAGAAGATGAGTTCTATTACTACAACTCAATGTTCAAAGCTGAGGGCAAAAACATTATTGCTAAAGTGGAAGCTCCAGACGAAAAAACAGTCGTATTTACATTAGCACGTCCACAAGCACCATTCTTAAAAAATATTGCAATGGCTCTTTTCGGTATCGCTTCACCAACTGCATTTGAAGCAGCAGGTGATAAATTTGGTGACAACCCAGTAGGTACAGGTCCATTTAAATTTGTAGAATGGAAACGTAATAATTCAATTACGCTTGAAAAAAATGAAAACTACTGGAAAGAAGGATTACCGAAATTAGATAAAGTAATCTTCCGTTCGATTCCAGATAACTCAGCACGATTAAATGATTTAGTATCAGGAGCAATCGATTTAGCAGATGGAATTAACCCATCTGACGGTTTACAAATTGAAAATAACGCGGATTTACAATTAATTGAACGTCCATCAATGAACATTGGTTACTTAGGTTTAACAGTAACTCGTGCACCATTTGATAACAAATTAGTACGTCAAGCAGTAAACCATGCAATTGATAAACAAGCTATTGTTGACGCATTTTACGATGGTCGCGCAGATGTAGCAATCAACCCGATGCCGTCTTCAATTTCAGGTTACAACGATGAAGTTAAGGATTATGATTACAATCCAGAAAAAGCGAAAGAATTATTAGCTGCAGCTGGTTATGACGGTAAAGAAATTGAACTATGGGCAATGCCAGTACCACGTCCATACATGCCAGATGGTGCAAAAGTTGCTGAAGTTATTCAAAAGAACTTAGCAGACGTTGGTATGAAATCTAAAATCGTTACTTATGAATGGGCAACGTATTTAGAAAAAGCACAAAACGGTGAAGCGGATGCATTTATGTTAGGGTGGACTGGTGATAACGGTGACCCAGATAATTTCTTATATACATTACTTGACCGCGATACAATTGGTTCAAACAACTATTCTTTCTACGACAATCCAGAAGTGCATAAATTATTAATCGATGCACAATCAGAAGTTGATGAAGCAAAACGTATCGATCTTTACAAACAAGCGCAAGTAATTATTAAAGATGACGCTCCATGGGTACCATTAGCACACTCAACACCATTACTTGGTGCTTCTAAATCTGTAACGGGCTATGCACCACACCCAACAGGTTCTGAATCTTTAGAAAACGTTTCAATGCAATAATTAAGGGGGGAGAAGGAAGGTTTCTTGCCAAACCTTTCTTTCTTCCTTTCTTTATAAGTACAGTTATTCATAGAGCACACTCAAAATAGAATCAAATTCTACATACGAGTACGAATTTGTTGATGAAGTTAGTAAATGAGCTTTCAAACAATAAAGCAGAATAGCTATTCGAAAATGATTAATGGAGAGGTGAAGACAATGCTTCACTACATAGGGAAAAGACTTTTACATTTAATTCCGGTACTACTTGGGATGACGTTTGTTGTTTTCTTAATTATTCGTGCAATTCCGGGTGATCCGGCACAGGTAATTTTAGGGCAACAAGCAACAGAACAGGCAATGGCCGCATTACGTGCAAAATTAGGTCTAGACAATCCTTGGTATGTGCAATATTTCGAGTATTTAAAAGGTCTTCTTACAGGAGATTTAGGGGAATCTTTAAGAACAGCGCAAGCAATTTCAAGCGAGGTTTGGCCGTATTTAGCTGCGACATTTGAACTTGCAATTTTTGCAATGATTCTAGCAGTCATTATCGGTATGAACGCGGGGATTATTTCAGCTTGGTTCCAAAATTCTTGGTTTGACTATGTGGCAATGATTATCGCTTTAATCGGTGTTTCAATGCCTATCTTCTGGCTTGGTTTATTGGAGCAATGGGTTTTTAGTATTAACTTAGGCTGGCTTCCAACTTCAGGACGTGAAGAAGTTCGCGACCCAATAAATGCGATTACAAATTTTTATTTAATTGATACGCTTATTCAAGGTCGTTTTGATCAATTTGTTGTAGCAATTAAGCATTTAATTTTACCAGGGATAGCACTAGCAACAATACCAACTGCCATTATTGCACGTATGACACGTTCTTCAATGCTTGAAGTAATGCGCTCTGATTACGTTCGTACAGCTCGTGCAAAAGGGCAAAAAATGTTTATTGTTATTTATAAGCATGCACTGAAAAATGCATTAATTCCAGTATTAACAGTTATCGGTTTACAGCTAGGGATGCTTTTAGGTGGAGCGATTTTAACAGAAACAATTTTCAGTTGGCCAGGAATCGGTCGTTATATTTATGAGGCGATCGGCTATCGTGACTATCCGGTAATTCAGTCGGGTATTCTAATCGTTGCGTTCATATTCGTAATGATCAATTTAATCGTTGATATTTTATATACGGTTATTGATTCAAGAATTAAGTACAACTAGAAGGAGGGATCGACATGTCGGAACTAGCATCCAAGCAAATCGTTGCACAAGAAAAAGTTGCAGGTCCATGGAAAGAGGCTTGGCGTAGCTTTAGGAAAAGTAAAGCTGCTCTTTTCGGGTTAGCAATTGTTACGTTCTTTATCATTATTGCGTTTATTGGTCCTCTAGTTGCACCATTTGGAATGAATGACCAAGTATTATCAAACAGATTACAGCCACCATCGGCAGAGCATTGGTTTGGAACAGATGATTTAGGACGAGATATTTTTTCACGAGTTTTATATGGTGCGCGTATTTCCTTAACAGTTGGTTTTTCAGCAGTACTACTATCAGCTGTTATGGGGAGTTTTCTAGGTATTATTGCAGGCTACTATGGTCGATGGATTGATACAATTATTTCGCGCATTTTTGATATTATGTTAGCATTCCCGAGTATATTACTTGCGATAGCGGTAGTTTCAATTTTAGGACCATCGCTTCAAAATGCATTAATTGCAATTGCGATTATTAACGTACCTACATTTGGTCGATTAATCCGTTCGCGTGTATTGATGATTAAACAGGAAGAGTATATTGTAGCAGCAAGAGCAATCGGGATGAAAAATTCACGAATATTGTGGAATCATATTTTACCAAACTCGATGACACCAGTAATTGTACAAGGTACATTAGCGATTGCTACAGCGATTATTGAAGCTGCTGCATTAGGGTTTTTAGGGTTAGGTGCTGTTGCGCCACAAGCAGAATGGGGAAAAATGTTAGCTGATGCACGCGTTTACTTTATTAATGCACCGTGGGCAATGGTATTCCCGGGGATTTCGATTATGCTAACGGTTATTGGCTTCAACTTGATGGGAGACGGTTTACGTGATGCCCTCGATCCAAAAATGAAAAATTAATTGAAGTTTAAATAACCTTTGATTGAATACATTCAATCAAAGGTTATTTTTTGATTTATCCGTTTGGATATATATTTAACTAATGAATCTAACCTTTTAAAAAAAAGGTGGAGTTGATTTCCATCTTGGTCCGGACGCTTTTCGCGGGTACGGCTCCCCCTTCCCTTCATTCTAATCAACTCTTTCTATTCAAGTTTATGCCTCTATCATGTCTATTCCCAATGAAAAGGTAGAAACTTTTGTTGGAATTATATTTAGAGGAAGTGTGTATAAACGAGCTGAAAATATCGGTTGAAAGATAATTCTTGTAAAAAATAGCAAAATATTATACTCTAAAATAAATACTGACTTTTCAGAATAATAAGATTAGATATCGTGAATTGGAAAGTTATTGTACCGATAGCCGATGAACCGACTTAGATTGAGTGTGTATCATGCGAAGCGTTATCCTCATCAAATGTCCTAAAACTGCAAGAAGTTCCACTAGGTCATTCTGTAGCGTGTCATTTATATAATGAGGCGTCGCAATGATAATAGAACAAAATATAGGGGGTATTTCTATTGAAAAAAGGTAAATTGTATTTTTTAGGACTTATGTTGCTTTTAGCAATGTCGGTATTTTTAGCTGCGTGTAATACCGATGATGAAGGTTCTACTGGTGAGGATAAAAATGCAACAAATACGGATGGGAGTACCGATAGCGCTACAAAAGATGAGACAAGCCCTTCAATACCCCAAGATTTAGTATTTGGTCGTGGAGCAGACTCCGTATCGCTTGACCCTGGTATTGTAACAGATGGGGAGTCATTCAAAGTAACTCAAAATTTATTTGAAACATTAATTAATTTTGGGGAACAAGATACGACAATTAACCCAGGTCTTGCGAAATCTTGGGAAATTAGTGACGATGGTTTGACTTACACATTTGAATTACAAGAAGGTGTAAAATTCCATGATGGCACAGACTTTAATGCAGAAGCTGTAATAAAAAATGTAAACCGCTGGAAAGCTGGAAAAGAAGATGCTTTTTACTACTTTAACTCAATGTTTAAAGCAGAAGGCGAAGATATTATTAAGGATGTTGTAGCGCAAGCTGATCATACAGTAGTATTCACGCTTTCTCGCACACAAGCTCCATTTTTGAAAAACTTAGCAATGAGTCCATTTGGTATTGCATCACCAACTGCATTTGAAGCAGCAGGCGATGCATTTGGTGATCAACCAGTTGGTACGGGTCCATTTAAATTTACAGAATGGAAACGAAATGAATCGATTACAATCGAAAAATTCGCAGATTATTGGCAAGATGGTTTACCGAAATTAAATAAAGTCATCTTCCGTTCGATTCCAGATAACTCAGCTCGCTTAAATGCATTAATCGCTGGAGAAATTGATTTAGCGGATGGGGTGAATCCTTCAGATGGTAAGACAGTTGAAGGGAATGCAGATTTACAACTAATTGAACGTCCGTCTATGAATATTGGCTATTTAGGTTTAACAAATACGCGAGCGCCATTTGATAATAAGCTCGTTCGACAAGCAGTAAACTATGCGATTGATAAACAAGGAATTGTTGATGCATTCTTTGAAGGACGTGCAGAAGTTGCAGTAAACCCAATGCCTTCATCAATTAGTGGCTATAATGATGCGATTACTGGCTATCCATATGATCCAGAAAAGGCAAAGGCATTATTAAAAGAAGCAGGTTATGATGGCAAGGAGATTGAACTATGGGCAATGCCAGTACCACGTCCATACATGCCAGATGGTGCAAAAGTTGCTGAAGTTATTCAAAAGAATTTAGAAGATGTTGGAATGAAATCGAAAATCGTTACTTATGAATGGGCGACGTATTTAGATAAAGCTAAAGACGGTGAAGCAGATGCGTTTATGCTTGGTTGGACAGGGGATAACGGAGATGCAGATAACTTTATTTACACGTTATTAGATGAAGACAATATTGGAAGTAATAACTACGCATACTATAAAAATGATGAAGTACATGATTTATTAATCAAAGCGCAGTCAGAAACAGATGAAAATGTACGAATTGATCATTACAAAAAGGCGCAAGAAATTATTCATGATGACGCACCGTGGGTACCACTTGCACACTCAACGCCATTACTTGGAGCGAAGTCTGGTGTGAAAGGCTTTTTACCACATCCAACTGGTTCTGATAAATTATTAAATGTAACGATAGAATAAATTTAATTGGTTAGCTCAATCCAAAAATGAAAAATTAAAAAGATGGTGGAACGCTTGGAAATTACGCGTTTCACCATCTTTTTTAATAAAAATCTGATTCTAAATCAACATTTATTTCTTTGCTATGGTAGCTGCGATAAGAAACGATTAAAGTATCTAAATGCTCTAAGTTTTCCTCGTAGTCCAATATGCGCGATAAAATGTAAAGCAAATGATAACTTGAAAATTGCTCATCCTCAGTAGCTTCTTCCTGAGCAGTGGCGATTTGCTGGATGAATTGCTCCATTAATTCAGCACCTTGTAAATATTCCTCATGGCGCGTCCACTTTGAATGCTCAGGTCTTAGTTTGCCAGTATACTTCAATAATAATTGCTCATGATACGTTAGTAAAAAATCTAAACGCTCTTGAATGATCAATTGAAATTGTACTGGTAATTTACCAAGTTCATTTTCATGTTTGTGTAGTCGTATGAGTAGTTCGTAGCTTTTTTTAGATGTTAGGATCATTTGACGATAGACAACAAGCTTGCGGGCCTTCGCGAACTGATGTTTCTTTACATAGCTACGATCCTCTTTGAAAAAATCGTACATTGTATTTAATTCGCTCAATCGAGATTTTAATTTTGTGATTGTTATTTTTGTTGAGACGTGTTCACTTGCTTGACGAACGGCAAGTCGTGTCCAGCGAATAATATCATCTTGTACGGCATTAATATTTTTAAATAACTTAATTTCATATTTTGGCGGTAAAAAGATTAAGTTGACGATAAACGCAGCAAATACCCCGAGCATGACCGTACCAAAGCGAATTAAACCGAACATAACAAATTCATCTCCAGGTACCTCCATAATGGCGATAACTGTTACAAGTGCAAGAGAAATGGACTTTTCAAATTTTAGCTTCATCATTAATCCGATAACGATAATAGCAGCAATCCCAATTGCAACGATATGATGCCCGAAAATTAATCCGAAGCTAACGGCAATAATCGCACCAATTAAGTTCGCTTGTATTTGCTCTAAAATTGTAAGGAAAGAGCGATAAATGGATGGCTGTATTGCGAAAACTGCAGCAATCCCTGCAAATACAGGAGATGGGACATTTAAAAGTTCTGCCAAAAATAATGCAAATACAATTGCAACGCCCGTTTTTAAAACACGTGCACCTAATTTCATAGGGAGTGGCTCCTTTTTCGGAAATTATAACGAGCTGCTACAACTAAGTAATACTTTTGAAATAGCAGCTCATCATAATTAAATACTATAAATCACAAGGAATTATAATTTAGAAAATGCATAATGTACAGCTTGTATCGTTTCTTGAATATCTGCTTCTGTATGTTCGGTCGTTAAGAACCAAGCTTCATATTTAGACGGGGCTAAGTTTATGCCTTGAGAAATCAAAAGCTTGAAGAAACGTCCGAATTTTTCGCCGTCTGTATTTTCAGCTTGCTCATAATTTTCTACTTTTTCATTTGTAAAGTATACCGCTAAAGCACCTTTAAGGCGATTGATTGTAATTGTGACATTATACTTTTCAGCCGCTGCTAAAATACCTTCTTCGAGCAATGCACCTAAACGATCCATTTCCTCATAAATACCTGGTTGTTGTAAAACTTCTAAACAGGCAATACCAGCTTGCATACTTGCAGGGTTACCAGCCATCGTACCGGCTTGATAAGCAGGTCCAAGTGGAGCAACGGTATTCATCACTTCTAGGCGCCCACCGTATGCACCGATCGGTAAACCACCACCAATAACTTTCCCAAGGGCTACTAAGTCAGGTGTTAAGCCTAGCATTGTATGTGCTGCACCATAGTGGAAACGGAAAGCGGTAATTACTTCATCGTGAATTGTAAGTGCGCCATATTCTTTAGCTAAAGCATGTACATGTTCAAGGAAGCCTATGTTTGGTTCAACAATCCCGAAATTTCCTACGATTGGCTCGATTAAAATAGCAGCAATTTGCTCGCCCCATTTTTCCATCGTTAGCGTAAATTCTTCTGCATCATTAAAGGGTACAGTAATGACTTCTGTTGCGACATTTTTGGGAACACCTGCAGAATCTGGCGTGCCAAGTGTAGCGGGACCAGAACCGGCAGCAACTAATACTTGGTCGAAGTGACCGTGATAGCAACCCGCAAACTTAATAATTTTAGTACGACCCGTATAGGCACGTGCCACACGTACTGTCGTCATAACCGCTTCGGTACCGGAGTTATTGAAGCGAACTTTATCTAATGTAGGAATCGCTTCTTTTAACATTTTAGCGAAAATAATTTCATGCTCTGTTGGTGTTCCGAATAATACACCTGTTTCTGCGGCATGCGCAATCGCTTTTGCAATATGTGGGTGACCATGACCTGTGACGATAGGTCCGTATGCAGCTAAGTAATCAATATAACGGTTGTCATCTACATCCCAAAAGTAAGCGCCTTTTCCACGAGTCATGAATACAGGGGCACCACCACCAACTGCTTTATATGAGCGTGAAGGACTATTAACGCCCCCGACGATATGTTGCAATGCTTCTTCATGAAGTTGTTCTGATTTAGTATGTTTCATTATAAAATACCTCCAAATAGTTGCGATAAATAATTTCTCTACTATTGTAATATGTATTCGTAGTGAACGCCAAAGAATTTGAAACAATGTGCAATGTTTTGTACGATAGAAGAAAATAGGAGGTATTATCGATGCTACTAGAAAATCAAAAAGCACCGTTATTTTCATTAGTAAATGAAAAAGGTGAATTAATTCATTTAGAAGATTATATAGGGAAAAATGTCATACTGTATTTTTATCCAAAAGATATGACACCAGGCTGTACGACTGAAGCATGTGATTTCCGAGATGCACATGGAGAGTTTTCCAATCTGAATGCCGTAATTTTAGGAGTGAGTATGGATGATGCCAGCCGCCATACAAAATTTATAGAGAAACAAGGGCTACCTTTTTCTTTGTTAGTGGACGCTGATCACCAAGTAGCAGAAAGTTACGGTGTATGGACATTGAAGAAAAATTTCGGCAAAGAGTATATGGGTATTGAGCGTACAACTTTTTTAATTAATGAGCAGGGCATTGTTGAAAAAGAATGGCGCAAAGTTCGAGTGAAAAATCATATTGAAGATGTGTTAAACTATTTAAAAAATCGATAAAAAACAATGAACATAGCGTCATTGTACAAGGGGGATTATTTTATGGTGGTGGTTTATTTCACATTTGAGCCAAGAGAAGATTTAAAAGCGCCGTTAATCGCGCAGTTTCCACAGGTGAATTTTGTATTTGATTCAAAATTAGATGTAGCGAACTTACGAGAGGCTCATATTTTAGTAACGTATGGAGAAGATTTAACAGAGCAGCGGGTTGATGAGGCGATAAATTTAGAGTGGATTTTCGTAGCTTCGGCAGGGGTTGAAAAAATGCCAGCAGCAGCGATCGCAAAGCGTGATATTTTAGTTTCCAATGTACGTGGCATCCACAAAAAGCCGATGACAGAGTCTGTTTTAGCTCATATTTTAGCATTGAAGCGCGGACTTCCATTTATTTATGAACAGCAGTCGAAAGGTCAATGGAATAAAAAAGCGAATTTGTCAGAGTTAAATGGTAGTACGGCACTGATTATTGGACCTGGAGCAATTGGCAGTGAAATTGGGCGAATTCTTCAAGCATTTGATGTTTACACAATTGGCTGCAATCGTTCAGCAGAAGCAGCAGCTTATATGGATGAAACTCACTTCCTAGGCGATGTGGCACAATATTTACCGAAAGCGGATATTATTATTTCCATGCTTCCTGCTACAAAATATACGAAGCATTTATTAGGATATGAACATTTTGAATTAATGAAAGAATCCGCCATTTTTATGAATTTTGGCAGAGGTGATTTGGTTGATACAAATGTGCTAGTACAAGTGATGAAAGAACAATTGATAGCTCATGCGGTGTTAGATGTTTACGAAATCGAACCGCTACCTATGGATAGTCCGCTTTGGAAATTAGATAATGTGACATTATCACCGCACTTTTCAAGTCACTCTTCTCGTTATGTAGAGCGAAGTTTAGACATTTTTAAACCGAGCTTGGAGCAATGGTTAAATGGCGAACGCAATTTAGAAAACAAAATGAATTTGCTGCGCGGCTACTAATTGAGAATGGAAAATGAAGAAAGCTATATTTTGGGGAATATATTTTCAATAAGCCATTTGGTAAATAGTTAGTGGAAGATGGAAATACTTTCGATTAAATCTAAATAAGCAATTGTTGACAAGATGTAGATGAATTAGCTACACTATTTATAACAATTATAAATTAATAATATGTATGAAGAGAGGTGCATGACGATGTCTGAACTGCATTTAAAGGATGCGCTGGACACGTTAAAGTCTACTGGTGTAAGAATTACTCCTCAGCGTCATGCGATTTTAGAATATTTAATTCAAAGTATGATTCACCCTACTGCTGATGATATATACAAAGCACTTGCTGACAAGTTTCCGAATATGAGCGTTGCCACAGTATATAATAATTTACGCGTATTTCGTGAAGTGGGCTTAGTGAAGGAGTTAACTTACGGTGACGCTGCAAGTCGATTTGATTTTGCAACGGGAGATCATTACCATATTAGCTGTGAAAGCTGTGGTAAAATTGTCGATTTCCATTACCCAGGGTTAAATGAGGTAGAACAATTTGCAGCACATATGACAGGCTTTAAAGTAAATTCACATCGTTTAGAAGTGTATGGTACTTGCCCAGAGTGTGTTGAAAACAGCTCAGAAAAGGCTTTATAATAGTTAAAAACCTAGTAACGTTTAAGTTACTAGGTTTAATTTTGTCCAAAAAAGATAGTACATGCTTCTTAATTACTGGTTCTTTTTACTATTATAACTTTGATCGAATTCTTTGCCTTCCAGATTTTGATCAAGTGTAAGTGGTTCATTACAATACATACATAAATCAACACGACCTAAAACTTTTGTCCACTTACCGCATTCGGGACAGACAACTTGTACTGCACGAGTTGATAACAGTCCAATCCATCCATAAACTGCCGTACTTCCAATAATACAAAGTAAACCAACAGACATAAAGATTAGAACTAATATTTGATTTTCTCTAAAGAAAATAGCTCCATACATTATTACGAAGCCGATAAAAATAAGTGCTAATGCAAAGGAACGAATTTTATTAATTTTATTGTTATACTTTTTCATGTAGTTTGCCTCCCAATCTAAACTATACTATAACATAGATTGGAATCCATTTAGTAGATAAGAAAAGGGGTCCATTTTCATAATTCGCATTTTTTAAATTGATTTTAAAGGGTTTGTGCATTAGGATGTCGAAATTATGCATGAAGCATTATATGTAAAAAGTTCGTGTTGAAATAGTATGTAGAGTTTCTTGTAATATGAATTACTATCTAAGAATGCTCTATTTTAATGGCAATATTAAAAGACAGTAAGTAAAGCAATAATTGAGGAGGATAAATATGGAGCATATTTTGCGACCAATATACCAGGAACGTGCAAGTCAACCTGATACACTAGGTGTTATTTTGATTAATAAACGTGAGGATGCACCAAATGTGACGGATACATTTGATGCAGTTCTTCTTATTATAGTAAAAGAAGCAGATCACCCGATTTTTTCTAAGCACTATACATATGGTGATTCGAAAACAGTGATGCATATTATAACTGAAGAACGATTACGTAAATGGATTTTTATTGGGTCTAATAAACGTTTAGTTGATTGGATTTTCTACGGTAAAATTATGTTCGATCGAAATGAGTTTTTATTTAAATTACGCTCAGAGTTACAGGAGTTCCCATTTTTCGGTCGGAAATTAAAAACGGGTATTCAATTTTCGAAATTAATTCGCCGTTATCAAGAGGGAAAAGAATTATTTGAAAGTGGTCATCATTTAGATTCTTATAATCACGTTGTGGCATTGCTACACCATTTAGGACGATTATCAATTATTGATAGTGGCCTATATCCAGAAGTGACGGTATGGTCCCAAGTGAAAAGAATTGAACCTGCAATTTATAAGTTATATGAAGAATTGATTTTAAGTAACGAAAGTTTAGAAAAACGTTTAGAGCTTTTATTTCTAGCTGGAGAGTTTTTAATTAACTCAAGAACGAATGATGGCGGGCAACATATATTAGAAACGATGTTAGAACAGCCGAGTTGGACGATTCAAGAACTACATAATCATCCTGAATTAAGTTACTATTCCACAGACTTAGAAGTGTTTGTTGAGTATTTAATTGAAAAGGGATTAATTCATGTAGAACCGATTATTGCGAAGAATGAGGCTATTTTCCACAGGAATTACTACGTAGACAAGCAATTTGTTGAAAGTGAATATGGTTTATAGTATATTTAACAGAGCGTTTTTTTACGCTCTGAATTTTTTTTATAAAAAGTATTGACGAAACATTGCATAGTATTGTAATATATTAATTGTCGCTAAGACGTACTCGAAGTAACGAGTTGTTTAATCAAGTTAACCTCAAAAAACTTTTTCAAAAAAGTTGTTGACAAAGAAAAACAGAAATGTTAAATTAGAGAAGTCGCAAAAACAGCGTACGAACAACATGAACCTTGAAAACTGAACAAGCAAACGTTAATGATTTAAACGTTTAAGTGATGAACTTAAACAAATTAT
>NZ_LMBZ01000080.1:488-1406 GCF_001439635.1 Solibacillus cecembensis | reverse complement strand
TTACTCATGTCAAAGGAAGGCACGATCGGGTTCGTTGCCTTTTCGTCCGAGAGCTCGAAGACTCCCCGCCCCTGGAAGGACACATCTTCTGGTTTGGCACTTTCCATCATTCTTATGATTTCAGTCCTCATGTCAGATGTCCTGCCTTCAGTGTTCCCTGCAAATGCCGCCATGATGGTCGCTCTTTCGAAGGGAAGATTTCTCTGTACTGAGAAGGTAGGTTGTACGCTGATTTGTCCTGCAGAAGCTCTCTGTTGGTTGGTGGTTCCCCCACTCCTGGTTCTTATAGCCCAGTATCTGCTCCTCAATTCAAGAGTGCTGGAGTCCATTGTTTCCATGTTTTCATTAGATGCAATTTGAACTCCTCTGGTGGATAATTGTCCTCTTGGGACCACTCTTGTTCCTCTGATGAAACTTGATACCCTCAGGTCCTCAAACGCTGCTGAATGGCATGCCATCCATACCAATTGGCTTTTATGTGCAGGGTTTTCATTTGGTCTAATGAGACTGAAGACCTGGCTGTTTTGAAGCAGACGGAAAGGGTCTATTCCGACCAGAGAGTACCCTTCTCTCTCAAAGCCATATCCACTGGCCACAGCAAGTCCGTAAACACAGGCAGGCAAGCAGGACTTATGGGCCACCGATCCTCTCAGGATGAGTGCAGACCGTGCCAGAAAGATGAGATCTTCAATTTCAGCATTCCCAGGATTCCTGCTTTCTCGCACTTGATCCATCATTGCTCTTTGTGCTGCTGTTTGAAATTTTCCTTTGAGGATGTTGCACATTCTCTCATAGGCAATCCTTGTCCTTCGTCCATTTTCGCCTCTCCAGAAATTCCGATCATTAATCCCTCGCTTTATCATCCGAATCAATTCCATTACCATTGTTCCGACCCCTTTTACTGCTGCACCAGCAGCT
>NZ_LMBZ01000080.1:0-454 GCF_001439635.1 Solibacillus cecembensis | reverse complement strand
CAGACCTCCTTGGGAGAGTTGATCCTTGCATCAGAGAGCACATTCTGGGATCCATTCCAGTGCGCACGAGAGCTCTTGTTCTCTGGTATGTGGCATCATTCAGGTTGGAGTGCCAGATCATCAGATGAGTGAGACCAGCAGTTGCATCTTCTCCATTATTTGCTTGACGCCAGATCCTCCTGATCTCTTCTTTGTCATACAGAATCAGCTCCCTCACCCACTTTCCGTCTCTTCTTCTGTAGATTGGACCTCCAGTTTTCTTTGGGTCCTTCCCCGCACTGGGATGTTCTTCCAGGTACTTGTTCCTCCTTTCATCAAATGCAGAGAGGACCATTCTTTCTATTGTTATGCTGTTCTGGATCAGTCTCCCCTCATAATCGCTGAGTTTGAGTTCAGTGCACATCTGTATGTAAAACCTCCCAATTCCACCAACCATTCTTCCAACAGATGCTCT
>NZ_LMBZ01000078.1:514-1456 GCF_001439635.1 Solibacillus cecembensis | reverse complement strand
GTTTAAAAGATAATAAGAGTTCTGAAAAAAATGATTAGTGTTTAGGTATTGTGAAAAATTGTACTTAAAGTAAAGGGTGCTTTATCAGAATAAGGCTGCCTTTAGGGTAGCTTTTTCTTATTGAACTAACGCAGCAGTTTAGTGCAACAAGGAGTATCTTCAGAATTATAGGGATTTACAACGTTAAGTTAAGAAATGTGACCAAACGAGGCTTTGGGGACTTTATACTTCAATTAACGGACCAAACTTCAGAACATGATAGATTGGGGGCATATGAAGTGATACAAGTTTTATTTGTTATTTTAATATGGGTTATACCAATTATCCTTGTTACAAATGCATATTTTAAAATGGATAAGGAAGAACGACAGGAATTTAAAAATGAATTTAAACAACCTTTAGCACTTTTTGGAGTGGGATTAATAATCATAGGCTTGTTGCTAGCGTTTTCTGGTATTATCCTAACAATTGAATGGATTCAGCATATTGGTGCAATTATAGTGTTTATTAGTTGGCTTACTACAAGTATCGTAAACTGGAAAAAGGGAAAGACAGATTTTATAAAAAGTGCTGTACTTATTTTTTTAGGCGTTTTAGGAATAGCAGCTTATGGGCTTATGATTACCTATATTTAGGCTAACAGGGGCTTTAGTGTAACAAACATTATAACTAAGGTTACTTTATTAGTATAAAGAAGTGATAAATAAATTTAGGCGGTGTTTTTTGTGATTGTAAATATTGGGGATGTTATAGCGACTTTAATATATTTATTCTTTGTTATTTTAGTTTTTGCTATTATTTTTATTGCTTTTAAACGATTAAAAGATTCAACTAAAGAAAAACAGAATATTAACCAAAAATTAGACTCAATATTGCAAAAGTTAGATGAGAAAATTTAGAATTAATACTTTATTTTTTACTTCTTGAAGAAGAAGTAGGTGT
>NZ_LMBZ01000078.1:0-464 GCF_001439635.1 Solibacillus cecembensis | reverse complement strand
AAGCTTTCAAAAAAATGGAGGTACATATTTTGAAAAATAATAAATTTATTATTTCTTTTACGTTAGCATTTACAGGTTCTTTACTAGTGGCTTCTGCTAGTTATTTTAATAATAAAGAAATTGAAACATTAACATCACAGTGCTATCAAAACAAAGGTGAACCAACTTTAGAAATTAATAATGAACTTACAAACAACTATTCTTTTGAATGTAATAAGAGTCAAAATTAATTAACTTCATACAGAGTCATACAATAAAACGTTCCAAAATGAAAGTTAGGTAACATAACCTCGTAAGGGGACTATTTCTTGTTCAACTAACGGGGTGCTTTAATTGAAGATTCGGTCCTGAAATAATCAATCTTTATTATAAAAACCAAACTAGATTAATAAAGAACCAACTGTTTTGATCACACTTTGTTTCGAAACAGTTGTTTTCTTTCTGTATAAAATCAGCGTTTGCAA
>NZ_LMBZ01000077.1:322-1476 GCF_001439635.1 Solibacillus cecembensis | reverse complement strand
AACGCGTGATCAGCAAAAGCAGGAGTGAAAATGAATCCAAATCAGAAGATAATAACGATTGGCTCCATCTCTCTAACCATCGCAATAGTATGTTTCCTCATGCAAATTGCTATTCTCGCAACGACTGTAACACTGCATTTCAAGCAAAATGAATGCAGCATACCCCCGAACAATCAAGTGGTGCCCTGTGAGCCAATCATAGTAGAGAGAAACATAACAGAAATAGTGTATTCAAACAACACTATCATAGAAAGGGAACCTTGTTCTAAAGTGGTAGAATACAGGGATTGGTCGAAACCACAGTGCCAAATTACAGGGTTTGCCCCTTTCTCTAAGGACAACTCAATCAGGCTTTCTGCTGGTGGAGACATTTGGGTAACAAGAGAACCTTATGTGTCGTGCAGTCCAGATAAATGTTATCAATTTGCACTTGGACAGGGAACTACGCTGGACAACAAACATTCAAACGGCACAATACATGATAGAATCCCCCATCGAACCCTTTTAATGAACGAGTTGGGTGTTCCGTTTCATCTGGGAACCAGACAAGTGTGCATAGCATGGTCCAGCTCGAGTTGCCATGATGGAAAAGCATGGCTACATGTTTGTGTCACTGGGGATGATAGGAATGCAACTGCCAGTTTCATTTATGATGGGATGCTTGTTGATAGTATTGGCTCATGGTCTCAAAACATTCTCAGAACTCAGGAGTCAGAATGCGTTTGCATCAATGGAACTTGTGCAGTAGTAATGACTGATGGAAGTGCATCGGGAAGAGCTGATACTAGAATATTGTTTGTTAAAGAGGGGAAAATTGCTCATATTAGTCCATTATCAGGGAGTGCTCAGCATATAGAGGAATGTTCCTGTTATCCCCGATATCCGGACGTTAGATGTGTTTGTAGGGACAACTGGAAAGGATCCAATAGGCCCATTATAGATATAAATATGGCAGATTATAGCATTGATTCCAGCTATGTGTGCTCAGGACTTGTTGGTGACACTCCAAGAAACGATGATGGGTCTAGCAACAGCAATTGCAAAGATCCCAATAACGAAAGAGGGAACCCAGGGGTAAAAGGATGGGCCTTTGACTATGGAAATGATGTTTGGATGGGAAGAACAATCAGCAAGGATTCACGATCAGGTTATGA
>NZ_LMBZ01000077.1:0-255 GCF_001439635.1 Solibacillus cecembensis | reverse complement strand
TAACTGGTCTGGTTATTCTGGCATTTTCTCTGTTGAAGGCAAGAGCTGCATCAATAGGTGTTTTTATGTGGAGTTGATAAGAGGAAGGCCGCAGGAGACCAGAGTATGGTGGACTTCAAACAGTATCGTTGTGTTTTGTGGCACTTCAGGTACCTATGGAACAGGCTCATGGCCTGATGGTGCGAATATCAACTTCATGCCTATATAAGCTTTCGCAATTTTTGAAAAAACTCCTTGTTTCTACTGATCACGCGT
>NZ_LMBZ01000076.1:677-1489 GCF_001439635.1 Solibacillus cecembensis | reverse complement strand
GGCACGATCGGGTTCGTTGCCTTTTCGTCCGAGAGCTCGAAGACTCCCCGCCCCTGGAATGACACATCTTCTGGTCTGGCACTTTCCATCATTCTTATGATTTCAGTCCTCATGTCAGACGTCCTGCCTTCAGTATTCCCTGTAAATGCTGCCATAATGGTCGCTCTTTCGAAGGGAAGATTTCTCTGTACCGAGAAAGTGGGCTGAATGCTGATCTGCCCTGCAGATGCCCTCTGCTGGTTGGTGTTCCCTCCGCTCCTGGTTCTTATAGCCCAATATCTACTTCTCAGTTCAAGGGTGTTGGAGTCCATTGCTTCCATGTTCTCATTTGAAGCAATTTGAACCCCCCTGGTGGACAGCTGTCCTCTTGGGATCACTCTTGTCCCTCTGATGAAACTTGAGACCCTAAGGTCCTCGAATGCTGCCGAGTGGCATGCCATCCACACTAATTGACTCTTATGTGCAGGATTTTCATTTGGCCTAATGAGACTAAAGACCTGACTATTTTGAAGCAAACGGAAAGGATCTATTCCAACCAGAGAGTATCCTTCTCTCTCGAAGTCATATCCACTGGCCACTGCAAGTCCGTACACACAAGCAGGCAAGCAGGACTTATGAGCCACTGATCCTCTCAGGATGAGTGCAGACCGCGCCAGGAAAATGAGATCTTCAATTTCAGCATTCCCAGGATTTCTGCTCTCTCGCACTTGATCCATCATTGCTCTTTGTGCAGCTGTTTGGAATTTCCCTTTGAGGATATTGCACATTCTCTCATATGCAATCCTTGTTCTTCTTCCATTTTCGCCTCTCCA
>NZ_LMBZ01000076.1:0-621 GCF_001439635.1 Solibacillus cecembensis | reverse complement strand
AATTCCGGTCGTTGATCCCTCGTTTTATCATCCGAATCAGCTCCATCACCATTGTTCCTACCCCCTTCACTGCTGCACCGGCAGCTCCAGATCTCCTCGGAAGAGTTGATCCTTGCATCAGAGAGCACATCCTGGGGTCCATTCCTGTACGCACGAGAGCTCTCGTTCTCTGATATGTGGCATCATTCAAATTGGAATGCCATATCATCAAGTGGGTAAGACCAGCAGTTGCGTCCTCTCCATTGTTCGCTTGGCGCCAAATCCTCCTGATCTCCTCTTTGTCGTACAGAATCAGCTCCCTCACCCATTTCCCGTCTCTCCTCCGATAAATTGGACCTCCAGTTTTCTTAGGGTCCTTCCCCGCACTGGGATGCTCTTCCAAGTACCTATTCCTTCTTTCATCAAATGCAGAAAGTACCATTCTCTCTATTGTTATGCTATTCTGGATCAGTCTCCCTTCATAGTCACTGAGTTTGAGTTCTGTGCACATCTGTATGTAGAACCTCCCAATGCCACTAACCATTCTTCCAACAGATGCTCTGATCTCAGTAGCATTCTGGCGCTCTCCACCAGTTTCCATCTGTTCATAAGATCGTTTGGTGCCTTGAGACGCCATGATGT
>NZ_LMBZ01000075.1:661-1531 GCF_001439635.1 Solibacillus cecembensis | reverse complement strand
CAATCTGAACTCACAAACTTAAATGCAAATTCTGCACTGTAACGACCCGTTGGAACACATCCATAAAGATAGACCAGCCATCATGATTGCCAGCACTAGGGAACTCGCCACTGTTGAATAAATTGACAGTATTTGGTAGACTCCTATTGACTCCAATTTTACTCCACTTATTTCCTCTCTTTTTAATCTTGCTTCTTCTGAATACTGCGGGTAGTCATACGTTCCGTTTCTTACACTTTCCATACATTCATTATTACATTTGTGATAGAACTCGAAACAACCGTTGCCCAGCTCTTTTGCATTATCCTTAAGCTGTAGTCTGACCTTATCGTAAAGGTTCTTGACATTTGAGTCATGGAAGTCTAAAGTTCTTTCATTTTCCATGAGAACCAGAAGTTCAGCATTATAAGTCCAGACATCTAGGAATCCGTCTTCCATCTTCTTGTTTAAATTCTCTATTCTCCTCTCTAAGTTATTAAATTCCCTTCCTACGGCCTCAAACTGAGTGTTCATTTTGTCAATGATCGAGTTGACCTTATTGGTGACTCCGTCTATTGCCTTTTGAGTAGATTCTTTGTCTGCAGCGTATCCACTCCCCTGCTCATTGCTGTGGTGGTACCCATACCAACCATCTACCATTCCCTGCCATCCTCCCTCTATGAAACCTGCTATAGCTCCAAATAGTCCTCTTTTTCTTCTTCTCTCTCTTTGAGGACTATTTCTGAGTCCAGTCGCAAGGACTAATTTGTTCGATTTCACATATTTGGGACATTCTCCGATGGTGAGGGGGTGTATGTTATGGAATGGCATACTAGAGTTTATCGCCCCTACCGGAGTCTGACACCTGGTGTTGCAGTTACCATATTCCAC
>NZ_LMBZ01000075.1:0-617 GCF_001439635.1 Solibacillus cecembensis | reverse complement strand
CTTCTCATAATTGTGGAGTCTCCTTTCTTGACAATTTTGTATGCATATTCTGGAGCAATGAAATTTCCATTACTCTCGAAGTGGATTGCATCATTCGGTTTTAAAATTGTCCAGAAGAAATCTATCCTGCCACTTTGCCCGTTTATTTTGGATCTAGTGGCTATTTTTGGTACCAATCTCTGGTTTAGTGTTGACGTCCCAATGGAAATATAGGTGGTTGGGTTTTGATAGAGCGTTATTTGCTCTGCCTTATCATTAGGATGGTGGATCCCCCAAAGTACCAAGAGATCTTCTCGGTTGGTATTATTGTAGTCTTTCTTTATTGTTGGATATGTATCGTTCTTTTTGATAAGCCATACTACATTTCTGAAGAAGGAGGACTTTCCCTGGTATGAACATGCTGCGCTCACCCCCATTGAGGCTTCGTGATCTGACCAAGAATCTTTGGGGATGATCTGTATTTTCTCAAAATGGTTTATCCTGCTCAATAGGTGTTTCAATTCTTCATAATCGTTGAAATTCCCTGGGTAACAGAGGCCATTGACTGGATTGGCCTTCTCTACTATGTAAGACCATTCTGGTACATTGATGAATTCGTCACACCATGGGTTTCCGAG
>NZ_LMBZ01000068.1:1024-1911 GCF_001439635.1 Solibacillus cecembensis | reverse complement strand
ACGCGTGATCAGTAGAAACAAGGGTGTTTTTTCTTCAAATGCAAATCTGGCACCGGATGTTTCCGTTCTGACAAGCCCACAAAATAAAGGCCAAAAGCAGTGCTACGAGCAAAAAGCATGATATGGAGAACGAAATCCAAAGGATGATGTCCTTGTATCCCTGGGTCAATTTGACTCCCTGTATTTGGAATCGATTGTTGATCGCCTCATCTCTATAAATATCATGATCATAAGTCCCATTTCGAATGCTTTCAATGCAATTGTTGTCACATTGGTGGAATATTTCAAAGCATCCATTTCCTTTGTCCTCAGCATTCTCCCTGAGTTGTCGCCTCACTCTTTCAAAGAGCTTGTTCATCTCTGAGTCAGTCACATCTATAGTATGCTGATTTTCCAGAGCTACTAATAGCTCTGCATTATATGACCATAGATCAATCTTTGTGTCTTCAACATATTTCTCCAGGTCTTGGATTCTTCCTTCAACTTGTTCAAATTCCTTTTCGATTTGATGGTATTTCTCGTTTGTCTTCTCAATAAGACGATTAAGTTTTCCATTGATCTGATCGATGGCTGCCTGAGTGGATTTTAGATCAGCAGCTGTCCCTGTTCCTTCTGCATTTTGGTGCCTGAAGCCATACCAACCATCAATCAGGCCTTGCCATCCATTCTCTATGAACCCAGCTATTGCCCCAAAAAGCCCTCTAGATGCCTTTTCAGGGATATTTCTCATCCCAGTTGCAAGTTTTAGGGAGCCTTGTTTGACATATTTGGGACAGTCTCCAATTGCTATCCTTGAGATATTTTGAAAGGGTTTTGTGGTAGAGAGAGACCCTTTGTCTGTATGACATTTACTGACACATGAGCCTATGGGAGTTGCAGTGTTCAGA
>NZ_LMBZ01000068.1:756-973 GCF_001439635.1 Solibacillus cecembensis | reverse complement strand
ATTGTGCTCTTCTTCTGATTGTTTAATTTGTAATGTCCTCTTGGGGCAATTAAATTTCCTATTGTGTTGAAGACTATCAAGTCTCCAGGCTCTACAATAGTCCAATAANATTGTGCTCTTCTTCTGATTGTTTAATTTGTAATGTCCTCTTGGGGCAATTAAATTTCCTATTGTGTTGAAGACTATTAAGTCTCCAGGCTCTACAATAGTCCAATAG
>NZ_LMBZ01000068.1:0-729 GCF_001439635.1 Solibacillus cecembensis | reverse complement strand
AAGCTGATTCTGCCACTTTGTCCTCTCACCCAAGGTCTGCTGCCAATGTTGGGCACTATACTTGTTTGACTAGTTTTGGTAGATACAGTGACCCTACCAGGATTGTTCTTGTACAGGTTGGTTTGCTCGGTGTCCGTCGAAGGGTGGTGAACTCCCCAGATGTAAAGCTTCGCATAATCACCGTTGTTTACTTTTGTCAAATTCTGGAGAGGGTATGCATTCCCGTCTGACTTCACGAGCCAATTCAGCCTGTTAAAGAAATCGTTCACATTTGCTCTCTTGCAGGCCCCAGATTTGCCATTTTGCTTCACGGTGCTCCATTGGAATTCTTCAGCAATGAACTCGAATTTCCCATTGTTGGCGAGTATGCTCCTTAGGCTCTGATAATCTGGCACATCAAATGGATAACAAGTGTCCACCGCATTGGGCCTTTCTATGAAAATGTCCCATTCAGCACCATTCAAATGGTCACATCCTGGGCTTCCCAAGGCCCCATTGATGATATCACAGGTCTGACCATCGACTAGTCTTAGAGGACTCGGGCATAGTTCTGGGAGGTTCTGTGATTCTACCAGTTCCTGTGCAGTGACCACTTCCACTTGATCATCAGTGAGGGTCTTTACCATAGTCCCATTTGCCACAGCATGATGTCCCATGCATATCACAGGGTTTCCTGTGTAGTTTTGAGAAGAACTCTCTGCAATAAGCAGAAACAAAATCACAATTGAT
>NZ_LMBZ01000067.1:558-2019 GCF_001439635.1 Solibacillus cecembensis | reverse complement strand
CATCCGAATTCTTTTGGTCGCTGTCTGGCTGTCAGTAAGTATGCTAGAGTCCCGTTTCCGTTTCATCACCAACACCACGTCTCCTTGCCCTATCAACACATTAGCCTTCTCCCCTTTCGCGAGATTGCTCAATTCATTGATGCTCAATGCTGGTCCATATCTTTTGTCTTCTTTGCCCAGAATTAGAAATCCTCTTAACACCGCAGACTCCACTCCCGCCGTCCCCTCATCTGGGTCTTCTGTCAATGCACCTGCATCCTTTCCAAGGACTGTAAGCCTCTTGGTTGCCTTGTTATAGTTGAACACAGGAGAGTTGCCTCTCACAAGTATTCTCATTCCTGATCCTCTTACGTTTACAGTTAGAGAAGAGAACTGCATCCTGCTCTGCTCCGGTGGGGCTGCTGCAAATGGAAGTAGCTTTATTATCTGGACAGTGTCAAAGGTCCCCAGCACATCACGCATCTGCTGGAATAGCGTCCTCACAAATCCACTATACTGGCCTCTGGCAGCTTTAGGCACCAAGGATTGAAAGGGCTCAAACTCCATCTTGTTGTATAGCATTGTAGGGTCTTGGGACCATTGAATCTTTACAGTTTCCCAGTTTCTAATGATCCATTGATATGTGTTAACTAACACTGATTCCGGGCCATTGATTTCCCACATCATGGACGATGAATATGTTATCGTCAGCTTCTCTGTTCCCTGTGTTTCACTAACCTCTTCAGGAGACAAGAGTACGTTCCCCCTCTGGTCTCGGACTCTCAAGAAACGGTCAATACTCACAACCACTCTCTCTGTGCTAGAATATTCATCCACTCCCATTTTGCTGACTCTCACTCCTCTTAGTGACATCTCTGTGCTGGGGGTCATATCAGGCAATATACCGATCATTCCCATAACATTGTCAATGGGTTCAACTCCCCAATTTTGAAACAGCACCTTTGCATCCTTTTGGAAGTGCCGCAGGAGTTGATGCATGGGATTTAACCGCTGATTCGCTCTGTTGACAAAATTCAGATCACCTCGTACTGCTTTTATCATGCAATCCTCTTGGGAGAACACCATTGCCACTATGATCGCTTCGGCGATTGACTGCTCGTCTCTCCCACTCACTATCAATTGGATCAGCCTTCTGGTTGCTTTCCTTAGAATGGCTGTTGCTCTTCGCCCAACCATTGTGAATTCCTCATACCCTTCGTGCACCCTTATTTTCAATGTTTGGAGGTTGCCGGTAAGCACTTCTTCTTCTCTTTTGACAGATGACCCGCTTGTCCTTTTGAAAGTGAAACCTCCAAAGCTGAAAGATGAACTGATCCTTAGACCCATTGCTGCTTTGCATATATCCACAGCTTGTTCTTCTGTTGGGTTTTGTCTAAGGATGTCTACCATCCTTACCCCTCCAATTTGTGTACTATGGCACATCTCCAAGAGCGAAGCCAACGGGTCTGCTGACACTGTTGC
>NZ_LMBZ01000067.1:0-471 GCF_001439635.1 Solibacillus cecembensis | reverse complement strand
CCTAACGATATTTCTTGCAGCAATAATTAGACTCTGATCAACGTCATCATTTCTCACCTCTCCTCCCGGTGTATACATTTGTTCCCAGCAGGTCCCTTGAGTCAAGTGCAACACCTCGATATATACGCTGCTTGTCCCGCCAGCTACTGGCAAGAATCTGGTTTTACGAACCAGTTCTCTCTCCAACATGTATGCCACCATTAAAGGAGCAATCTTGCAGTCCTGTAGCTCCTCCTTCTTTTCCTTTGTTATTGTTAACTGTGATTCTGATGTCAATATCCTGGCTCCAACTTCGTTTGGGAAAACAACCTCCATGATGACATCTTGTGCTTCTTTAGCACTGAGATCTGCATGGCCTGGGTTTATGTCAACCCTGCGGCGTATCTTAACCTGATTTCGAAAGTGAACGGGACCGAAGGTTCCATGCTTTAACCTTTCGACCTTTTCAAAGTAGGTTTTATAAACCTTTGG
>NZ_LMBZ01000066.1:1468-2057 GCF_001439635.1 Solibacillus cecembensis | reverse complement strand
GCTGGAATTGTCGATTTATTTAACCATTCCTTATTGATTGCTTCATAAAAATCGTCATTTAAATGGGAGCCTGCAAGTGTCCACATTCTGGAAATTATGTTTTGGAACTCATCGATCGTAATATTGTCATTTACGCCTAATGTGCCATCAGGTTTGCCTGTCAGTACGCCTGCTTTTGCCAGTTTATCGATATCTTTCTTAGCCCAACCGGGTACATCGGTGAATTCAACGCCAAATGTTCCACTGCGCAGATCATTTCCTACAGGCTCTGGTAATTCGCCGAATGCCCTGCTCAACATGACTAAAGCTTCAACCTTCTTAGCTGGCTCATTCTCTCTTAAATTTCCGTTTTTAGAGCCTTGCATAACGGCTTCTTTATTAATTCCTTGTTGATAANGTCTGCTGCCATCAACAAGGCTTTAACGATTTCTCCTCTTGTGGCTGGTGGCGACGTTTCATCGGCATACACCGATACGCTAACGGATAGGACCATTATAATGGTCATTAGTAAGGATAAGAACTTCTTTTTCATCTTCGTGCTCCTCTAAAGTATATTTGTATAAATAAAGATAAATGAATAGAATTTAGA
>NZ_LMBZ01000066.1:0-1459 GCF_001439635.1 Solibacillus cecembensis | reverse complement strand
TTGAAAATATATAAGGGGCTTTTTCACTTTCAAGAGAGCATTATTTAGGATTCTGGTGCAAATACAATTTGTTAGAATTGCCCGATTTGCATAACGTATGGTTACATCTTCTCCTGCTGTTGCTTTGACTACATCACTGAAATGCTCGTCTTATTGCCTATTGAACAAAAAATCCCATACAAAAGTCTCTGCGCTAATTATTTTTAATTAAGCATAAAATGCTTGGGTTAACACTAAATTTCATATAATTAAAGAGAGGGCACAGTAAAATCCAAATAGGATAATCAAACTTCAGATTTTTTTGACGGTAAAAAAGCAAACTCCAAATAAAGGAATTTACTTTTACGTTTTAATTATGTTGTTCTAAGTAACCCAAATTGGATAGGGCTATTAAATATTCTTGGAAATCTCTATTATCTAAACTGAGATCTTTATTGCATATACCTGAAAATACAACTAATTGATAATACAATTTTCTGCTATTTCCCAATAATTTAAAGCCCTTAATATAGTTTCTTTCATCAAAATCTAGAAATATTACTAAGTATTCTCCCTCTTGTATACGAGTATACTCAATTTCAGATTCCGAAGCTTCTTTTACATTTAAAGGATATTGTTTATTTAAGTTTTTTAAATTATATAATCCATTTTTTTCATCTTCTGAAAACAGCAATTGTAAAATTTCGATATTATCAATTATAAAACAATGTTTATAATCATTTATTTCATCGGGGGCTAATAAAAAATCAATATCTTTTTTGTCAGTTTGTTTTGCTAAATATTCTTTAGTGAGTTTTTCTTTTACTTCTTTAAAAGTAAATTTGTTAGGTATTGAAATTTGTTGATATTGTTCATAAAGTTTTTCTAAATTGAATTTCATTTTAAAACATCCTTTTAATAATAGAATAAGTTTCCACCAGTTCGATTGGATAGATGGAAGTGGAAGTAATAACCTTCCTCCGAAGTTTTATTTTTATCTCTCTCGGGACCAACAGCGGTTTTGTTACCACCATATCTACTCTCAAACGATAAAGTTACTCCACAATTCGTCAAAAATTTATACTTATGCATTCCCCCACCCCTTATACCTAAAATTTACAATATAAAGCTAAATTAGTATATAAAATGTCACGAAATTTCTATTTGGGTACTATTTGGTTTATTCTACAAATAAAAATGACCAGGCACTTATCACTTTTTAATAAAAGATCGTTAACCTTAAATTGGATATTTATGTTAATGTGACTATAAAGATTGTGAAGAAATGTACTTAAACTAACGGGGCAGGTTAGTTGAACAAGTAAATGGATTTAGTTTAATGAAAATGGAAAAATTACAAAAATCGGATCATCAATTTGTTTCAAACGTAGTAAAGGGAAGGGTAGTAAAAGAAAGTTATAAACGGGGTGGAGTATATGAGTGAACGATTTGAATTAAGTTTTAAAAACAAGGAAGTAAG
>NZ_LMBZ01000065.1:268-2072 GCF_001439635.1 Solibacillus cecembensis | reverse complement strand
GCTCTTTCCATTGGGGAATGACAGGATTCACGAAGGTGTTCGATCTCCCGTTCGGTTAAATACTTGGGTATCCGCTTCCCTACCTTGGGTTCTTTAATTTTGGAAGTTGGATTCTTACTCAGGTAACCTTCTTCATGAGACCAACGGAAAAATGATTTCATAAAGCGAATACGATGTGCGAGACTGGCAGGTTTTATATGCTTTCCGGATATAGCAAGATATTCCTTCAATTGATTTGTATCCAGCAATTCCATCTCTACATCTTTAAAGTAACCAATTAGTAGCAAAGTCTGTAACTGGTATGCCTTCAACGTTTGCGGAGAAAAACCTTCTATTCGCTTAGCAGCTTCAAACGAAGCCCATGCTTTTGACAGTAACAATTCCATTCCCCCTAATAAAGTGATATTAATGGAATTATTACCAATTAAATAGAATAATAGACATATGGAGTATTTTTACTAACGAAGCAGGTTAGTTGAACAAGAGACGTTGAGGTTCTATGTCGCATTTGACACATATTGTGCAGTACCAGGGAGGGGAATTAAAATGGACAAAAAATATCGTTTTCTAAGTGCAGATGTGGTGTATAGCAAACTAGAACAAGAAAGTGATAGTAAAACTCAAGCAAAAGTTATAAATTTCAGTCAAAAGAATGTAGTGAAATAATAATGTTGTAAATATAATAGATTTAATTGTTATATTGTTTTCTATCTTAAATAATCAAAAAGATAGTTATTGGAGAGGATGATTGGGTGAGTAAAAACTTTATTATTTTTGGAGCAAGTCAAGGGCTTGGCGATGCCTTTGTAAAAGGTCTACCTACAGAGGGAGATACAGTATGGATGGTGTCAAGAACACGACCAGAGAGTTTGGATATTAATGATGGTGTAAATCGCAAATGGCTCTCAATAGATTTATCAAATCAACAACAAATCTCTGATTTAAAGGAAACTTTAAAAGACAATGCAATAGATGTATTAATTTATAATGTTGGAGTATGGGAAAAGTATGGTTTCGAGGATGACTATACATTTGACAAGGATGAAATTAGAGATATTTCTAACTTAATCAATATAAATCTAACTTCTACTATTACATATATTCAGGCGCTTCTACCAAACTTAAGACAAGCTAAAAATGGAAAAGTCATTTTAATTGGTTCAACGGCAGGCTTAGATCACACAAACAGTTCACAAGTTTCATTTGTTGCATCTAAATTCGGTTTACGGGGCATTACAAATGCGCTACGTGAACATTTGAGAGAAGATAAAATCCCTGTCACTTGTATTAATCCAGGGGAAATGGCAGCAGAAGTACCTTATGAAGAAGGTGCAGAAAAGGCAATTGATTTATATGAAGGTACACGTATACCTGTACAAGATATTGTATCTATTGTGCAATGTGTGATTAATCTTTCACCAATTTCATGTGTTAAGGAAATCATTATTCCTTCAATAACAGACTTAAATACTTGATCGACAAATAAAGTGAACTAAGGAGGTTTGAATAAAATCTCTGGTTATCATGTGAGATATAGCTACTTGAAGTTAGTAAAGTTTCCTAATGAAATTGGGGCAATATCGACTTTTAAAGAGGTATAAATGAAATTGACGAAGGATGAAACTGAACATCTTTTAGAAACGCTTAAAAAATATCGAAAAGAAAAACAGGATTCCAAGCAATAGTCTAATGAAGATTTCGAACATAATGTGCAGTAGAAGAATAGGTCTTTATTCAACTAACGGGGTGATTTAGTGGAACAAGGCTGCCTTTAAGGGTAGCTTTTTCTTATTGAACTAACGGG
>NZ_LMBZ01000065.1:0-216 GCF_001439635.1 Solibacillus cecembensis | reverse complement strand
ACGACATAAATAAAAATATATGGAGGTATAGTTATGTGGATAATATTAGGGGTTATTGCTTCGGTAAGCAAAATGGTGATTGATAGTTGCCTATTCTCAACAGATGCAACTTATAAAAAGCTCAGATTATTGAGATTTACTGTTTAAAGGGGTGATAAAATGATTGAAATAATTTATGATGCCAGTACCTTGGAAGGCTCTTGTTATATAGAGGTT
>NZ_LMBZ01000063.1:482-2161 GCF_001439635.1 Solibacillus cecembensis | reverse complement strand
GTGGATAAATGAAAAAAGTGTTTCAGCTAAGTTCATTTCCGTTTTAGGAATGTAATTTATTGAGTACAAAGGACTTCCAAATACTGAAGTCCTATTAAAAATCAACAATATTATTTAACAGAGCCTTAAAGAAAAGAATGTGAAGAAATGTACTTAAACTAACGGGGGCTTTAGTGCAACAAGGATTTCAAATGGTCCCCAAACGAGGGTTTGGGAAGGTTATACTTCAACTAACTTAGCAGGGAAGGGATTGATGAGATATTGAGGAATAAAATTATTTTCTTAACTTCCTTAAGTATAATTTTTATCGTTTTGTCTGCTTGTGAAAGTGAGAATGAAAAGTTAAAGTATCCTGTTATTGAAAGTGCTTCTGTTGAAATTTATTCCGTTGAGGGTTCTGATGTTGAGGTACTACATTTTAGCGTAGAAATTAACGATTATGGAAATGAACCAGAGCAAGAGTACAATGTTAGATTCGTTATTCAAGATACTCATATAAGTGACTTGATTGCTGCCGAAGTAATAGAAATTCCTGAAACTTTCAAAACGGTGTCAGTACCAAAAGGGGGAGTACACTCTATTAATGCTGCAGATTTTAGGGAAATAACGGAAGAATATAAAATAGGTGAAATAAAAAAATATATAGAAAATAATAAAGCAGTTATTGTAGAACTATACGATGGGGATCGAACAATTACTCAAGAAGTAATTACTACTTTTGTTGACAAGAGAGAAAAATAGAGAATTATTCGTTTTTTTATGGATGTGTGAATGTTAGTAATTGTATTTTGTGCTTCAACGGAGGCTTTAGTTCAACAAGGATTTCAAATGGTCCCCAAACGACGCTTTGGGAAGATATTTGTGTAAATGAATTGGTATATTTTTTTAGGGGAGAAATCTTACTCGGAGTTATTTTGACTACTAATGATTGTTTCCAAAATGACATAAAATGGTACAATGGTGGAGATAAAAAAATATAGAGGGAGTTAACTGTAAATGAAAAAATTATCTTCTTTATTTCTAGTTACAATGCTGATTTTCACTTTTGTACTACCTTTAAAAACAAAGGCGAATCCTCAAATATTTGAAGATGTACCGAAATCACATCCTAGTTATGCTGATGTGATTTATTTACAAAAAAACTTGGTCATTGAGTCAGCAGGAAGATTTGGGTTAAATGATTTAGTCACTCGCGAAGAAATGGTTGTTATGATTGCTAGAGCATTTAATTTAAGTGCCGCACCACGTCAGACGAAGTTTAGCGATATACCAGCATCACATGAAAACTCAGGGGTCATCCAATCAGCGGTTGATGCGGGCATTGTAAATGGCGTAACAGCAACAAAATTTGAGCCAAATGTAAAACTTACACGTGGACAAATGGCAGCTATGATTACACGTGCATTTGAACTTCCAAACGGCACAACAACATTTAAAGATGTAACACCAAATCATTATGCATACGAATCTGTACAACAACTTGTAGCTGCCAATATTGCAGCAGGCTATCCGGATGGCACATTTAAGCCAAACGAAAAATTAACACGCATACATGCTGCAACATTTCTAGCAAGGGCAATGCGTTACACTGACAAATAGTAATCTATACGTAAAATACTTTAACTTGTAAAGGTATTTATAACGTATACATAAATAAACCTAATAAAGTTCCCAAATTA
>NZ_LMBZ01000063.1:0-363 GCF_001439635.1 Solibacillus cecembensis | reverse complement strand
TTTTTGATGAATAAAATCTTGTATAAAAATTGAAGTCTTACGGCGTAAATCTGCATAAATTTTACTCCCGTCTTATTAAACTAACGGGGGCTTTAGTTTAATAAAGCAACAGTAGAAGAATGATAAAAAGGACTCGATTCCTCTAGATAGGAATCGAGCCTATATAATTAAACCCACCAGCACCAATGTGTTGCCATATACACTCGACACATTATGAGGCTATCGAGCGGTTGGAGTTAGTGTAAGTAAATAAAAAATAGCTGTGTTGAAAATCCTTATGTGAATCTGGGACTGACCCCCGTATATAAGACAGAGGTCAAAAAAGCATTTATCTAACCAGTTGTCGGTATTGAACCGGCGACT
>NZ_LMBZ01000005.1:191177-193227 GCF_001439635.1 Solibacillus cecembensis | reverse complement strand
GAAAGAAGGAAAAAAATCTTCTTAAGCTAACGGAGGCTTCGGTGATCCATTGTGAAATGTTACACTTAAACTAACGGGGCAGGTTAGTTGAACAAGGATTTCAAATGGTCCCCAAACGACGCTTTGGGAAGGTTATACTTCAACTTACGGGGCAATTTAGTTGAATAAAACTGATAGGGGGATTGTATGTGAAGCGTTTAATTATAGGTATAGCAGTAATTTGGTTGATTTTATTAGTTATGTGGTTTTTAACTTCAGTTTCACCAAGTTAGAGGGTTATTAAACTAACCTGCTTTAGTTTAACAAGGATTTATAGCGTATACAAAATAAACCTAATAAACGTTCCCAAACGTAAGTTTTGGGATACGCCATTAAGCTACGAATGTTGTAAACTCAACGTTTTGTGGCTTTTTTTATGACCATTGTTTATACAGCTTTTTATACAAGTGGCGCAAACCGTTAATGTCTCTGTATTTTCACTTGTTCGGTTTGTTTTTCGCTTTGTATAAAATCGTGTATATTTCTTAACGTTGTAAATCCGCATTTATCCGACGCTCCCCCTATTGAATAAAAATCCCAAATTTAATGCCCCCTATCTAATACTTATTAGGAGTTTCAAGAGTTGGCTGTAGTTGATTTTGCAACTGTAAGGATTTTTAGAAGAAGAAACCTTGATATTTCGAATCAAAAGTTTGAATAACTATTATCTAGTGAATTTCTAAAAAAAATAAAACTATGTTTAAAAATAGAAGAATCAGTTAACAATAGTTTTAACACATCGTAAAGGTGTAAGAATGAGAGGATGATAACATATGAAAAATAGTACAGGGGAATATTGGATTAGCACACATGAGGGAATTCCCACGCAAACGAGAGAGGTATTAAATGAATACTTGTTAAATATAAAATTAGCGAATAAAACAGAATCGACGATTTCGAAATATCGTTCAATCTTAGAGCAATTTTGTAGCGAGTGTTTAGTTTTGTCGGATTCACTAAACCACGATGATGTATTGAAATGGGTGAATAAATTTTCGGCAGGAAAAAAGGAATCAACTGTAAAACGCGTACTTTCTATTTTGAATAATTTTTTTACCTTTTGTTACGTGTTCAATTACTTGGATAAACTGTTGTTAAAAAAGCGATGCGGGCCTAAAGTACCCGAGTTATTATCTACATCTTTTACAAACCAAGGGTATGCGATTAGGGAATATTTTAAATGAAGCGACCAAGAGCTTGCGCTAATTCACTTAAAACTAAATACAGTAGTAGAACAAAGTGAAGGGTATGAATTTAAATGAGTTCTTTTTTTAGATAATCTGAAATTATGAATAACGTGAACTAGGTGCATAAGCAATTCTAATAATACACTGCAATTTATAAAAATAAAGCAAGTGATGTTAGAAAGGGTCCCATTTGAGAGTAATCTTGTATGGGGCTTTGTTGTCGTTATCGTTTTCCAACTTGTACATTTTAATAACTTGCACCGAGGAAATAAACACACTACGAATCATTATTGAGACATTGAGACAATACTCGAAGAAAACTTTAGTGGCATGACTTCTAGGAGTAACTAAGTCCTGCAATAACCAAGTGACACCACGATGAGTAATTATGACTTCGATTTTGTTATTTTTGATTTCCCCCGCTCATCTCATCATCCAAACCAACCTAAAATCGTTATGTCTCAACGTGTTCGAAGATCCCTTCAAAAAAGGAGCCTTAAAATGAGCCTCGTAGTATTTAACTTAAGATACTTTTTCTCGTATTCCAAATTTTAAATATCAAAAGTTTGAATGTCTATTATCTAGTTCGTTATAAAATTATAAAAAAATAAAACTATGTTTAAAAATGGAAAAAGCAGTTAACAACACTACTGTTGAAGTAACTTTTGAAGATGCAGTTGCTGACGTTAAAGCTTTAGACTTCGCTATCGAAGGTTTAACAATTTCTAACGCTGTTGTTAAACAAACAAATTCTAAAACTGTAGTATTAACTACTTCAGCTCAAACTGCTGACGTAACTTACACAGTAACTGTTGATGGTTCAG
>NZ_LMBZ01000005.1:4857-191163 GCF_001439635.1 Solibacillus cecembensis | reverse complement strand
GAATTAGTATCTTCTTCAGTACAAGGTAAACTTGGTCAACAAGTTTCTGTACAAGCAAAAGTAACAGTTGCTGAAGGCGCATCTAAAGCTGGTATTCCAGTAACATTCTCAATCCCAGGTAACAACAACGATGCAGTTTACCCAACAGTAACTGGTGAAGCAGTAACAAATGCTGACGGTGTTGCAACTTACACTTACACTCGTTATGGTGCAGGTAAAGATACAGTAACAGCTTATGCAACAGGTGACCGTTCTAAGTTTGCTATCGGTTATGTATTCTGGGGCGTTGATACAATCCTTTCTATCACAGAAGTAACTACTGGCGCTACAATCAACAACGGTGCTAACAAAACTTATAAAGTTACTTACAAACACCCAGAAACTGGTAAGCCAGTTGCTAACGAAAAATTCAATGTTGGATTCTTAGAAAACATGAATGTTACTTCTGATAAAGTAGCAAACGCAACAGTTAACGGCGTTAAAGCTTTACAATTAAGCAATGGTACAGCTTTAGAAGCAGCTACAATTACTACAGATTCAAAAGGTGAAGCAACATTCACAGTATCTGGTACAAACGCAGCTGTAACTCCAGTTGTTTATGCAGAAAACACTACTGTTGGTGGCGAAAAGGCTAAAACTTATAAAGCTTCTGCTTTACAAGCATCTGTTGCTAAAGTAACATTTGGCGCTGTTCAAGCTGACTACAAAATCGAGGTAACTCGTGAAGGTGGCGAAGTAGCTGCTACTAAACAAACTAACGGTCGTGAATACAAAGTTATCGTTAAAGATAAAGACGGTAAAGTTGCTAAAAACGAAATCGTAAACATTGCATTTAACGAAAATGAAGATCGCGTAATCTCTACAGTTACTTCAGCTCAATTTATTGATGAAGAAACAGAAAAATATATTGGTAAAACAACAACTGTAAAAACAAATGACAAAGGTGAAGCAACATTTGTTATCGGTTCTGATACAGTAAATGATTATGCAACACCAGTTGCTTGGATTGATATCAATACTGCAAATGCTAAAGATGGTACTCTTGATGAAGGCGAACCGAAATTTGTTGCACCAATTTCTTACTTCCAAACAGCATACCTTGATGGAGCATCAGTTAAGTCTTATAATGCAGCTGGTAAGAAATCAGCTAAATTTGAGGATGCTGCTGTAGCAACATTCAAAGCAGAATTAGTAAACCAAAGTGATAAAGTAATCGGTGCTACTATCAAATCAGTATCTTACACTGTATTCAATACAGGTTCAAATGATATTGAAGTAGCAACAACAAACGGTAAAAAGGAAACAGTTTCTCCAAACCGTAGCATTACATTATCATACCCAGGAGAATTAACTTCTGCTGACTTAAAAGTGAACTCTGTTGATGGAAAAACTTCATCTGTACGCGTAGTTGCTACTGGTGTTGCTATTAACCCAACAGATTCAACAAAAGACTTTGCATTTACTGCTAAAGAAGCAACAGCAACATTCACTGCAAAAACTGATGTACCAAATAACTACATTGGTAAAGTTGTTTCTGTAAATACAGAAGCTAAAACTTTAACTTTTGATGGTAAAAAAGCTGTTTCACTTAAAGATGCTAAATTTGTAGCTGAGAATAATTCAGAACTTGCAGATTTAGATGCATTTGTAGCGGAATTAGAAAAATATACTAATGGTGTTCAAGTACAATTTATTAAGGATTCAGAAGGTAAAGTAACATTTAAGATTGTACGTTCACTTGTTGGTGGTACACCTGCTGATGCAGTACTAGTTGATAAATACAAAACTACGTTGAGTACTGCTAAAATCACTGTAGCTGGCAATGTTACAACTCCTGCAACTGCAACTGTTGATACTGCTTTAGTAGTTACTGGTGCTGTATATGGTAAGACAGTAACGGTAGATGGCGTTACATTTACTTATCATGGTACTGCAGCATCAACTGAAGTGTTACAATTTAGAGATGCAGCGGATTTAGCTTACAAGATTAATGCACATTCAACTGTAAAAGTTGATGCAGTACTTAATGGTACTATTCTTGAATTAACAGATGTAAACAATACTACATTCAAATATAGTGTTAATGGTACGGAATTTACTAGTTCAACTGGTACAGCTGGTGTGAATCAAGAAATTACTTTCACATTCACAAATGCATTTAACGTAGCTACTGGTGATAAAGTTACTGTTGCTGGTACTACTGGTACTGTGGCTTCTGTAAGTTCTGATAAGAAAACTGTAGTTGTTAAGTTTGCTGGTACAGGAATTGCTACTGGTACTGCTGTAGGTACATTTACAGTTGTTGATAAAGCTGGTAATACAATCACTACAACTGGTATTAATATTACTCAATAATTAATATCGTGTACTGTGTGCACAAATAATTCTGACAATATACTACAATCTATGAAAATATATTGAGTGAAGTTAGAATGAAGGAAGTCCTATGTGAGAGAAATCTTGCATGGGGCTTTTCTTTTTGCGCTCTTTGCTCCCTTCGCTCATGTCTAGAGCCGTAACAACTCGACTTTCAAATAGTTAATATAATTATGAAGCAATGAATTAATGCCTTTCATTCCAAATGGAGTGAATGGCTATTTTTATTTTGAAGGAGGAATTTATATGGAAGAAAAACAAAAGAAAGTACCTGCGAAGAGAATTCAGTTAGTCGATGTGGTGCTGGAGAGAAAGGGTTCACAGATGTTCGAAGGGAGACGTGTTCGATCGNATTTCATCGGAGACAGTGACAGAGAAAAGTTTGTGGTGCTTGGGTTGTCGACAAAGAATGAACCACAACTTTTGCAAGTGGTGCACACAGGCTCAATCAATGCATCGATTGTTCATCCTAGAGAAGTCATGAAATCTTTAATCTTAGCGAATTGCGCGTGTTTTGTAGTTGCTCACAATCACCCATTGAATGATACAACACCAAGTCCAGAAGAAATTGATGTGACCGAGAGATTGGTTGAAGCAGGTAAATTACTTGGTATTGATGTAATGGATCATTTGATTTTAGCATCTAATTCATTCTGCTCACTAAAAGAAGCAGGCTACATGTAAAGGAGGTGATGAAACTTGAACGCATACAAACGATTAGCAGAAGTAATGATGGAAAAGTACGGGAAATATCGTGCACCGGGTGGATGAACAATTCTGACAATTCATTACAATTTATGAAAATACAGTGAGTAGGGTTAGAAATAGAGGAAACCCTATGTGAGATCTTGCAAGGGGCTTTATTTTATCTAATTCTCAGACTCATATTCGGTATTTAATTCTAGATTATTATGCAAAATTAGCAATAGTTAACTTCTGCGTCATGAAGAAAATCCAATAACCTTTTGATAATATTAAAATTCCGCCATTCTGAACCTATAAAATATACCAAATACCCCAATTTGAGTGTATAATAGACTTTATAAAGTAGAGTAGGAGTGATAAAACGTGGATAATAAATTACTTGGGAAAGTTAGTAAGGGTCTTGCTTCAACGATTATTGCTAGTCTTTTAGTATTTTCACAAACGGGTGTATCGGAAGCTGCTGAAGTAACGAAAAAAGTTGAGGTTAACCCACAAATTAAGATTTTAAATAATGGTCTTTTAGTGCCTGGTAGTGATGTTGCGCCAATCGTTATTAATGGAACGACTTATTTACCTGTACGTTCTTTATCAACTGTACTTAACAAAACTGTTCTTTGGGATGGACTGACTAAATCTATTTTTATTACAGATAACGTCGATCCAAATGAATCTAAAAATGAAATTGCCAATTTAGAAAGATATATTAAAACAAGGGATGCTAAAATTTCTGAATTAGAACTTTCAATTAAAACCAAAGATACTAAAATCACGGAACTAGACAACTTAGTCAAAACGAAAGATACGAAAGTTGCTGAGTTAGAAAACGCAGGCAAAACGAAAGACGCAAAAATCCTTGAATTAGAAAATGCAATTAAAGTAAAAGATGCTAGAATTGCAGAATTAGAGAAAAATAATAATTTCAATTCGAATACTACTCTAAAAGAAATAGAAAAACAATTGAATCGAGATCATCGATTTTTAAAGGATATGAATGCTTATATCGTTCTAAAAGAGGAAAGACGTGGTATTAATGTTCAAATTGAAGTTAATCTAAGAGATAATACTGACTTTAATAATTGGAAGAACTTGAAAAAAGAAGATTTAACGAATTATGTAAATGGCATTTCGCGTGATATTTGGTATTATGACAGAAATGCTGAAATCTCAGGTAATGTATTTGATGTTTACGAAAATAAAGCAATAGGTGCATTCTATAATGATAGCAGAAATTCGATGAGTGTTTCTAAATACTAATGTAATGTTACATGCACCGGGTGCACAAGCAATTCAGACAATACACTACAATTCATAAAAATACAAAGAAAGTTCTTCATGGCTATGAATAGCTGTGAGGAGCTTTTTTTGATGGTTAAAAAGTCATTTTCAATAATTAGTTTGATTTACCTCAAAAATCCGATTATGCTCAAAATAAGCCTACATGACCCCCTTCAAACCTACTCCCGAATTGAAATTCAGTTATCGAATCCAACCGATATGGTAAAGCGCCCACAACTTTGTTAATCTATTGAGCGCTATTAGAGCTTGGGGGAAGTCCTATGTGAGAGTTAATCTTGCATCGGGCTTTTTTTGTGCACGTAGCTCTGAATGAAATTATAAAATATTTGATTGTAAATTAGCCCAAAGTTATTCTTCCCATGCCATAAGTAGAAAAAAGTTGTGTAAACTTTGTATCTTTTATATGATGAATTCAATAGGGAGACTAATGTAAAATAATCATCCAGTACCGATATATAATTTATAAAACTTTTGCAAGTGGAGGGCATTTAAATGTCAGTGATGAAACGAAATAATATTAAAATAATGGGAGAAGGCACACAAGTAATAATGTTTGGGCATGGTTTTGGCTGTAGTCAAGAAATGTGGCAGTATATTGTGCCAGCTTTTGAAAGGGATTACCGTATTATTTTATTTGATTATGTTGGTTCAGGGCATTCAGACGCCAATTTTTATACAAGTGAACGTTATAGCTCACTGCAAGGATATGCACAAGATGTATTAGAGATAGTGGAAGAATTGCAACTGGAACAAGTGATTTTCGTTGGACATTCGGTTAGTGGGATGATTGGCATGCTGGCGGCCATTGCACAACCACAGCGTTTCAGTAAGTTAATCATGGTCGGTCCTTCCCCTTGTTATATAAATGAAGGAGATTATCAAGGTGGTTTTGAAAAAAGTGATATTGATGAGTTATTAACGATGATGGAAATGAATTTTACAGGATGGGCAAGTTACTTAGCACCGATTGCAATGCATGAAGAAAATAAACACCAAGCTGCGGCGTTAGAAGAGAGCTTTGTTTCGACGAATCCACGTATTGCAAGAGAATTTGCAGAAGCGACATTTTTTGCTGATTATCGTCATCGATTACATGAATTACAAACCCCGACGCTCCTGCTCCAATGTGCAGAAGATAGCATCGTTCCTTTAAATGTAGGGGTATACTTACAGGAACATATTAAAAATAGCGAATTGCAAGTGATGGAAGCGAAAGGACATTATCCGCATCTGAGCCATCCTACTGAAACGATAGTGAAAATAAAAGCCTATATTTAAAATCAGGAGTGATAGTTATGGATGCACGGTTAAACGAAGTGCCATGTGGCTTTCTAGCAATGGGGCAAGATGGAAATATAATTGACGTTAACCGCACATTTTTAGAATGGACGGGCTATGAAAAGCAGCAATTGATGAATGTACATATTGAAGAATTGTTAACAGTAGCAAATAAGCTCATTTTCCATTCGTATTTTTATCCGAATATCAAATTATATGGTCATGTATGCGAACTTCTTATTCATTTACAACACGTGGATGACAAGAACGTGGCTTATTTAATGAATGCGCGTCGACATCAGTGTGATGGTATAGAAGTAACGGACTGTATTTTTGTAAAGATGGAAAAACGGATGAATTACGAGATGGAGCTGCGCACAAAAAAAGTACAATTAGAAGAAGCTTATAAAGAACAAGAACTTGCACTAGCAGAGATTAAAGTTTTGCATGAGGAAATCGAGTTTAAACAACAAGAGCTAATGAAAATTAATACGAAACTAATTGAAGTATCCAATATCGATCATTTGACAAATATTGCGAATCGACGCCATTTCCAAGAGAAAATCGAGTCGTATATAGGTAACGTACATAAAACGGATCAGATTTTTTCCCTGTGCATTTTAGATATTGATTATTTCAAAAAAGTAAATGATACATTTGGGCATATTGTTGGCGATGAAGTGCTAAGAAAGCTAGCAGAACTATTGAAAACATATTTACGTCCACAAGATTTCCTTGCACGTTATGGAGGGGAAGAATTCATAATCATTTTGCCGAATGCGAATGCCATCGAAGCATTGAATATCGCGCAATTTTTAAACAAAACGATCGAACAAGCGGATTGGAAAGAAGTCGGTAGCTTAACGATTAGTTTAGGTGTTGCAACATGTGAAGAAAAATGTACACCAACATCTTTAATCGCAGCCGCGGACGAAGCATTGTATGCATCGAAGCGTGGTGGGCGTAACCAGGTGATACATTATGACTCTATGTACCAAGAGTCATAATGATTTTTTTTACTTAGAAAAATACCTGTGGAAGTGGGGCGGCATCATCTTTGGCTTATTCAAAGCAGGATTTCCCCCAACACGAGCAAAAAATTTTAGAAAATGATGACGCGCTACATAGTTTTGGCTGTGTATCGCGTTTTTGCGTTTTACATTTTATAAACAAATCCCAAATCGCATCACTTATCGTGCCCTTGAGCAGCATGCGGTTGCTGCACAGGATGAGTATCATTGATGACAAGTATCGGTCGCATCATATCATGATCTTCGTGCTCTAGGAAATGACAATGCCACATGTAATAGCCCGCATGATCCTTCCAGTGCATAATCAATTTTGTCACCATGCCAGGGTCTACTTTGGCAGTATCTTTCCAACCTTGTTCGTAGTCTCGCGGTTTTTCAGGAGGACCTGTAAATTCAAGCTTACCTTCCTTATCATAGAGCGCCACATTAAATGGTCGGCGTTCGAGAATTTTGAATTGGATTAAGTGGATGTGAATCGGATGTGGGAAAGGTGTACCATTAATAATATTCCATACTTCAATACTATCGAGCGCGGGTTTTTCGGTTGTTGGTTCATGAAACATTTTATTGTCCAACATGAGCATCGGTCTTCCGTAAACATCCGTTGTAATACTTAAAGGTAAGTTTCGCTGGATATGGGCATGATGTTCGTGCAAATCCATTGGTTCAGCGAGTCGCTCTGGTATTTCGCTCGTATCTTTCCCCATCAATGGAATATCCACATTAAATTGCATGACGAACTTTGTATGCTCACCAGGAAATTCCGTATCCAAATTGAACAACGTAATTTTCTGCCCTGTCAAATCTGAAAAATCGATGATGAAATCGAACCTTTCCGCTGGCAGTAGTTCAACCGAATTGATTTCGCGCGGTGCAGTCAAAAATCCGCCGTCTGTCCCGATTTGAATGAGTGGTTGCTCGTTAGAAAGACTAAGTACATAGCCTCTTCTATTCGATGCATTGACAATACGGAATCGGTATTTCCTTGGCTCTACCCTTAAAAAGGGCCATACTTTTCCATTTACCGTAATCGTATTGCCGGTAAATCCAGGAGTGATAGAAGGGTGCACGGGTACAGGGAATGGCGGGGCATCTGGATAAAAAATGGACCCATCTTCATTGAAAGAACGATCCTGAATCATAAGTGGAATTTCATATTTTCCAGAAGGCAGCTTTAAGCGATCTTCCAGCCCATCCCGGAGAAGATAGAAGCCTGCTAGCCCTGCATATACATTCAACCGTGTTAAACCCATTGTATGGTCGTGATACCACATCGTCGTACCTGGCTGGTGATTTGTATATTCATGCATTTTTCTTCTAAACTTCGGGCCTGTATGGATGTAATCTTTGCTATACCAGGACTCGGGGTTGCCATCACTTTCCCAATTTACATTTGCCCCGTGTAAGTGTACGACGGTTCTTACCTCTACGGAATCCGAAACGCTGTGGAGTGTACGATCTACAGGGAGGAAATGTTTGGTAGGTAATCGGTTGTTATATTTTACATACGTTGTTTTATCTTTGCTCGCTTCAATCGTCGGCCCTGGACAAAGCCCGTCATATCCCCAAACGGTTGATAAGGGAAAATGTTTATGGAAACGATGTTTGGCTTCTTTCATTTGCAATTCATAATAATCTCCATTTGGACAGTCTTTGTTCGGACTCGTTATGGCTGTAGTCGGTTTTTGTAGCGGATCGACGAATTTCGGAATTGTATCCGGGTTAGATGGATTGACGTTATTTTGCAAAAAGCTCACTCCCTTTTTCCTTATACTTATGTATATGAATGAATATAGGCGGCGAATTGGGCGCTTTAGGAAAATTAAGGGACTCGAAAATACTGTCATAGCTACGGTTGACATGGCTCCACTTCCACCATGATTTGCGTGACATAATTTTCTTCGCCACTTACCGAAATTTCGTCTAATATATATTCTTCATACGCATAATTGCCAAGAGTAATCGGCTGCGCATCGATAAATTGCATTATTTTCTTATACGTATCTGAAATGTTTTTATCGCTTCCTTTATGATAAGCGACGACATAAAGCCCTTGTTGTTTTGTATACAGGGAAACACTCTCCGCATGATCAGCAATTTTCGTATACAAATAGGAATAATTATCGTAGTCCTCTTGCAATATTGTCTCTTTACTTATGATTGCACCAATCGGATGACCCACGTCTAATTCCTCTGTATACAAATAATCAATAAAAGCAGATACTGATTTTAAAAATTCCTTATCGGAGCAATCTAAAATAGAGCCACTTAAAAACAATTGCTCGCGTTCTTGTTCGACCAGCTGAATTTGAGAAATATCAACGGTTAATGCATATTCCGTTAAGGCAATTTTTGTGTCAATAATCTTTTGGATTTGGTTCAGCGTTTGTATTTTCTTTTCAATTTCCAATGATTTCCCTTTGAAAAGCTCAATTAATTCAGAAGGTGTTTTCGTGCGCAAAAATAATTTAATGTCTTTTAACGGCATATCCACTTCTTTCAATAATTCAATGACATTAAATACATCGAATTGATGATACGAGTAATAGCGATAGCCTTTATCTGTTTTTACTTCTGGAGATAGTAATCCTATCTCATCATAATGAAAGAGTGTCTGTTTTTTTACATGACAAAGCTTAGCAAATTCCCCCGTTGTGAAGTATTTACGTAAATTCTCACTCATTTTGAAGCCTCCTCCTTGACTGTATGGTTACCGTATACTTTAAGATATAACTATACCACAAAAAAATAAATGACTGATGGAATGGTTCCCGCCTAAATGGTGCGGAAAAAAGAAAGGATTTGATAGTCATGGATATTACCATTCATGACGTAACACAAGAAAATGTACAAGAAATTTTAAATTTACGAGTAGGAGAAGCACAGAAGAACTTTATCGAAACGACACAGCAATGTTTAGATGAAGCGAAAGAATGTGCGAACTTTAAACCAGTTGGCTTGTATTCGGATAATGATCTGGTTGGATTTGCGATGTATGGGCATTTCTCAGAAGGCGAGGAAAATGGTCGTGTATGGCTGGATCGATTTTTAATCGATGCCAAATACCAAGGCCACGGCTTCGGGAAAACGATGTTAAATGCGATGATTCAAAAATTAGCTGATGAATTTTCATGTGATGACATTTATTTAAGTGTTTATGAAGACAATAAAGCAGCCATCCACTTGTACGAAAAATTCGATTTTCATTTTAATGGCGAGTCGGATACAAAGGGCGAAAAAATAATGGTGAAAAACTTAAACGGACAAATACAATAACTCAATTCAAAAAGCAATAGGTGAAAAAAATGAATGAAACATCTGAAACATTAAGAAATACTCCCACGAAAAAACTATTTGTATCGTATTTAATCCCTTCGATAATCGGTATGCTACTCATGGCAATTAACATATTAGTTGATGGAATCTTTGTTAGTAATGGGGTTGGACCTGAAGCATTAGCCGGCGTCAATATTGCGGTCCCAATCTTCTCGATTTTACTGTCGATTTCTCTTTGGATCGGTATGGGCGGAGCGACAATGTATTCCATTGCACTTGGGCAAAATAATCAAAAAAAGGCACAGTCGATTTTTACGCAATCCTTTTTCCTTGCGACTTTTATTGTAGGTACGTTAGTTGTACTTTTATTATGGAAACAAAAAGAAATCGCCTACTTATTCGGTGCAAGCGATGAAATCTTCCCTTATGTAAAGGATTATCTTCAAATCATCCTTATATTCGGTGTGGTTTACGTAATCGAAAATATTTTAAGTATCTTTATACGAAATGACGGCAATCCGAAGCTAGCAATGATTGGGCTTGGTGTTACTTCTGTATTAAATATCGTGTTTAACTATATATTTATTTTCATGATGGATATGGGCGTAAAGGGAGCGGCATATGGTACAGGGCTTGCTACTGTAATCGGTGTACTTGTGTTATTAACCCATTTCTTACGCAAATCAAGCATTTTGAAATTTACGAAACTAAAGTTTGAAACGAAAACCGTGAGTGAAATATTGAAAATCGGTTTACCAAGTTTTATTGTAGAGGCATCTGCAGCGGTGACAATTATTGCATATAATATTACGTTTATGCATTTTGTAGGAGCAGTAGGGGTGACGGCATACGCGGTTGTGAACTACATGCATGCGGTTTTCCTTATGTTATTTATCGGAATTGGTGCGGCACTTCAACCGATTGTCAGCTATCATTACGGTGCGAAATTATATGACCGCCTGCAGCAATTTTTAAAGCTCGGCGTCATTACAGGTATTTTATTTGGTATTGGGATCTGGTTCGTTGGCTGGCAATTTAGTGAAAGTATCGTGGCCTTATTTGGCGAAATGCCAGCAGACGTTTTAGCGTATACGACGAAGGGAATTACGCTATTTTTCATCGGCTATTTATTTTTAGGCTTTAATTTAGTTTACGCAGAATACTATCAAGCGATTAAAAAGATTAAACTTTCTTCCATTATAATAGTAACGAGAAGTATCGTATTATTTTTACCGCTGTTATGGTTGTTACCAACATACTTCGGCGGTGACGCTATTTGGCTCGCGTTCCCAATTGCAGAAGGCATTACCGCGCTTGGATTAATCATTGCACGAAAAAGGTTACAAGCTTTAAGAAATGAAGCTTCTGAACCTGTACTTAGTGTGCCGGGGGCGTAAGGATGATAGAGCAGTAGTTGTAAAGCAATCGAAACTCCAGTATACTTTTTCGATAAAGAGAAAATTTGAATCGAGGATGAGTATAGATGGTATTTGAAGAAGTGTTACCGCGTTTAAAAGCAGGCGAGAAAGTGATCCGTTCTGGTTGGGGCGGTGCGGAATTGTATGTGAAGCTCGTTGGTCAAAGTAAACATGATGGTGAAAATTTGAACCCGTATTTTTTAATTAATGTACGCGGTGAAGGCTACACAATGTTTTCACCAACTGTTTGTGATTTATTAGCGGAAGATTGGATCATTGTAGAATAAAAGAGGAAGCCCATGATAATTCATGGGCTTTTTCATATGGAGGAAAGATACTATGAAATTTGACGAATATGTAGGAAAAACAGTTTTCATAACAGGGGCAGCTTCAGGTATTGGACAAGCCCAGGCTATTGCTTTTTTAGAAAATGGGGCGAATGTATTTGCGTTTGATGTGGCAGAATCGGGATTATTGCATCTAAAAAAAAACTATTCTGAGCGTTTTGCTTATAGCATTGGCAGTGTGAGTAGAAAAGAGGATGTAATACAAGCATTTCAAGAAGCATTAGTTACATTTGAACAAGTAGACATTTTACTGAATACGGCCGGTGTGTTAGATGGTTATGCGAAAACGCTTGATACAGACGAGGCACTATGGGACAAAATTATGGATACGAATGTAAAAGGGACGTATTTTGTGACGAATGCGATTTTGCCGCATCTATTGGAGCGTAAATCAGGCATCATCATTAATATGGCATCGATTGCAGGGCTTGTTGCCGGTGGTGGGGGCGCGGCCTATACAGCGTCCAAGCATGCGATTGTTGGTTATACGAAGCAATTACATGCGGATTATTGCCGTGATGGCATTCGTGTCAATGCGATTGCACCGGGCGCCATTCAAACACCGATGAATCAAGCGGATTTTGAAGGGGACGGCGAAATGGCAAAATGGGTGGCGAATGAAACACCCGCAGGACGCTGGGCACAGCCAAATGAGGTGGCCAATTTAACGCTTTTTTTAGCGAGTCAAGCAGCAGATTATATGCACGGTGCTGTCATTCCACTGGATGGCGGTTGGATTGCGAAGTAGCTCTGTTCCTGGGTAGATTCATTTGTTATAATACGCAAGTAAGCAAAATCAATTAGACGTTGGCGCAATGGCTAGCTGAATTTTGAATCACGCTTGCACTACGACACTTCAGATAGGGCGACTGTGCTCTCTTCCTTTGGTCGTAGTTATTACTAAAATAGCGGAAATGCTATTTTACAAAGGAGAAATGAAAATTGAATACATCTGCTTTAAAAGACTCATCACGCACATCTACAAAGGAACTCACAAAAATCTCACTTGTTGCAGCGTTGTATGTAGCCGTGACGGTCGTATTATCCGTCATTAGCTTTGGCGCGGTACAGCTCCGTTTGTCGGAAATGTTCAACTATTTAGTGTTGTACAACAAGCGCTATATCGTAGCCGTAACACTCGGTGTCGTACTCGCAAACTTTATGTCACCTATGTGGATCGTTGATGTGCCAGTTGGCGGGATTGCAACATTTCTTGTGTTAATTTTGTGTCGTTTAGTAACAAAAAGGATGACAAATATTAAATTAAAAATGGTTGTGACCGCATTGATCTTCACGTTTTCAATGTTTACAGTTGCAGGGCAATTAACAATTTTATACGGACTTCCATTTTGGGCAACTTGGTTTACAGTGGGCGTAGGAGAATTATTGTCCATGACTGTTGGTGGTGTGACAATTTATTTATTGAATAAGAAAATTGATTTGACGAAATAGATTAAGGGCGCACTTGCTTTTGGGAGTGCGTTTTTGTTTTGTGGATTTTGAGGGAGAAGGAGTTTGCGCTTCTGATACAGGGAGAACTAAAAGGGATTACGCAATTCATGTCGAATCATATTTTACTGAAGGGAAGGTATTCACCAATGACAATAATTAAAAGTAATTTAGAATTAGTACATAACACTATTGAAGAAATTTGGCTGAATGAAATTAGTTCAGATTATCAAAAATCCTTTTTATTAAAAGAAGACACGTTGAAAAATGCTTTCTATTATCATCTCCGTAGAATTTTAAGTAACCGTTTTTTAGAACAAAACAATCTCGCAATTTTTACAGAGTTTTATATTCCAGAACTGAAGCAAAGAGTGGATTTAGTAGTTGTTAAAATTGACCCTGTCAAAGCAGAGGAAGGTTATTTAGGAGATGCAGTAAAAAGCATTATAGCCATTGTAGAAATGAAATACAAGGGCAGTGGGGCTACGGATGAAGTTTTTGAAAAGGATGTAGAAAAGGTATTGCATTATTCTCATCTTTATAAAGAAGATGTAACAAAATGCTATGTTGCTTTTATTAGAGAAAAATACTTTTATGCAGATGAAGTCACACATTTTTTAGATGATAATAAACTAGATTTGGCTAAAGGGAAATTAGTTGAGTTATTAGCTTACTGGGTAAGGGATGATGATACTGTTACATGGGAAATCATTGCGCATTAGTCTTAAAATGCGTAGCAATTAATGGTCGATTCAATAAAAGAAACTTGGCGAGGAGCACTCTGAATCTAGGGGGATCTTTCTATTTTACTGCTAAAAGTTACTACACATTTGGATGGAAGTGCGAGCTACTACCCAAGATAAATTATAACCACTCCACCCATTAAAAAGTAACTCCACCATAGTAGTATTTGTCTGCTAAAAGATTACCTGGGAAATAGAAAATGCTTGAATGTTGTTAAATCAATGTTTCTAGGAGTTACTATGTATCTTACTAATATGAATGGAGTCACTAAAGCAAAATCCTAATAATTGCAATTTCACATCAGTTCGACAAATCATGACGAAAAACTCTCAAAATAGTGTATAATAGAAAAGGTCATTTATTAACGTCATATTAACGTCATATTAAAGGAATGAAACGTACATGAACTTAAAAGAATCTACTAGAAAATACATATTGCTGGGAGCAATACTATTTATAATAGTTGGGCTTGTATCAGCGAAAGTACTTGCTAAAGGGCAAGATACGCAATTTACAACGGAGGACGTACTTTATCAGCAAGCCGCACAGTTTTATAGCGAAGGAAATTATTCTGATGCCTTAACTTTTATAAACGAATTATTAAAGGCCCAACCAAAATCAGAGGCTGCGAATTATTTAGGTGGACTTGTTACGGCAAATGTTGGGGAATATGAAAGATCGGCGATTTTGTTCCAAAAAACATTGGACATTAATCCATACAAAGTAGAAGATGCCATGTTTATGCTACAGTTTGGGGAAGTATTAGTCTCAGCTGAGCGATATGAGGATGCTAAAACGGTATTAGTACGCTGCCAAGAATCAGCATGGGCTCCTGAGGAATTTCCGGAATATCAAAATCGTGTCGCTGAGTTACTAGCACAGATCGAAACTATACAATAAGGTAGGGATATAGAATAATGACTTCATTTTACCAAGAACTGAATAAATCAGGCAAGATGAGTGACGAAAAGGAAAACGCGCAGTCCCGTGCAAGTGTAGACAAATGGATTTTCCGCTTATTACTATTATTAATAGGTGTAATGCCTCTAATCGTACTTGCGAATGTAGAGCAAGTGGTGAGTCCGCTAATTTCTAATATTGATACACTATCGTCTGGTACTAAGGGTGATTTATTTACACATTATAAATCATTATTTGTAATCATTATTACAGTCATTGCAGGTGTGATGTTACTGGCTAAAGTTTTTTTCATGAATGGTCAAATTCGTAAAACTCCGATTAACTATGCAATTGGATTATTCGCATTTGCAATCATTCTTTCAACAGTGTTCTCACCAAATATTACAATCGCATTAAACGGTCAATATAACCGTTCAGATGGTGCGATTAGTTGGTTATGTTATTTAGCATTAATGTTTATTGCTATGAATATTGAATATCCGAAAAATGTTATTAAGTATGTAATGTATACGATGATGCCATTTGTTTTCATTAACTTATTTATTATTACGATGAACTTTTATGGTAAGGATTTACTTCAATATGGTTGGATGCAAAAATTAGTATCAAGTGCACTTCCTGAAGGGGCAAGTATTTCGGAAGGATCTACGTTGGTTGGTACATTAAACCAGTGGAACTATATGAGTGGTATGTTTGCGATTATGGTCGTGATGTACTTGACAGCGGCAATTTTAGAGAAACATATTGTGCGTGCGGTAGGATATTTAGTGACTGCTGTTGTATCTGCTGCGGTTATGCTTATGTCCCTTTCAACAAGTGGATTTTTAACTTTTAGTGTTATGATGGTTGTCATTTTATTTGTAGCGTTTAGATCTGAGAAGAAGGTGCAGAGCTTTGCATTGATTGCGGTATTTTTAATTGCGAGCGCTCCAGTACTTCATGTACTAGCAAGTAAAAATGCACAAGTTTGGACAGAGTCGATTGGTTTTGTAGTGAAATCGAATCCTTATTTGAAGGAAGAGCCTATTGAAGCAACAAGTATTAAATCTGATATGCAGTTTGACTGGATGACGAAGAAGGCCTACGCTGCAGAGAAGTTTGAATTACCAGTGTTACCGGGGAGAGCTACAGCAGCAGGGTCGGGTCGTATGTATATTTGGGATAAAACAATTGATATAGTGAAAGAACGTCCGATAGTCGGGAATGGACTAGATACACTCGTATACAATTTCCCTCATTATAATATTGATGCACGTGCGGGATTATTTGATGAGAACGTTATAACTGATAAACCACATAATATGTATGTAGGCTGGTTATATGGGACAGGTATTATTGGCTTACTTAGTGTTGTAGCTTTAATATTGTTCTCAATATTTAATCCATTAAAAACAGCAATTAAAAATAATAGCGCGGTAGTATGGATCTTAGGAATTGCTTGGGGAGCGTATTTAATACAGGCCGTATTTAATGATAGTTTACCTGGTATATCTGCACCGATGTGGGTTATTGCAGGGATGTTATTAGCTATTGCTTTAAATACGAAGCCAAAGATGAACTAACGAAAGATTTTTAAATAATCCCATAGAAAAGTCAAAATCAATCAGCGGGAAATATATTTGATTGATTATATAAGTTAAACTCGAAAAACACATTTACGTAGAAAAATACTAATAGGACCTTATTGGTATATAAATAATAGAAAGAGGCAAGTATATTGTGGGGTATAAATTTAGATTAATTTCTTTAATAACTATAGACTCTATTATAGTATTGTTTTCCATTTACTTATCTCATGTATTTTTGAATCCCTTTAATGCACAATTTAATTTATTTATGTTCGTTAGTTCATTAGTATTACTAATAAGCCACCACTTTCTTTCCTATAAATTTCATCTATATAAGCGAGTATGGCGGTACGCTAGTATAGATGAAATAATTGCTTTATGCCAAGTTATTACACTGTCTGTAATTGTTACAGCGATAATGCAGATTGTATTATTTCAAGATTTATATGAAAGAGCCTTGTTTTTAACACTAATACTTCACATTGTTCTTCTTTGCGGAGTGCGTTTAACATGGAGATATTGGCAGTTAACAAAAGAGAAAAAAGTTGTGAATAGTAGCAATGTAAAAAGAAGGACATTAATATTAGGTGCAGGGAATACAGGTCTATCCATTGTAAATCAATTACAAACATCGGGTACTATATTAAATCCAGTAGTATTTCTAGATGATAATCCGAATCTTAAAAACTTAGAAATTAGTGGTGTTCCTATAGTAGGTGGGATTCAGGAAATGGATAGTGTAATTGAGCATTATCGGATAAACCATATTATTATCGCCATTCCATCATTACAAGGGGAAGCCTTAGGAAAACTAATTGCCCAGGCGAAACGATTTACAGATAATGTTCAAATTCTACCGCCGTATTTAGAATTTGCTACAGGAGATTTACAGTTTAGTAAAATTAGAGACGTATCTATAGAAGATTTATTAGGACGCGAACCAGTTGAATTAGATAATGATTCTATTTCATTAAAAATAAAAGGAAAAAAAATATTAGTAACTGGTGCAGGAGGGTCAATTGGCTCCGAGCTATGTAGACAAATTATAAAGTATGAGCCTAGTACTTTGGTTTTGTTAGATCATAGCGAGTTTCAAATTTATCAAATTTTGCACGAATTGCAGCAAGTAAAAGGTAGTATCCGATTTGAAATAGAAATTTTAAGTGTAGAAAATCGTGAACGTGTTTATGTAATGATGGAAAAACATAAACCAAATGTTATATTCCATGCAGCTGCTTACAAACATGTGCCCCTTATGGAAAAAAACATTCATTCTGCAGTAGCAACAAATATTTTGGGTACAAAAAATATAATTGATGCGGCAGATAAAGAAAGTGTAAGTAGCTTTGTATTAATTTCGACGGATAAAGCTGTAAACCCTTCAAATATAATGGGGATGTCAAAAAGAATAGCAGAGTTAATCGTAAATGAAAAAAATAATGAAAGCACTACAAAATATTCATCTGTACGTTTTGGAAATGTTTTAGGGAGTAGTGGAAGCGTAGTACCACTTTTTAAGCAGCAAATTAAAAATGGAGAACCTATTACAGTTACTCATCCTGAAATGACAAGGTATTTCATGACAATACCGGAAGCCGCTCAATTAGTAATTCAAGCAGCCAGTTTTTCAAAAGGTGGAGAAACGTTTGTCTTAGATATGGGACAACCGGTGAAAATTACTGATTTAGCTAAGCAACTAATTAATTTATCTGGTTTCTCAGAAGAAGAAATTAAAATTATTTATACAGGTATTCGTGAAGGAGAAAAACTTCATGAAGAACTGTTTTACGAATTTGAAGAGATGTATAGTAAAGTGCATAAAAAAATAAATGCGTTCAATAACCATCAATATATAGAGAATATTGATGTGAAATTAAAAGGTTACTTAAATCATAGCACTGGGGACTTAGAGATAATTTTAAAAGATATTCTAAGTGATTCAGAGTCTTATAATACAGTAGAGGTGTTAGTAACTAATAGAAAAAGTTAAATTTAGCTACTAATCTTTTATTATTTATTGATAGTAGGAGAAATCATTATTATTGTATATAGAGAAAGAGAGTGTAAAACAATTTGCTAAACTTAATAAAACAAAATCGAAATCTAATAAAACAGTTAACTAAAAGAGAATTTGAAATGAAATATAAAGGTTCATTTTTAGGGGTCTTTTGGTCATTCATTACACCGTTATTAATGTTAGCAGTATATACTTTTGTATTTTCTGTAGTTTTTAATGCTAGATGGGGAATCGAGCAAAGTGATAATAAATTTGAATTTGCAATGATTATCTTTTCTGGATTAATTATTTATAACATATTTAATGAAACTATAAGTAAATCAACTACCATTATTCTATCTAATGTAAATTATGTAAAAAGAGTTATTTTTCCATTAGACATTCTTCCGTTTACTACATTGTTATCATCATTAATAAATGCATTATTTAGTATAGTAGTACTAATTGTTGGGATTCTAATATTTGTTCCTAATTGGAATTTTACATGGCTACTATTGTCTTTAGTGTATTTGCTTCCTATAAGTTTATTTTCATTAGGATTTGCTTATATAGTGGCATCGATTGGAGTCTATATCCGAGATTTAACTTATACGGTAGGTGTTTTATTGAACGTTCTATTTTATATAACTCCTATATTCTATCCAATTTCTCTTGTACCAGAATTTATGCATCCTATAATGAACTTAAATCCATTAACCTACGTGATAGAGGGTTTTAGAAATGCTATATTCTCAGGGGAACCACCGAACATTGTTTCTTTTTTACTTTTCACATTCGGGGGATATATTTTTATGCTACTGAGTGTTTTATTATTCCGGAAGTTGAAACGAGGGTTTGCTGATGTCATATAAACAAGATGTTGCTATAAAAGTCGATAATATTACAAAAGAATATAAAATGTATAAAAAGCCAATGGATAAAATTTTATATAATTTTGCACCAAGCTTTTACGAAAATAAAGTTAATAATTTCAGAGCTTTAAATAATATTAGTATAGAGATACCAAAAGGTTCGACAATAGGTATTGTCGGTAGAAATGGTTCAGGAAAAAGCACTTTACTACAGATTATTACAGGTACATTGAATCCGACTCAAGGGCAAGTTACCGTAAATGGTAGGATTTCGGCATTGTTAGAGCTTGGAGCAGGGTTTAACCCAGAATTTTCAGGTCGCGAAAATGTTTATTTAAATGGTGCAATTTTAGGATTGAGTAAAAAGGAAATTGATGAAAAATTCGATGAAATATTGGAGTTTTCAGAAATCGGGGATTTTATTGAACGTCCTGTCAAAACTTATTCAAGTGGAATGTTTGTAAGGTTGGCATTTTCAGTAGCTGCTTTTGTTGACCCTGATATAATGATTATTGATGAGGCTCTATCTGTGGGGGACGAGAAGTTTCAAAGGAAATGTTATAACTATTTAGAAGATTTAAAAGAAAAAGGATGTACTATATTATTTGTATCACATTCTATGAGAGTAGTTGAACAGCTATGTGATTATGCCTACCTGTTAGATAACTCTAACTTGATTGCTGAAGGTGAACCAAAAGAAATAATTGATAAATATCATATGCTTTTATACTCCCAAGAAAATGCACATTATCAAACCTTGAACAAAATCGGAAAAGAAAAAATTGAAGAAAATGTAGTAAGTGATATTAGTGGTGAAGTAACGACACAAAGTTTTCAAAATGAGAAAGATGTCTTTATTGAAGGCGTTACTATGTATAATGAATTTGAAGAATCATATGTTTTTAATACAGGCTCGACAAGTACTATTAAATTAGCAATACATTCCTCTATTGATGCACCAAAGGTGTTAGTTGGACTCAGAATTAGGACTACACAAGGCATTGAGGTTTATGGAACAAGTACTTTTTATCACAATATGGAATTGGATTTTATAAAGGATAAAAAGTATTCAATTTCATTTAAGCAGGATTTAATATTAGTTGCAGGAACATACCATATTTCTGTAGCCATTGCGAAACAAGATGGAAAAAATGATATGATTTATTTTGATAAATTATCTGATTTTTTATTGTTTAAAGTTGAAGAGCTTCCGGTTAGTGGAACTGGTATAGCTAATTTAGATAGTCATATAGAAATAAATGAGATGAAATAAGAATGTAAATAATTTATGGGAAGTGTGAGTTATTAATGGTTGAAAAAAACATATTGATTGTTGCCGAACATTTTTCTATGGGTGGACTAGAAACTCATATACTTACACAATGTGAAGTGATAAACGAAATGGGAGGGGAGATTTACTTTGCAACTTCTAAAGGTTCAAATCTCTCTCTAATTAATGAATATTTGACTGCGAGCTTGTTAATTGAAGAATTTACAAATACAACTGGTAGAAATATTTTAATTCAATATCAACAATTGAAAGAATTTATTTTAAATAATAGAATAAGTTATATTCAAATTCATCCACATGTGTCAGCGATAGTAGTTGCTGCGGTTGCCAATGAATTAGATATACCATATTCCTTTACAGCGCATGGTCCATTAAATTTCAGTGCAATATATGGAGATATATATTTAAATTTAATTTTTGATGTAATATTACCTTCTGCGCATAAAGTTTATTCAGTATCAAATGAAGTAAAAGAATTAATGAATAGATATAATCGTGATTTAAATATTACAGTTTTACCAAATGTGATTCCTGTGAAAAATGAATTAAATGAAGTTGTTAATGTTAGCAACACTATTACGTTAATTTCAAGATTAGATAAAGATAAAGTAGAGGGTATTCTAAAGTTCGTTGAATTTTATAGGGATTTCATTAAAACAGATTTAGGGAATGGAAAATCGCTTGTAATTGTAGGTGATGGTGACTCTTATAATGAGATTCAAGAGCTCGTGAAAAGCGATACTAGCATTAGTTTAGCAGGTTATTCTGCAAAGGTTAGTGATTATATTAACACTTCATACTTCGTTTGCGGTATGGGACGTGTTGTATTAGAAGCAATGGCACAAAATAAGCCCATTCTATTGTTGGGGTATGATGGAATTAAAGGGTTTGTTTCACAAGATAATGTAGAGCATCTTGCCAATTCAAATTTCTCAGGCAGAAACGTTAATACAGCTACATATGAAAACGTTCTTCAAGAAATTATTATTTTAGATCGTGATGCAAAAAAGTACTATTTAAGAAAGTGGGTATTAGAAAATAGAAGTACCCAATTATTAAAAAAAGAGTACTCTTATTTAGAGAATTATACCCTTGAATATAAAACTACAGAAAAAAAATGGTGCGATTATTTTGTAAGTGCATGTAATAATTTATTAGCTCAAAATACTTTATTATCAAAAAATATCGTATATTTTTTAGACATACTTGATCTAAGTATTGAAGATAAAGTAGTAATGTCTTTATTAAGCGAGATAAATAATGTTAAAGAGGAAAAACAATCACAATCTATTGAATTAGCTATGACCCATCAAAGTTTACATGAGTCTACTTTGCGTAATGCTGAATTAGAAAATAAATATAATTTATTAATTGATAAAATAGGAGTAAGCTTGATTGAAGAGGCAAGTAAGTTATTAAATTATCCTAGTGAAACTGAGCTTAATGATATATATCAAAACCTAAATTTAAAAGAACAGCAAACTATTCAGTTAAACGAAAAACTACAATTAAATGAGCATCAAATTTTTCAGTTAAACGAACAATTACAATTAAATGAACATTTATTTACTAATTTATCTCAAAGAATGTATGAGTTACATGGATCTAAATATTTCAAGTTAGTTAATTTACTAAAACGTACTAACTTACATTTGGTAAAAGGAAATACTAATGAGAAAAAAGAATTTTTAAAATGGGTGTATAAAAAAGTTACCAAAAAGAATTATGTTACAACAAATAAAGTAGAACACCCATTAGATCAATTGCTAACTATAATAGAAAAAAAGAACAATTATTTAATACCAACTCCAACAGCTCCGATAATTGAGACAGAAAATAATTTTGAGTCAATGTACAATCAACAATACACATATTATAAAGACTATTTAAATCAACCGAATGATGATTATGCAAAAGGGATAAAAGAAATACTGAAAAATAGAAAGTTTAAAGGAATAGTAATTTATCCAAAAGCAGTACATTGGGAGCCAATGCAGCGACCACAACAATTTTTAAGAGAACTTGCGAAAAAAGGATATTTATGCTTTTTCTGCGCACCTTACAATGGTGAATTTTCTATTAAAGAATATGAAGAAAATTTATTTATTATTAATAACGATGCAGCATTATTATCAGTATTAAAAAATAAATATTGTATTGTTCTATGTACTTGGCAAGGTCAAAAAGCATTTATTGATCATTTACCACAAAAATTACTTTGGTATGATTTATTGGATCAATTAGAATTCTTTGCTGATACAGATGAAAAAACTATTGAGGCACATTATAAAACACTTGAGCAAGCAGATATCGTAACTTATTCAGCTGATAAATTATATAAATATGTTAGCAAAAGATCAGATGCAATTGTATTGCCTAATGCTAGTAATTTAGCTGACTTTATTCATGCAAAAGATTCCGATAAGCAAGGCACTGTATTGCAAGGTATAAAGAACAGAAAAGTAATAGGTTATTTTGGCGCAATAGAAGAGTGGTTTGAAGTAGATTTTATTAATCAATTAGCAGAAAGAAATAAAGATTGGCTATTTGTAATAATTGGGCATATAGGTGCCAATATAACATTTAAAAAACTTGAAAATATAAGATTAGTAGGCAAGGTAGAATATAGCAAGTTAGTTGATTATGCATCTGCATTTGATGTAGGAATTGTTCCTTTCAAAATTAATGACTTAACTGATTGTGTATCTCCAGTAAAATATTTCGAATATAGAGCCCTTGGTTTACCAGTAGTTACTACAGGAATACATGAAATGCTAAAATTTACGGATGACTATGGAATATATGTTGCAAATACTGTTGAGGAATTTGAAAATAGTATTCAAGAGGCTTTAATGCTAGATAAAAATAAGTTAAAGCAAGTATCAGAAGATTTTGCAATTCAGCATCAATGGAAAAGTCGAATTGAACTTGTGGAGAAAAAATTGTTAGAGAGTATAAATAATTTAAAAGCTTATGCTAACTATATGGTCGATGATCATGTATCGGTTATGACAGGTACTTTCTTAGGCTTAGATGGAGAAAACTTCTATTCAGGCGGTGCAGAAAGGTATTTAATCGATTTAAATGAGGTAGCGAACTCATTAGGGAAAAATATGATTATTTATCAATATGGAACATTCCCTTGGACGAGGAAATTTAAAAATATAGAAGTAAGATCGCTGGCGCGCGGAACAGAAAAAATAACAGAGTTATCAGTTGAAAATGTAAAAAATTATAATAAGGTTTATTTTGAAGAAGAAAATGGAGTGTCATTATTAAATATATATTCTGCTTTCTTTGAATCCTGGCCAAGTGTAGCAAGTCCAAGTATAGGAATTAGTCATGGTATTGCATGGGACTCGCCACAAAATAATGGTCTTTCAGCTTTGACTTTTTGGGAACAAAATAGAAGAATTATCGAATCAGCATCAATAGTAGATAAAATGGTATCTGTCGATACTAATACCGCAAACTGGTTCCAAACTATTGATTTTAACTTAGGGAATACGATAGAGTACGTACCTAACTATGTTGATACAAATATATTTAAACCAGTGAAAAAAGAGAGTGATAGAATAGTAATCTCTTATCCAAGAAGATTGTACGGAGCTCGTGGATTATATATGGTATTAGATATTATTGATGAGATTCTTACAAAATTCCCTAATGTAGATTTTCATTTTATTGGTAAAGGGTTCGAGGAAGATACAAAACATGTTGAGAAAAAGATTAGTAAATGGAAGGATAGAATTAAATGGTACTCACTAGATCCTTCAGAAATGCATAAAGCATATGAAGCTGCTGATATATCATTAGTGCCTACATTACACAGTGAGGGAACTAGCTTGTCATGTCTAGAGGCCATGTCTACTGGAAATGCTGTAATATCAACTAGAATTGGTGGGTTAACAGATTTAATAATTAATGATTTCAATGGAATTTTAATTGAACCAAATAATAGTGCGTTAAAAAAGGCTATTGAAGAGTTACTAACTAATCCAGAGAAATTAGAATTTATAAGAAGAAATGGTATCCAAGTTTCTAAAACATTCTCAAAAAGACAATGGAGCGAGAAATGGTCTGCTATTATTAAGGACTTTATTGAAATAACTCGCCTAGAAAAGGATATAAAAATGAATAATACTATACATTTTTATGTTGATGATGAGAAAGATTTAGACCGTATTATTAATCGGATTAAAACATACCTATTTGAAGGTCATAATATTATGGTATTTATGAAGAAAATCATTAATAAAGAAAAGTATAGTTTTGGTCGATTGCAATTTTTACCTTTTAGTGAGGATATTTTTGATGAGGGGGATTATTTGATAGCTTCTAATAAAATATCCGAGAGCATGAAAAACTATAAATATCAAATGAATGAATTTATTTGATTTCATAAATGCCTTTAAGTACCCAAAAATAAAATAGTATAAGTAATCCTCCTGATTTCTAAAAGACTATATAGAAATCAGGAGGTATTTAATTTAAAAAGATATCAATTTGGAGGTAGCTATCTTATGGGGTTTATTCATAAACTTTCTAGGTATATTAAGCATCATGGTTTTAAAGGATTAATAAAAAAAAGTACTGGGTCAGTAGCTTATAGAGTGAAAAAACAATTAAATAAAAAAGAACATCAGAAACAACTAGAGAATATATTGACTGAACATGCTGATAAAGAAATTATTGTGTATATATCTCCAGTTCCATGGAATCTACCTCTATATCAACGTCCTCATCATATTGCTTTAAATTTAGCTAAATCTAATTATGTTTATTTTTATTGTACTAGTGATCCAGTTAAGGATAAGTTAAATGGATTTAAAAAGTTAGCTGACTCTTGTTATTTAACAAATCAGCAGGATATTTTATTAAATATACCCAATAAGAAGATTATTCATCTTTATTCAACGGATATGAGAAATGTTGAGACTATATACAAAAAAGTAAAAAGTAATTCAGATAGGATTCTATATGAATATATTGACGAATTACATAAAGATATAACTGGTGATATACCTGATTATGTCTTTGCGAATCATAAGAAGATATTGAAGGATGAAGAAAATTGTATTGTAATAGCATCAGCTGATAAATTACTATCGGATGTTAAATCTCAAAGAACTAAGAATTATGGATTAGTTACTAATGGTGTAGACTTTAATCATTTTAATAAGATTGAAAGAACTGCAATCCCTAAAGAGATTCAATCTTTAATAGAAAAAAAGAAACCTATTATCGGATATTTCGGTGCTTTTGCATCATGGTTCGATTATGAGTTAGTATTAAAATTGGCTACTGAGCGACCTAATTATGAAGTATTATTAATTGGTTGGGATTATGACAAAAGTATTGTTAAATATAAGTTAGATATAATCCAGAATATTACTGTGATAGGACCGATAGAATACTCTTTTTTACCTAAATATTCCAAGTATTTCGACATATCAACAATACCATTCAAAATTAATGAAGTTACGGAATCTACATCGCCGGTAAAATTATTTGAATATATGGCTATGGGTAAACCGATTGTTACGACTGATATGCAAGAATGTAGGAAATATAAATCAGTTTTAATTGGGAGGAATCAAGAGGAATTTATTAAAGGAATTGATGAGGCGCTAGAGTTAAAAAATAGTGTGGAATATTTAAATGTTTTAAAAGAAGAGGCTCTTGAAAATACATGGGAAAGCAAGGCAGGAAAAATAAAGAGGGCTTGTCTAATAAATGAAATATGAAGTATAAAATGTTTGTTGAATCAAGATCAAGAATAATGGAATACCTAAGGTGTTAATATATGGTATAAGAAATTATTTAGGAAGAAGTAAGTATTCACTAACGAAAAAGTAAAGTGTTTTTTACTTATGTTAACTATAATGATCTCTCTGATGGAGAGTTAAATTTCAGAGATAAAGTATCATTTATATTAGGATTTAATGAAAGTACAGTTAAAATGCAAAAAATTATTTTAAATTGACGTTTTAAAAGATATAGGAAATCTTTTTATTGTTGTAATTTATTAAGAGTAATTTAATTCGAATGAAATTATACTCATAGAGTAAATGATTTTTGAAAGGGATAAAAAAATGAAAGAGAAATTGATTCAATATACAGGTATATTAGGAATACAACTAGTTGTTCTAGTAGGATTGACTACTTTATTAAGTGCTTTGTTACTATTTGTTAAAGTAGAGGTTAACGGAACTACATTTATCATTTCTTTGATTATTTCTATTATTTTTAGTTTTTTTTATATCTATAGATCAGATGATGAAACTAATCGGAAATTTGTATATGGGACTATCTTGAATTGTTCCTTCATTTTTCTGATAGCTATTTCATTATTTATTAGTGGGAAATATTTTGATATCTCTCATGATGGTCAAATGTATCATCAAGAAGCTGTTATTCAATTACAAGAAGGATGGAATCCTATTTATGATAAACAGTTAAATGAAACTGATTATACTCCATTTTTTTGGATAAATCATTATGCAAAGGGACCCTGGCTTTATGGGGCATCTGTATATGATTTATTAGGCAATGTAGAATATGGGAAATCTATTAATATTATTTTATTAATCGCTTCAATATTTTTGAGTTTTTCTGCAATATTAAGGTTTAATAATTCAATAATTTGGTCATTGATATTTGCAATATTCTTAGCATTTAATCCAGTTGCCATAAATCAATTGTTAACTTTTTATATTGATGGTCAACTATATTCACTTTTTTTGATACTAATTACTTTACTTACACTTTATTGGGGTGAAAATAGCAATAAATACTATTTGCCAATAATCTTGACTTTGGTATCGTTGATCAATGTTAAATTTACCGCTTTGGGGTATGCTTTGATACTATGCACCATACCTTTATTCCTAGTATTGAACCAATTAATAATTGTTCAAAAAATTAGAGATTATAAAATCTTAATAAATAGGTCTATAAAGCAAAAAATTAATGTAATTTTGATTGTAGGACTTATTTTAGGGGTATTTGTAGTTGGTGCTAGTTCATATATTTCGAATATAAAAGATCATGGACATCCGTTCTATCCATTGGCAGGAGATGGGAGTGTTGATATCATAACAGAGAATACTCCAGTTGGATTAAGGGAGTTAAATAAGATAGAGCAATTGTATCTTTCTATTTTTTCTGAAACGTCAAATTCCCTAGACAGTGAAATACTTACAAAATTCCCATTAAAAATAACAGAAAAAGAGCAATCTCATTTATGGATAATGGATGTAAGAATAGGAGGATTCGGTCCGTTATTTGGAAGTATAATTATAATTATGGTTATAGGAATACTATTGTGGAAAGATATATTTATTAGCACTGTAGCAAAAAACATGTTAATAATTATAAGTGTTATTTTATTCACAATAATGGTAAACCCTGAGATTTGGTGGGCAAGATATGTACCTCAGATGTGGATGCTACCTATATTAGTATTAATTTTATTTACAAAAAATATAAAAGGGAAATTTAAAATAACTTATATAATATTTTTATCCCTAATAATTGGTATAAACTGCACAGTGATCTTGAAAACAAATTATGAAATGATTAGACAAATTAATAAAGATCTTAATATTCAATTGGAAACAATGACTGAGTTTAATAAGTCAAATAAAATTATAATTAATATGGAAACATTTAAATCTAATAGAATGAGATTTGATGATTTAGGTATTAACTATATTGAAACAGATAAACTTTCCTGTGATAAACCTTTAATTATTCCAGGAAGTATATCCACTTTCTGTACAAATAACCCTGATTTGTATAACCAAATGCACTTGGAAACTTATCAAAAATACAATTAAATCACTTTAATTTTTGATTTTATAAATCAATTTTATTTAAACTTAGAAAGTGGAGTTAAACAAATGAAAAAATATATAAAGCTCATGCGAGTGCACCACTATATAAAAAATGGTTTGATTTTTGCTCCATTGATTTTTAGCGGTAGTTTATTTAACACAGAGTTGTTTTTTAAATCACTTTTAGGTTTTGTAGCGTTTAGCTTAATTGCTTCTACTGTATATATAATAAATGATATACAAGATGTAGAGCTAGATCGACGTCATCCTACGAAATGTAAAAGACCGTTAGCAGCGAATTTAATTTCACTCAATAATGCCAAAATATTAGCTGTTTCTTTAATTTTGATAGCGGTAATTATAAATGTTTACGCAGCAGATAATAGTCCGCTTTCTTGGGCTTCGCTTATTTTATATTTAATATTGAATATTGCCTATAGCAATGGATTGAAAAATTATCCTATAATTGACGTGGCAATTTTAGTATCAGGATTTGTTCTTAGAGTTTTATACGGAGCAGGTATTACGGGAATAGAAATTTCAAGTTGGCTATATTTAACTGTAATAGCTATGTCGTTTTATATGGGATTAGGAAAGCGAAGAAATGAATTAATAAAGCAAAAGAATGTGTCAAGAAAAGTTTTAAAATATTACAATCAAGGTTTTTTAGATAAAAATATGTATATGAGCTTAGCATTGACGATTGCCTTTTATTCATTATGGACGGTTGATCCAATTACAATTGCCAGGCTTTCTAATGACTATTTAGTATGGACGGTACCATTAGTTATTTTAATTTGTATGAAATATAGTTTAAACATTGAAGGGGATTCAGACGGAGATCCTGTTGAAGTTATTATTAAAGACAAGGTATTAATGGGAATGGTTGCTTTGTTTGTTCTTATTACATTAGGTATTATATATATAGGGTGAATAAAATGAATGTATATGATTTTGATAAAACAATTTATAAAGGTGATAGCACATTAGATTTTTATTTTTATTGTCTAAAAAAGCAACCATTTCTTATAGTTATTCTGCCTATTCAAATTTTAGGTTTTATAAGATATAAATTGGGGTTAATTACAAAGCTTCAATTTAAAGAAGTGTTTTATAGCTTTTTGAAATATGTGCATAATGCAGAAGAAAAAATAGAAGATTTTTGGAGAATTAATAAAACTAAAATCCAGCCTTGGTATTTAAAAAAACAGTTACCAGATGACGTCATTATATCTGCGTCCCCACAATTTCTATTACAACCTATTTGTAAAGAAATCGGGAACTCTAATTTAATTGCTTCTATTGTTGATATGAGAACTGGAGAATGCTTAAGCGAAAACTGTTATGGAATAGAAAAGACAAATAGGTACCGTAAACAATATGGAAATGCAACAATCAATGAATTTTATTCTGATTCATTAACAGATACACCGATAGCTATGATGGCTAAAGAAAGTTTTGGTGTAGAAGGTGATAAACTTATACCTTGGCATAAATTTGAGGAGAAAAGTCCAGATAACACTATTAAAAAGGAATTTTTGTTATTTATTATAGTTGGTTTAGTGAATACCTTTAACGGAGTGTTGTTTGCAACTCTATTCTCCTTTATTTTAGGAAGTACAGTAGCCTTTATTTTGGGATATGGGTGTAGTTTAATTATCTCATATATTTTAAATTCTACATTTGTATTTAACCATCCCCTTTCCTTTGTAAGATTCATTAAGTTTTGTCTCTCTTACATTCCAAACTTCTTAATTCAGTTTGTTATGGTATTAGTGTTTCTACATTACTTCCATCTAAAAGAAGTACTGGTCTATGCAATATCAGCTGCACTTGGTGTTCCTATTACGTTTTTAATGGTTAAGTTTTTTGCTTTAAAGAAATAAAATTTGATTAAGTACGTGAACTTAATCATCTGTTGGAGATCATAATATGTCAAAAAATAAAATCCTTCTTGCTCAAAATAGTGCATTCATTGCAAACCGCTTACCACGTGCTGCTCGTGCTTTGAAGGAAGCTGGGTACGAAGTAGAAATATTAAATTGGAATCGTGGTGTAAATGCTGAAATTATAGAAAATGCCACAGTAAATTTTCAAGCAGAAGGCATCAAAGTTCATTCGATTTACTGTGGGCACACACCGTATGGCAAAGGAATAATTACGGCATTTAATAAATTGCTATTTATACTAAAAGTAGTATTCTTTCTTTTTAAGCATGGACAACAATATAAAGTTGTTCATGCAATTGATTTTGATTTAGCGTTACCTGCATATATAGCTAAGTTATTAAATCCCAAATTGAAGTTTGAATTAATATATGATATTGCCGATTTTGTTGAAACCTTTCATAGTCCTATCCCAAAATTCATACGCTCAATGATTAAAAATTTGAGTGAGCGGATCATGAATCATTCAAATAAAATTATAATTCCAGATGAAAACCGTCTTGTGAATATCCCTGAAAAATACCAAAGTAAAACGGATATTATTAATAACAGTATTGATCCACCAAAGGAAATAATAGATTTTCAAGTAAAGCTTAATGACAATACAATAAATATTTTTTACTATGGAGCTCTTAGTAAAGATAGAGGGATTAAACTCTTATTAAAGCAAAAAAATGTTTCTTTATGGTTTGCTGGAAAAGGTGAATTGCAAGGAGAAATAGCGGAATATGCTGATACATATGATAATATACATTACTTAGGTTATCTTGGGTTAGAGCAAATTTTATCTGTAGCTAGTCAAATGGATATTATTTATATGGTCTATGATCCTAGCTATCAGCATAATCAAATTGCCTCGCCAAATAAATTATATGAGGCATTGTATTTAGGCAAGCCATGTATTGTTGCAGAAAATACATCGATTGATACATTTGTTGGGAAAAATAATATTGGCTATGTGACAAAATTTGATGAGACAAGTTTACAGCGATTAATTCAAACTATAACTAAAGAGGATTTAATTGCAAAAGGTAATCATGCGAAAGCTATTTATCCTGAATATAGTTGGGAACATTCAAAAAGAAAATTAATCGAAATTTACAATTCAATTATCAATAAAGGAGATAATAAATGATGCAACCATTAGTGTCGATAATTACTCCTTCCTATAACAGTTTAAGATTCATTGAGGACTCAGTGCGTTCAGTTTTAAATCAAACGTATACTAATTTTGAGTTAATCATTGTTGATGATTGTTCAAAGGATAATAGCTGGTCCCTTATTCAGGAACTAGTTAAACAAGATAATCGTATTCAGACGTATCAATTACAGCAAAATTCTGGCGCTGCCATGGCTCGGAATTTTGGCATTCAAAAAGCGAATGGAAAGTATCTTGCATTTCTCGATAGTGATGATTTATGGGATGAAAAGAAGCTAGAAAAACAAGTGAACTTTATGGAAAGTAATAATTATAATTTCTCATTTACAAATTATAGAATGATAGAGGAAAATGGAAACATACTAAATAAAATTGTAGAGTGCCCTCAAATAATAGATTATAAAGAGTTGTTAAAAAATACGACAATTGGCTGTTTGACTGTGATGCTGAATATTGAAAAGCTTGGAAAAGTAAATATGCCGAATTTACAACCTGAAGATACGGCCTTATGGTTGAAAGTTTTAAGGAATAATGAGAAAGCATACTGTATTCAAGAAACTTTAGCTAGCTATCGTGTTGTAGGTAATTCTGCATCTAGTAATAAGTTGAAAGTTGCTAAGAAGATGTGGATAGTATATAGGAAATCTGAAAAAATTGGCAAGTTGAAATCATCTTGGTATTTTGTGAATTATGCGTGGAACGCGGTTAAGAAACATTATTTTTAGTGATATTTGTAAATTAGGAGAGCATATGAATATTTTAATTACTGGTGAAAAAGGGTATATTTCTTCAAATTTATATGAATATTTACAATCAACTATTGATGGAGGTCACATTTCTAAAAAATCGGTTCGTAATAAGGATCTACATAGTTTGTCATTAGAAAAGATTGATGTCTTAATCCATCCTGCTGCTATTGTTCATAATAAGGAAACACTAGAGACTGAAAAAAGCTATTATCAAGTAAATACCGAATTAACGCGGCAGTTAGCAATGAAAGCGAAGTTACATGGTGTTAAACAATTTATTTTTTTTAGTACAATGGCGGTTTATGGAATTTCTAATGGTGAAATTAGTGAAAGCTCCTCACTAAACCCAGAAACATATTATGGGAAAAGTAAGCTAGCTGCCGAAGAGGTCTTATTAGAATTACAAGATGAAAATTTCAAAGTTGCGATTATTCGTCCACCTATGGTATATGGTCCAAATTGCCCAGGGAATTATGCTTTGCTAAGTAAGTTGAGCAGAAAAACGTTTATTTTCCCTAAGGTCGAAAATAAACGCAGTATGATTTATATAAATAATTTAACTGATTTTGTATATCAATTAATTCTAAATAAAGAATCAGGTATTTACCATCCACAAGATCCGCAATTTATTAATACGAGTTTAATGGTGCAGGAAATTTCTAATATTAATAAAAAGAAGATATATTTTAGTAAATTAGGTACTCAAATATTAAAAATATTAATCGGCAATAAATCCATATACAAAAAGGTTTTTGGTGATTTATATTATAATGAAGAGTTATCTAGATTTAGAGATAATTCTTATCAAAAATATAAATTACTACAAGCTATTGAATTTACGGAAAAGGGTAATGAAAATGAAAGGTCTTAAACGTTATTTTGATGTTATATTAAGTTTCATAGCAATAATTATACTTTCGATTCCTATGTTAATGATTAGTCTTGCTATAAAAAAGACCTCAGTAGGACCAGTTTTATTTAAGCAAAAAAGGGTTGGAATTAACGGAATACATTTTGAAATTTATAAGTTTCGTACAATGTGTACAGATGCTCCTAATATCTCGACAGAGGAATTAGGCGACCCAAGTGGTTACATTACTCCTATTGGGAAGTTTCTTAGAAAAACAAGCTTAGATGAATTACCACAACTTTTTAATATATTAATCGGGAATATGTCAATTGTTGGACCAAGACCGGCTTTATACAATCAATATGAGCTTATTGAAATGCGTCAAGTTGTTGGAGTTAATGATGTACTTCCAGGGTTAACCGGCTATGCTCAAGTAATGGGGCGTGACTATATTTCAGATATAGAGAAAGTAGGATATGATCGATATTATGTAGAGCATATGAATTTACTTTTTGATATTAAAATTATTTGGTTAACATTACGAAGTGTTTTGAAAGCTGATGGTGTGCGTTTAAAGTAATTGGAGAGTGATATGAATTGAAAAAAATCCGTAAAGCAATTATCCCAGCAGCAGGTTTAGGTACACGTTTTTTACCTGCAACAAAAGCAATGCCAAAAGAAATGCTTCCAATAGTAGACAAGCCAACGATTCAATATATTGTAGAAGAGGCGATTGCTTCTGGCATTGAGGATATTATAATTGTTACAGGTAAGGGAAAACGTGCGATTGAAGATCATTTTGATAACGCGTTAGAGCTTGAAGTAAATTTACTTGAAAAAGGAAAATTGGATATACTTGAGAAAATTCATGAATCTTCAAATGTAGAAATTCATTATATAAGACAAAAAGAACCCTTGGGACTTGGACATGCTATTTGGTGCGCGCGTAAATTTATTGGTGATGAACCTTTTGCGGTACTATTAGGTGATGATATAGTGAGAAGTGATGAGCCCTGCCTAAAGCAACTAATGGAGCAATATGGAAAAACATTATCTAGTGTAATTGGTGTACAAGAAGTACCAGATGAAGATATACACCGTTATGGCATCATTGATCCTGTCAATACGGATGAACGCTTAATGCAAGTAACCCAATTTGTAGAAAAGCCAGCATTAGAAGATGCACCATCAAATTATGCAATTATCGGACGCTATGTATTAACACCTGAAATTTTCAGTTTCTTGGACGAAAAGAAAAAAGGTAAGGGTGGCGAAATTCAACTTACTGATGCGATTGAATCTTTAAATGGTATTCAGAGAGTGTTTGCGTATGCGTTTGAAGGACGTCGTTATGATGTAGGAGAGCAACTTGGCTTTATCGAAACAACTATTGATTTTGCTCTTGAAAGAGATGATTTAAGTGAAGATGTTAAGAAATTAATACTGAAAAAAGCAAAATTATTAATGGGATGAAAACCAACTTGATATGATTCAAGTTGGTTTTCTTTTTTAGTATATGCCATAATAGATTTATCAAATTTCATCTTATAAAAGAGGGATTTATAGTGATAATAGAGACTGTAAAAACAACATTACTAAATTGTTCGCTAGTTGAAAGTGATATTATAAAATATAAAAATCGTGTGCAGGCGATTCATGACGCATTGCCACAATATGAGTTAACAGGTTGGATGGATTCGCCATTACAGGACCAAGATGCGCTGCTTGCTTCTATTGAGCTTGTGGCAAGTGAGATTCGTGCTTGTGCGGATGTGCTTGTAGTCGTTGGAGTGGGTGGATCTTTTTTAGGTGCGCGTGCGATACAAGAAGCATTGATGCCTTATTTCGGTTTGGCTAAGAGTGGTATTGAGGTTGTGTATGTTGGACTTAATATGAGCGGCGCGTATATTAATGAGTTGCTGGCGTACTTAGATTCGAAGCAAGTGTATGTCAATGTCATTTCGAAGTCGGGTGGTACGATGGAGCCGGCTCTTGCTTTCCGTACGATGCGTTTGTATATGGAAGAGCGATATGGTGAGAAGGCAACGGAGCGTATTATTGTGACAACGGATGCTGAAAAAGGGATTTTAAAGGGCATTTCGGATGAAGCGGGGTATCGTCAATTTGTCATTCCAAGTGATATTGGTGGACGTTTTTCAGTGTTGACACCTGTTGGTTTATTGCCTGTGGCGGTAGCGGGAGTTGATATTCGTTCATTAATGGCAGGGGCAAAGCGCAGTGCGGAAGAATTGATTGAATCAGATTTATCGAAAAATGATGCTTACAAATATGCGGTCATGCGCCATATGTTATATGAGGAAGGTTATTCTATTGAGCTTCTCGCATCATTTGAACCAGGTTTAAATAAGTTCCATGAATGGTGGAAGCAGCTGTTTGGTGAAAGTGAAGGGAAAGAGAAAAAAGGCCTTTATCCATCCACAGTGAACTTTTCAACGGACTTGCATTCTATTGGTCAATTTATTCAAGATGGTAAGCCAATCTTATTTGAAACATTGCTGCACTTTCATGAAATTGAAGGGGATTTAAAGGTGCCATTTGATTCACGCAATGAAGATGGTTTAAATTATTTATCGCATCGAACATTTAATGAAATCAATGCCATTTCAAAACAAGGGACGGCGCTTGCGCATGCTGAGGGTGGTGTACCTGTTATTCAGCTAGAGCTACCTAAGCTTGATGCGTATCATCTAGGGTATTTAATTTATTTCTTTATGAAAGCTTGTGCGATGAGTGCTTGCCTACTTGAAGTGAATCCATTTGATCAGCCTGGTGTCGAGGCATATAAACGTAAAATGCTAGAGTTGTTGCAAGTAGGGGAGATGGCGAAATAATGGTTGGGAATGAATTGTTTCATCAGTGGCAGGAAGTGGCATTACCTGGTTATTTAGCTGAGGAATTGAAGTTAATCGTAGGGGATACGGCTGCGATTGAAGACCGATTTTACCAGTACGTATCTTTTGGTACAGGTGGTATGCGCGGTGTGTTAGGTGCGGGGACAAACCGTATGAATATTTTTACGATTCGTCGTGTTGCTGAGGGGTTAGCTCGTTATGTTGCGTCGAATGGTGAAGAAGCGAAACAGCGTGGTGTCGTTATTGCTTATGATACACGCCATTTTTCTTATGAATTTGCTTGTGAAACGGCTCGTGTGCTCGGTGCAAATGGTATTAAAGCTTATGTGTATAAAGAAGCACGTCCTACGCCGCAATTATCGTACACGGTGCGTGAGTTGAATGCTTATGCAGGCGTTGTCATTACCGCAAGTCATAATCCGAAACAGTACAATGGCTTTAAAGTGTACGGTGAGGATGGGGCGCAGCTTGTTCCGTCTGGAGCCAATGCGATTATCCAGCACATGAATGAAATTGAGGATATTTTTAACATTGTTGTGGCGGAAATTGAACAGCTAGAAAAAACTGATTTACTTCAGTGGATTTTAACAGATTTAGATGAGAAGTTTATGACGCAATTATTGACATTGAAAAATAATGATGCAATTGATTATAATATGAAGCTTGTGTATACACCGTTACATGGCGCTGGTTTAGTTCCGGTTGTAGAAGGTTTGCAGCAATTTGGTTTTAAAGAGGTGCATCTTGTATCAGAGCAAGCGGTGCAAGATGGTGCATTCCCAACGGTTGCCTATCCAAACCCTGAGGAAGCTGCCGCGTTTTCTATGGCAATTGAGCTAGGGAAGCAAGTGGGTGCCGATTTGTTATTGGCAACAGACCCAGATGCGGATCGTTTAGGTGTTGCCGTTCGTAATAGTGAAAATTATGAGCTGTTAACAGGCAATCAGTTAGGAGCATTGTTACTACATTATATTTTAAAAACAAAGCAAGAGAATGGCACGTTACCAACAAATGGGGTGATGTTAAAGACAATTGTAACTTCAGAGCTAGGAACAGCAATTGCCGCTCACTTTGGTGTTGAAACAATTGATACGTTAACCGGCTTCAAATATATTGCAGAAAAAATTGCGGAATTTGAAGCGACGGGATCACACACATATGTATTTGGCTATGAAGAAAGCTACGGTTATTTAATCGAAACATTTGCGCGTGATAAAGATGCGGTGCAAGTGGCGTTAAAAGTAGCAGAAATGGCTGCCTATTACGCAACTTTAGGAAAAACATTATTACATGCGTTAAATGATATATACGAGCAATTTGGTTATTATCAAGAAGCGTTAATTTCAAAAACGTTTGAAGGCAAAGATGGCCAAGAGCAAATGAAGGCCATTCTAAATGATTACCGTATGAATCCACCAAAAGCATTTGCTGGCATTGTTGTCGCGCGCGTAGAGGATTATTTAACAGGAATGGCAACGATGAATGATGGTACGACTGAATCTATTCAGCTACCTAAAGAAAATGTGTTGAAGTTCATTTTAGAAGATGGCTCATGGGTAACCGTTCGTCCTTCTGGAACAGAGCCGAAATGTAAGTTTTATGTTGGCGTAAATAAGGCAAGCCTAGAATCCGCTCAACAGTTGATTGATGAGCTAAAAATGGCGTTTTGATGAACAGCAAAATATAGAAATGTTATAGCATTTCATTTCTATATTGTGAAAATTATATAAATAAACTACAATATATACGAAGTGGTCTTATTTGAATTGAACATAAGGCAACAACAAAATTTAAAAAAAGTCGCTAAGTGGGGATAAGCAGTTAGTAACTTTACCAAAAGCATTGTAGAATGAAAATTTCTGCAGTGCTTTTGTTTTTGTATAAAGGTATTTGATGTATGGGAGTTTGAATCTAGAAGAGGGGATAAAAAGAAAAGATACAAAAAAGGTCATTTAATTTCTCCGTTTTGCAAATATTGATCTAATAAAGCATTAGTTGTATTCTCTAGCGCTGTGCCGTTTAATAAATTCTTTTCCTGAAGTGGGTTGCTATAAAGTTGCTCTATTTTTAATTACTCAACTTCTTGTTCAAGCACTTTAATTTTATGGATTAAATCGGGAATTAAATTTGGGTTATTCAATTGAGCGATTGTTTCCCCACTAGAAATGATTTCAACCGTTGCATAATTTTGTAGTAGAGTCTTCCATTTTTTACTGTAGCGTAAATCAGATGCTTGAAGACGATTGTGATTCGGCAACTCAATTTCTATTTGTCTAATGTTCCATTGTAGCTGGCATAATTTCTTCCTCTTCTCTCATATTTCCCCCCCCTTAATATATCGTATGTGCAAATATGTGTATAAATGTGTGTATATATTGTTTTCTCTTTTTGGTGTTTTAAATATAAGGACTAATCATTCGATGACAAGTAAAAAAATAGTACGTACCTGATGCACGAACAATTTTAAATTAAAAATACGATAGTTGAAGGTTTAGTAGTACTGTCCTCAAATTCTCCTCACACGCGCTAGCTAATTTTTGTTAAAATCATAAGTATGTACATAGAAGAAATGAGTTGAAGAATAAGATGAAGAAGTTAGTCATGCTAGTGCTGGCGCTTTTTTTGTTTAGCGCTAGTTTTGTGCCGCGAACATTGGCTGAAGAAATAAAGTATTACACGATTGTTCCTGAAGATGGGACGGTGATGACAGCGAGCGCGGATGCGAATGGGATGAAAATCATGACTTTAAAGCAGGGGACGCGTGTAGCGCTTGTTCGTCAGGAGGCAAGTTGGACGAAAATTGACTATAAGGGTAGGCTTGGTTGGGTGAAAAATGAATCATTAACACCATTTAATCAAGATTTATTGCCGATTTATTCGACATATTATAAGAAATTGGATAAAACGGTGGACCTTATTTATGCACTCGTTGCGGATTTTACGCAGGACGGGGTAGAGGATCTGTATGTTGTGACGGATGCGAACCCTTCAAAAGGGCAGTATGTAGCGACTATTTATAGTGGTGAGAAAGTCATCTATCAAAAGAATTTAAAGCATGGGCTAACTGTTTTAAAAAGTACAACGGATCAATATTTGTTCCACCATGCACAAAAGAACGCAGAAAAAAAATATAAGCTCGCTGAATTAAATGACCAGGCGAAAACCGATTATTACGAGGCAAGCGGTGGGAAAAATTCATTTCAAATTGCGACGAATACCTATTTGAATTCGTATTATATTGTGCAGTCGGGTAATAAAAAAGTGGAGGAACTGACGCTAACGCGTGAGCAAGTTGCTTCGAAAGATTATACGGGTGGCAAAGAGACGAATGAATTTGGTGAAACGGTTTATCAAGACAACTATTCCGTATCTCGTGATGGCAAAACGACGACTTTATTAGAAAAGGAATTTGATGAGTTATTTGCCTATTATGAAAAGGCGAAAGGTGCCAAAATTATTTATAGCGATGATTATCAATCGGCCTCTTTAGCGACTGATTTTTCATTTAAGGTAGAGCGAACGAAGCAGGAAATTTTGGAATTGGCGTCAGCTGTACTTTCGGATAAAAAACAGCTTGAGGGAGTCGTGGGACTTGATGAATTGAAGGTGAAATTAGCACAGTCCCTTCTATTAGAAGTACCTTATGATCAGGCGATCCAACGCAATGCGGCGACTTACGTGAAAAATGTTGAAAAGGGCATCATCAATGGCTTAGCTGGCTATGATGGGAATTATTTCGCCAAAAGTGACGTGGAGTTTGCGCAAGAAGGAATGCATTATTTTGAGCGGGCGCCAATTGATGCGGTCATTTATGATTTTTATGGTGTGAAAATTGATACCGAGGAATTCAATAATTTAGCTTCAGTTGATTTCCGTCATTTGGACGAGCAAACGTATGAATTTCCCTTTGAAAAGTTGGAAGAACTTCCGAAAACGTACACTTATCGTCAGCTTGTCGGCATTGAATCGTTAAAAACAGGCTATGAGGCATTGCAATATGTGGATTATGAAGTGCCTGTTGATATCGCTATTTCTGAATCGAATGAGCAAATGCTAATTGCAGGGGAGAAGTTAAAAGAAGGGTATGTCCTTTTGAAGCGCCTACCATTTAAATCAGGTGTGAAATGGATTTATATCGATACGGTAGAGTATATTGATGGTTTGAATGTGGATCAGTATGAAACGTATGAAAATTCATTGGATATAGTCCAAAAGTTTGTAGCTGAGCAACAAGTAGCAACAGGGGAACAAGAGTCACCTGTTGTAGAAAATGTGACTGAAAAAGAGAGTGATATGAAGCGAGAACCAGCCGAGTCACAAGGGTCATCTATTTTAGGGGGATTATTAGCAGCTGGATTGGTTTTGCTTATTGGTGCTGCTTCGGCGGGTTTCTATATTTATCGTAAAAAACGTGAAAATTGATTGGTGAGATTTATTTGTTTTTTGTACGCGGATATATGTGAATTGAATAAAAGGGAACCCCCCACTCGTCTTTCTACCATAGGAAGATTTGTGGGGATTTTTTTGGTTGGGATTGAATGGGTGCTAATCAAAATGTAGGTGGATTAAATTAGCTAATAAACTCCAAAACTCGAACTATCAGCTCCCCAAAAAAAGCCAATAGTAATTTAGGCTATATAAAAATAATGGTATATGTAATAAAAAAATTCCAGCACTCCCACTAATTATATTAAATATCTCGTAAATATCATAATATTGGATTCGTTGTAATATTTTTTTAACAAAAATGTAATGTAGGCTGTGCTATAATCAATTGGAATTGCATTATCTATATCTTTTAATAGATAAGTAATTTCAGAGCAATCATTAATCCGTCATATTCTCTTAAATACATAAGAAGAAAGATAAGGTAATGGCTCAACTAAAAAACTATGTGTAATCGCTATTTTAGGTGATTCGTATAAAGAAGCATATTAGGAGGAAATTTTCCCATGTCAAAAATTAATAAAAGTCGTAAATTTTTAGCAACAACTGCTACAGCAGCATTAGTAGCATCAGCAATCGTACCAGTAGCATCAGCTGCTAACTACACAGATGCTGATAAAATCGCACCTTGGGCTACAGAAGCAGTAGACTTCTTATCAGAAAAAGAAGTAATCGGTGGTAACCCAGATGGTTCATTCAACCCACGTGGTAACATCACTCGTGGAGAAGCTGCGAAAATGTTCACAGCTGCTTTAGAATTATCTGAAGAAGGTACTGAAGATTTCAAAGACGTATTTGCAAAAGATTGGTACTATGGCCCAATCGTTGCAGTATCAAATGCAGGTATTGTAAATGGTATTGGTGCTGGTTTATTTGCTCCTAAAGCAAACTTAACTCGTGCAGAAGCTGCAAAAATGATCGTAGAAGCTTACGGTTTAACAGGTGAAGCAGATTTATCTACATTCAAAGATGCTAAAACTGTAGCAGGTAAATGGTCTGAAGAGTACTTATCAACAGCAGTAGCAAACGGCGTAATTAACGGTAAAGACGGTAAATTAGCGGCTAATGATTCAATCACTCGTCAAGAGTTTGCTGTTATGTTCAAACGTGCAATTGACGTTGCTGAAGAAGTTGATTATGCTGCTGAATTAGCAAACGCATTAACTGACTTAGCAAAAGCAACTAAAGCTCTAGAAGTTGAAGTTAAAATCGAAACAATCGCTGAAACAAAAGCGGCTGTAGCAACTGCAAAAACAGCAATTACGAAAGCACAAGCTGCATTAGATGCTGCTGTAAAAGCTGGAGAAGCAAAAGCAAAAGCAATTACAGCTGATGAAGCTGCAAAAGCACAAGCGACAATTAACGCTGCAACAGAATTAGTAGTAGCAACGGAAGCAAAAATCGCTAAAGTTGAAGAAGCTGCGAAAGAATTAACAGTTGAATCAATTGCTGCAACTAGCGCAACTCAAGTAGCAATTAAATTCTCTAAAGCTGTAAATAAAGAAACATTATTTGCAAACGGTATTAAAGGTGCATTAGCAACAACTCATGATACAGTTTCAATTAAATCTTTAGACGATAAAGCTCCAGGTACTTTCACTGGTGAATTAAGTGAAGATGGTAAAACATTAGTTCTTACAACTCAACATGAATTAGAAAAACGTTATGACTTCACTGTTAAAGGTTTAAAATCAACTGACGGTAAAAAGCTTAAAGAGCACAAACAAATGGTTACAATCGAAGCAGATACAACGGCTCCAACAATTGTTGGTACTGAACAAATTGCTACGAACAAAGTAAAAGTTAAATTCTCTGAGCCAGTTAAAGCACATACAGCAAAATTAAAATACGCTGATGGTACAAATTTAACTACAGGTGATACAGTTAATATTGCTGAAGGTGCTACTTATGTTATCGTTGACTTAGCAGCAGCTGGTATCAAAGTAAACACACCAATTACAGCTACATTTAACGGTTTAAAAGACAAAGCGGGTAACCTGTTATCACCAAACCCATCTACTGTAACAATTACTAAATTACCACTTGATGGTATTTTACCAACTGTTTCTGAAATTACACAAACTGGTGCTAAAACATTCACTATTAAATTCTCAAAAGATTTAGGAGCTCAGCCAAAAGTAACTGTAGGAACTACTGTTATCGCAGCAACTTCTATTGAAGAAATTGCAGAAAATGAGTATAAAGTGACAACTACAACTGCATTAAAAGGCATTCAAAAAGTAGTAGTAAGCAACATTTTTGATTTATCTGGTCAAGAAGGTGAAAATGTAACGAAAAATGTTACATTTAACGAAGATATTACAGCGCCAAAAGCAACTTCTGTAGAAAAAGTAACAGTTGATGGTGTTGAATACCTTGAGTTAACTTTCGATAAAGAAGTGACTGAAGGAACAGTAAATGTAACTGGAACATCTCATAAAAACTTTATTTCAACTTCAGTAACTAAGAACAATGTAGCAGTTAAATATGCGACTAAATCAAACAAAAAAGTAGTACGCGCTGCTCTTAAAGACTTCGCAACTGAAGAAGGTTCTGTATACACATTGGATATCGAATCTAATACAGTAACAAGCTTATTATCAGATATTAAAGTTGCTAAAACTTCAGCAACATTTACTCGTGGTAAAGATCTTGCTTCAAACGTAACAAAATTAGGTGCTCCTTCTGTTGTTGCAACAACTACTAAAACAACAAATGATACAGTAACTGTAACGTTCACTGGTGAAGTAGACGGCGAATCAGCAACAAACATTGCAAACTATAACGTTGACGGCGCAGAAGTACAATCAGCTACTTTAGCAGCAGTAGTTAATGGTAAACAAACAGTTACATTGAAATTTAAACAAGATTCATTAACATTTGATGGTGCACGTAACATTACTGTACAAAATGTAAAAGCATTAGGTTCTTCAGTAACAATGGATAAATTCATTACTACAGTTAACTTAAATGAAAATGTACGTCCAACAGTTGCAAAAGCTGAATTAGACGGAAATGATAAAATCAACTTAACATTCTCTGAAAAAGTTACAAATGTAGATGCTGGAGAAGAGAAAGATTTCGTACTATTTATTGGTGGTAAAGAATCAAATCTAAAAGTTTCTGCTGCAGTAGCAACAGCACAAACTACACTTGTATTAACTATTTCTGGTGGTACAATTTCTGGAGCAGATTTAACTGCAGGTATTACAATCAAACCAGCTTCAACAATTAACATTAAAGATGTTAACTCAAACGAATTAAACTTCACTTCAATCGACGTTAAATAATTTCTCTTAGATTATTAACTTATTGAATTAATAAAGGTTCCGTCTAGGAGAAATCCGAAGCGGAACCTTTTTTATAAATTAGGAGTCCCATTTTTTATGAGGTAAACTTTCCAAATTTTATGTGTTGATCCTAGTAATATGCATTATAATGAAAGGATTCAATAGATAAGGAGAGAATAAATTATGTTGAAAAAGATGGTCGTTGCATTTCTAGCTGTACTAGTTAGTTTAGGTGCAGCGGGGTATGAAGCCAAAGCAAGTTCGTATGGCGTAATTGAAGATGGGACAAATCGTACGCTTGTACCGTTACGCATGGTTGCTGAAACGTTTTCTGTACCGGTAAAGTGGGATAATGAGAAAAAGGTTGTAACAATTGATGAAGTCTACACTTTGACAATGGGCAGTAAAGTAATTAAGAAAAATGGTATTGTGTTAAAGCAAATGGATACACAGCCAAAAATGGTTCACAATGCCGTGTATGTACCTGTAAGAGAAGTGGCGTTTTTATTTGATGTTCCAATGACATGGAATCAAGTGAATCGACAAGTGTCCTATCAAGTGGGAGAAAATACATATAAAATTTCGGCTTACAAAGAAGCGGTTGTTAATAAACCAAAAGTGTCTGTTAAGAAAAAGAGCATCAACGCTGGCGGGAAAAATCTTTCGGTTAATGTCGTTTCCGTCAATTTATTAGCACCTAATACATCACTTCATGTGGAACTAGCAAATAATAAGTTAGGCTCTGTCGATAAGTTAACATCGATTGCCAAAGCAAATCAAGCAGTAGTCGCTATGAATGGAAATTATTTTGATGCGTATACAAATAATAGTTACCGCACAGTGTATAACGGACTTGTGATGAACGGTGAGCGCGTAAAACCATTCGATCCTAAGTTTTCTGTTTTTTATTATACGAAGGACGGAGATGTAGGCATTTTACCGGGAGCGCAGTTTATGGAATTATTCCAGCAAGGTAATATTCAAGAAGCTCTGCAAATCGGTCCGCGTCTATTAACGAATGGTGTTGTGACGTTAAATCCGGAAGCAGAAGGATTTAAAAGTCATAAAGTTTTAAGTTCACCAGGTGCGAGAAGTGCCATTGGCATTTCAAAAGACCGACAAATACTATTTGTGACGACACCAGGTGCAACAATTCAACAGCTCGCTTCTATTTTGAAACAATTAGGTGCGGTTGATGCCATGAATTTTGATGGTGGTGCATCAAGCGGTTTATATGCAAATGGCAAGTATGTAACAACGCCTGGTCGCGATATTGCGGTTACGTTAATAGTCAAATAAAAAGTTAATTCTTTTCGTTGATCCAAAATAATCCAAAAATGCGCAGATTCATTTCATCTCTTGAATTGGCTATGGTATGATGGGAAAGAATTTTAAATTGAGTGAGGAGCAACGTACAAATGAAAAAATGGTTTACAGTACTTTTTTTAGCCTTTGTGACGTTTAATGTTACAAATACAGAACTAAGTTACGCAGATACAATCGTTGAAGAAAGCAATATTGAAACAATAAATGTTGAAGAGAACAGCATTGAAACAATCGTTGAAGAAAACGTTGTTGAGAAAGCAAATATTGAAGAAACTAGCGTTAAGAAAACAACTGTTAAAAAGAATTTAATCGAGAAAAATAATGTAACAATCATTATAAATGGAGAAGAGATTCTTTTTAAGGACCCAATCTTGAATGATTCAGGGCATCTTCTTTTACCGATGAGAGACTTTTATGAAGCGATTGGTGCCACAGTTTATTGGAACCAAGAAAAGAAAATGGCGAGTAGTATTCGTAATAATCAAACGGTTGATTTAACGATCAATTCAAAAACGGCGGTAGTAAATGGCAATAAAGTACAAGTTTCTGTTGCGCCGATTGTCTATAAAGACCGCACGTATATTCCGATGCGTTTTGTAAGTGAAAATTCAGATGGTAGTGTTTATTGGGATGAGGAGAAACAAGTTGTTGAAGTAATATTAAACGACACGGGAGATGGGGAGGAAAACCAAACTCCAGAAGTTCCGGAAATTCCACAAATTCAATATATATTATATATGAATAATAAAAAGATTATGATGGACGACCCGATTGTTAATAAGGGCGGCCGTATGTATATCCCATCAACTTATTTTGTTGATCATCTTCAAAATAGTTATGAAGAGTGGACAGCAAAAGATCGTTTAGAATTAACGATTTCAGGTCTGCATTTTAGTTTTATAGATGGAAGCAGTAATATTTTCATAAACGATGACTTGTATACAGGTGCTGAAAAGCCATTCATGCAAGGTGAGAAAATGTATGTGCCAGTGAAATTTATTATCGATTCATTTAAAAATGGTGGCTCGCTCCGTTATGTAGCCGAGTCAAATACGATGTATATTTCAATGTATGATTACATGTTGACGAGTGACTTTTTAGAAAAATCATATGGTTTTTTAAAGGTTCCACAATTAGTAGAAAACGTTTCATTGGATGGGAATCGCGAATTACTTGTGAGTGATAACCCTGAGGAATTAACGCCAGACCGTATTTCGAGAGCGAATGAAACATTATCGGAATATAAAGTACAAGGGTTAATAGATAGTAAGTTACACCGTGTATACGGATGGCATATTAACAAGCTTGGGGAAAGAGCTACGATTGCCATTACGATTCAAAACACATCAGATAATGCGAGTCTAGAAATAACGAATTCAAAAGGGATGTCGCAAGTTACGAGTAACAGTTGGAGCACATTTGATGTGGGATTACCGTTATCAGATGCCGTATTAACAAACACTTTAGCTGATGCGAGAGAAAAGAAATTTACACTTGCACCAGGCGAGACAAAAGTAATTGATTCATATGAACTTGGTATAAGTTATTTACTTGGTTTTACACATGATTTTGATGTACGAAAAGTGAGTGGCGGGGCAGGTAGCTATACTGTCCGTACAGTAATTAGCTTAGAAGAAAATCCAGACTTAGCATCGATCCATTCACCAGTTGTACCGATTAATCAGTATGCGGCACATCCACGTGGCGTATGGCCAAGTTCATCGTTAAAAGTAACATTACCGGAATATACAGTGGATACTGAGCAAGTAGGTTATAATATTTCAAATGGTAAAACAGACCATTTATTAACTGCTGAAAATTCATTGGATAAGATGGATGGTACAGTGGGGAATCCAGGTCATTTTGGTATGACGTACAAGGTAGATATTCCAGTTGTAAATCCATCTGGTAAACTGAAGTATGTATTAGTAAAAATCGCCGGTCGTGGTGGTGTTTACAGTGGTGCGGTTAAAATGAATGGAAAAACATACTTAATCCCAACACTTAAGCCGGGTGAGGAATTTGTTCAACTTCCGGTATTACGAACTTCAAAAAAATCTGACAAGATTGAGTTAGAAATCATCCATGCTGGCGGCAGTAACCTTCCAGTAGCGGTATATGTGGAAACACGATAAGAATAAGTTGAGTGAAGAAAACATGTGATTTTGGCATTTAGTCGAAATTGCATGTTTTTTTCGTGATTTAATGCTCTCCAACCAAAGTTATTAAATTTGAATGACTTATATTTCAATTTCAATAAATCAACCTTTTCCGCCTAGAATTATGATATATTCGTTGAAGGGAAATCTATAGAAATAGGGGAGAAAATAAATTGTTTAAGAGAATATTATACATGGGAATGGCCTTGTTATTTTTACAAGTTTCCATACATACAGCAAACGTATCAGCGGCATTTGACACGAAAATAGATTCACAACAAAAAGTCGTTTCACCAGGCGTGACATATTTCCAAGAAAGATATCAATCGAAGGATTTAAAAGAAGTAGTCAATTCCTTACATATTGATTTATTGAATAGCTACACATCATTGGAAATCGGTTTACCGGATCCAATTAATTCATTAAAAACGACGACAAACATAGCGAAAGCGAATAATTATGAAGGACACCGTGTAGTTGGTGCGACAAATGCTGCTTATTTTGCGGGAAATGGAACGCCACTCAATTTATTAGTGAATAATAATGTCATAGTGAATTATGGGATTTTAGGTGATACAGCCAATAGTCCGACGCAACAGCCAGTAGCTTTTGGTGTTTCGCAATCTGGTAAAGCGATTGCAGATTACTATAAGACAGATGTTTCATTCACAGTAAATGGTGGGAAACATACAATTGATCGTATTAACTATGAAAGAACTCCGAATGCAACCGTTTTATATACGGCGAGTGAAGCATCAACGAACACGAATAACTGGGGTCTTGAAATTGTTGTAACGGGTGCATCGAAAAATACAGAAACATTAAGTTTTGGCGATGTCATTACAGGGACAGTAGAAAGCGTTACGCCATATGGGCAAACAGGTAATTCGGCAGTTCCAGCAGATGGCTTTGTTATTTCGATTCAAAATAAAGAGCTAGCAAGTCAGTTTGAAAACCTTGAAGTAGGGGCACAGGTTCAAGTGGACTTAGGAATTGATGAAAAATGGATGAATGCGAAATTTATTTTAGCGGCAGGTCCATTACTTGTGAAAGATGGCAAAGTGAATATTTCGATGCCACAATCAGAAGGATTTTCGAAAACAAGAAGCGATCGTACAGCAGTAGCGATTGATGCGACGGGTAAAAAGGTATTTTTAGTTACGGTGGATGGCCGTCAAGAAGGTCATAGTAATGGAACGAATTTACCGGATTTAGCATCGTATTTAATTTCAAAGGGCGCGCACTCGGCGATTAATTTAGACGGTGGTGGCTCGACGACAATGGTTGTAAGAAATCCAGGACAGGAAGCACCAGCACTCGTAAATCGTCCATCAGGTGGTAGTGAGAGAAGAGTTTCAGCAACGTTACAAGTTATTAACTCGGCACCTCCAGGCAAACTAAAAGCCATTACAATGGGTGGTGTTGCCAAACAAATGGCGATTGAAACAACGACGAATTTAACGGTTACATCAGGCTATGATGAATTTTTAAACCCTGTTACCATTCAACCTGAAAACGTAAAATGGACGGTTGAAGGGGGTATTGGCCAAATTGAAGGCAATACATTCAAAGCAACAAAAGTGGGTACTGGTAAAATTGTAGGAGTTTATGAGGGAGTACGTTCTGAAGTGGCTGTGCAGGTGACAAAAGCGCCAGAATCAGTTGATTTACTCGATTCATTTGATAATGCAGCGGCATGGACTGCGAGCGCGGCAAAAGCGAAGGCAACAATCGGCAATGCTTCGAAAGCGGAGCCATTCCGTGAAGGTTCATCTTCATTAAAATTAACGTATGACTTTACAACAGCTGACACAGGTACAAAAGCGGTTTATGCAGCGGCCAATAAACCAATCGCCATTGCCGGTACACCAAAGCAATTAGGCGTATGGGTTTACGGAGATGCGGGCAATCATTGGTTACGTGCCAACGTGGTTGATAGTCATGGAACAAAGCATACCGTTGATTTTACAGAGCAGGGCGGCTTCAATTGGACAGGTTGGAAGTATGTGACGGCGACTATTCCACAAGACCTTTCATTCCCAATTCAATTTGACCGCATTTATGTAACGGAACCAAATGTATCGAATCATAATCGCGGTATCGTGTACTTTGATAAATTACAAGCGGTTTATAATGATAAATATAAAGAATTAATGTATACAGATGTGAAAGCTGCGCATTGGGCAAGTTCGACGATTGAACTTCTGAACACGAAAGAATTAGTTAAAGGATATCCAAACGGTACATTTAAGCCTGATAGCACAATTACGCGTGCAGAGGCAGCAACAATTATTGCGCGTGCATTAGGTATTTCTAAAACGGCAAACCCAAGCTTTACAGACGTGAAGAGCAATCACTTCGCTTATGATGCGATTGCGGCTGTGTCTGAAAAAGGGATTATTACAGGGCGCGAAGCAAGTAAGTTCAGTCCAGATGATAAGTTAACACGCGCGGAAATGGCGACGATTTTAAAACGTGCGTATAATTTAACAGGGACAACGAAATTACCATTTAAAGATGTGAAAAGCTCACATTGGGCATATGAAGCGATTCAAACGGTTTATAGCAATCAATTAACGGGCGGCTATCCAGATAATACTTTCCGTCCAGATAAACAAATTTCACGTGCGGAATTTGCAACATTTTTATCGAAAGTATTAGATAAATAGAAAGTTAGATGAAAAGCGTACTGTTTTGATTAAAAATCGAAATGGTACGTTTTTTTATGGAGAGAATGCTGAGGAAGGGGTTTTATTGGCCAAAAGTGGGGTGTTATTAGCCGAGTTTGAGGGAGAATAAGCCAAGCTCGAGGCATTATGAGCCAAAATACAGAGGAAATAAGCCAAAAAATCATGCTTATGAGCCAAACGCGATAAAATAAGCCAAACTTAATCAGCCGATTTTTCCTCGCTATATATTGACAGAAACCATACCAAAACTTAATCGCAATCCACGTTACTTCTATCGTGAAATTTCCATAGAATTTCGCAAATTAAGAGCTAAGGTATAATTTTTGTGATAATATTCGCTAATATAGGATGAAAATTCACGAATAGGTGGGTTATGATGATAAAAAAAATAGCAATTCTAAGTGTGTTAACAGTAATGCTTGGACAATCCGTTTCAATCGAGCTAACGAATGCCGAAAGTCCAAAAATTTCAGCAACGCTTGATTATCAAGATTTAAGTAAGTCACATTGGGCTGCAAAAGATTTAGTGCAGTTAATTGAAATAGGTGTGTTAGACGCGCCAACTAATGGACATATCAAACCAAATGAGATAGTTACTCGTGCAGAGGCGATTGCAGTTATTGCCCGCGCGACAGGGGTTTCATTGGAATCGGACTTTCAATTAAAGGCGACAGATGTCTCGCCTACGCATCCGTTTTACAAAGAAATTCAGAAGATGGCGGAACTAGGTGTTATCCAAAACGATAATAAAATCAAACCAGAGGAGCCTGTGCAACGAGATCAAATTGCTAAAATTCTTACCCTCGCCTTTCAAATCGAAATCGATCAGAAAAATAAAGCTTCTTTTATAGATATGCCGAAAAATCATTGGGCGAAAGATTATGTAGAGTCGCTTGCAGATACCGAGATTATTAAGGGGATTACAAAGAAGGAATTTAGCCCTCGTTCAAATGTGACACGTGCACAACTTGCTTCGTTAACGGTGCGTGGCATTCATTTTACAAAACAATTGAGTAATTACAACCTTGTGTACGACTATTTGGCGAAGGATTATATTTCGACAACGACTGCCCATAAAAGTTGGTCAAATCAAGTGGTGGCACTAATTAATGAAATTCGAGTAAGCAAAGGATTAAATGCACTTGCGCAAGATCCAGCATTAAGTCAGCTCGCCATTATTAAAGCGCAAGACATGATAAAGCGTGGTTATTTTGACCACACATCGCCTTTTTACGGGGACCCTTGGGATATGGCGACTCTTTTTGATTATGAATATGTAAGCTTTGGTGAAAATTTAGCACGAAACTTTAAAACACCTAAGCAAACGGTCGATGCTTGGCTTGCATCACCAACCCATCGTGAAAATTTATTAAATGCGCACTATACGACAACTGGTATCGGTGTAAAGCGAGCGAATGATGGCAACTTGTATATCGTCAACTTATTTGCGAAAAAATAGGGTATTTTATCGGATAAATAAGGTGAATCTATCCAAATCTAGTGTAAATATTGGAATTATTTGATAAAATATAAAGTAATAATTTGCTCAGGGAGGTTAAATGCGTGTCGATTAAAAAAATTAGCTTTCTATTAGTACTTCTCGTATTTTCATTGTTTAATGTTCAAAATGCACAAGCATCCATTACTTTCACGGATCTTTCTTCATCGCATCCGGCCTATGGTGAAATTCACTACTTAATCGAATTAGGCGTTTTAGAAGGTTCGATCGAAAATGGTAAACGAGTATTCAAGCCATCTGATTCAGTAACGCGTGGACAGGCTGCTAAGATGGTCGTTGTAGCGACTGGTGAAAAGCCATTAGTCGTAAAAAAATCAACATTTTCGGATATCGATTTAAAGAAAAGTGCTGCATTGTCAGGGTATGTGGAGCGTGCAGTTCAGCTAGGCTATTTTAGCGAATACTCGCCTGGGAAATTCGAACCGAAAACGCCACTTACTCGTAATGAAATGAGTAAAGTATTAGCGAGGGCATTCAAATTAAATATCGAGCAAACCGAAAAATTATCTTTACCGTTTAATGATGTCGCAGCAAATGACCCTTACTATAAATATATTGCAGCGATTTACTATAATGGAATAACGAACGGGACAGCCAATTCAACGAAGTATAGTGCGAAGGATCCTGTGACACGCGCGCAGTTTTCGTCATTTGTTGCACGTGCGTCATCGGATAAGTATCGTCTCGACCTTCCTGTTCAAGGAGTCCGCGTTCCGAATGAATCGGATGCGATCGGCAAAGTATTCGTATCGGTGGATAATTTAAATGTCCGTTCAAGTGCTTCAACTGCCAATGCAACGAATATTTTAGGCAAGGTAAATACAGGTAAGGAACTTTCTGTATTTGAAGAGCAAGGATACTGGTTAAAAATTGCTTACAACGGTCAATACGCATTTGTAGCGAAAGAATTTACAAAAACAGAGCAAGAACTTGTTGAAGAAACACCAGAAACACCAGTTGAAATTAAGCCAGAAAAGCCAACTGAAATAAAACCGGAAAAGCCCGTGGAAGAAATACCGGATGAACCGACTGATGTAACACCGGAACAACCAACAGAACAACCAAGTGAAATTCCGACAACGCAAACGGAGACAATTGCCATTGCAACGGTAAATGGTTTAAATATCCGAGAAAGTGATTCAGCAAGCGCTACTTCACTCGGAAAAATTGATCGAGGTACGAGCGTTAATGTATTATCATTTGCAGGTCATTGGGTAGAAATTGATTATCAAGGTACGGTAGGTTATGTGGATAAACGATTTATCCGTTTAAAAAATACGACGGAAAACCCAGTAAAAGATCGCGTTATTATTATCGATCCAGGTCATGGCGGAAAAGACCCTGGAACAATAGGTGGTCAGGCTGTTGAAAAAACGATCGTATTTAAAGTCAGTCAATTAGTGAAACAAAAATTAGAAGCAGATGGTGCGTCTGTGTTGATGACGCGTCAAGGGGATACATATCCGTCACTTGATGATCGCCATAAATTTGCAACGGATAAATATGGTGAAATGTTTGTAAGTATCCATGCCAATTCGGCAACGAATACTTCTGCAAAAGGGACGGAAACGTATTATAGCGTTACATCAAATGAAAACGAAAAAGAGGACCTCGTGTTAGCAACGAATATTAATAACGCAATCGTAAAAAATGTTGGTACGTCTAATCGTGGTGTAAAGCGTGCAGATTTTGTTGTCATTAAAAACTTGAAAATTCCAGCAGTTCTTGTGGAACTTGGATTTGTAAGTAATGCAGAAGATCGTGCAAAGCTACTAAGTGATGAGCATATAGAAGCCTATGCACAATCTATTTATAATGGGATTGTTGAGTATTACGGAAGAAATTAACTTTAAAAGTCGCCCTATTCATTTTATTTTGAAAGGGTGACTTTTTTGTAGATATTGTAAGGTGACTTTTAGAAATTTTAAAGAAAAACGTATCTTAATATACCTTATTGCGACTTACTTAATGATAAATTTACTTGAATAAAAGTGCTCTAGGTCGATATTAGTAGTAAGAGATAGAAGGTTAATTGTGCTTAAGTATAATTACGTCCGGATTCAGCTTTGTGTAGTCGCAAAATTAAATTCGTGACATTCGCTAAAATTAAGAAAAACATTCGGATACATAAGTAGAGAGGAATGACACGATGAAAAAGAATGTACAAATCGGTGTTTTAACAGGGATGTTATTAGTACCAGGAGCAGTTGCACATGCCTTCGATGATTCCCAAAAATCATTCGTGGAGAATTATGAGGCAGTAACGGGTAATGAAGCTGCATTGGAAGTGATAAATAAGATTGAAAGTTTAGCTAAAATGACAGCAAATTCAGCAGAGTTTCGTGATAAAGTATCTGAAGCACGAACTGCGTACGGTAATCTAGTGGATTCGGAAACGAAGGATTTAGTAACCTATTTGGAAACGCTAAAAGAAATGGAGCAGGGCATTAACAATGCGATAATAGTCGAAAAGAAAATTGAAGCCATCAAAAGCGCCAATGCAAATACAGCTGTAGCAGAAGCGCGCAAAGCCTATAACGCACTATTAGTGAATGGTCCAAAATATGTACTTAAAGAGTATGTAGAGAAACTCGCTGCATGGGAAAAATCCAATATTTCTGCAGCGGCTGTCATGAAGCAAATTAATGATATTTCAACAGTTACATTTACAGAAAAAGATATTCCGAACTTTATTGCGAGTACAAAAAAAGCGGTTAAAGGCTATGATGATTTGTCTCCAACTGATCAGCCGTTAGTTACAAATATTGCTCGTTTAGATGAGCTCAAACCATACATGGAAATCGCTGCAGCAATAATGGCTTTGAATACCTCGAATGCAACGTATGTAAAAGATTTAGAAACTGCAAACACGAACCTTGCTACATGGAAGAGTTCAAGTGATATTGGTTTAGAAAACATGAAAAAAATATTGGACGCAAAACTTAAAGATTTAGTCAGTGAAAAAGATATGGCCATATCAATTGACAAGCGAATTATAGCAATGCAAGTCGCAGTTGATCTGGTAGTGTTAGCAGAAGTCAGAAAAGATTTTAACGCACTTTCATCAAATGGGAAAAAATTAGTGAAATATAGTGCACATATAACTACATTAGAGAGTCAATATAAATCCGCATTAACTGTAGTGACTTTAATTGGAAACCTTGATTTTGGCGCGAAGGATTTTGCTAAAAAGGTAATAGCAGCTAATGTAGCATACGAGAAATTATCAGCAAACCTTAAGCTAACAGTAAATAATTATCCTGTTTTACAAGAGAGTCTTCAGGTTGCTCAGTTAATGCTAGACATTGATGCCATCAGTTCATCGGCAAAGGATTTCCGCGACAAGGTATCAACTGCTGATCAAAAGTTTAAAACATTAACAGCAGGCGTGTCTCCTGTAGATGTACCAACGAATGCAAAAGAACGTTTACTAAAAGAATACGGTCCAAAATTGGAGAACTTCCAAAAAATTCTCGCTTCTGCGCATACGATGGTAGAAAGAATTAACGCACTTAGCTCACAAACAGGACAGGCTTTCATGGATGAGTTGGCTAAACTAACAGCAGAATATAAGGCGATGGATTCAACAGCGAAACGCAGTGTAACGAATGCAGCATTATTAAAGGCTCTCGAAAAGGACTATAAAGCATCATTAAAAGTGTTTACATTAATTGAGAAGTTACCAGCCAATATAGATAAAACATATACTAAAAAAGTTATTGCTGCTGAAAAGGCTTACCAAAAGCTGACACAGAAGCAAAAGGATAATGTGTATAATCATGCTTCAAAATTACAGCCTGTTCTAAAAATCGCGAGCTTAATTGATCGTATTGATAAGTTAAAAGTGGGTGGTAAAACGTATCATGCGGAAACAGCGGCAATTCGTGCAGAATACGATGCCCTTACACCAGATGAACAAGCATTAGTTCATAATTATTCAAAATTAACGATTGCAGAAGACAATATGACAAGTGCAGAACAAGTCGTAGCATTAATTCAAGAAGCGATTCCAACAGCGGAAGACTATATCGTGAAGTTGACAGCGGCGCGCAATGCGTATAATGCACTTGATAAGTCACAGCAAAAACTTGTAACTAACTACAAAGATTTAACGACTCGTGAACGTTCATTAAAGCCTGTTTTAACATTAGATGCGAGCATTTTATTGCTGGATCCTTCAAATGCACGTACCTTTATTTCAAAATATAAGAGTGCGGAAAAGGCTTATGAAAAGCTGACGCAAGCAGAGCGCGGTTTATTACTAAACAGTGCAAAATTAACGGGCGAACTAAAAGTTATATACAATGTAATGAATGCAATTAATAACATTAAAACGTCGAGTAAAACGTTTGTAGCAGATACGCAAGCGGCTCGAGCGTTGTACAATGCATTGCCAGCTGACCAGCAAGCAAAAATTTCGAATATATCCGTATTAACTGACCATGAACTGAATGTAACAGGGGGAGCAACGGTTGATGCATTAATTCGCGCTTTAAATTCAGTTTCACCGAACGAATTTATTACAAAGGTAAAAGAAGCGAGCCAAGCATATAAAGCATTAAGTTCTACGAATAAAAAAGCAGTAACATTAATCGATGAGTTAAAAGCACAAGAAAAATATATTAAGCCAGTAGAAGTCGCGATTGATGCAATTGAAGGCTTAAGTAATTCACGTAACGATTTAAGTCGCCAATTTGATAAAGTGAATTCAGCAATGAAAAAGCTAGATTCGAAGCAACAAAGTTACGTAACAAATATCGATAAATATTCGAACTTATCGAATGTTATTTATGTGTATGAGTTAATTGACAAGTTAAAGCCAAGTGACAAATATTACCTGGGTAACTTGGAAGCCGCGAAATTAGCATATGACCGTCTATCAAATGATGAAAAGTTAAAAGTGACAAACTTTTATAAATTACAAGAATCGCAATTAGACGTGACTGAAATTCAAAAAGTAATCACTATTATTGCCTCTTTATCAAGAAACTCAAGCTCCTATGTTGAGGATGTAGAAAAGGCAGCGGTAGCGTACAAGGAACTACCATCTGATTCAAAGCGCCAAGTGCAAAACTATGATATTTTAAAGCAAGCTGAACAAGATATTAAAGTAGCCAAATCCGTAATGAAGCAGATTGAGGACATCGATCCAAGTTTGCGCACGTTCGAATCCAAAACAATATCGGCATTGAAAGCATATGAAAAGCTAGCAGAAGAGCAAAAAATGCTCATTGCCAATTATAATTTATTGCAAAATTATGTATTTGAATTAGGGTTATAATAATTTTGGTACGCCGCTTCCACTAGGAGGCGGCGTTTTCTAATGCGTTAAATGCTCCTAGATAATAAATCTATTATCCAATTTAATACTTATTATCCGATAAAAATGGTTAAATATTCATTTTGTGTTACAACAATATTACACCGAAGAATTAAGTGGTTGATATTTCGTATTTAATGTTGTTTATAATCTCTTTATCGAGTTAAATAGCTCACTTTTGTTTTAGGTGTAACTTTTGATGAACTGTTACATAAGTGAAAAATTATAGCACGAAAATATATGATACTCTATTTGTAGGTTAAATTGTTTCAGCCGAAATAATTTAAAGCCGGATCTTCGAAGGGAGTTTCATTGAATCGTGAAAAAAAGAATTTTATTACCGATCTTTGCAGCATTTATGATTTTTGCAGGGACGGATACAAATACAGCTCAAGCAGCATCAACTTCAGAATTATCAAAAGTAGCACATCAATATATTGGGGTACCATACGTATACGGGGGAACTACAGCTAAAGGGCTAGACTGTTCAGGGTATACGAGTATCGTTTTTAACAAACTAGGCCATAACTTAGACCGTACAGCTGCTGAGCAGTATAAACAAGGAACAGCCGTTTCAAAAGCTAATTTAAAATCGGGGGACTTAGTGTTCTTTAATACAACTGGTGGTGTTTCACATGTAGGAATTTATTTAGGTAATAACGAATTCATTCATGCAGGGACAAGCACAGGTGTAACGGTTGCAAAATTTAATTCATCTTATTGGGCAAAGCGCTATATCGGTGCAAAACGTGTTGCTAGTTTTGACGCTAGTAAAGTAGTCGCATCAACAGGAGAAGTAAAAGATGCAACGATTGATTTTTCAGTTTATGCATCTCGCGGTGAAGTTGCAATCCAGCTAGTAGAAGCGTTAGGGCTAGATACATCGGATAAAAACACACCATTTGCAGATGTTAAATCAACTTCAAAATATGCGGGTGCAGTAACGGCATTACATAAAATAGGTGTATTTACAGGTGATGAAAGCGGGAAATTCAATCCAGCTTCACCGTTTACACGTGCGCAATTAGCGAAAGTGTTAGTTGCTGCGTTTAACTTAGAGCAAAAGGGTGACTTTGTGACATTTACGGATGTTTCGAAATCTCACTATGCTTCAAATGATATTTCTATTTTAGCATCAAACGGCATCACATTAGGTAAAGGTGATGGTACATTCGGCGTTAATGATCACGTAAAACTAAATGATTTAGCAACATTTATTAACCGAGTTCAATAAGTTAGTAGGAATTGGGAACTTGTAGGTTATTTACGAGATAGATGGATAACCGCAAAAATTCTGGACGCTAATGACTCCAGTAGAAGCTAAACCGAATAAAAGCACCTAAGTCGCAATTCGCGGCTCAGGTGCTTTTTCATAGTCATTAAAAAGTTAGTTATTCGGAATCACTTTCACTAAATCTGAGCGAACCCAAACGTATTGCGATGGTGGAACTTCGTCAGATAAAAGCTTGTACCATACGTAGCCATCATCGCCTGTCATTTCCTCTACAATGGCAACAGGATAGCCAAATACAGCGGTTTCCCCAACATTTTTTGACTGATACGTAAATAGTTTAGTAGAAGTTGCAGACGCTTCTGCACGCGCATTGACTAAATCCCCGTTATTGGCAACGAATGCACGTTTTACTTGATTGTAATCTTTTTGACCGAAACGATTGTCCATGCGGTACATATGTCCGGCAATTTTACTACCCCAGAATGGATCAGATGCATAGTGGACGTTCATTCCGGCTGTTTTGTTACCAGGAGCCACGCCTTTCGCGAACTTACCTGATTGTGGTGCATAGTTTAAATTAACATATTGATTTAAAAACGCCATGACGCTTTCATCACGGCTTGGGTAAGCAGTGCCTAATGTCGTATCTGAGTCATACACTTTAATGCCGAAAATATTGTTTTTCTCTAACGAATTGACGCTAATTCCGTAATCGCCCTCATGCATTGAGGCCGCTAAAATGAACAGCGCGTTGACATTATGAGAAGCTTCTACTTGTTTTAATAATGCGCCCATTCCAATTAAGCGAGATTCAGTCGTTGCATTCGCATAGCGCACTTGTCCAGTTGCTTGTCGTTCTGCAAGTATTGTCATAATCATCGTATCTAACTCTTCAGCTGTATAGTTTGAATGCTGACGTAGAGAAGTAAATTGGAAATAAGGATAATGTGTGCCGACTTTTTTCGTTAATAACACATCGCTATAAAAGTTAACCCCGTCTTGGCTATAATAGTTTGTGCCAGGTTTCATAAAGGCTGGTGCCTCACCAACAACATAAACCCCATAACTTTTTTGTGTTACATGGTTGTACGTTCGATGCGTTAAAAAACCGCCCTCTACAAAATATTCATTGTTCCCTTTAGTTAAGCTTGTTGGTGTTAATGTCACCTCATTCATTTTTGCATAGCCTTTCGTATCAGCAAGTTGAACGATGGCATAGTCTTCAGTGTTGCTATAATATTTTAGCTCCGAACCTTCTACTGCATAAGTTAACTGCGTTTTAAACTCTTTATCTGCATAAATCGTTACAGTATTAGCAGCTGTATCAGCCGCAGATGCAATTCCGCTTGGCATATGGACGATTTTATCACCTTTAAAAATCAGTTGTGCGGAAGCGCCTTTTAGTGCCGATTCTGCTTGTTCGTAATTGAAGTAAACAGTTGGATTTTTTGTGATCTCTCCATTTGATAATTTTGCAATATAGTAACTGCTTGGATTTGTCGGCGGTGCAGTTGGTGGAGTAGGAGGTGTTTCTGTTTCTCCTTGATCCCAATTGTCTTCATCTGCTCCTGCACCATATTGCTGAATCGTTATGTTCATGCGGTATAAAAAAGCAGATGCATGAGCAATCGTTGATGACCCTTGTGGATCGAAAACAATCCCTTTAGATGTTTGTGAGCCACGAATAATATTGTAGTATACACTCGTTGCTACAGCTGGCTTGAATTGCTCACCAATTTTATTATTATCCTTAAACGTGAGCGGTGCCCCAGATAGCGGGACGTTCGAGTAATTTAACGCTCTTTGTAAAAGTGCAGCCATATGCTGACGGGTAATCTTTTCATTTGGACGGAAAGTACCATCAGGATAGCCGCTTAAAATATTTGAGCCAGCAGCCGCTTGAATTTCAAGTGTACGATCCTCACCAGGCTTTAAATCTTTAAACACATGTACAGTAGATACTGGTAAATTCAGTGCACGCGTAATGTAAGAAGCGAATTCCCCACGAGTTACGGCGCGGTTTGGATTGTAATTCCCCTTTGCATCTGGGCGAATGACGTCTAATTTTGCCCAATATGTAAGCTCATGGACCATTAAATGTCCTTGTATATCATTTGCATACGTTTTCGATTGTGTAGAAATGGACAAGAAAAGCGTTGCTGCGATCGCAAGTCCGAATATTTTTTTGAACACAAATTCACACTCCTTTCAATCTATTAACATTTTAGCAATTAATTCAGTTGAATAATAGAAGAAACCGCAATCTTAAAAGGAATGTCATACAAATGTAACCTTATCCTTAAGTCAATCTTTCTTGCGTGGGCGATTTGAACTGCGGAGAAATATATGGGATTTTATAATGATACTTATAAATATTATAAATGAACTACTAAATTTAAAAGAAAATGTTATATTTATGATAGATAGCTTTATTTTGAAAGATAATTAATATATAATAAATGTGAAATATTTGGTAATTATAAAGTACTAAACATCTAAATATAGAGAGATAAGGGTGGAGAAGTATGGCAAGAGGACGCAAAGTGAATTCAAATGGAGAAAGAAGCAAACAATTATTGTTGGAGAAGGCAGTTGAACTATTTTCAACATATGGATATCATCAAACGAAAATTAGTGATATTGTTAAGGCGGCCGATTTAACACAGCCGACGTTTTATTTGTACTTTCAAAGTAAAGAATCATTATTCAATGATTTAAATGAAAAGTTTCAAAATGGTCTGAACCAAATTTTTTCAAACAATCCTGTACATACGATGACAAATAACGATGTAAATCAAATGATTCAAGAGCACTTAAAGCAAATTTTTGAGTATTTCATTGAGAATCCAAATTTAACGAAAATAGGTTTCTATGAGACAGAGCAATCCCTAGCGCTGAAGGATCGATTTGTCATGAACTTGGTGAATGTTATTGAGACAGAGTGCCAAGATTATGATGTTACGCAGCGTGTGGATTCGCATGTATTAGCGGAGAGTTTGGTTGGTTCGATAGAGCGCTTAACACGAACAAATTTACTGACATACAAATCCAATCCACAACAGCTTGCAGAAGAGATTTCTCATATTTATTTTTCAGATTCACGCAAATTAGTACGATAAAAAAGCTGCGCAACCTCCATCTAAGGAAGTTGCGCAGTTTTTTATTTATTTAGCGACTTGAATAGGTAAATAAATGCCTTGTTGTAATGTTTGCCCATTACTATTTTTGTTTTTTGGATGTACAATTAGCGCATAATCTTTCCCTGCCTTTAAAGGTTGAGCGGGTGTGACAAGTAATTGATTGCGCTGCTTTGTGATGGTTGCTTGGACGACTTGACCACCAAGCTCGACTAATTCCACTGAAGAAGTGTTAATTTTGTTAGCGACAGGCTTAGTGAAATTTACTGTAAAAGGATTTCCCGCTGTTACATTTTTTAGGCCTGTTTGTTCTTTGTAACCGGAAAGCTTAGAAGTCATTGCATCATAATGTGCCTGGAATAATGGATTTCCTGTTGTTGCAATATTTGGCTTTATCCCTACATTATTAATCACCGTATTAGCAGGACCGAGGAAATGACCAATTGTTAGCTTTAAAATGCAGCCATCGGATAGTTCATAAAACGCTTGCATGGAGCCTTTACCATATGTTTTTTGACCGTATAAAGTTGCCGCTTTTTGATCTAGCAATGCAGCAGCAGTCATTTCAGAAGAACTAGCACTTAACTGGTTGATGAGCACTTTCGTATTCGCAGGGAATTTCACTGCTTGCTGAAGTGCGCGTACATTGGATATGCCTGTAGATTCTTGTAATTTATAAGCATCTTTCGTGTTTGGGAACATCCCGATTAATTGCTCGGCTGCTGTAACATAACCGCCACCGTTATTTTGTAGATCTAGAATAAATGACTGCGCACCTTGTTTTTTTAATGTCGTAATCGCTTTTGAAATTAGGGAAGCCGTATCGTTTGAGAAAGAACTTAAAGAAATATAGCCAACCTTTCCATAAAGCAGTTCTGTCGTAACATTTGGTAACGAGAAGGCATTACGAACGAGTGTATTTTTCAAAATTGTCCCGTCTTCACGCAAAATGGTTACCGCCACTTTTGTATTTTCTTTCCCTTTAATCAGAGCGCTTGCTTGCTCAATTGTCATAGAAACAGTAGAAGTACCATCCACCGCAGTAATAATATCCCCGACAATAAGCCCAGCTTTTTTAGCACTACCACCGTCAATTAATTGAGTAATCAAAATGCCTGTATTTACTTTTTCGATGACTATACCAATTCCTACAGACGTTAAATCAACGGCATTAATGTATTCTTCAAATTCATCTTCTGTGAAGTAGCCTGAATAGGGATCGAGCATATCTACAAGTGCTTCAATAGAAGTAGCATTGTCCACATTGCCGTGAATATCCCCGACATATAGATCCTTCACCGTTTGTTTAGCTTCTTCTAACGGGCTTGCCAAGGTCGTGAAAGGGATTGTGAAAAGTAAAATGAAAAATAATAGTGCAGAAAGCTGTCTTTTTAACATAATCTCACCTCAAAATTTCCTGCTATGAGCATTTTAATGGATAACCTATCTATTATAATATGCCTTTTACTACCATTGCACAAATAATCACGATTCAAATATTTTAACAAAAAGGGCGCCGAGTAATTTATACTCAACACCCTTTTCAAGTTAGCTTTCTATTTACGTTTTGCAATGTGAATAATGTAGCCAATCACACCGCCGACTAATGCAGGAACTACCCAAGCAATCCCTTGTTCGTAAAACGGGAAGATGGATAGGAAGTTTTCATAGGCAGGAATCGTTGCACCTGTTTGTTTGATACCATCATATAAAGCAACAACACCCGTGAAAATCAGTGCGACGCCATAAACGCTTGGTGCATGATTGAATAGGTTACCGAACATTGCAAAAATCATTAATACAATTGCAATCGGATAAATCGCTACTAAAACTGGTAACGAAATATTGATTAAATTAGCTAATCCGAAATTGGATACAGCAAAACTAAATAACGCGAAAACGATTAAGTAAGTTTTGTAAGAAACTTTCGGGAAAATTTTATGGAAAAATGTTGCGTTCGCTGAAAATAAACCTACCGATGTAGTTAAGCAAGCTAAAATAATTGTAGCAGATAAAATAATGTTACCAAAACTTCCGTAAAGAGCATTGGCTGCTAATGAAATAATCGCACCACCATCATCGTGGAAGCCGATTGCATCGACACTTGTTACACCTAAATAACCGAGTGAAACATAAACGAATGCTAAGCCTAATGCAGCAACAATACCAGCAAAAATGGTAATTTTAATTTGCTGTGCTTTTTGTGTAATCCCGCGTGATGCAAGTGCTTGTACAATAACAATCCCAAATACGAGTGATGCGAGCACGTCCATCGTTAAATAGCCTTGGATGAAGGATTCACCAAATGCATTATTAATGTAGGCTCCTTGTGACTCACCAATTTCGCCCAGTGGTGTTAAGAAAGATTTCGCTGCAAGTAAAATAATGACAAACAGTAGGGCGGGTGTTAAAAACTTCCCGACACGATCAACAAGCTTCGTTGGATTGGAAGCTAAATAAAATGATATTCCAAAGAAAACGAGTGTTGTCAAGAACAATGGAATCCAACTATTCTGTGCAGCTTCTGAAAGGAATGGCGCAACCCCGATTGAATAAGAAACAGCGCCTGTCCGAGGAATTGCAAAGAACGGACCTATTGATAAGTAAACAATTGAAGTGAATATGATGCCGAAATACGGATTCACACGGCCTGCTAATACTTCCAAGTCACCGCCGTTTTTTGCTACGGAGATAATTCCTAAAAGAGGTAATCCAACCCCTGTTATTAAAAAACCAACCATTGATACAAAAATATTTTCTCCGGCCATTTGACCTAAAAGTGGTGGGAAAATGATATTACCCGCGCCTAAAAATAAAGCGAATAACATAAAACCAACCGCAATATTGTCACGGATAAAATTTGTATTGCTCTTCATTTCGATAAAACTCCTTTTAGTTTGAAAATGCAAAACTTTCAAAAAATTTAAACCCTATCACAATTGATTATTCTATCATAAAAGTATTAAAAATGAAAGTGCGTTTATTATTTTCCGATAACAAAAGTTGGGATTTCAACATGAACGCTATTAATTACTTCACAAATGCTAGAATATACACTAATAATTCGAATTGTATCGTAGAATCGACCTTATGGCATGTTGTATTTGTGACATATTTTTCAGTAAAATGGGCATATAGAAGAAATTTCATATAATAGTAAGGAGCCCCCTATCATGCAGCATAAATGGAAAACATTATTATCAGGTGCACTATTTACATCCGTATTTTTAGTTGCTTCCAATGTTGAGGCATCTACGTATACCGTGCAAAAAGGCGATAATTTAACAAAAATTGCAACAGCCCACAATACGACGGTCCAACAGTTGAAACAATGGAATAAACTATCTGATGACAGCATTTTTTTGGAGCAAAAATTGATCGTTGCAACGTCCGACAAAGCAACGGGGAATCTAGTGGAAAAGGAAAATAAACCAACAGCAAATAAAATACAATATTATACTGTTGCAAAAGGCGATAATTTAACGAATATTGCTAAGAAATATAATGCGACAGTTTCCGATGTGAAAAAGTGGAATGCTTTAGAATCTGATGCAATTAAAGTGGGACAAAGGTTAAAAATGCAACAACTTACTGCTAAAGAAGAAGCGAGTGTAGATGAAGTGGAGGCAGTAATTGAATTTAAAGAAACATCAGATGAAGCGATTGCCAAGCAGTTAGGAAATGAACGAGAAATTACTGTTTCAGTCAATGCTGCTTCAGAGCAAATTTACAATCAAGTATTAAATATTGCAAATCAGTCACTAGGTGTTCCGTATGTTTATGGTGGAAATACAATGGCGGGCTTTGATTGTAGTGGATTTGTTAACTATGCCTATCAACAAGCAGGGGTAAAATTGACTCGTAAAAGTAGCTTAATGTATTTCCAACAGGATACTACAAAGGTACAAACCCCAGTGCCAGGAGATTTAGTGTTCTTTAAAAACACATTTATCCCTAATATTTCACATATGGGCATTTATATAGGTAATGATGAATTTATCCATGCGGGCTCTCAAGGGGTCGCTGTCGCCAATGTAAAAACAAAATACTGGGCTGAGCGCTTTGTATCTTTCAAGCGTCTAAATAACGTGCAGTAAACTATTAGAAGGTATGTAGAATTCCTCGATTTGTTGAGAATCTATGTATCTTCTTTTAGTAAGATAGATTTATTGGGGGATTATGGAGCACTTCCTTGTCGAGTAATATTACAAATGTAACAAAAAACGTAAGGAACGGCAAAAATATTACAAATATAACAAAAAAAAATTGGAAGAAAAACGGTTTAGAACGCGTAAATAAAGGGTATATGTAGTAAATGTGCTAATATTACATTAAAGTGGTTGTGTTACTGTATTGTTACACAAATGTAATGTTACGGTGTCGAACCACGTGTTAACCTAAGAACAGTTAAGTTTTCAGAAAACTAATTGAACTTTTGGGGGAACACGATGAAACATCTTAATATAATTCGTAATACAATACTTACTTTGGCTGCGGCATTTATCCTTTTCTTTACTCCAGTTGATGAAAACAAAGCTTCTGCATCTGCAGCATACTCAGTAGATGAGTTGAAATCAGCATCATCAAAATATTTAGGTGTACGCTATGCATACGGTGGCACATCGTCAACAGGCTTTGATTGCTCTGGCTATGTACGCCAAGTATTTAAAGAGGTAGGTATTACATCTTTAGATCGTACTTCTTCAGGCATGTATGGACAAGGTTCAGCAGTTAAGAAAAGCGATTTACAAGCAGGAGACCTAGTATTTTTCAATACATCTGGTAAAGGTGTTTCACACGTAGGTATTTATATCGGTTCTGGAAACTTCATCCACGCTTCAACGAGCAAGGGTGTTGTAAAAACAAGCATCAATGATAAAGCTTACTGGGGTAACAAATATGTTGGCGCAAAACGCATTGCAAACTTCAATCCAGGCACAGATTTTGCTGATGATGGAAGTGCAGTAGATAACACTCCAGAGGCTGAATAACATACATAGCATCATACACAAACACTACAGTTCAATCTCTCTGTCTATTATAAAATAGGCTGGGGGATTTTTTGTTTGTAGGCAGAGACGGATAAAACTCGAAATAGACGGATAACCGCAAAAACCAGCACCACTTCATTCCTCAAAGCGAAAGCCCCCATCAATCCAATGTGATGGGGGTTTCAAACGTGACTTACATTTTATTGAGTGACACGCGCTGTCCAACGTGATAAATCAATTCCTTTTACATTCACCAAATTCGCTGGGAAAATAAATGTCCAAGGCTTTGTTGTATTAGGTTGTACAATTAATATTGGATCTAGCTTAAATGAACCGTTAGCAACAACGACACCGCGAGCATCAACGATTTCAAGTGGTAGCTGCTCTAAGTTAATCGCTTTTTCATGACCATTACGGATGAAAATAGAAGCATGCAAGCTTTTATCGTTATTTAACTTTGCTTGTAAGCCAGTAAAGTTTACTTCTGTTTTCCCTAGCTTTGGTAAAGTTTTCACGATGTCCGCTAATTTCTCTTGCTCTTCTTTTGGAAGCTGTTTTTGCCACGTTTCATCTAGATCTAACTGATGACCGCGTAATGATAACAGGTTGAATGAGATTTTCCATCCTTCTTCAGGCATTTCTTCCGTTGTAATTGAAGCTGTTGGGAAAGTGAAAATCCATGGACGCGCACTTTCAGCTGGAATTACGCCTAAATCTTTAAAGTTAAAATAGTGAGAAGCTAAACGATTATCGTCTTTATCTAAAATTAAAAGCTCAATATCACCAAGCTCAATCGCTTCTGATAAAGAAGAACGGAAGAATGCCTTTACGTTCCAAGAACCATTTACAGGATTTGGATCAATATTAATCGCTGATAATGATAATTGATTTGGCTTTAATGGTGCTAAATCATTCGCTAAGAAATTAAATACATATTGCTGCTCTTGTGGCACATTCCAGTCTGGGTGATAAGAAAGTTTTGTCACAACATCACGGTCTGCATCGCTTTTAGAAGCATTTTCTTTTGTTTGTACAAGTGATTTTGAATCAATAGCGCTATCTTTACCGACTTTATCGCCTTTTTTAAATAAATCAAATAAACCCATGTTTTATTCCTCCACGTTCATCTTTAAGTTTTTCATAAATGTAACAAGTTCTTCTACAATACCGCGGCGAAGTTCTTGATAGTTTTTGCCGAATAGTTCTAAGCCTTCACGTTGGTAAATGCGCATTGGATCTTCTTGTTGATAATGACGTAAGCCAATACCTTCTTTTAAGTGAGACATTTGTTCTAAATGTTTTACCCACATATTATTAATGAAGCCGAGCATTACTTGAGGAATAGCCGCCATCATTTGTTCGTTATCTGCAAAGCTCTCGATTACTGCTTTTAACTCTTTTACAGAAGGATCAACAGCATCTAATAGCTTCGTAACTTTAGTTTCATCGCGGTCAATTGTAACAGACGTTAAGAATAATGAATTGACTGTTCGTTCCATCTTGTCGAAATCCCAATCAGAAACGTTTTTGTCCTCAGGTGCGTTATCACGAACTGCGAAGTCAATTGTTTCATACATCATTCGAACTAATAGTAAAAGAATTTCTTCGTTTCTTAAAATTGTATCGCGTAAATCATAAACGATGCGACGTTGGTCATTAATGACGTCATCTAGCTTTAAATTGTATTCACGCATAGCAAGGTGTGAACCTTCTACAATACGTTGTGTACGGTTAACCAACTCTAGGATCTCTTTGTTTTCAATGCGACCAACAGTGTTCGTAGTCATTTTTTTTAGGAATTTTTCTACTTCTTCTTTAGCAAAGCGCTTCAACATATCATCCTCAAGAGAAAGGACAAATTGACTTTCACCATGGTCACCTTGACGACCAGAACGACCGCGCAGCTGATTGTCGACACGACGGCTTTCATGCTTTTCTGTTCCAAGTACATAAAGGCCACCTAAATCTTCAACACCATCGCCTAAAACGATATCCGTTCCGCGTCCGGCCATGTTTGTTGCAACCGTAATACGATTTCTTTGTCCTGCTTGTGAAATTAATTCCACTTCCTGCTCAACCGTTTTTGCATTTAGAAGTTGGAAATCTAAGTTATGTTTCTTTAAATAACTTGCCACTTTTTCAGATTGCAAAATAGAAGTTGTCCCGATTAAGATAGGCTGACCTTTTTCATGTCGACGAATGACTTCTTGTACAACATGTTCATATTTTTGATCCGTCGTTTCAAACACTAAATCCGTTTGGTCGATACGTTTACGTGGACGGTTCGTCGGAATTTGAATAACAGACATGCCGTAAACTTCTAAAATTTCTTTTTCTTGTGTTTTCGCAGTACCTGTCATCCCTGATAATTTCGGATACATACGGAAGTAGTTTTGAATCGTAATTTGTGCTTGTGCTTTATTTTCTTCTGTAATTGTTACGTTTTCTTTCGCTTCAATCGCTTGGTGTAAGCCGTCAGAAAGAGAACGACCTTCCATAATACGACCCGTGAACATATCCACAAGCTCGACTTTATCTTCACGGACGATGTAATCTACATCAAGTTCGAACATGACGTGCGCACGTACAGCTTGGATGACATAATGATAAAGTGTTTGGTGATCCAAATCGTATAAGTTATCAATACCAAATGCTGCTTCAACCTTTTCGATACCTTGGTCTGTTAGGGAAGTCGCTTTTGTTTCGTCATCGAAATCATAGTCCTCATCCATTTTGAAGCGCTTCGCAAGCATTGCTGAAATACGGTGTAGCTCTTCGTTTGCCCCCATTTTACCAGCGATAATTAATGGTGTTTTAGCCTCGTCGATTAATACAGAATCAACTTCATCAATGATAGCAAAGTGGTATGGACGCTGTACTTTATCAGCAATTGTAAAGGCCATATTGTCACGTAAATAATCGAAGCCGAATTCTGTTCCGACACCGTACGTAATATCCGCGTTGTAAGCTTCTTTTTTCGCATCAGGCTCCATCATTGGTACGTTTAATCCAACAGTAAGGCCTAGGAAACGATGAATTTGTCCAATTTGATCAAAGTCACGTTTCGCTAAATAATCATTTACCGTAATAACGTGAACGCCTTTACCTTCTAATGCACGCACGTAAGATGGTAAAGAGGCAACTAAAGTTTTCCCTTCACCTGTTGGCATTTCAGCAATATTTCCTTCTACTAGGACAAGCCCGCCGATTAATTGCACATCGAAATGGCGCATGTTTAAAACACGTTTCGAGGCTTCACGAACAACAGCAAAAGCATCAGGGATAATGGCTGTCAGTTCTTCACCTTTGTCTATACGTTCTTTAAATTGAAATGTCATATTTTGAAGCTCTTCATCCGACATGGGACTATAGATCGCTTCTAGTTTGTTAATTTGTTCTACAGTTTTGTAGTATTTCTTAAGCTCTCGAGCACTTGTTTGCTCTTGATTGCGTTTGAAAATTGAGAACATGTTTGTACGCTCCTTTAAAATGGTCTACCTTCATATAGTAGACACTAGATTATTTTATCAAACTTTGTCTAGAAAGACCACCAGACGTTAGGAAATCCAAGAAACTGGAGAAAATAGATGTCGAAATTTGTCTTTTTTATATGCAACAAGATGGATATGAATTTTATTTCTATATTTTATTTAATGTACATGCTATACTTACGGTGAATATGAATGTAGATTTTATGTAAATGTGTCCGGTATTGACCGGAAAAAGTTAAAACTATTTATTTTAAGGAGGACAGACATGATTTATGTGTCTTTAATCGTGGCGTTTTTAGCGTCCATTTTACTTACTCCGCTTGTGAAGCGTTTAGCTATCCGTATCGGTGCTGTGGATGCGCCAAACTATCGAAAAGTACATGCACGTATTATGCCGCGCCTTGGTGGATTGGCAATTTACGCTGCATTTATGATCGGAATTATTTTATTAAAAGTTGTTACGGGTTTCCAAAGTGAATATTTATATGCGATTTTAATTGCCGCATCAATCATTGTATTGACGGGTGTTATAGATGATATGCGTGAAATTTCGGCAAAGGCAAAGCTACTAGGGCAAATTGTTGCTGCTTGTATCGTTGTATTTGGTGGAGGTATTCACATTCAAATAGTCAATTTACCATTCGGTGGGGAACTATCATTTGGATGGTTAGGTATTCCTTTGACGATTATTTGGATTGTCGGTATTACGAATGCGATTAACTTGATTGATGGCCTAGACGGTTTAGCAGCAGGTGTTTCAACAATCGCGTTAATTACAATGGCAGCAACGGCGATGCTTTTAGGGGACGGAATTGTCATTGCGTTGGCATCCATTTTAGCTGCCGCAACAATTGGTTTCTTATTTTTCAACTTCCACCCAGCGAAAATATTCATGGGGGATACAGGTGCGCTATTTTTAGGGTTTATGATTTCAGTAATCGCACTTTTAGGGTTAAAAAACGTTACGGTTATTGCTTTTGTTATCCCTGTGATTATGTTAGGTGTTCCAATTTCGGATACATTCTTTGCGATTGTACGTCGATTCCGAATGAAGCAAAAATGGTCGGATCCAGATAAATCGCATTTACATCATCGTTTATTAGATTTAGGGTTCTCGCATCGCCAGGTCGTGTTATTAATTTATGCAATGGCTGCGATGTTCGGTTTATTTGCAATCATCTTCTCAATGGCAAGTGTTTGGGGCGCAATCCTCATTATTACAGTATTGCTCGTAGCGATTGAGTTATTTGTAGAGATTATTGGATTAGCAGGTAAAAACTATAAACCGTTACTAAATTTTGTACGAATCTTTAATAAATAACGAAAAACCGCTCACATTTTTATACGTGAGCGGATTTTTTGTGTTTTTTCGGAGTCATAATTAAGATGGAGCAGTCATCTGTAATTTAGAGTGAGGTAGAGTAGCTAGAATGTCTATTAACCGAAATTGCAGTGGAAAAACATCATCAAAAAACACCCAAGGACTGATTAAGTCTTTTTGGGTGTTTTGTATGTCATTATTGTACGCTATTAATTGAATTATTTTCGACTTGCGTTTGTTCAACATTCAATCCTGAATTAGAATTAATTCCTGAAAGCTCTGTTGAATCTGGGATTAGACCGAGATGACTTTGTAAAATGTTTTTCGTTTCTTCTAATGGTTCATCCTTCAATTTGTAATAATAAACCCCTGTAGACATATCATCGTAGCCTTCTAATGTTAACGCGTCGATGCGTGGCATACCGTTTGATAAGTAGCTAAAGAATGATTTCATCTCATCGAAGGTCATGTCTGTTTTCATATTGTTGCCGACAGCCTCAAGTACCGCATCGTACTTTGTAATAGATGTGAATGATGCCGATTTTGTTGCAATTGCTTTAATAATCTCTTGTTGACGTTTACCGCGCTCGATATCGCTGTCTAACTTACGTGTACGAGCTAATGCCAATGCTTCTCTACCATTTAAAGTTTGTAAGCCCGGTTGTAAATTAACTGTACGTTTATCGTTTTCATCGAGTTCATTCAGTCTGTATGGAACTTCTGCTTCAATCCCACCTAATGCATCCACGACATCGATAAATGCATGGAAGTTCATGCGTACATAATAATCAACTGGAATTTCGAATAATTCTTCAACTGTTTCAATTGTTGCTTTTGTACCGCCATAAGCATGGGCGTGGTTAATTTTATCTCGGTAACCTACATGTGGAATATAGACATAAGAGTCACGGGGAATACTTAAAAGTTTCACCGTTTTTGTTTTGTTATTCAGTGTGGCAAGTAACAACGCATCTGTACGAGAGTGATCTGCACCTTGTCCACGTTTTTCACTGTCATCCACACCTAAAAACAAGATGGAAACATTATCTTGCTCAGGCTCCACTTTTACTTCACGTTGATCTGAAATTTTACGGTCTTCAATTTCTTCAAAGGCAGTGTCTGCAGCGTGTTCTGCTTTCTTTGTTAAGTACATGCCATAAGTAGCGGCGCAAATTAGGAAAGATGACGCTAATATTAATGTAACTTTTATAATAAGCGAAAGTTTAGAAGAACCTTTTGCCTTTTTTATATTTTTCATAATGATTCTCCTCTAGTGTAGGGATAATAGATTGTGAATAAATTATCTGTAAATTTGCAATCCATTATATTATACTATCATATACTGTAGTCGTAAATTAAAAAATGTCTATTAACCTCGAAGAAACTCGATAAATTGTGCATCACCGCGAGTTGTTGAAGCTTGGCCATTCGTGAGCTCAGTCATCCATTCAATGAATTGCTGTTCCACTTCTTTTAATACGAAAACAAAAATTTCAACATTTTCGGCATAATCAATGGACTGCAGGTTATAAGAAGAATCACGAATTTCATTTTCGACTTTGCCAAGCCAGTTATAATCAATGGTTACATTCATTAAATAATGCAGTTTGCGTTCTACAACTTGTGTTGCAAGAAGTCCTTCTGTTGTCGCTTTACCATAAGCGCGAATGAGGCCGCCACCACCAAGCTTAATCCCGCCAAAATAACGGGTAACGACAACGACAGTATCTTTAAGGCCTTGTTTTTTTAACACTTCTAACATAGGAACGCCAGCTGTGCCACTAGGTTCCCCGTCGTCATTGGCCTTTTGGATATTGTCATGCGCTCCAATCATATAGCAGGAGCAATTATGAGTAGCGTTTGCATGAAGTTTCTTAATTTTGTCGATAAATAGTAGGGCGTCCTCCTCAGTTTCAGCACGATCAACATAAGTGATAAAACGTGACTTTGAGAGGATTATTTCAGACTCACCATAACCCTTGACAGTGAAATAGTTATTTCTCATTCTATAATCTCCTTTAATTTACATATAGCGATTTATATGGTAGTTATAAAATTGATTAAAATATTCTTTATTAATGCTATAATAGTTAAGTATTATAGTATAAAATGAATAAAAAGATAGAGTTAACTCATTTTAGCAAATTTATCATACCTTATTATGCGGTGGAGTATGGTAAATATGCACTAAAATTAGGATATGTTAAAACTGAATGAAACAGTAAGGCTCAAGCTAAAAAATGCTGAGGTCGAATTGACAAACAACATTCAATCGTATGAGGGTGGGAAAAGTAATGTTTCCGAATGATAAAATAGATATAGCCTCGCTGGATGTAATTTTTAATAGAATGTTAGAAACCATTACGAATTCTAAAGATGATATATTTATAATAAGCGAACAAAGTCGTAGAAGCTTTGAAGATATGCGAAATGAACTTGAAATTGTTCGAAAAGAAATTAGTATCTTAATAGATGAAAGTGATAGTTTAGAAAAATTATTACAACTATCCCGTCAACGCCTTGTCATTGTGAGTAAAACTTTTAGTGAGCAAACAGAAGAGCAAGTGCGAGTTGCCTATGAAAATACGACTAAAGTACAACTAGATTTATCGCTTTGCCGTGAACGCGAAGGACAATTAAGAAATAAACGTGATGATTTGGAAAGACGTATGAAAGCACTTTATGATACGATTAAAAGGGCAGACCATATCGTAAACCAAGTGAATATCGTAATTAATTACTTAACGTCGGATTTAAAAAATGTTAGTGCAGCGTTAGAACAAGCAAAAGTTAAGCAAGATTTTGGAATACGTATTATCGCAGCCCAAGAGGAAGAACGAAAGCGTTTATCTCGGGAAATTCATGACGGTCCAGCGCAAATGATGGCAAATGTGTTGATGCGTTCGAACTTAATCGACCGTACTTACCGTGAAAAGGGAGTAGACGCTGCATTTCAAGAAATAAGTGATTTAAAAGAAAATGTCCGCAATGCGCTACACGAGGTAAGACGAATTATTTATGATTTACGACCAATGGCATTAGATGATTTAGGTATTGTTCCAACATTGAAAAAATATTTATCTACTGTTATGGAATACAATCCTGGGGTCGATATTCAATTTGTATCATACAACAATGAACAGCGAATTTCTTCAAATTATGAGGTATCGATTTTCCGATTGGTTCAAGAGAGTGTTAATAATGCTTTAAAGCATGGAGAACCTCGAGTGATTACAGTGAAAATTGAATGGCTGCGTAACCAAATCAATATTGTTGTAAAAGATGATGGCAACGGTTTTGATATGGAAAATGTAAGAGAAGATTCGTTTGGACTTATTGGCATGAGAGAACGGATTGATTTATTAAAAGGAACAATCGAAATTAATAGTTCAGTTGGCAACGGAACAGTCGTATTATTCAAAATTCCCTATCCAACTAATGATGAAGAAGTTTTATAAAGAGATTAAAGAGAAATCAAGGAGGTAATAAAATGACAAAAATTATAATTGTAGATGATCACCAATTATTCCGTGAAGGAGTTAAACGAATTTTAGACTTTGAGGATTCATTTGAAGTAGTGGCAGAAGGCGATGATGGTACAGATGTGGTAAGCCTATATGCTAAAAGTATGCCAGATGTCGTATTAATGGATATTAATATGCCTAGAAAAAATGGGATAGAGGCAACAGCTGATTTAGTGAGCGAATTCCCAGATGCGAAAGTGATGGTCCTTTCCATCCATGATGACGAATCATATGTAACACATGCATTGAAGTCAGGTGCTTTAGGATATATGTTAAAAGAAATGGATGCAGATGAAATTGTCGATGCCATTAAAGTTGTTTCAAACGGAGGTTCTTATTTACATCCGAAAGTAACGAAAAACTTAGTTGCAGAATTCCGTCGCTTATCTGAGCACGAAAACAAAGGGAATTTCCACCAAACTGAAATTCGCCGTCCATTCCACTTATTAACGAAGCGTGAATGTGAAGTATTGCAATTATTAACGGATGGCCAATCTAACCGTACAATTGGTGAAACATTATTCATCTCAGAAAAAACGGTTAAAAATCACGTTTCAAGCATTTTACAAAAGATGAACGTAAATGACCGTACACAAGCCGTTGTAACAGCGATCAAAAACGGCTGGGTCGAAGTACGATAAAGTAAAACAATGTTTAATGGATGAAATCCTTATTGCTCGTTAATGCAGGGGGATTTTAAGGACCGCCTAATTACATAAGAAGGCAGGAAAGACTGATTAGCCAGTAGATGAACGGAATTCCGTTTGTTTACTGGTTTTTTGTTATTCGAGTGGTAAATATTGGTGGTGTTTATGGCGGAGACAGATAGAATGTTAAAAGTGGTGGATAGAATTGAGAAAGTGACGGATAGGTCAGCCAATTACATGAAAATCAGCAAAAATTCACGCAAATAACAGGTATTAAATTTTTGGAATGGGTGTAAATATTATTAATTTTGCATCCAATAAGGCAACACATTCCAAAAAAGTTCGTCTTATATATCGGACTACATACAGAACCTTAGATGACATAGGATTTTTGTGAATTCTATGCTAAAATGTTTTCCGGGAGGGGTATATATCTATGAAAAAATGGCTTATAGCAGTAATGGCACTATTTGTACTTACTGCATGTGGTAATAAAGAAGATACGACAACAAAAGATGTGGGAAAAGAAATTGATGAGGGTACGGTTGGTTTTGAAATTTTAGGAGATACAATCCAAGAAGCATCGGGTGTTCCACAACAGGAAAAAGAAAAAATATTAGCAGCTTTTGACGAATATATTACAGCCTTTAATGAAAAAGATTTAGAACGTTATAAAAATATTATATCTAAAAATGCAGAAGGCTTTCAATATGAGGAAGATATACAAGCTGTAACGAAAGTTTTTAAACAATATGATATCAATCGCGAAGCACAAGATGTGACGATTGTTAAATATAAAGAAAATGAAGCACAAGTTTTCTCGAATTTAAAAACAGAGACGAAAGAAATGGAAACAGGTGCAGAACTCGCAGCTGATGGCCGTCAAGTAACGGTGTTTGTGAAAGAAGATCAATGGAAAGTTTCGAGTATTTATTATATCGGTAATGAATAAATAGTAGAAACATCTTGTATAACTAATGCAAGGTGTTTTTTTCGTATAATAATCGGAAAATATTGTAGCACTTCCAACGATATTTTCATTCACAATTGTAATGGCATAAGGTAAGATAGGGAGCATAGGAAAGTGGGGAATTAGATGAAGACAGCGGTTGTTACAGATAGTACAGCATATTTAACTATAGAAGAACGCCAACAATATAATATTCATATGATTCCTTTAGGCGTTAATATTGAAGGAACAGTTTATGATGAAGAAATTGATATTACAGCTTCTGAATTTTACGATCGTGTGCGCGGTGCGAAAGAGTTTCCGAAAACGACGCAGCCACCGATTGGGAAATTTGTAGAGCTTTTTGAAACATTAGCAAAAGATTATGATGATGTTGTAACGATCCATTTATCAAGTGGAATTAGTGGTACATACCAAGGGGCAGTACAAGCTGGTAATATGGTAGAAAACATCAATGTTCATGCATTTGATACAGAGGTTGCTTGTTATGTACAAGGTATGTTTGTTAAAGAGGCCGTGAAACTTGCGGAACAAGGTGCATCTGGGCAAGACATTATGATGCATCTAGAAGAATTGAAAACAACAATGGATGCTTACTTTGTTGTAGATGACTTAGGACATTTACAGCGCGGAGGTCGACTTTCGGCAGCAGCAGCTTTAATTGGTGGCTTGCTTCAAGTAAAACCAATCCTTCATTTCCAGGACAAAGTAATTGTGCCATTCGAAAAGATTCGTACACGTAAAAAAGCGTTGCGCAAAGTAGAAGATCAGCTCGTTTTAGCTATTGAAAAACATGGTTCATTACAAGCGACCGTCATTCATGGAAATTGTGAAGCAGAGGCGCGTGATTGGATGAATACTTTAGCACAAACGTATCCTTCAGTAGAGTTCACATTAAGCTATTTCGGACCAGTTATCGGGACGCATTTAGGTGAAGGTTCCATTGCAATGGGTTGGATGAAGAAATAGTAAAATGAAAAATAGTTACTGCATGTAAAATGTAGTAACTATTTTTTAAAATCAATTGAAGTATGGGGCGGGGTGAAAAGTCCGCTTACTATACAAGTTTTACAAAAAAAAAACACTTTTCTATGTAAGAATGCTACTAGAAATTTTCATAAAACTATGTGCTTATTTAGGGTGGCTAAACTGCCAGTTGATAATAGACAAAATAGGTGCCACTCTCTCATTACATGGCATTTTTTTATATGAACCCCCGAAACCGCAATCTCATAAAAAATCCCTGATAATTTATAGTGCAAACTTCTAGCTCACCCTTCATACAAACTCCAAATAGGAAAGGACCCACTCATTTGAACAAAAAATTCCGAAGCCTCCCAACAACCCGCCGTTACAAAGGATTACTTGTAGAACCGAAAATCCGAAACTTTTTCACTGGTCGAATTTGGTTGCGCCGTGATACACCTTTTCCACAAGAAAAAATTAACACCTATATCCAACATCATTATTTTGAAGTATTACCCGCCGTATTAGACCAACCTATTCGACAATGCCGCCGTTGCCTAAATACGAACAGTCGGAAGTTCGTGTCATTTCATTGTGCAAAATGCGGGGAAATATGCCATTATTGTCGCTATTGTATTACGATGGGGCGCATGTGTAGCTGTGATGAATTATTACTTTGGAAAAATGAACACCCTCAAAAAACACCCCAATCCCATACTTTTCACTGGCAAGGTCAATTAACGAAAAATCAAGCACGAGCTGCACAAGAATTAACGAGAAGCATTCTACAAAAGAACAACCATTTGATCCACGCAGTTTGTGGAGCTGGAAAAACCGAAGTACTATTTCCCGCAGTGTATGAAGCTTTGCAATTAGGCAAGCGCGTGTGCATCGCGACCCCTAGGACCGATGTTGTCTTAGAATTATTCCCTCGTTTCCAACAAGTTTTCCCAAAAACCTGTATTCACGCTTATTATGGCAATGCGCCACAGCAGCAAGGTTTTGCGCAATTAGTTCTTGCGACGACCCATCAGCTATACCGCTTTGAAAATGCCTTTGACGTTATGATTGTGGATGAAGCAGATGCCTTTCCGTATACGATGGACGAAGCGCTTCAACAAGCTGTCATAAAAGTGAAAAAGAAAGAGGCACCGACCGCTTATGTGACCGCCACTCCTTCCACAACATTATTAACAAGAAAAACGAAGGAGCAATGGGGCTATTCTTTTATTGCGCGCCGTTTTCATGGCCAGCCCTTACCGATTCCTACCTTTCAAGCACTATGGAATTATGAAAAAACCTTTCAAAAAGGGCAAATTCCAATAAAACTACGAAACTGGCTCCAACAAAAACTAACGAATAATGAACCATTCCTTATCTTCTTTCCTACAATTGATTTAATGGAGAAGGCGATTCCGCTATTTCAACAAATTGATGCATCTATTGCGGCTGTTCATGCGGAAGATGCGGATCGAAAAGAGAAAGTAGTAGAGTTGCGCAATGAGCAAAGAAAGGGGTTATTGACGACGACGATATTAGAGCGGGGCATTACGATAAAAAATGTACAAGTAGCCGTTGTTGGTGCGGAAAGTTCAATTTTTACAGCAAGTGCGCTCATTCAAATTAGTGGCCGCGTTGGCCGCAATAAAGACTTTCCGAATGGGGATATTGTCTTTTTTCATCACGGCATTACTGCAGAAATGGATTTGGCGAAAAAACGAATGCTCGATTTCAATCGACAGCTGCAATAGGAGGCGCGAATGCAACAAAAAATTACGCATTGTTTAATATGTGAAAGGTCATTGCAATTTACATTTGGCTGGAAAGAGCTGTTTAAGAGAGAATTACCCAAAATGATATGCGAGAGTTGTGAAAAAAAGTTTCAACGGATCGAGACACAAGAGGAGGAAGGAACGGTTTCATTATTTCATTATAATGAGACAATGAAGGATTTTTTACACCGCTATAAATTTTTACACGATATCCTACTTGCACATGTATTTAATCAAGTGCTCCAGCAGCATTTAAAACATGAAAAATCCATCATTGTGCCAATTCCGATGCATGTCGATAGTTTGAAGAAACGAACCTTTGCACATGTAGATGAATTATTAAAAGCGGCTCATATTCCTTTTGAACATCATTTAATAAAAATAACTGGAGAACAGCAGTCTTTAAAGTCACGGCAAGAAAGACTCCAAACGCCGCAGCTTTTCGAAATCATTGAACATTCTAAAATAAGGAATAAAAATATTTTATTAATTGACGATATCTATACTACAGGGACAACAATTCAGCATGCGAAAAGAGCATTGAAGGAAGCGGGAGCAATGGAAGTTCGTGCATTCACGCTAATTCATGGCTGATAAATGAATGGTCAAACCCGTACAAAGCATAGTTTCTGATGTATAATAAAACTAAATAATAAGTTCGAAATTGATGGGAGCGATAAAAATGGCAGAATTAAGAAATTGCCCAATGTGTGACGAGTTTTTTAACTATACTGGTTTACGAGAAGTTTGCCACAAATGTGCGCTAAAGGAAGAGGATCTGTATCAGGTTGTGTACCGTTTTTTACGCAAACGTGAAAATCGAGCAGCAAATGTTGATCGCATAGAAGAAGCGACGGGTGTTGACCGTGAATTACTATATAAATGGGTGAGAAAAGGCAAGTTGCATCCAGCAGTATTCCCGAACTTAGGCTATCCTTGTGATAATTGCGGACATTTGACGACAAGTGGGAAACTTTGTGAGGCATGTCAAGGAAGTTTGAAATCAGATTTACGAACATTTGATGCAGCGAAGGATTTCAGAGACGGTATTGTAAACCAAGAGCGTGGAACATATTTGGCAGATAAAAAAAGAAGATAATTCCGAATCGAAGTCAACTATGGCTTCGATTTTTCCTATATTTAGCACCCTTTTAAAACTGGACGCAAGTATGTTTACACATGCATAATAATTAATGTAGTGGGTAAAAGGTAAGAACTTAATAAATACCAAAATTTAAATATAAAACTGCATTATGGAAAGAAAATGTATGATTTTCTTATAGAAACGTAAACAATTTAATGATGCAGTCGAAATATTAAGTAGAGAGCACAGATGAATAATCTAGGGAGGTATGAATAATGAAGATTAATCCAATTGGAATTCAAGCGATCAATTCTTATAAAAATCAAGAGCGCTCGGTAAATAATTTAAAATCTAAACAATCATTTGCCGATCAAATTGAAATTTCATCCAAAGCAAAAGAAATGCAAGGAACGTCAGCATATGCAAGTGAACGCGCAAATAAAGTGCAAAAGTTAAAAGAAGAAATTCAATCAGGCAATTATAAGGTCGATGCACGTCAAGTGGCAGAAGATATGCTGAAATACTATCGCCGCTAACAGATGAAAAATTTACAAAACGAATCGTTCAAGTAAGGGAGAGTTGCTATTTTATGTCGATTACTAATATCATCGCAACACTCGAAAAGCTTGAGAAGATGCACAAAAGCTTACTCGAATTAGCGATTGCGAAAACAGAACATATTAAGCAAGGCGATATGGAAAAGCTCGATCAAATCATAAAAAATGAGCAAGCCCATATAGCGGCTATTGATACACTTGAGCAACAGCGTCAGTCGATGGTAACGGATTACCTAAGAGCAAAAGGAATTGCTCTCACTGACATCCCAACTGTAGCTGATGTGATTGATGCAGCTAGCACAACTGAATCCGCTGAAGCGTTAATAGATGTGCGTCAACGCCTAATGAAAGTATTAGAAACGCTGAAAAATCAAAATGACTTAAATCAAAAAATGGTTTTCAACTCATTGCAGATGATTCATATTACATTAGATGCGATGCGCCCAAGCCAACAAGAGCAATTTAATTATTCTGGAGCCGAGGTGCACAGACAATCTAACATCAGCAAAAAGTCTTTTACTGAATTCAAGGCATAATACCGACGGATTTCACAGTTTAAATAATGAATCAAAATACAATGGATTTCAATTAAGGGAGGCAAATTATATGCGCTCAACATTTATGGGGCTTGAATCAAGTAAGCGTGGATTATATACACAACAAAGTGCGCTTTATACGACAGGACACAATATTTCAAATGCCAACACACTCGGCTATACGCGCCAACGTGTAAATATGGAAACAACACCAGGTTATCCTGGAAGCGGCTTAAACACAATGAGAACAGCAGGTCATATCGGAACGGGGGTACAGGCACACTCTGTTCAACGTATTCGGGACGAGTTTATTGATCGTCAATTCCGTCAAGAGACAAATAAATTAGGCTACTGGCAATCAACAACAAAATCAATTTCTCAAATGGAAGACATTATGTCAGAGCCATCAGAGTTTGGTCTAAACCAAGCATTTACAGAGTTTTGGAAATCGATGGAGGATATTAACGATAATCCAAAAGACGCAGCAGCTCGTCAAGTAATGCTTTCAAAAGGTCAAGGCTTGGCAGAATCATTCAGTTATATTGATAAGCAATTAAAGTTAATCCAAGGAAATATCGGAAATGAAATTAACGTCAATACAAAAACAGTCAACTCCTTATTAGAGCAAATTTCTAATTTGAACCAACAAATTCAAACAGTTGAGCCTAATGGATACATGCCAAATGACCTTTACGATGAACGTGATGTTTTATTAGATAAATTAAACGAATTAATCCCCGTTTCCATTTCATTTGAAAAGTCAGGTGGAAATGCCCTTGCCATTGCTGAAGGTAGTATGACGATTAAATTTAAGCCTGTAAATGGTCAAGAAATTACTCTTGTACAAGGTAGAGAATACGCACATTTAAATCCAATGGACTCAAAAGGGAAAGTGATTGATGGAGATGTTGATGATCTAACAACAGATGGCTATAACGAATTCCAAGGTTTTGCAATTGCAGACATAGGCCGTCCACCAACAGAATCAACAACAGTAAATGTTACATACGGCAATTTAGAAAAGAGTAAAGGGAAGTTAGCCGCATTAGTCAATGCATTTGGTCATAGCAATGGCAAAGGTTTATACCCAGAAATGCTTGCAAAATTAGACGGATTAGCAAAGACATTTATAGAAGAGTTCAATAAAGTGCACAGTAAAGGCTTTGGCTTAGATGGTTCTCAAGGTGATTTCTTCTCAGGTACAACTGCAAAAGACATTAAAGTTGTGATTACAGATCCTAAGCAAATTGCTGCGTCAGATACAAATGGCGAAGAAGGAAATAATAAAAATATGTTGGAGCTTTCGAAGCTTCAGTCAGCAGTGCAAACTGGTTTACAGGATGGAACATTCCAAACCTATTACAAATCATTAGTAGGAGATTTAGCGGTTAAAGGGCAACAAGCGGTAAAGGAAGAGTTCAACTCAGGGACGCTAGCTTTACAAATTGAAAATAACCGTGCTTCACATAACTCAGTTTCACTTGATGAGGAAATGACGAATATGATTACATTCCAGCAAGCGTATAATGCCAATGCTCGAATGATCACAGTAGTCGATGAGACACTTGATAAAATTATTAACGGCATGGGCCGAGTAGGACTATAACCATAACTTAAAATAAACAACTTCTAATTTTTACTTTGAAAGGGGAATAACAATGCGCGTTACACAATCAATGTTATCAAGTAATATGCTTCGTAACTTAAATAATAGCTACGGAAAAATGTCAAAATACCAAGAACAATTACAATCAGGAAAGATTGTAAACCGTCCATCTGATGATCCAGTAGTTGCAGTAAAAGGAATGGGCTACCGAGTGGATTTAGATAAAAATGCTCAATTCCAACGCAATATTGGAGAAGCAAATAGTTGGTTAGATTCAACAGATGAGGCGCTTGGTCAAGTAGGAGAAGCGTTGAAACGTGTGAAGGAATTAATCGTTCAAGCGGCAAATGATACGAATACACCAGAAGATCGTGAAAAAATTAGTGCAGAAATTACTCAAATTAAAGAGCAGTTGAAAGATATAGGTAATTCAAAGGTTGGTGAGAATTATATCTTCTCGGGAACACATACAAACCAACCGTTATATAAAGATGGTTTACCAAACACTGATGCGACACTAACAGCAAAAGGTTTAGGTGAAAAGATTGAAATTAATGTATTTGATGGTATCGATATGCAGATTAATACGAATGGAAATGATCACTTTAAAAAAATAGACGGTTTCATGACTGAATTGGAAGATTTATTGCAAAATGGTGCAACAAGTTCAGAAATTAGTAGTGCGCTTGGAATGACGACGGATAATGGTATCCCGGGTTTAGATGCAATTTATGAAGATGCATTGACATTACGTGCGGATGTCGGCGCGCGTCAAAACCGTGTTGAGATGATGGAAAATCGCTTAGCACTTCAAGAAGTCAACGTAACAAAGCAAAAATCACTAAATGAAGATACAGACTATCCGAAAACGATTACGGAAATGATTACACAAGAATCCCTCCACCAAGCGTCATTATCTGTAGGGGCGAAAGTAATTCAAACAACATTGGTAGATTTCATAAGATAATAAAAAAGCGTTTGGATCTATTCCAAACGCTTTTCTTGAAGAGTAATAACTAATTAAAGGGAGGGGAAAGGATGCGAATCCCACAAATTCAAATTACGACAACTGATATTAATATGAATTGGAATACATCAAAATCACAACAAGTTATTAAACAACCACAAGCAAAATTATCGATTTCACAACCGGCAGCAACGCTTGAGATTAATACAACAAATGCTAAACTCGATATTAATATGGATCAGATGTGGCGAGATTTAGGTATCACGCCTACAGGAGAAGTAATTGCAGAATATGCCCAAAAGGGAAAACAAGGTGCGTTACAAGGAATCGCACGAAGAGTAAGTGAAGGATATCAGCTTATGAAAGGCGGTGGGCGTGGGCAAGAAGGAGCAACAATTCCGCATATCGCGAAGCAAAATCACGGTCCACAACGCCCAGGCCCATATAATATTAAATTTATCCCTTCAATTGGTTCAGTAAAAGTGAATATTACCCCAGGCACAACAGATGTAAATATTCAGCGCAATGCACCTAAAATCGACGTTCAAGTGAATAAACCAATCCATCAATATACACCTGGAAAAGTAACTGGTACAATGATACAAAGACCAAACGTACAAATTGACGTGATCGGATAAAAGGAGCCTTTAAAATGAACATTCAAACGAAATTTTTAGGTGAAGTAGAAATTCAACAATCAGAAATTTTAACATTCGAACAAGGTTTACCGGGATTTCCAGAATACACGAAATACGTTTTACTTGGACTGGATGCAGATTTGCCCTTAGCTCTTTTACAATCAATTGATGCCGCAGAAATGGGATTTGTTGTAGCTTTCCCATATGCATTTAATAAGGATTACGCCTTTGATATTAGCGAAGAAGATAAGAAACAATTGCAAATTCATAATGCGAATGACGTTATTGCGTATGCGATTGTGACATTAAAAGAAACTTTCCCCGAAACAACAATGAATTTATTAGCGCCAATCATTGTGAATGCAAAAACGAAGCTAGGAAAACAAATCGTCCTCCAAGATAGCGGCAACTACCCATTGCGCTACCCAATCGGTGAAATTGAAGGAAGTGCTAAGTAATGCTCGTCCTATCAAGAAAAAAAGGCGAAACAATTATGATTGGCGACGAAATCGAAGTGAAAGTTCTTTCGATTGATGGCGATCAAGTTAAACTAGGCATCGTCGCACCAAAATCGGTAAAAGTTCACCGCTCTGAAATTTTCAAGGCAATTCAAGCACAGAATAAAGAAGCACTTAGCGGAGTCATTCCAGACTTTATGAAGCAGCTAAAAAAGAAATAATAATATGCTCCCTACTTATAATAAAATGGTAGGGAGTTTTTTGATGGAGAAAATTAGAGAGTGTACGCGGATTCTCTAATTAAAAATTCGAAATGGAAAAAGTGAAGACAAATTTTTAAAGGTCAAAATCTCGGATTATTCAAATTGATATATGACTTAAATATAAATACTTGTCTTTTGATATAAAAGGTCTTTTTTATAGCTTATTTTAAAATATGTAGTGTATGAAATTTTATAAATGATATAAACGAGTATATTTTTGCTGGGATGAAACTTTTTATGTGAAACGAAATGGGGTTTAAATTAATTTTTGAACGAAAAATTATTGATACCTCTAGATTAATGGTGTTACCTGTGGATCAAGTAAGGTTTTTTAGTTAAGAGATGGGAATATTCAGGATGTTTTAAATGAATGTTTCGAGGAAGAAAGAGGCTAAGAATGTTAATTTTTCAGGGAAATCCATATCATTCCATTTTGTGCAAAAAGAGAAGTATAGACCTATTATGCTAGAGTTCCATTTTAAATCATAATTAGATGAGTAAAAAGAGAATTATTTAGGTGCTTAATAGATTATATCGTTTTTTTTTACTGTATTTCAATAGTAAAGGCATGAATTAAGTAGAATCTTTTCCTAATAAATTGTTAAAAAACTATGAGCAAAACAATATATACTAGAGCGATTTTTTTGTTGCTAAAAAAAAAATTAAAAAAACATTAAACATTTCCAAGTCACTAACGATATATATAGTGTAAGGCAATGGAAGTACATAATACGACCTGAACTTACAGCATTCCACACGGATGTGGGATGACAAAAAACATTCAAGGAGGAATTCCAAATGAGAATTCAACATAATATTTCAGCTTTAAACACACACCGTAACCTGTCTTTCAATAACACTCAAGCTTCTAAAAACCTTGAGAAATTATCTTCAGGTTTCAAAATCAACCGTGCTGGCGATGACGCTGCTGGTTTAGCAATCTCTGAAAAAATGCGTGGACAAATCCGTGGTCTTGATATGGCTACGAAAAACGCTCAAGATTCAATCTCTTTAATCCAAACTGCTGAGGGTGCTCTTAACGAAACACACTCAATTTTACAACGTATGCGTGAATTAGCAGTACAATCTTCAAATGATACAAACGTATCTTCAGACCGTGCAGATTTACAAAAAGAAATCACTGCATTATCTGCAGAAATCACTCGTATTTCTACAGATACTGAGTTTAACACGCAAAAGTTATTAAACGGTTCATTCAAAGGGAAAGTATTCCATATTGGAGCGAATGAAAAACAAAATATTAAACTTTCAATCGGTAATATGGGAGCTGCTTCATTAAAAGTAGCTACTGTTAAAATTACTACTCAATCTCTAGCTGATAAAGCAATCACAACGATTAATGACGCATTAAAAACAGTATCAGCTACACGTTCAGATTTGGGTGCTGTTCAAAACCGTTTAGAGCATACAATCAACAACTTAGGTGCTACTTCTGAAAACTTAACAGCTGCTGAATCTCGTATCCGTGATACAGATATGGCGAAAGAGATGATGGGCTTCACGAAGAACAACATCTTAATGCAAGCTGCTCAATCTATGCTAGCGCAAGCTAACCAACAGCCACAAGGCGTATTACAATTATTAGGTTAATAAGTAAATAGTTTGTTTGATATTTAATTATTAAAAAGGGAATCCATTCGATTATTTGAATGGATTCCTTTATTTTTTTGTATTTTTGACGATATAAAAAAGGAGGTGAAGGAATTTGTCTAAATATCAGATTGAATATTTATCAACAAAAAATAATTTAAAAACAGTAACCGTTAATGGATTTTTATTACATAGTAAATATGATCCTATACAAGAATCGAAAAGGATTATAGAAAAGGAATTCGAACCAAATTTTGTTTATGTACTATTTGGTTATGGGCTGGGATACTTAGCTGAAGTATTGAGCAAGAAGATAAAAGACCCATCTAAATTAATCATAATCGATCCGATTTATTCGTTATTACCTGAAAGTGAGAGCGGTTTAAACGTTATATCCCAATTAGAAATGTCAGAAATGGAATCGTCGATTGAACTAGCACTTGAAGAATTTAATAAAAAGGTAAAAATTATTTGTTCACCAAATTATGACAAAATTCTTCCCAAAGAATTTGCAGAAGTGTTGCGAATTGTAAAAGATAAACAAAATCTTAATATAGTAAATGAAAATACTGTGAGAACCTATGCTGATTCTTGGCAGGAGAATTATATACATAACTTACTGAATGTATATTGTAATGATACTTTAAGTAAACTCCAAAAAAGATATTCATGTCCAGTTATTATCGCTTCTGGAGGACCATCTTTAACAAAACAAATGCCTATGCTAAAGAAAATGCAAAATCATGTAATTATTATTGCGGCAGGGTCCACGATTAATTCCCTTTTAAATAATGAAATTGAACCAGATTATATTGTGACAGTGGATGGCTCTATTGCAAATTATAATCATTTTAAAGAAATAAAGAATATTAAATCGAAATTAATTTATGCAGCTACCAGTTACTATAGAATTCAAGAGGATTTTAAAAATGATAAATATGCATTTGTTAATTATTGGGATGTTAGTTGCAAAAAACATATAGAAAGAATTTTTTCAATTGAATTACCACTTCTAGCTGGAGGGGGATCTGTTGCCCACTTTGCTTTTTCAATAGCGACATATATATCTTCTGGGCCGATAGCGATGATTGGGCAAGATTTAGCTTATACTGATAATAAATCGCATGAGGAAAGTAATAAATATTATAGAGAAATTGATAAGGAATTTAGTAATGAAAGAGAACTCTTTGAGGTAACTGGTTATAATGGAGAGAAGGTTCTAACAGACTATGTATTTTTATCGATGAAAAAAAGCTTTGAAGCATTAAATAAGTACAGCCATCATGAAGCTGCAATTTATGATTGTACAGAAGGTGGGGCAGAAATTAAAGGGATGGATCAACTAACGTTCGATGCGTTCTTTGAGAAGTATGTCGATGGTCAATCGGAAGTAATTAAGGAAATTGAAAATAATCAAGTAAATATAGATTACTCAAATTTCATAAAAATAATGGAGGATCATATTAATAGCTATAATGATTTAATAGAGAAATTAAAGTCGGCATTAAAGATATTAAATCAAAATAAATCCAATGTATCTTTTGAAACGAAGACACTAAATAAATTAAATAAAATAGATGAAATTTTGAATTTGAAATTTGAACAAATATCATTAAGCTATATTACAGAGCCGATTACTTTAGATGTTTTGAGAAATTATGAACCACCTTTAAAAGAGAGCCCTAGAGATACTTATAAAAGAGTATATAATCAAAATAAGGAATTATATTCAAGGCTACTAGAGGCAATTGAAAAAACAAAAAGCTATACTTTAGATGTAATTGAAAAAGCAAACCAATTATAAAAGTGAGGTATGAAAATGGAAGATTTAATCGTTGAAACAATTGAAAGTTATAATTCATATATGGAAAAAGTACCGGCTGGGGCAGAGTTTATTGCGAATAGCTTAAGGGAAGACAATGTTAATGAAGCATTACAGGCAATTAATAACTTTTCTGAAGGAGTGCTTTGGCTTTCAGAAGCGAGTGAATTATTAAAGAATAATGGTGTAGTAGTCAATTTGAATATTAGAAAGATACAGGAATTTTTGATTGAAATCAATAGTGGGTTAGAAATACAGGACTATGTACTTGTAGCAGATATGTTTGAATATGAAATTGCACCATTTTTTGTTGGATTAGAACAGGTAGTAGGCCCGGTACAGTAAGTTGCATTGGCAGATAAGTACAGCAAAAAATGGTGAGGCAACATTGCAGTTAAATAATATTGCTATTTATAGTAAATATCGTCCTCGTGAAGATGCTAAAAGGTGGGTAAGTTCCGAGATACATCAAGATGTACCTCATTATCTTTTAATAGGCTTAGGTTTAGGTTATCATTTGCAAGCATTGGATAACTTGATAGTTGAAAAGAAAATAACGGTATACTATTTTGATCAAGAAGAGTATACGTTATTTAAAGAAAATAGTAATGGAACCTGGTGGCAAAAAAGCCATATTCAAATAGTCAATAATTTAAATAAAATTGACTTTGATAATATGCAGTTATTATTACCGAATGTATGGTTGAAGGCTATTGGTGAAAAGCATCCTTTATTTGGTCTGTTAGAGGTAATAAAAATAAATCAAGTGTCCTATAAAAAGAATGCTGTTAAAATGCTAGAAAATTTTAAGCACAATCACGCATTGGGAGACGAAACAGTAAAGGTAGACTCACAAAATAGATTGGCTTGTTTAGTAGCAGCAGGACCATCTTTAAATACTACTGTTGAATGGTTAAAAGTACAACAAAAGAATGTTGATATATTTGTCGTGGGAGCAGCCTTGAAAATGCTATTAGAAAATGGAGTGCGACCTAAGGCTACTGTTTTATCAGATGCGAACGATGTTACAATGGCTCAATTTATAGATTGCGAGTTTAGTGGTGAGTTGTATTATTTGAGTACTGCAAATAGTAAAAGTATATTGTTACATGAGGGGAAACGAACGATTCTTTATCAACAAGGCTATAAATTGGCTGAGCAAGAGGCTGAAAAACGCCATGCCCCATTAATTGAAACAGGTGGATCGGTAGGTACAACGACATTTAGTTTGTTGGAACAATTAGGTTACGACCAAATAGTACTGTTTGGTCAAGATTTGGGCTTCGCAGAGGGCAATACGCATGCAATATTATCAACTTCTGGAAGGGATGCTTCTACTGACCTATTCCTTCGAAGAATAGCAGCAAATGACGGAAGTGAAATAAATACTTCGGCAATGTTTCAAGTTTTTTTATCTTGGTATAATGAAAAGATAGAGCAAACAAAAGTTAAAGTATTTAATACAGCCGTTAAAGGAGCAAAAATCAATAACGTTCCCTTAATAAATGAAATGGAATTTACGGAGCTCATTTCGCGCTGAATTAAGTAAATAAAAGTAAGGAGGAAGACTGTTGGGAAACAAAATTTTGATAACGGGTGCTGATGGCTTTATCGGCTCACATTTAACAGAAGAACTTGTACGGCAAGGCCATGATGTACGTGCTTTCGCTTATTACAATTCATTTAATTCATATGGTTGGTTAGATCATTCATCAGCAGAAATCAAGTCATCAATTGACGTATTCACGGGTGATATTCGTGATCCATTTGGTGTGAAGGAAGCGATGAAAGGCTGTACACATGTATTGAATTTGGCGGCACTTATTGCTATTCCGTATTCGTACCACTCACCAGCTACATATGTCGATACAAATATTAACGGCACACTAAATGTCGTACAAGCAGCGCGTGAATTAGGTGTAGAAAAAGTTGTGCATACATCGACAAGTGAAGTGTACGGGACGGCGCTTTACGTACCAATTGATGAAGAACATCCATTACAAGGGCAGTCGCCTTATTCAGCATCTAAAATTGGTGCGGATCAAATGGCATTATCATTTTATCGTTCATTTGATACGCCAGTGTCGATTATTCGTCCATTCAATACATATGGACCACGTCAATCAGCACGTGCGGTGATTCCAACGATTATTAGTCAGCTTGCAAGTGGAAAAGATACAATTAAGCTTGGAGCAATTAGTCCAACACGTGATTTTAACTATGTAAAAGACACTGTGAATGGTTTTATTTCTGTCATGAACTCAGAAAAATCAATTGGTGAAGTAATCAATATCGGTTCAAACTACGAGGTTTCTATTGGTGAAACAGCGGAAATGATTGCTGAAATTATGGGTATCAACTTGACAATTGAAACGGACGAGCAGCGATTACGTCCTGATAAAAGTGAAGTAGAGCGTCTGTGGGCTGAAAATAAAAAAGCAAAAAAATTGCTTGGCTGGACACCACAATATGGTGATAAAGAAGGCTTCCGTCGTGGTTTAGAAGAAACAATTGAATGGTTTACAAATCCAAAAAATTTAGCTCAATATAAGGCAGATGTATATAATATATGAATACTCAATGGCTAACATTTACAGAACAAGTGAAAGCGCATTATCAAAAAGATTTTGTACCTTTGCACGAACCAACTTTCAATGATAAAGAGCTTGAGTATGTAACAGAGTGCATTCAAACAGGATGGGTATCCTCGGTAGGAGCCTATGTAACCCGTTTTGAGGAAGATTTAGCGCGTTTTACAGGGGTGAAACGTGCTGTTGCCGTTATGAATGGTACTGCGGCATTACATATTGCGTTGAAAGTAGCAGGTGTACAAGCGAATGAAGAAGTATTTATGCCAGCATTAACATTTGTTGCAACTGCGAATGCAGCATCTTATATTGGTGCTGTGCCTCATTTTGTAGATGTATCGGAACAAACACTAGGCCTTGATCCAAAAAAACTAGAGGCATATATTTTAGCAATTGGAGAAGTGAAAAATGACCAATTAATTAACAAAGAAACGGGTCGTGTCATACGCGCAGTTGTTCCAATGCATACTTTTGGACATGCGATGGACTTAGAAGAATTACAATTACTTTGCGAAAAATATCATCTGGTATTAGTGGAAGATGCCGCAGAATCATTGGGGACTTACTATAAAGGAAAGCATACAGGCAGCTTTGGTAAAGTTAGTGCGATTAGCTTTAACGGCAATAAAATCATTACAACAGGTGGTGGTGGTGCCATTTTAACGGATGATGAAGAGTTAGCAGATTATGCGAAGCACATTACAACAACAGCGAAAGTGCCACATCGTTGGGAATATGAACATGATGAAGTTGCATTTAATTATCGTTTACCTAATATAAATGCAGCATTAGGTTGTGCGCAATTGGAAAAAATCCTGGAATTTATTGAACGAAAACGTACATTAACTGCTTTTTATGAAGAGCTAGTCGCACCATTAGAAGGTGTCACTCTTTTCAAAGAGCCAGAGTATTCAATGAGTAACTATTGGCTACAAACATTAATTTTAGATGATACATTAGAGCGTGATGAAGTTTTAGAATTTTTGAATGATAATGGTGTAATGAGTCGTCCGATTTGGACACCGATGCACAAATTAAAACCGTATCTTGATTGTCCAAGAGACGATTTATCTACAACTGAAAAATTGGATAAAAAAATTATTAATATTCCGAGCACACCGATAAAAGAGGGATAACGAGTGAAACGAAAAATATGTGTTGTTACAGGGACGCGTGCTGAGTACGGGTTACTTTCAAATTTAATGCATGAAATTAAACAATCAGCTGATTTTGAACTTCAACTAGTTGTGACTGGGATGCATTTATCCTCAGAATTTGGCTTAACATATAAGCAAATTGAAGCAGATAGTTTTGTCATAGATGAAAAGGTGGAAATGTTGTTATCTTCAGATACAGCAACAGGAATCGCAAAATCTATTGGGTTGGCGACAATTGGGTTTTCTAGTGCATTTGAGAGATTAACACCAGATTTAATAATTATTTTAGGTGATCGATTTGAAATGTTAGCAGCAGCACAAACGGCCCTTGTTATGCAAATTCCAATTGCACATATTCATGGTGGAGAATGTACTTTTGGAGCTTATGATGATGCAATACGTCATTCAATTACTAAAATGGCAACATGGCATTTTACGAGTACAGAATCACATCGTAAAAGAGTTATTCAGCTTGGTGAAAATCCTAAAAGGGTTTGGAATGTAGGCGCAATAGGTATTGAAAATATATTAAAACTCCCGTTGCTCACGAAGGAAGAGTTATATACAGACCTTCAATTAAATAGAGAGCAACCGATGATTTTAATTACGTATCATCCAGAAACCAACCTCCAAACAAATGGAGTCAATGCATTATTGGAAGCATTGAGTAATTATCCGACTGTCAATTTAGTCTTTACAAAAGCAAATGCTGATAATGGTGGTAGAAAAATTAATAAAGCTATTGAAGAATTTGTACTGAAACATGAAAATGCAAAAGTGTTTGATTCATTAGGTCAATTAAGGTATTTAAGTGCTGTAAAATATGCAAGTGTGGTGGTAGGAAATTCGTCTAGTGGTTTAATTGAAGTGCCCTATTTACAAACACCCACAATAAACTGTGGAGACAGACAATTAGGACGTGAAAAACCAAACTCGGTATTTGATTGTTTATTAGAAGCCTCAGCAATAGAAAAAGCAGTAGAGGCAGCTTTACAATACAAAGGTCCGTATGATCAAATTTTTGGAGATGGACATGTCGTTGAGAAAATTATGAACCAATTAAAAGAGATTCCATCACTTACAATACAAAAGGAGTTTTATGATTTATGAGCCAATCTACATATATCATCGCTGAAGCAGGAGTCAATCATAATGGCTCTATTGAAATGGCTAAAGAGTTAATACGAGTTGCAAAAGAAGCAGGAGCAGATGCCGTTAAATTTCAAACATTTCGTGCTGAAAATTTAGTAACGAAAGAGGCAATGCAAGCAGATTATCAAATAGAAAATCTGGGAGAAACGACCTCACAATTTGAGATGTTGAAGAAACTGGAACTTTCCTTTGATGAATTCAAGGCTTTAAACGATTATTGTAATGATATAGGGATTGAATTTTTATCTACGCCGTTTGATTACGATAGCGTGGATTTTTTAGTTGATCACTTACAAATGCAAACAGTAAAAATACCTTCTGGCGAGCTGACAAATTCACCATTCATTCATTATATTGCAACAAAGCAAAAGAAAATAATTATTTCAACAGGAATGGCTACGATTGAGGAAATACATGAAGCGTTATCCTTTATAGCTTTCGGTTTAGCAAAACCAAATGCTGAAGTTACAATGGATAGCGTGGATTTATTTTATAAAACAGCTGAGGCTAAGGAGGTTTTGCAAAAATATGTAACCGTTCTACATTGTACAACGGAATATCCAGCACCTTTAGAAACGATTAATTTAAAAGCGATGTATCAACTATTTGAAGAACTAGAGTTGCCAATAGGTTTTTCTGACCATTCACAAGGAATTACAATTCCAATTGCTGCGACTAGCATGGGGGCAACTGTTATTGAGAAACATTTCACATTGGACCGAACATTACCAGGGCCGGATCATGTAGCATCATTGGAGCCATCAGGGTTAGCTAGAATGGTAGAAAGTATTCGTCAAGTTGAGTGTGCTCTAGGTAACGGTTTAAAACAACCAACAGCAAATGAAATGAAAAACCGAGTAGCGGCAAGAAAAAGTATCGTGGCGAGTGTAGACATTAAGCAAGGTGAATTACTAAAAAAATCCAATATTACTATTAAAAGACCTGGTAATGGCATATCTCCATCAAAATATTGGTCGATATTAGGGGGAAGAACTACTAAATTTTATCGTAAGGATGAACAGATTGATGAATAAGCCGATAATAATATTAGGTAATGGCGGTCATGCGTCAGTATTGACTGAGATATTATTACTTCAAAATCGTGAAATTTTGGGCTTTACAGCACCAGAAAAACAAATGAATTACTATGGTTTGAAGTACCTTGGAACGGATGAAATGATTGTAACCTATAATACAGAAGAAGTAGAACTTATTTTAGGATTAGGAACTGTGCATATTTCAACAGTTCGCCAAAGTATTTTTGAGGAAATGAAAAATCAAGGGTATGTATTTGCAACATGTATTCATCCCAAGACAGTCATTTCTGCGACAGCAATATTAGAGGTAGGCGTTCAAATAATGGCGGGATCAATTATCCAGCCACAAGTCAAAATTGGAGAAAATACGATTATTAATACAGGAGTAATTATTGAGCATGATTGTGTAATTGGATCACATGTGCATATTGCACCAGGCGTAACACTTTCAGGGAATGTTCATATAGATGATAGTTCTCATATTGGTGTAGGTAGTACTATTAGACAAGGTGTTACTGTAGGAAAGAGTACGCTGATTGGAGCCGGGGCAGTTGTTATTTCAAATATAGGTACTAATAAAAAAGCTTTTGGCGTACCTGCGAAGGAAGTGTAAAAGATGAAGCATTGGAGAAGTATATTAGTTAATGAAAATACCACACTTGTAGAAACCATGAAAATCATTGATGACTCTTCTTTGCAATTTGCAGTAGTTGTGGACGCAATAAACAATTTATTAGGTACTGTAACTGATGGAGATATTCGTAGAGGTATTTTACGCGGTGAGGGATTAGACGTACCGATTAATCAGGTCATGAATTCATCACCAATTACAGCAAGTATTGAAAACACGTATAGTGATTGTTTAAGGTTATTAAAAAAACATAAGTTAAAGCAACTACCAATTGTTGATATGGATAATCAAATTATTGATATTATCTTTGCGGACGAGGACCCTATTACGAAAGAAAATAAAAATACCGTTATTTTAATGGCAGGTGGGCTTGGTACACGCTTGCGTCCATTAACGGAAAATATCCCCAAACCTATGCTGAACGTTGGTAATAAACCGATTTTAGAAACGATTATTGAAGGCTTTAAACGATACGGATTTATTAATTTTATATTATCTGTGAATTATAAAAAAGAAATTATTCAAGATTATTTCCAAGATGGATCGGCATTTGGTGTATCTATTTCTTATATAGAGGAAGATAAAAGAATGGGTACAGCAGGGGCTTTGTCTTTGATGAAAGAAAAACCTACTAGCCCGATCTTTGTTATGAATGGTGATTTGTTAACACAGGTCAATTTTGAGCAGCTGTTACACTTCCATGAAGATACAAATGCATTAGCAACAATGTGTGTGCGAGAATATGAATATCAAATACCATATGGTGTTATTGAAACGGATGGTCAGCAGCTAGTTTCAATTAAAGAAAAACCTATGCAACGTAGCTTCGTAAATGCAGGGATTTATGTATTAAGCCCAGAAGTGTTTGACTATATCCCACAAGATAAATTTTATGATATGCCCGATTTATTTAAACAGTTAATGGATGAACAAAAAAATGTTTCAGCATTCCCAGTGCGAGAATATTGGTTGGATATTGGACGTGTAGATGATTTCGAGAAAGCCAATCATGATTATGAGGAGCAATATAAATGAAACCGAAAATTTTAGCTGTTATTCCAGCTCGAGGTGGATCAAAGGGAGTATTACGAAAAAATATTCGCGATTTAGCGGGCAAGCCACTCCTTGCATGGACAATTGAAGAAGCAAACAAGTCTCATTATATTGATCATGTTATATTGTCGTCAGAAGATATGGAGATTATTGAAGTAGCTAAACAATATGGCTGTGATGTGCCTTTTGTGAGACCAATTGAATTGGCACAAGATGATACACCAGGAATTGAACCAGTGATTCATGCGATAAAGCAATGTCCAGGGTATGAGTACGTTGTAATATTGCAACCTACGTCTCCTTTACGTACGGCCGAGCAGATTGATGAGTGCATTGCATATATGTTAGAAAAACAGGCTGATTTTTGTGTGTCGGTTACAGAACCAGATCACTCACCTTATTGGATGTATACGTTGAATGAGGGTGCGATGGAACCACTTATTCCGCAAACACAAACGATTGCTAGACGTCAAGATTTACCAAAAGTGTATGCTTTGAATGGTGCGATTTATGTTGGAAGGACTGAAAATATATTAATTGAACAAACATTTTTAACAAGTAAGACTAAAGGATATGTCATGCCGACTATGAACTCATTGGATATTGATACAGCTTTAGATTTCCAAATATGCTCAATATTATTAAAAGAACGAGTAAATTGAGAGAAGAGATGGATTTTAAAATAACTCTTTGCGCCACGATGAAATCTATATAATAATACAAAAAATTTATAGTAGGGTTAATTCTTTGATAGTGGAAATATTCCATAATAACATAATATTGAAAATTAAAATAAATATTTGGATGTGAAAAAATGAGACCTATATTAATCCCAGAATATTTAAGCGAATTTAATTGTATTGGAGGTGCTTGTGAGGATACTTGTTGTGCAGGGTGGAATGTCACAATTGATAAAAAAACTTACCAAGCCTATCGTAAAGTAAGGCAACCTGAGATGGCAGAGAAACTACAAAAATATGTGAAAAGAGATCGAAAGAAAAATGATGAAACGAATTATGCAAAATTTATTTTAGATGAGGACAAAAATTGTAACATGATGCTAGACGATGGACTTTGTAGTATTCATAAGGAATTAGGTGAAGAATTTTTATGTAATACATGTGCCATTTATCCAAGAAACTTGACACAAGTTGGTGGCGTTACAGAAAAAAGTTTAACATTATCTTGCCCTGAAGCGGCAAGAGTTGTTCTATTACGGGAAGAAGGCTTAGGCTTCATTGAAACAGAAGAACCTAAAAATACTAGTGGATTAATGAATAAAGTTCTTGGTTTAGAAAAGTATCCATATTTCTGGGATTTACGTATTTTTACTATTCAGCTTATGCAAAATCGACAACATTCTATTGAAATACGATTAATTATTTTAGGATTATTTATTCAAAAAATTGAGCAATTAAAGCCAAGTGAGTTAGAGCAAGAATTACCGATCACTATGCAGGACTACTTAAATCGTTTAAATAATGAAGAATTTATTGAGTCTTTAAAGCAAATTAAAGGGAATTTAAACTTTCAATTGAATTTAACGAGAGTATTAATTAATTATCGCATATCTGGTGGAGATATTTCAGACAAATACGCTAAGGTTCTTCAATCGTTAATAGAAGGTTTAGATTTTGAAGGAAATGATGACAATGAAGTGCAAGATATGGAGGAAACGATTTTAAAGTACCAAGAGTCATATCAAAACTTTTATGAACCATTTATGAAAAACAAGGAATATATGCTTGAAAATTATATAGTAAACTATGTATTTAAAAACTTATTTCCAAATGACTATAACACATTATTTGAAAGTTATATAATGCTTGTTTTACACTTCAATCTTATTAAATTACATTTAGTTGGTGTTGCAGCAAAGGAACGAAAGTTAACGCAGGAAATGGTAATAAATTGTGTTCAACAACTTGCAAAAGTGATAGAACATAATCCTGCATATTTACAAGGGGTACGTGAAGGAATGGAAGATGCGGGCTATACTACAATGGGACATATGTTTGTAATGATTAGTAATTGAAAGTAAGTATCAAACGAGTATCATATTCGTCAATTTCCATAATGGGATAAGTAGGTATTAAAATAATAAGAAACTATAGAAGTTTAAATGGAAATATGGAGTTCAAGGTGTGAAGTATCGATACAAAAACATCAGTCACCTTTAAAGCTCTCAAAATGCTGTTTGAATGATTTAGTTTGGTATGCTTTTTAGGGGTTTTTACTTTTATTGTTTAAATTTCTATCAAATTGGAATGATAACTGTTTTGTATTGTTAAAAAGTCTCATGGAGCATAAGTAATTAGAATTATAAAGCTAACTTTCTATATTTTAATTTAAATTAAAGGTTTAGTGTTTTGAATTGAAAGTATTTATTTTTTGTAAAGATCTATATACAAGGAGAAAATAATGGATAATCAGGTTATAAAAATTAAGAAATTACATGCTATATTACATAGAACTTTTGGAGAATATGATAATAATGAGTTATTGAATTATATTAATGAATTAGGCGGAATTGCTAAAACTGAAATATATTATATTACCTATAGTTCATACTTATTTAGCAATAATAATATAGAGCTGGCAAATGAAATTTTAAATGAGGGGCTTTTGAAATTTTCATACTCATTTTCTTTACATTACAATGCAATTATTATAGCTTTTCAATTAAATGATTTTAAGAAGCTTTTCGAGCATTTAGGGTATTGTTATAAATATTCACCTAAAGAAAGCTTGAATGAAGTAGAAAAATTGCAACAGGAAATCGTTAATGTAATAGAAATGAATAAATTAATGCCGATAGATACACTAAATAGGTTTTTAGAATATACACTTAAAATTTATAAGCAAGGGGATAGTAGAACCTATCCTATGAACAAATTTGGGGAAAGTTTAATTAGAAAAGTTTTAGATAAAAATACGAAACATGAAAATATGACTAATCTATATAAAACGAGCATGTTAACAGATATTATTAATCAAATTAGATATTATGTTAAATCTGAACGCTTTATGGGAAGAGAAGATTATACCTTTGAATTCGATTTTTCTGGAAAAACAATGATTCCGCTTTCTCTACTAACAGAAGGTACTTTTATTGAATTTATTTTTAATGAAGAGCATTTCACATCTAAAAACTCTACACTTGAATTCAACCAATATAATTATTTGAATTTTGATAAAGGGAAACTTACTATTAAATCAGATAAGCCAATTTTTATTGGAAGACCTATTCCAATAAAAGATAAAGAAGAAAAGCCCTATAAACTTGTCTTACATATTTTTATTGATGGGTTATCAGAGGCCTATTTAAATGACAGAGTACCTCAACAATATATTAATAATATTTTATCTTCTTTCAAAAATAAATATGAAAATAAAAACTGTTTTGCAGCTGCAGATTGGACATTTCCGAGTAATGCTGGAACTGTAACTGCAACTGATTTTACTAAACATGGACAATATCATTCTACTCTTGATCATGATTTTTCAATAAAACAAAAATCACTTATTGAAACGATTAAAGAAAATGGATATTTTACCACTTTAATTAGTGGTGACTGGAGAGGTACACCCACTCAAGGATACGGGAAAAGTTATGATAGAGTAGTTTTTAAAAATTCTGTTGGTGGTTTTGGCGCTAGTGAAATAATTGAAGAAGTTATAGATCATTTAGAAGCTTTTAAAGATAAAAATAATTACGTTTGGATTACATTACCAGATTTACATGATATCCCAGATGAATTATATTTTTCTCCATTAAGTCAAATGAATTTAAACTTCAAAGATAGATTAAATTCTGATTTAGGAGTTACATCGGTACGAACAAAATACAATGAATCTAAAATAAAACGTTATGGTAATGAATTAAAGAGAATAGATTTACATATAGGTGTATTGTTTAATTATTTGAAACAACGATACAATGAAGAGGACATGTTAATTATTGTACATTCAGATCATGGACAAGGCTATTTAACTCCTGATGCAACGAACTTCTTAAATGATTATCGCACTAAGGTACCTTTCTTTTTATTAGGTGGTAATGTTGAAACAAAGATAAGTACTAAATTAATGAGTAATCTAGATATTTATCCAACGATATTAAAATTATTAAATATTCCTTTAGATGAATCGAATTTAAATGGAGCATTATTAGAGGATTTTGGCGGAACTAACAGAAAGTTTGCTGTTACAGAAACGTATCATCCAGATCAAACATATAAAATAGTATTCAATTATAGTGACTTTAAAATTTATTTCGAGACATTTGTATTTGTGGATAATTATGGACGTGTGGATTTTGAAAGATATAAAATCAATTTTGAAGCAATGAATGATATTAGTGAAGATGAAAAAATGACATATGTCAATGAGGTACTTAATTGGATAAAGGATCATCGGATTTATTTGCAGAAGTAAATAATCAGTGCCTTTATGATCTTAATTTTTTGTTAGGAACAGCTCGTAATTAAATAACACATATAACTAAGAGGCATCTCCACATATGATAGAAGTATCAAATTGAAGGAGATGCTTTCTTAAATAATATGAAAGTACTATTATTTCGCTAATGGAAAATTTCCACGCATCATTTGCCCCAATGTTAATTTTATTTTAAAAGTCGAAAATGCTTCTCCTAGTATGAGAGAACATATAATTGGGTGGAGGAGTATGTATACATAGTTTACCGAAAATTAATATTATTAATTGAAAGGTTTAAAAATAAAAATGAAAAAAGAACAATATATCAAAGCTAGCGAAAGTATTAACTCTACTAATTCATCAAAGATAAGCAAACAAGCAACACATTTTATATCGACTTATTTGTATCGAACACTTGGTACTCAACCTGAAGAAATTAAAAATATCGAAATTTCTGGGGGAATGACAAATAATAATTATAAAATTACATTAAGCGAAGATAATGAATTGCAATTTAGAATACCTGGAGCAGGTACTGAAAATCTAGTAAATCGACATAATGAAATTATTAATACTAAGGCAATAGATTCTTTGGAAATTAATGTAGCTACTTTTTACATTAATAATGTAGACGGTGTTAAAATTTCAAAGTATGTAAAATGTGCAGAGACTCTGTCAAATCTAACTGTAGCTACTACGGAAAATATGGTGAATATATCATTTATTTTAAAAAGGCTTCACACTTCCGATGTTAAAATGAATAATACATTTTCATTTATAAATCTTATTAAGGAGTATGAATCTATAATCATCTCTAAAACAAACAAGGACTATATAGGAGAAAAGTATCCCTACTTTACTGAACAAAAAGAAAAAATTGAACGTTTAAACGATAAAATTCAACAATTAGAATCATTTAATATATGTCCTTGCCATAATGATTTAGTGCCTGAAAATTTCATTAAATCACGTGACGGTAAAATTTTTTTGATTGACTGGGAATATTCGGGATATAACAATCCTCTTTGGGATTTAGCTGCATTTATTTTAGAGAGTGAATTGACAGAATATAAAGAACAGCACTTTTTGAAATTATACTTTCAACGTCCTATATTAGAAGAAGAATATTTTCAAATAAATTTTTATAAAGCTACGCAAGATATCCTTTGGAGTTTATGGGCAATCGTAAAAGAATTGCATGGTGATACTTTCGGAAACTATGGTTATAACCGATACGAAAGAGGAAGTAAGTTATTAAAAGGAGAGAATTATCGGTGAAAATTACACAGTATGAGGTAAGAGGGTTATGGCTAGGCCTCTTGGGTGGGATTCTATGGGCTGTCAACACAGTAATCATCGGAGTTATACTATCACGGTCGATTTTTGTAGATTATATTTTCATAGCTCCTTTAATCTCAACTTTTTTACATGATGCACTCTCAAGTTTGTGGATGATGATACATACCTTTCTTTACAAACGAACAGGTCAGCTCAAACAATCCTTGAAAAGCAGGAGTGGCAAAATAATTATGATCGCTGCCCTATTGGGAGGACCAATAGGAATGACTGGTTTCATGTTGTCAGTTTATTATATTGGACCATCCTATACGGCTATTATTTCTTCGATGTATCCTGCAGTGGGAGCTTTATTGAGTTATTTATTTTTAAAAGAAAAAGTAACGTATAAAAATATTATAGGACTTTCACTTGCTATTGTAGCAACTATCTTCTTGGGAATTACTTCTCAAGAAGAGCCGCAAAATTTAATTTATGGCTTAGTTTTTGCTCTATTATGCGTTTTAGGTTGGGGAACTGAATCAGTAATTTCCGCGTATGGGATGAAAAATGATGTCTTGCCGTCTATTGCTTTACAAATAAGACAAACTGTATCAGCGGTAATATATGGTTTGTTAATAATACCAATAATAGGCGGGTTCCCATTAGTGAAAATCGTTTTACAAGACGTTACAATTATTTTATTTGCAATCACTGCATTAGCTGGTACGGCTTCATATTTATTTTACTATACGTCTATTAATCGAGTGGGCCCTATAAAAGCGATGGGATTAAATATAAGTTACTCTGCATGGGCGGTATTATTTAGTTTATTATTAGGATTTGAAGCTGGTGTAAAAGAATTTATATTGGCATTACTTATAATTACAGGGTCTATATTGACAACAAATAATCCTAAAGAATTCTTTACAATGATAAGTTTTAAAAAAGGAGCGCAACTATGAATGCTATTATATTAGCTGCAGGGCTTGGGTCTCGATTTAAAGAATGGACTAAAACGAAACACAAAGCTCTATTGCCAATTAACGGTGTACCAAACTTAGAAAGCACAATAAGATATTTAAATAAAGCAAAAATCTATGAAATTTATATTGTCACTGGACATTTAGCTGAACAATTTGAATACTTAACAGAAAAATTTCCTGGTGTAAAATTGATTTATAATGAAATGTATAAGGAATACAATAGTATTTATAGTTTCAAATTAGCTTTGCCATATTTTGAAGATTCATTTGTAATTGATGCGGATACCATTTTACTAGAAAATATTTTTTTAAATCAAAAAATTGAAAAAAGCACTTACTTTACAGTTATTAGAGGACGTCAAGGGGAAGAATGGTGTCCAAAAATAGATATCAATGAAAAAGTAATAGATATAATGATAACTGATGAAGGTATTCCATCTTTGTCTGGGATTTCTTACTGGAAAAAGAGTGATTGTAAAATAATTAAAAGTAATTTTTTAAATTATTTGCAACCTGAAAAATTAAAAAATAATAAACTTTATTGGGATAATATTCCGCTCGATTTGCTTGTAGCTTTAAGTATCACTGTTTCTCAATTGAAGAAAAATGCTATAGATGAAATGGACAATCAAGATGATTATTTAAGAGTACTTAAGTCGATTTCATAATAGGGGAATATATGTATAGTAAGAGTCTCAAATACTTTTTGAATAATACTTATTGCTCGGTGCTCTAGTAAATAAAATTAGATAAGAATTTTAGTTTTCCCTTGAACCTTCAAATAAAAACTAGAATTCTTTTTATTTTGTCCGATATTACATATAGTAGCGCCTGTATTAGATTCAAGGAGGATGGAAAACATGCGTATTTCAGGGAATGTAGATATAGATTCAGTACGAGTAAGTAAGACTGTTATTAATAATGTACCTACAGCTGAAAAAGCAGTGAAGCAAGGAAGCGAAACTGTTAAAAAGCAAAAGGTGGATGCAACATCATCAACGCAAACACAAACGACTGACAATAGTGAAGAGACGAAAGCAAAGGTTCAAGTAGCACTCAATATGATGAATGAAATGTTGGAAGTGAATCATAGTGCTTCGAAATTTATGTATCATGAAGGCTTAGAGCGCTATTACGTTACGGTTGTTAATCGTGATACAGATGAGGTAGTGAAAGAAATTCCGCCTAAAAAGCTATTGGATGCATTTTACGAAATGCAAAAAATGCTCGGTATGGTTGTAGATGAAAAAATTTAAATTGGTTTAAAGATAAGGAGGAAATTAACATGGTAATGCGAATTGGTGGATTAGCGTCTGGAATGGACATCGATGAATTAGTAAAAAAATTAATGTCTGCGGAGAGAATGCCTTTAGATAAGTTATTTCAAAAGAAAACAACGTATGAGTGGCAGCGTGACGCGTATCGTGGTGTCAACACAAAATTAAATGCATTTGAAACGTATGTTTCGAATAATTTATCTTTAAAGTCGATAACTTCTAAAACAGCATCGAGCTCAAATTCGAATTTAGTTTCTGCTATTGCAACAGGTAAAGCTTCTGGATCACTTTCAATTGAGGGTGTATCACAATTAGCAGAAGCAGGTCGTATTACGAGTGATCAATTGAATGCAACTGGTTCGACGAAAATGAGTACAATTGCATCTGGTACGATTAACTTTACGGCAGTCAAAGCTGACGGAACACCGGGGGGAAAGACACCAATCGAAATTACTGCTGATATGACAGTGGATGATTTTGTTAAAAAGGTCAATGAAAGCGGTGCTGGTGTATCAGCGGTATTTGAAAATGGTCGATTCTCATTTACCGCAAAGAATACAGGTAAAGAAGGACTTAAGATTGAAGGAGATTTAACAAAGCTTACTGGAGGAGTTTCAGTTGGTAAAGGTAAAAATGCTATTTTCCAAGTAAACGGTATTGCTACTGAACGTTCATCAAACTCATTTTCTTTGAATGGCTACAATGTAACATTAAAAGATACATTTAATAGCACACAAACGATTGCGGATAAGTACAAATCTGCTCAAACAGAGCGTGATAATGCGTATGCTTCACTTGAGACAGGCGTAGATGGTAAAGATAGCTTAAAAGAAGCTGCTAGAAAAGCCAAAGAAGCTTATGATGATATGAAGGGTGACTATGAGAATAAATTTGCTAGTGTATTTGGTTCATCAGCTTTAGATGCAACAGAACAAGAGGCATATAAAAAGTTTAATAATAAAGAATTTTTAAGTGAGCTTTCTGATAATGAAATATCCCAGCTAAAAGACCCTAATTTTGATATTAATCTGCCTGAAAATAAAGAACTAAAAGAAAAAGTAGATGCATTATCACCAGAACAATTGGAGGAACTATCAAAGTTAGATGAAGCTCAGTTAACAAATTTACGCACAGAAGCAAATCGAGAAATTAAGCAGGAGAATTATAACAAATTAGAAAAAAGTTTTTTAAGTAACTTAACAGCTAATGAAATTACTGCTATTCAAGGAATTGATTTTACGAAGGAAGACCCTTATGAAGGTTTAACACTTACTGATGAATTAAAAGCAAAACTAGGGGAATTGTCTTCAACTCAAAAAGCAGCATTGGATAATTTATCATCAGTTGATTTAACATCGTTTAAAGAGCTTGCAGTTGAGCAAATTCCGCATGATACAATGAAAGCTGCTAGAGATAATGCTGTTGCTGCTGAAGTTGCTGGACAATCACGCCTTGATAAGGCAGAAGAGACGTTAATTAAAGCTAAAGCCGACGCTGATGCAGCTGGAATATTAAAAGGTGACGGCTCCATTGACCTAGATAAAGTAAAAGATGCACCGAAAGTTCCACCTGTTACACTGACTGCTACTACAAACGTAGACGACATGATGAAAACGGTGAAGGATTTTGTAGAGACGTATAACGGATTAATAAAAGACCTTACAAACCAATCGAAGGAATCTAAATATCGAGACTATAAGCCGTTATCCGATGAGCAAAAAAAGGACATGTCTGAGAGTGAAATTAAGCTTTGGGAAGAAAAAGCGAAGAGTGGTTTACTAAGAAATGACGCATTAATTCGAAATGGTTTAGCTGATATGCGTTCTTTAGTGTACGAAACGAATCCAGGATTAAGTGATTCTAAGTTTAATTCATTATTTAGTGTTGGTATTACAACAACGAAAAATTACAATGAAGGCGGCATATTGGGGATCGATGAAGTTAAACTACGTAAAGTAATAGAAGAAGATCCAGATGCCATTGAAAAGCTATTTAAAAATAGTGATGGGAAAAAATCAGAACTTGCTCCGAAGATGGGTACTGGTGGAAAACCAGAATTGGATGGTAATGGAAACCCTGTTATGGAACTAGCAGATACACGTGGCTATGTAGATAAATTACGTGATTCATTGAAATCATTTGAAATTTCTATTGAGAAAAAAGCTGGTCGTTCTACAATGACGGATGCACAATATTCAATTGGTAAGGGTTTAGTTGATACAGAGAAACGTATTTCTACATGGCAAGACAAGTTGAAAATGATCGAAGCCCGCTACTGGAAGCAATTCGGTGCAATGGAATCAGCTATTAACAAAGCAAATTCACAATCATCAATGTTCATGCAAGGTTAATAATAAGTAGGTGGCATAAAAATGGAACAACAACTTTTACAAGTGTCGGCGAAGCTTTATCAGCATTTGACGAATTTACCTACGGATGAGCTGCGAGATGACTACATTGAGAAAATTCACCAATTGTTGGATGAACGTGGTATACTAATTGAGAAAATGCAAAATGATGGCTTTCAAATGGCTATAGAAAACAAGTCTCATACAATGTTAGCTGAATTAGATAAAGGGATTCGTGGTCGTTTAGATAAAGTGATGAAGGCTGTACAAGCAGACTTGAAGGATTTGCAAAATGCTAAGAAAAACGAGCAGCAATATATGAATCCTTATGCCAATGTTCAAGTTATGGATGGACGTTACTATGATAAAAAGAACTAATAATAGCTTCAGAGGGAGTGTAATTTTTGACTGCACAAACTAATGCTTTTAACGCATATAAACAAAACAGCGTAACAACAGCGTCTCCTGGTGATTTAACGTTAATGTTATATAATGGGTGTATTAAGTTTTTAGGGAAAGCCAAAATTGCGATTGAGCAAAAGAATATTGAGGAAAAAAACCATAATATTCAACGTTCACAAGCAATTATTGCAGAATTAATGTCTACGCTTAATATGGATATTGAGATTTCCAAACAAATGCTACCATTATATGAGTATATGAATCATCGACTTGTTGAAGCAAATATTAAAAATGATCCTTCTATTATTGAAGAGGTCGAAGGTTTAGTTACAGAATTCCGTGATACATGGAAAGAAGTTATTAAAATTACACGTCAACAGCAATATAAAAATGTAGAGCAAGTATAAAATAAAGAGGACCCGCTTATAAAAGCTGGGTCCTTTTTATTGTAGAAAGAGAAACTGTAATCAGCGTGGGAATCCTCTCCACAGAGGTTGCTACTTTCACTATGTGAATATTGAAGGCAAGTGGGTATAACGGGGGCACTTATTTTGAGAATAAGGTGGAGGGAGCTACTTTATGAGTGCGAGAGAAATTGTAGATTTGCTGCATTTATAGAATACGAATCTTCAGTTTCCAAAAGATTATTAGGTTTTATTGCGGAAAAAAAATAAGAGATACTAAAATTAGTTTTTTATCCTTTACAGGAGGAGTTGTGAAAAAAATAGAAAGTGTGCTATTTGTATGGGTAAATTGTAACATTTGATTTCCTATCTGATATAAAAGTCTTGTGATTTATATGCCATAAACTGTAATTAAAGTTTTGAATTTAACTATAATATATAAATTGTTGAAATTTGTACATATTTTGGAATTGAATAGGGAGCTACCGTTTGCGAGAATAAAGATACGGATATTAATTAATTGAAACTTTAAAATATATAGACAAATGAAGTTTGGGTAGGTACAATTAAATGAAAATGACAGTTGGAGTCGCGAAGAATGTTACAGAAATACCAAAAATGATACAAGGTAATATGTATTGGGTGTTTGGTTATTTAGTAGTGGATATTCTAGATTTCAATTGCAACGCTAGATTTTTTATAAAATTTACATCGATATTCAGTAGGGTATACTCCTATATGAGGGTAAGAGGGTTCTATAATACCCAACTATAGAAAGGAGCATGCTGATTTCATTTTTCACTTTTAGCTGGAGGAGTATCCTTTTATATCAGAAGAGATTTGTAAATACCGCAATTTGAAGTAGCCAAAAGGACACCTCGTTTAAAAACATTATATAATTCAAAATGATCAACCACTATTTGCTTTTATTTATATGTATGTATACAAAAAAGCAGTAAAAAACCACTCTAAGATATTAATCATCAATTGTTCACAGCTCGATCTTCTTACTATTTCACATAAAGTCAGTAATGCGGAAAACCATCTACCATGAAAAGAAAGCGTTTGCAAATAAACCGCTAATCAATATATGAATCACCTACAGCAGCTTATGAATAAACTGAAATCTGCTGTCTTTTTAGTGTTTTTTATTATATTAAAATAGATTTGAAGTCGTGGGATTTGTATAGTTTCGAAAGGTGGTGGGACAGTTCGATGCAAGTTACATAAAGCATAGATTGTAATTTGTCGTAGAATTACAATCGTACAATATTAAGCAATCATCAATTTGCTAATCAGTTAGGGAGGTGAGTGAAATGTGAAAATAAGCAAAATAAAAGCCTCAAGTGATTGACTTTGGAGAGAAATTCACTTGAGGTTTATGTTGTCTGAGTATACCGACGTACTATTAGTATACTCCTTTTTTAGTCACTTGATAACCACAAAAAAAAAGAAAAGGGGTCGAAATGATGAAAGAGATACCTAATATTTCAGAAGCGATGGCAATAATGCCTTTTACAGCGGAGTATGGAGAGCAATATTCAATTATTGTGCAAGATGATGAACTGATTAAAGTTCCTTTGACAAATTTGAAAGTATTGGATCATCAATTACGTTATATTGGTTCGAGCATGAAGGGAGCAAAGGAAGCTGCCAAACTAATATTAGGTTCTACTAGCATGTACCCTATTGTGGCAAAATTGCATCCGAAAATTGAAATTTGGTTTCCAACTGAATCTATTCGTCATACAACGACGTGTGTTTTTTTATCGTTGAACCGCATTCGAGATATTAAGCCCTATTCGAAAACAAGTTCCATTGTCTATGGTTATGGCGCAAATGATATTGTCGTACCTGTTCCTGATACTAAGCTAAAGAAACGCTATTTTGAAGCGCAAAAATATTTTTCTGTCATTTTTTTGAATCAACAGCCTAAAACGTATTTAAAAGCAGCACAGCGCAAGCTCATTATTTTAAAGTGTGCAGAAAACCGAGCGAGTTATGAGGTGAAGTGGAATAATCCGAAAGATCATTAAAGAGGAAATCATTGAATGGTAAAGGGGGAAAAAAACTTGTGGAAATTCGAAAATCGTATATTATAACATCCAAAACAATTGCTATCATGCCTTTTGTTACAGAAAATGGTGAGCTGTATACAGTCGTTTTGGAAACTGGAGCAATCGCGATTATCGCAAAACGGCCTACCACGCTTGTTAAAGAAAACGAACAGTTTATTATAAGTCAGAAACAAAATGTGAGACGTATTTATGAAGATTTATGGGAAAAAGAGCTTATTCAAAATGGTAAAAAAATGAATATAAAATTTAAGTTTAGAATGGACGAACAAAACTTCTAGAATACATTGTTTTCTACTATTGAAAAGCTAGTTTTAATAAGATCGGAGCCCCTTAATGAGTGTTAAAAAGCACCAAAAAGGATAACGAGTAGGGAGGCGGAATATCGTTTCTCTACTTATTTTTGGATAAGAGGATGAAGATTTAGGATTTGGTGTAATATATGTTATTCTACCTTTCTGCTCGAATAGGGACCTCTTAATAAAAATAACAGAAAATGGAACGGAAAACTTATTTATATATAATTTTCTGTATGGAGTATAGTTAAAATGTTCTAATTTTTAGCAGTTATTTATTATACAAAATAGCAATTAAGTTCATAGACATTTTATGGCATATTAAGGGATAATGAGTAGAAAATGTTATTACTTTCTATTCAGGGGGACGTGCCATGATATTCAAAAGAACAGAGGGGTTTCGATTTGTTTTTGGGGACCCTATTGCCGCAAATTTTGTTTTGCTATTGAATGGAAAACCAGAAAACGGGAAACAATCATGTAGTATTCTTGATGTTAGTCCACATGGAATGAAAATGTTTTCAAAAACAGAAATTGGTGAATATAGAAATAAGGTTGTACAAATTGAAATCCATTTCGTTTTAGATGAGGTATTAATTAAAGCAATAGGTGAATTAGTTTGGAAAAAGAATTTTGGTAAAGACTTTCATTATGGAATTGTTTTTGAAAACCAACCTATTGTAGAAGATTTAATCGTGAGTGAGTTAAAGGTGCGCCGTAAAAAAGAAGTTAAGCGCGCTGCAAAGATTTAGTTCACTTAAAATGTCGAAAAATGAAATAAATTTCAAAATGTAGCAGGGATTTTTAAACCGATGTAGAAATTAAGTAATATAGCCGTTAAGAAGGAGGAGTTCACATGCTAAACTTTAACATTCGTGGTGAGAACATTGAGGTAACTCCAGCGATTCGCGATCACGTTGAGTCTAAAATCGAAAAGATTGAACGCTATTTCAATGGTGATGTAAACGCAAACGCTAATGTCAATTTAAAGGTTTATAATGCGAAAGAAACAAAGGTGGAAGTTACAATTCCAATGAAAAATTTGACCCTTCGTGCTGAGGAACGTCATGACGATATGTATGCAGCAGTCGATTTAATTGTCGACAAATTAGAACGTCAAATTCGTAAACATAAAACGAAAGTCAATCGTAAATTCCGTGATCGTGAGGGGACAGGTCTTTATTTTGCAGCAGTTAATCAGGCTGAAGCATCTACTGAAACTTCCGATGAAGAATACGTAATTGTACGTACAAAACAATTCGATCTGAAGCCAATGGATCAAGAAGAAGCGGTTTTACAAATGAACATGCTTGGCCATGATTTCTATATCTATACAGATGCAGAATCAGACGGCACGAACATTGTTTATAAACGTAAAGACGGCAAGTACGGCTTAATTGAAACGAATTAAATAAATGATTATCCAAACGGACTGCCTACTTATGGCGGTCCGTTTTCTACGTATTGTCTAATACTTTATCGTTATGTGAAGATGGGTAAAACCGAATAAGGTAAGAAAATAGTGTAAATATCGGTTATCAACACTATTACAAAAAGCCAGTAGAACCTGAATACAGACACAAATCACCAAATAAATTTGGCGTAATGCCCAATTATTTTACTGTCTATTTGCACCAACTCTATACATAATGCTAAAATGAAATGTGAGAATATTTATTGGGAAGTGACCAATTCAATGGCAAACATATTAAATAAATTATTTGATTTCAATAAAAAAGAAGTAAAGAAGCTTGAAAAAGTAGCAGACAAGGTAGAAACATTCGCAAGTCAGATGGAAACGCTCTCTGATGAAGCGCTACAAGCGAAAACAGAAGAGTTCAAAAATCGTTACCAAGATGGCGAAACAGTTGAGCAATTGTTACCAGAAACCTTTGCAGTTATTCGAGAAGCATCTCGTCGTGTATTAGGTATGTATCCGTTCCGCGTACAAATTATGGGGGCAGCTGCATTAAATGAGGGAAATATCGCAGAAATGAAAACCGGGGAAGGGAAGACATTAACTTCCACAATGGCGGTTTATTTAAATGCGATTACTGGTAAAGGTGTACATGTTGTTACGGTCAATGAATATTTAGCAAGCCGTGACGCCGAGGAAATGGGCGAGTTATATACATGGCTAGGCTTAACAATCGGACTCAACTTAAACAGCATGTCAAAAGAAGAAAAACGTGAAGCTTATGCGGCGGATATTACGTATTCGACGAACAATGAGTTAGGCTTTGACTATTTGCGTGACAATATGGTGCTTTATAAAGAAGATCGTGTGCAGCGCCCATTATACTATGCTGTAATTGACGAGGTGGATTCGATTTTAATCGATGAAGCACGTACGCCGTTAATTATTTCAGGGCAAGCAGGAAAAACAGCGCAACTTTATGTTCAATCAAATGCTTTTACGCGCATGCTTAAAAAAGAAGAAGATTACAATTATGAAGAGTCAACAAAAGGGGTTACGTTAACAGAAGCTGGTATTGAAAAGGCGGAAAGAGCATTCGGTATAGATAACCTATTTGATTTAGCTCATGTTCGTCTAAACCATGCGATTAACCAAAGCTTAAAAGCACATGCGTCTATGCATTTAGATGTGGACTACGTTGTGCAAGAAGGTGAAGTCGTGATTGTTGACGGCTTTACGGGTCGTTTAATGAAAGGTCGTCGCTATTCGGATGGCTTACACCAAGCCATTGAGGCAAAAGAAGGCCTAGACATTCAAAATGAATCGATGACAATGGCTACTGTTACGTTCCAAAACTACTTCCGTATGTATGAAAAATTATCTGGTATGACGGGTACGGCGAAAACAGAAGAAGAGGAATTCCGCAATATTTACAACATGCAAGTCGTGGCAATTCCGACAAATAAACCGATTGCGCGTGATGACCGTCCAGATTTAATCTATGCATCAATGGAAGGGAAATTTAAAGCGGTAGCAGAAGATATTGCAGAACGTCATAGCCTTGGACAACCTGTGTTAGTTGGTACGGTGGCGATTGAAACGTCTGAAATCATTTCGAAATTCTTAACGAAATTTAAAATTCCACATAATGTGTTAAATGCGAAAAACCATGAGCATGAAGCAGATATTATTTTAAATGCTGGTCAAAAAGGTGCGGTAACGATTGCAACAAACATGGCAGGTCGTGGTACTGACATTAAGCCAGGTGAAGGTGTAATGGAAATTGGCGGTTTGGCTGTTATCGGTACAGAGCGTCATGAATCACGCCGTATTGATAATCAGTTACGTGGTCGTTCTGGTCGTCAGGGTAACCCAGGTGTAACGCAATTTTACCTTTCTTTAGAAGATGATTTAATGCGTCGTTTTGGTTCGGACAATATGAAGGCGATGATGACGAAGCTTGGTATGGATGATTCGCAGCCAATTCAATCACGTATGGTTTCAAAGGCAGTAGAATCAGCCCAAAAACGTGTAGAAGGAAATAACTTCGATGCACGCAAACGTCTATTACAATATGATGATGTATTACGTCAGCAGCGTGAAGTCATTTATAAAGAGCGTGAAGAAGTATTAGACTCAGAAAATATGCGTGAACTAGTGGAGTCGATGATTCAGCAGGCAGTTGAAAATGCAGTAGCGTTGCACACACAAGGTGAAAAAGATGCGTGGACATTGGATGCACTAGAAGATTACATTTCGGCCAATCTTTTTGAAGAAGGCCTAATTACGAAATCGGATCTTCAAAATAAATCACCTGAAGAAATGATTTTATTCATCTATGAAAAAGTTCAAGATCATTACAATGAAAAAGAAGAAGCAATGACGCCAGAGCGTATGCGTGAATTCGAAAAGGTTATTTTATTGCGTTCAATTGATACGAAATGGATTGACCATATTGATGCGATGGATCAGCTACGTCAAGGGATTCACCTTCGTGCTTATGGACAAAATGACCCATTACGCGAATATCAGCAAGAAGGATTTGCGATGTTTGAGGATATGGTAGCGGCAGTACGTGAAGATGTTGCGAAATATGCAATGAAGGCGGAAATTCGCAGTAACTTACAGCGTGAAGAGGTAGCGAAAGGGCAAGCGGTGAATCCGAAAGAAGAGGGTGCGCCAAAGCCAAAAAAATTGCCGTCGCGTAAAGCAGAAAACATCGGGCGTAATGATCCTTGTCCATGTGGAAGCGGTAAGAAATATAAATCTTGTCACGGTGTAGCGAACTAACATAGAGAGTGGATTGAAATCCCACTTTATTGCCGAGGTCATTGAAATTTTGATGACCTCGGTTGTATTTTATGGAAAAAGATGAAAACCTAGATTAATGGAGGATTTACAATGATCGAATTAGCAGATGTACGTAATACGTTAGAAAATACAGCGGGTAAATTAGCTGACTTTAGGGGGTCTCTTTGACTTAGAAAACAAAGAGGCACGTATTCAAGAATTGGATGAAATGATGCTGGAGCCAAACTTTTGGAATGACCAACAAGGGGCTCAAGTAATTATTAATGAAAACAACGGTATTAAAGCAGTTGTAAATGAGTTTAATGACTTAAATTCAACGCAGGAAAATCTTGAAATGATGCTGGAGCTTTTGCGTGAAGAGCCAGATGAGGAATTACAAGAGGATCTTGGCAATGAATTAACGGAATTTCAAGCGAAAATGGCTGATTTTGAATTACAAATGCTGTTATCCGAGCCATATGATAAAAATAACGCGATTTTAGAACTTCACCCAGGTGCTGGTGGTACGGAATCACAAGACTGGGGTTCAATACTGTTACGTATGTATACACGTTGGGCAGAGAAGCGCGGCTTTAAAGTAACGACGATTGACTATTTACCTGGTGATGAAGCAGGCATTAAATCCGTAACGCTGCAAATTACGGGGCATAATGCTTACGGTTATTTAAAGGCAGAAAAAGGTGTTCACCGTTTAGTGCGTATTTCACCATTCGATTCTTCAGGTCGCCGTCATACGTCTTTCGTGTCATGTGATATTATGCCAGAATTTAATGATGAAATCGAAATCGATGTGCGTACGGAAGATTTGAAAGTGGATACGTATCGTGCAACAGGTGCGGGTGGTCAGCATATTAATACGACGGATTCAGCTGTTCGTATTACCCATTTACCATCAGGGGTTGTCGTGCAATGCCAATCGGAACGTTCACAAATTAAAAACCGTGATGCGGCGATGAAAATGTTAAAATCAAAGCTTTACCAATTAGAAATTGAAAAACAACAAGCACAATTAGATGAAATTCGTGGCGAGCAAAAGGAAATCGGCTGGGGTTCACAAATTCGTTCGTACGTTTTCCATCCATATTCAATGGTAAAAGATCACCGTACAAATCACGAAACAGGAAATATAGGTGCCGTAATGGATGGCGATTTAGATCCATTTATTACAGCTTACTTACGTTCGAAAATCTCTTACTAATTCGCTTCGATATAGAGTTGAAATAGTGGGAATCTAGTTAACAATGGCTAGATGTAATGAAACCTTAATAATGAAGCTGTCCTAAAAGTCATGAAAAAAGACTGGTGGGACAGCTTTTTTAAATTTTCGCTAGTTTGAACGCTATGCAAGTTATTATAAAGTTGAATTGCGTTTTAATATTAAATGTTTATAAAACATCGAGGCGCGGACGTATTGATGATTGAATGATTTGCAGTGTAAAGGTAAGCGTTCCTCAGAGCCGTCAATAAAAGTGACAATTGTTTCATCATGATGATCGACAATGTTAATAATGGATTGAAAGGCAATCCAAATATTTTGTGGTGAGCTTGGTGAGAAAAGGGGAAATAATACACATGGGTCGCCAAAATCATAGGCAATCATTATCGGTAATTTATGCTTGCTTTTACCGAAAAATTGCTTTGCTTGGTATTGGCTAGCTTGATAGGAACTACCATGTAATTTGCATGTACTACGAATAATTTTTAATGGCTTATTTGGATAAACGACTTTCCCATGCTTATCAGAAACAAGGGTGTATGTTTTTTCACGATGCGAGATAGATTTTAAAAAATAAGTAGAATTCGATGCAATGTAATTAGAAACTTGAGGTAAATTTTTCGACATTTCAATTCCCCTTTATTATTTATTTTTGCTCGTCCAAAATCGAGTGCGACAAAATATAAGGAAAGCTAGAGGGCGTCATTTTTGTGATAGCGATAAGTTGAAAGTTCATTCTAACCATAGCGCACTGCTGAAATTTGAAATGTCTAGTTGGTTAAGTCCGTATTTTACGAATGGGGTAAGCTAGCAATTATGTGAACGGTGTTTTATGTAATTTTGACATCCTAATCAAAAGAACTAAAACAAAAACTTCGCTATATATTAAAAATAATACAATTAAATACAAAAATCAACATTATTTTCAGAAAATTCTGTTGGTTGATAATTATTCAGAATATATTGCAAATGGGTGCTCGTTTATTTTATAATAAATAAAAGAGATTGAGGTGATATCGATGGATAAATATTATTCGTACACAGATTTTTTAAAAGCAGTTGGCCAACAGCCGAACAGTGATCAAGCCGAAAAATTGTTGAATGAAATTTATTTAGATTTGTTTTTAAATCGCTTACAACGTATGCATCGAATCGAACAACTAAAAGTACTCATCGATACGTCATTGGACCAAAAAAATGAACAGAAATTTATCAATTATACAATGGAACTAAAAGAATTACTCCAATCAACAATAGCCTAGCTAAAAAATCACCTATTTTTAGGTGATTTTTTTTATGGATAAATATTTTAGAAAACGTATGAGGATTTTGTGTGAAATGTCTTAACTATTTGCAGTATTTATAGGGCAGACGGATAGAAAGGTAAATGTGATTGATAGAACTCAAAAAGTGATGGATAGAACTCGCTAACTAGACGAACAACTTAAAATTATCTCCCCTATGTGATAAATCCCCCTTTAAATCCCCATACTGAATAACAAACACTAAATAAAATCGAATATACGTTCGATAAATTCTCGTAATTAAAAAAAGGATATGCTAAAATAGAACATAACAGATTTGAAGAAAGGACGACCATATATGACAGAACAATTTGCAATCCAGTCTGCCTATCAACCAAATGGTGATCAGCCCGCTGCAATCGAGCAGCTCGTACAAGGAATAAAAGAAGGCAAACTCGAGCAAACGCTATTAGGCGCAACAGGTACAGGAAAAACCTTTACTATTTCTAATGTCATCCAACAAGTGAAAAAACCAACGCTTATTATGGCGCATAATAAAACATTAGCAGGCCAATTGTATAGTGAATTTAAAGAGTTTTTCCCGGACAATGCGGTGGAGTACTTTGTCAGTTACTATGATTATTTCCAACCAGAGGCGTATGTGCCACAAACGGATACGTATATCGAAAAAGATTCGAGCATTAATGAAGAAATTGATAAGCTAAGGCACTCGGCTACATCGGCGCTATTTGAGCGAGAGGATGTCATTATTATTGCCTCAGTCTCGTGTATATACGGTCTCGGTTCACCAGAGGAATATCGGGAAATGGTCGTATCGATTCGAACAGGTATGGAAATTGAGCGCAATCAGCTATTGCGTAAACTTGTTGATATTCAATATGAACGCAATGATATTAATTTTACGCGTGGAACATTTCGTGTGCGTGGGGATGTAGTAGAGATTTTCCCAGCATCCCGCGATGAACAATGTGTGCGCATTGAGTTTTTTGGAGATGAAATTGATCGCATTCGAGAAGTCGATGCACTAACGGGTGAAATTTTAACTGAGCGTGAGCATGTGGCAATTTTCCCAGCATCTCACTTCGTAACACGAGAAGAAAAAATGAAAGTTGCGATTGAAAATATAGAACAAGAATTACAAGTGCGCTTAGAAAAGTTGCGTGCAGAAGACCGTTTATTAGAGGCACAGCGTTTAGAACAACGGACAAATTATGATTTAGAAATGATGCGTGAAATGGGATTTTGCTCAGGCATCGAAAACTATTCACGCCATTTAACATTGCGAGAAGCGGGTGCCACACCGTATACATTGATTGATTATTTCCCAAAGGATTTTTTACTTGTTGTGGATGAAAGTCATGTTACATTACCGCAAGTTCGTGGTATGTATAATGGTGACCAAGCACGTAAACAAGTATTAGTAGATCACGGTTTCCGTTTGCCATCCGCGCTTGATAACCGTCCATTAAAATTGGATGAGTTTCAATCGAAAGTGCATCAAGCGATTTATGTATCGGCCACACCGGGACCGTATGAGTTAGAGCATACACCTGAAATGGTTCAGCAAATTATTCGTCCAACAGGGCTGCTTGATCCAACGTTAGAAGTGCGACCAATTGAAGGGCAAATTGATGATTTAATCGATGAAATTCATGAGCGCATTCGAAAAAAAGAGCGTGTACTTATAACGACATTAACGAAAAAAATGTCTGAGGATTTGACGAATTATTTAAAGGAAATGGGCTTAAAAGTTGAATATTTACACTCAGAAATTAAAACATTGGAGCGCATCGAAATTATCCGAGAGCTCCGAAAAGGAACGCACGATGTATTAGTCGGCATTAATTTATTGCGAGAAGGTTTAGATATACCAGAAGTTTCCCTTGTAGCCATATTGGATGCAGATAAAGAAGGGTTTTTACGTTCGGAGCGGTCACTCATTCAAACAATCGGACGTGCCGCGCGTAACTCCAATGGGCATGTTATTATGTACGCGAATAATATGACCGAATCGATGAAAAAGGCGATTGGCGAAACGCAAAGACGTCGCGAAATTCAAATCGCTTACAATGAAAAGCATGGCATTACGCCAAAAACGATTATTAAGAAAATACCTGACATCATTCGAGCTACGAAAGCTGCGGAAGAGGAAGAACAATATATTACAAAAGTAACGGGCGGTAAGAAGCTGACGAAGAAGGAACTTGAAAAATTAGTTGAAACGTTGCAGCTTGAAATGAAGGAAGCAGCGAAAGCACTTGATTTCGAGCGCGCGGCAGAATTGCGTGACATGATATTCGAATTGAAGGCAGAAGGGTGAAAAATCGTGAAAAATACAGAGATTGTAGTACAAGGAGCAAGAGCACATAATTTAAAAAATATAGATGTTACCATTCCACGTGACAAAATTGTTGTTGTGACGGGACTTTCTGGTTCGGGTAAGTCTTCACTCGCATTCGATACGATTTATGCAGAGGGACAGCGACGTTATGTAGAGTCCCTATCTGCCTATGCGCGTCAATTTTTAGGGCAAATGGATAAGCCGGATGTCGATACAATAGAAGGGTTATCGCCTGCCATTTCAATCGATCAAAAAACGACGAGCCGTAATCCACGTTCGACGGTAGGTACAGTGACGGAAATCTATGATTATTTACGATTACTCTATGCTCGCATTGGTAAGCCGATTTGTCCGAAGCACGGGATTGAAATTACGTCACAAACAATTGAGCAAATGGTGGATCGTTTAATGGAGTTCCCTGAACGCACAAAAATGCAGCTCCTTGCACCTGTTGTAGAAGGGAAAAAAGGGACACATGTGAAACTCATTGAAGATTTGAAGCAGCAAGGCTATGTTCGAATTCGTCTGAACGGGGAGCTGCGTGATTTAGATGATCATATTGAGTTGGATAAAAATAAAAAGCATACGATTGAAGTAGTGATTGACCGCGTCGTTGTAAAAGAAGGCGTGGAATCTCGTTTAAGTGATTCTTTGGAGGCTGCGTTAAGACTAGCGGAAGGCCGCGTACTAGTCGATGTGATGGAGCATGAGGAATTATTATTTAGTGAACATCATGCTTGTCCGCATTGCGGATTTTCGATTGGTGAATTAGAGCCGCGCATGTTTTCATTTAACAGTCCATTTGGTGCGTGTCCAACATGCGATGGTTTAGGCAGTAAGACAAAAGTAGATTTAGAGCTCGTTATTCCAGATTGGGATAAAACATTACTTGAAACTGCGATTGCACCTTGGGAGTCGGTATCATCACAATATTATCCGCAATTATTAGCAGCTGTTTGTAAGCATTATTCGATTGCAATGGATATTCCAGTGAAAGATATTCCAAAAGATTTGATGGACAAAATTTTATACGGCTCAGGCAAAGACAAAATTCATTTTGATTTTATTAATGATTATGGTAGCCATTATAAAAAGGATATTGAATTTGAAGGGGTCGTCCACAATATTGAGCGCCGTTTTAAAGATTCTTCTTCCGATTATGTGCGCGATCAATTGCAAAAATATATGACGGAGCAGCCATGTCAGTCATGTAAAGGCCATCGTTTAAAGACGGAATCGCTAGCAGTGAAAATTAAAGACCAAAATATTTCTGAAGCTACTCGTCGCTCAATTCAAGAAATGTATGACTTTTTCAATTCGGTTGAGCTGACGGAAAAAGAAAAGCAAATTGCAAAATTAATTATTCGAGAAGTAATAGAACGACTAAGATTTTTATTGGATGTTGGTTTGAACTATTTAACGCTATCACGTGCAGCGGGTACGTTATCGGGCGGTGAGGCACAGCGTATTCGACTGGCTACTCAAATTGGGTCGCGTTTATCAGGCGTCCTTTATATACTGGATGAGCCGTCAATTGGTCTGCATCAGCGTGATAATGATCGCTTAATCCATACGCTTGAAAATATGCGTGACTTAGGCAATACATTAATTATCGTTGAGCATGATGAAGACACGATGCTTGCGGCCGATCATTTAATTGATATCGGTCCTGGTGCGGGTGTTCACGGTGGGCAAATTATTGCGCAAGGAACCCCGAAACAAGTAATGAAAAATAAAGACTCCATCACGGGTCAATATTTAAGTGGCAAGAAATTTATCCCGCTTCCTTTAGAGCGACGTAAACCTGATGGACGTATGTTGAAAATAAAGGGTGCGACAGAAAACAACTTAAAAAATGTGTCTGTGGACATTCCATTAGGACAGTTTATTGCTGTAACAGGCGTTTCAGGGTCTGGAAAATCGACGCTTGTGAATGAAATTTTATATAAGTCACTCGCATCGAAGTTAAATCGTTCAAAAGTAAAGCCGGGTGCACATAAATCAATTGAAGGAATCGAACAATTAGAAAAGGTCATTGAAGTCGACCAATCACCAATTGGGCGCACACCACGTTCGAATCCTGCGACATATATAGGTGTATTTGATGATGTGCGCGATGTATTTGCGATGACAAATGAAGCGAAAGTACGCGGCTATAAAAAGGGACGTTTTTCATTTAATGTGAAAGGCGGACGCTGTGAAGCTTGTCGTGGAGACGGTATCATTAAAATTGAAATGCACTTCTTACCGGATGTATATGTGCCATGTGAAATTTGTCATGGTAAGCGCTATAATCGTGAAACGCTCGAAATCCGTTATAAGGACAAAAATATTTCGGATATTTTAGAAATGACTGTAGAAAATGCGCTTGAGTTTTTCAGTAATTTACCAAAAATTCAACGTAAGCTTCAAACGATTGTTGATGTAGGGCTCGGCTATATTAAATTAGGACAACCCGCTACAACGCTTTCGGGCGGTGAGGCACAGCGTGTAAAACTGGCGTCTGAGCTGCATAAACGTTCGAACGGAAAATCGTTTTATATTTTAGATGAGCCGACGACAGGTCTACATGTGGACGATATTTCACGCTTACTTGTTGTGTTACAGCGTTTAGTTGAAAATGGAGAAACCGTGCTGGTCATTGAACATAATTTAGATGTCATTAAAACAGCGGATCATATTATCGATTTAGGTCCAGAAGGTGGCGATGGCGGAGGAACAATCCTAACGACCGGCACGCCTGAAAAAGTTGCAGAAGTAAAAGAAAGCTATACAGGATACTACTTAAAGCCAATTTTAGAACGTGACCGTGAACGAATGGATGACAAAATTGCTGTGGCACAAAAGAAATAAATGCATCGAAAGTTTCGGGCATACGTACGTACCGATTGAATTTTTAGCGTGTAAATGAAACCTTTTATCCTCCCTCCTCGTATATATGGGTATACGAAATAGAGGGAGGAATTTTTTTATGCAAAGTGAACGTAAACGAATTTTACAATTGGTTGAAAACGGTGTAATTACGGCAGAAGAGGCGATTGGATTACTAGAAAAATTGTCGCCGCAAAAGGAATCCACTCAAACGACAGAAGTTTTACCCGTACAGTTAGAAAAAGAGGCTCAACAAGATGAAGAGCCAAAAATTTCAAAAAAGATATACGAAGATGAACCGATTTTTGAAGAAAAACGTAAAACAACAGGCTTTGAAGATATTTTCGGAAAAGCATTTAATGATAAAGATGCAAATAAAAAAATGGATGAATTTATGCATGAGCTTAAGCAAGATTTATCGCATTTTGGTACGCGTATGGCGGGTTTAATGGGTTCTACTTTATCTAAGTTAAAAGATTTAGATATCGACATGCCGTTTGGTGAAAAAGTGGAATTCAATAAAACGTATGCTTACGCAGCAGAAGACGTAAATGGAATTGAATTAGATGTTGCGAATGGGAAAATAGAAGTAATCAAAACAACGGATGCAATTTTGACGATAGATGTTCATGTGAAAACGCAAGCAAAGGGTACAGAAGAAGAAACGATAACTGCAATCGTTGAAAATTTAGCGACGCTTCAGGATCAAAAATTGACGGTTCACTCATCGCATAAATTTACGCAATTAAAAATCCGCATGGCAATTCCAGAAAAGCATTATGATGTCTTTATTGCGCGTTTATTACATGGTGGTGTATCGATTGAAGGTTTAGATGCGAAATTGATTAAAGTTAAAACATATAACGGTATTGTTCGTTTAGAAAATGCTGAGTTTAATCATGCAGAACTGCAGTCGAGCAATGGCTCAATTGAAGCACGTCAAGTAAAGGGCGAAGATTTGGAAGTCGAAACTGCAAATGGCCGTATTTATATTGATGGCGAATTAAAAGAAGTAGAGGCGGAATCTTTTAACGGACATGTCGTTGTGACGACTTCTAGTAGCGATGCACATAAAGTGAAAGCTCGTACAATGGCGGGAACGGTTGAAATTTATGTGCCAAAAACCGTTGCGATTGATGGTCAAATTTTCTCAAACCTAGGTAAAGCGGATGTCGGATTAAGCGATGTAACATTGCATGAAGAGGCAGAGCAGTTGTTATTAAAGTCAATTCGTTTTAATAAAGAATTGGCCGGTGCAAAATTACTAAAGCTTGTTGGAGAATCACGTACAGGTACTGTATTAGTTCGTTACACGACGAAGTAATTGATAGAAGTGGGAAGAATGTCATGTCACTAAGGTGAATAGGGCATTCTTTTTTTGCGTTTTTCTCTAAATTTAGGGGAAAAGCGCGTTCTTGGGTAAAAAATTAAATTACATATGTCTTAAAGTCTATTTTCCTGCTAATATATAAAGGGATTTCCAATATTTGTGTCGAAATACAAGTTTAGTAGTAAGAATGAAAAGAAATTGTAATAATACTAGTGTTTCAAAGTGTTATAATCTATGTAGAGAAAAACTAAAATTAAATTTCTAGTGATAGAACTTAGGTGGTTTCGTTAATGATTCAAATGAAAAATGTTGTGAAAAAGTATCCAAATGGTGTTGTTGCAGCAAACGGAATAACGATAGAAATAAAAAAGGGCGAGTTTGTTTATGTTGTTGGACCGAGTGGTGCAGGGAAATCAACATTTATTAAACTGATGTATCGCGAAGAAAAGCCGACATCAGGTGACGTGATGGTAAACGGTATTAACTTACGTACATTAAAGGCGAGTCGCATTCCACATTTGCGCCGTCAATTAGGTGTTGTGTTCCAGGATTTTAAATTATTGCCACGACTTACGGTGTATGAAAATGTTGCATTCGCGATGGAAGTTATTGAAGAGCAACCAAAAGTCATTCGTCAGCGTGTGATGGAAGTATTAGAATTAGTCGGCTTAAAGCATAAAGTACGCATGTTCCCAAGTGAATTATCAGGTGGCGAGCAGCAACGTGTTTCGATTGCTCGTTCTATTGTGAATCGTCCTAAAGTGATGATTGCCGATGAGCCAACAGGAAATCTAGATCCCGATACGTCGTGGGAAATTATGAATATATTTGAAGAAATTAATCGTCAAGGTACGACAATCGTCATGGCTACACATAACCGAGAAATTGTGAATACCATTCGTAAACGTGTGATCGCTGTTGAAGGCGGCATGATTGTCCGTGATGAGTACGGAGGTGACTACGGCTATGAAGGGTAGAACACTTGCGCGCCATTTTAGAGAGAGTATTAAATCATTAGGGCGAAATAGTTGGATGTCAATTGCCTCAATCAGTGCGGTAACAGTCACATTATTATTAGTCGGAGTCTTTATGGCAATCATGCTAAACTTGAATAAAGTGGCTTCAGATTTAGAAAATGATGTTGAAATTCGCGTAATGATTGAAATTATTCCAGATGAAGTTGAAATGAAAAAAATCGAGAAACAATTAATTGATGGGATTAAGAAGTTAAAAGATGTAGAGGAAGTTACATATTCTTCAAAAGATGCAGAATTAAATAAGTTGGTCAAAGATTTTGGAGATGAGTTAAGCTTATATGAACAAAATAACCCGTTGTATAATGTCCTTTATGTCAAAGCGGCAGACCCATTAAAAACAGCGGAAGTAGCGAAAAAAATTGATGGTTTAGAACATACACATGAAGTTAAATATGGTGAAGGTAAAGTAGAAAAGTTATTTAACTTCATAGATATTGCTCGAAATGTTGGGTTAGTGTTAATTGTCGGTTTATTATTTACAGCGATGTTTTTAATATCGAATACGATCCGAATTACGATTATTGCACGTAAAGAAGAGATTGAAATTATGAAGTTAGTTGGCGCAACGAATGCCTTTGTCCGTATTCCATTCGTATTAGAAGGTATGTGGTTAGGTTTAATCGGTTCCATCATCCCGATCGTTGCAATTACGTTTGCCTATTATAAAATTTATGAAATGGTTACACCAAAATTAAAAGGGGAACTTTTCCAACTCCTTGAAGTGGGGCCGCTCATGTACCAAGTGAATGGATTAATCGCTTTAATCGGTATTTTAATAGGCATCTGGGGAAGTTTCATGTCTGTACGGAAGTTTTTGAAAGTATAAATATATTGATGCGTTTAGGAGGAAAAGAGATTTTGAATAAGCTGAACAAGCATTCGTATAAAATTATTGCTGCACTATTAGCGCTTGTATTGATCCTTGAAATGCCTGTAGCCTACGCTGCTTCTTTAAGTGATTTAAAGAAGGAAAGAAGCCAAATAGAAGCAGAAAAAAAGGAATTAACGAACTCACTTCAACAAAAAACGAGTGAAATTAAATCGAATCAAAATACACAAGAAAAAATCATAGGCCAATTAGAACAAATTGGGGCGAAAATAAATCAAACGCATAAAGAAATTGAATTAGTCGAGCTTGATATAGATATTGCCAATAAAGAAATTAGCGATTTAGAATTAGAAATTGCCGATTTGCAAAAGCGAATTGATCAGCGTGATGAACTATTACGAGAGCGAGCACGTGCGATTCAAATCGGAGGTACAGTAAGCTATCTTGATGTATTATTAGGCGCAAATAGCTTTGTCGATTTTATTGACCGATTTTCGGCAGTCAATACATTAATGGATGCAGATCGCCAAATTATGCGTGAGCAAAAGGAAGACCAAGAAAAGTTAGAAGAGCAAAAGGTTATCCTTGAAACAAAAAAGAAAAAGCTTGAAGAAAATAAAGCCGAGCTCAATCGATTAATGGCTTCGTTAAAAGAACAGAAGGCAGAAAAAAATCGATTAGTAGACGAGCTTGAAAAAGAAGAAGAGAAATTACGTAGTCAAAAATCAGAGTTACAAGAAGAATATGATGATAAAGTTGAAATTAGTCAAGAATTAGAAAAGCAATTCATTGCAGAACAGCGTCGTTTAGCAGAGGTTGCACGCCAAAAAGCAATTGAAGCAAAGAAAAAAAGAGATAGAGAAAAAGCGAATGCCGTAAGTTCCGGTTCTGGGAAATTACCGTCCGTAGCGGCAGGAAATTGGACAAGACCAGCGGCAGGACGTTACACATCAGGTTTTGGTAGACGAAATATCGGTCCAATTGGCAGTAAAAATCACTTAGGTATGGATATTGCGAACTCCATAGGTACACCAGTTGTTTCAGTCGCAGATGGGGTTGTTTCCTATGCAGGTAGAATGGGTGGCTACGGAAATGTTGTCATGGTTACACATAATATTGATGGACAAGCATTTACCTCAACTTATGCTCATTTAAGTGGCTTTACAGCAAGTGTTGGTGATGTTGTATCAAAAGGACAACAAATCGCCAAGATGGGTAATACAGGGAATTCAACAGGTCCACACGTCCATTTGGAAATTCATGTCGGTGAATGGAATGGCGCACGTTCGAATGCAGTGAATCCATTACGTTACATTTCATTATAACGACGAAAAAGACAAAACTCGGAAAAAAACGAGTTTTGTTTTTTTATAAGAATATTTAGTGGATGTATATGATATGGTAAAACTATATAAAATGTAGCGAGGTGTACCACAGTGAAGAAAAACATTGGAATTGTCATCGTATTAGCATTGGTCATCATCATGGCTGGAACTTATATAAAAAGAGAAATCGATGCAAGCAATGCCATCCCTGAAAAATCAAAGGGCTATGAAGTGACACTTGGGGAAGAGGTAGGAATTCAAAAGGGACAAATCGCACCTGATTTCACATTGATGAATATACAGGGAGAAGAAGTAACCCTATCAGATTTACGTGGGAAGCGTGTCGTACTTAACTTTTGGGCGACGTGGTGTCCACCTTGTGAAGCCGAAATGCCGCATATGCAAAAATACTATGATAAATATGCAAAAAAGGACAATGTTGAAATTATCGGTGTCAATTTAACGTATGAAAAAGAAAATGTAGAGCGAGTAAAACAATTTCTAGAAAGTTATAATATTACGTTTCCTATTTTATTAGAGCCTGTTTGGAGTGTCTCGAAACAATATGAAATTATTACAATTCCATCTACATTTATGATTGATACAGAAGGAAAAATTCAAAAACAAATAATCGGACCACTAGATGTGGATGCTTTAAGAGAAAATGTCAAGGACCTGAACTAACTGAATATAGAAAACATATTCGACTTTGAAAGTATGAAATTCGTCTTTCGTTCATAAATTTAAATGAACAGGAGGGAAGATTGTGCGAAGAAGTCGGATTTTTTTATTGCTAGGTATCATTATTTTAATACCTACAATTCTCTTTTTTTGGCTAGATCAGCAGCCCAATGCAAAGACACAAGATACGAGTTTTGCTGTGGTGAATGAGTTGCATGATTTAATCGCGAAAGAATCGGTTTATGATGTTACTTCAGAAAAGTTGGTTGAAGGGGCCCTTCGAGGGATGGCGAAAGCGATTGATGATCCATATAGCACGTATTATACACAGCAAGAAGCCGCTCTACATAAGCAAACACTTGCTAGTGAGCGCATTGGCATTGGGATTGAACTGAGTGAATCAGAAGGGAAATTTATCGTCATTTCACCAGTAAAGACGTCCCCAGCGGACAAGGCGGGTATTCGTCCTTTAGATGAAATCATTCAAATTAATGATACGCGTCTTGAAGGAAAATCGATGAGTGATGTGATGCAACTGATGCAAGGGAAGGAAGGAGAAATAGTAGAGCTTGTAGTGTTTCGGCCAAATATAGAACGTCATGTGAAAATTAGTGTCAAGAGAGCAAAACTTAAAAATAATACAGTGCAATCGGAAGTAATCCAAGTAGAAGATACACCGATTGGCTACGTAACCGTGACATTATTTGGTGAAGAAACAGGTGCGGAATGGCAACGTGAGCTGAATAAGGTATTTGAACAAGACGTGAAAGCATTAGTGATCGATGTTCGAGATAATCCTGGTGGCTATTTACATAGTGTCGCCCAAATGATTAGTACATTTGAACGGCAGGAGAAAATATTCGCCTATATGCAAAAAAGTAATGGGAAAACAGAGCCACTGAAAACAAAATATGTAGAAGAATTCTCTCCTTATATTGAAAAGTTGAAAAATATACCTGTTGCCATTATTCAAAATGAAGGAAGCGCCTCGGCTAGTGAAGTATTTGCAGGTGCATTACAAGATTGGCAACGCGCAACGGTTATTGGGGTAACAAGTTTTGGTAAAGGGACAGTTCAACAAAACTGGGAGCTGAAAAATGGTGGTGAATTAAAGCTATCTACAAACAAATGGCTCACACCAACACAGCGCTGGATTCATCATGTAGGAATCGAACCGGATATTGAAGTGAAGCAGCACCCGCTTTATGGAATTGGAACAAAGTTATTAAAAGGACGTTTTGAAACAAGCGAGTTTAGTGAGGAAATCGCTTATACTCAGAACGTATTAGCAGAGCTTGGTTACGCGATTGTCCGCAAAGATGGCTTCTTTGATATGGAAACTGCACAGGCTGTTTCAAATTTTAGAAAACGCTATGATTTACAGGATGGACGCCATATGGATGAGCAGTTTTTCGCGAAGTTGACAGAGCAACTACAAACTTATAAAGACTCACAAATTAATGATACGCAACTTCAGATGGCGCTTAGTTTTGTCATGCACCAGCTTCAAATGTAGAGAAATAGTTTCAGATTTCACATCGTATATGTAGTTACAATTAGCACTACGCATAAACAGAAGGATTTGGTACAATAAATGAAGTAATGATTGGATGGTAGGTGGAAAAATGGATTCAACTATTTTAATAGAAGTTTTGAAAAGTATTGGAAGGTTTTTCATCAATCCATTACTATATATTGCTGTAATTTCAGCTATATTTTTAGGATATCAACGTGTAAAAAGGGAACGCAAATACTTTAAAACGCGTATTTTAGGAGGATGGTCTGAGTTAAAGACCATGTTCTTCGCTGGTTTTGTATTATCGTTAATTGTTTCATTATCTAGTATTGCAATCGGCTTAACTGTACCATTGGAGTTTTTAATTATAATTACGCTCATCAGTATGATTGGTTTACTGTTATTTAATTATCATTTATTATCTCCAATTATCGTGATCGCGGTAGCATTTGTTGTAGTCGCCGCGATGTATTGGCAAGATTGGTCCTTTGAAATCCTGGGCTTTGAATTTGTTGGACATAATGTTGCGGATGGGCTTGCGGTTACGGCGCCTATTTTAGCAGGTGTATTGTTAATGGCAGAAGGGTTATTAATCCGTCGGTATGGGGCAAAATTTGCTTCACCTATAGTAGAAACGACTAAACGAGGGTTTAACGGAATTGCTTATTTTAGTAAGAAAATTTGGGTTTTACCGGTGTTTATTATTATTCCCGGAGATGTATTTCAAGGGTTTTTACCGTATTGGCCGCATTTTTCATTGGGACAGGAACAATTTTCACTCGTACTGTTTCCGTTTGTTATCGGCTTCCAACAGCTTGTACGGAAAGTAATGCCAAAGTATGTCTATCCTGAACTTGGACGAAGTATTATTTTTATCGGTGAATTATTATTATTAGTTGGCTTTACTGCGTATTTTTTCCCTATTTTAGGTGCGATTGCATTAGCGATTGGGGTAATCTCGCGTACCATTATCGGTATTTATTATAAACGCAAAGAAGATCGTGATTCCTATGCAGTGATGCGAAGTGAAAAAGGTGCGATGATTGCGGCAGTACTACCGGATTCTCCTGCTGAAAAAATGGGCTTAGTTGCGGGCGAAATTATCCAACGTGTAAATGGTCAAGAAGTCTTTTCAGAAGATGAATTGTATAAAGCTCTACAAGTGAATGCAGCTCATTGTCGTTTAGAGGTAATCGATCATAACCAAGAACTACGATTAACTCAACACGTCGTGCATAACGAAGACCATCATAAAATTGGGCTATTGTTAGTGAAATAAAAGTATAAATGGAGGCACAACTCAGGCTTGACCTTGAGTTGTGTTTTTTATTGTAAGGCACGGTTGTTATTTTCCATATTTTTGATTAATATCGTGTATAGGTAATAAATCAAGGGAGTGGAGCAGATGAAGCTTGATGTTGAGTTGATGATTTTAGATGAATTAATTCAGGAGATTGTACAGGGTAAGTATCAAGTGAACGAGCAATTTCCTTCAGAAAACGAATTATCTCAAAAGTATAATGTGCCACGAATTAAAGTTCGAAATGCGTTTTTAAAGTTGGAGGAAATGGGCTATATATACTCGCAGCAAGGAAAAGGACGCTATTTAAAGGACAAGCAGCTAAAAATCAAGTTGCATTTAACAGGGGCACAAAGTTTTACGGAGAAGATGACTGAGGCAGGCTATGCATTTGAATCGAAAAATATAGGGTGTGAAAAAATTACCTACCATCCGCGCATCTACTCAATTCTGCAAGTTTCCCCAGAGGATGAAGTATTTAAAATTTCCCGTTTACGTATGATTGATGGTAAGCCAATCGCATTACATAGTTCTTTCGTGGCAAAATCTATCTTCCCGAATATTGAACAGGATGGTAGTCGATTAAGCTCCATGTTTGCTTATTATCGGGAAAATGGCTGGACAGAGTTTACTAGTAGCGATAGCCATTTGAGCATTTCTTTTCCGACAAGTGAAGAGCGTTCGATACTTCAATGTCCCTCATTAATCCCTCTTTTAATTGTAGAAAGTGATTGTATCGCAGCCTCACAACACAAAGTATTAGAGTATACCAAAATTATTTATCGTAGCGACTCTTTTACATATAAGATCCCTTCAGAATAAATTAAAGAAAAGTCACAACGTCATTTTATATGACATTGTGACTTTTTTTAGATTACGCGCTCTCTTGGAGGAATTTACTTTTTCTTTAGAAACCCTTTACATTCACTAGCTTGGCAACAAGTTATGATGAAGTTGTGGAGAGGTGAAGACAATGAAAAGAAAAAAAAGAATGCGTATTTTAATAGACGGTTCTCGAGAAGTAGCAAAGAAGTTAGCATCTCAAATAGAAGAGAGCTACGATGTGGAAATAATTATGCAACCACAAGAAGCTTTAACGATGATCAAAATGAGAGAAACGGCTAAAAAAACACAGTTCTATCTTGGAGAGGTACTCGTGACAGAATGTAAAGTGCAAGTGAACAATCAAGGTGGAATTGGCATTGTCGTAGGGTTAGATGAGGAACTTGCTTACCAGCTTGCAATTATTGATGCAGCGTTTGAAGCAAATTTAATAGAAACACAAAATTGGCTGCCGTTATTAGAGGCAGAAGAGTTGAATATAAAAACGCGATTGAAAGCGGAAGAGGCCAAAATTTATAAGACAAAAGTACAGTTTGAAACGATGGATGTATAGAAATAAGCTGGGAGGTGGAAAGAAGTATGGCAATGGATGTAGTGCATGATACGCAAAAGGGATATCGAACAATTCTTCACTGTATGTCTCGACCAGGAACAATTGAAAATGTAAGTGAAATAGCGGATAAGGTAACTGTGTCAATCGAATGTCTTTCAGCTACTTTTGTTACCTCATTAACGTTACTAGACAGAGAAGTTAGTTTTTCGGTTGTTGGAGGAGACACAAAAAAAATGGAAGAGCTATTTGTAGCCTATACAATGGCGACATCAGCAAGTTTAAAAACGGCAGATTATGTGTTTATTACGAAGCAGGCGAGTAAAGAGCAGATCATCTCTGTTTTTCAAAATGTGAAAACAGGAACGCTAATCAATCCACAACAGTCGGCCACAATTATTTTAGAAACAGAATACTTAAGTAACTCTGGTAATTTATTGCTGACAGGACCAGGAATTGAGGATACAGAGGAAGTTTCGATTGCTAATAATGAGTATTGGCTAGAAGCACGCAATAACGTAAATAGTGAATATCCTTTAGGGGTAGATATGATTTTACTAGATGAATTTGCTCATGTTATGTGTTTACCAAGAACAACAGTGACAAAAATTCGTGAGGTGTGAGAAATGGCTTATGTAGCTGTAAAAGGTGGGTCTGAGGCAATTGAGGAATCCATAAAAAGGTTAACGTTTGAACGAATTCATACGCAACAAGTGTTAGAAATAGAAGCGATTATGGCAGGGATGCAGGGAATGATTGATCAGGTGATGTCAGAAAGTAGCCTGTACTCGGAGTTGCTAGCAGCACTTGCGATTAAGCAAGCTCAAGGCAATATGGAAGAAGCTGTTTTCCTATTGCGTGCACATCGCTCAACATTGCCGAGAAATTACTACACGCGTGTCATTGAGACAGACAATATGTTTGTAGAAAGAAGAATTTCCGCTAGTTTCAAAGATATTCCTGGTGGGCAAATTTTAGGGGCTTCCTATGATTATACGCATCGTTTAATGGATTTTAATTTACTTTCGGAATCAAAGGAAGCTATGCAAAAGTGGCTTCTCGAGTACGAACAGGAAAGCCAACATAGTTCAGGTGCACTTACACTTCAATCTCTACCTAAAGTGGTAGCATTTTTGCAAAAAGAAGGGTTATTTCCTACGTATGAAGAGGATCAAGCAGAGCCACTTGACGTGACGAAACGCAGTGTTCAATTTCCAACGACCCGCAGTGAACGATTGCAAATTTTAACAAGGGGTCAAACAGGTGCAGTGACATCACTTGGATACGCTGCTATTCGTGGGTACGGTGCAGTTCATCCGACAGTTGGGGAATTGCGAGTTGGGAAGTTACCGCTTACGGTTGCTTATCCAATGGACCGAACAAATGATGAAGAAAATGACTTATACATCGGTCAAATTAAGGTGACTGAAGTAGAATCTTTCATTCCGATAACAACTAAAAATGAAAAGAATGAAGAAGAAATTGAATTCGAAATTGGCTACGGCATTTGCTATGGACAAAATGAAACAAAGGCAATTGCAATGAGTATTTTAGATCAAGCATTGGAAAATGGTAATCAAGATTATCCAACGCATGATGAAGAATTCATTCTTATGCACATTGATTCTGTGGAGTCTACTGGATTCATATCCCATTTGAAATTACCTCATTACGTAACGTTCCAGTCAAAATTGGATAGTGTGAGGAAAATAAAAAAGGGGACTATTCAGCATGAAAAATAAAACTCATTTTGCACTAATGGATGAAGGTTCAAAAAAAGAAATCAGACGGGCTACTTTAAAAGCAGTTGCCATCCCTGGCTATCAAGTGCCGTTTGCATCGCGGGAAATGCCGATTGCACGCGGCTGGGGGACGGGAGGACTACAACTTACCCTTTCAATTATTGGAAAGGAAGATGTATTAAAAGTCATTGATCAAGGGGCAGATGAATCAGTTAATGCGGTCAATATAAAAAAGCTTGTGCATCACACAACGGGGGTAGAAACAACAACGGAAACAGAGGACGCCACAATTATTCAATCAAGGCATCGAATTCCTGAAGTACCTGTTACAGAAAAGCAGATTATTGTATTGCAAGTTCCGATTCCTGAACCGCTTCGTTTAGTAGAGCCGAGTGAAATGAAAACGAAGCAATTACATGGCGAAAAAGAATATAGCGGTGCATGGCTTATGCTATTTGAACAAATTATGAAGTACGGAAAAACAGCAACATATGCAGACCATCCAGTGTTTGTTCATGATCGTTATGTGATGGCACCTAGCCCGATTCCGAGGTTTGATAATATCAAAATGAATGATTCAAAAGCACTCATATTACTAGGAGCAGGTCGCGAAAAGAAAATTTACGCTGTTCCGCCTTATACGAAGGTCACTTCATTAGCATTTGAGGATTATGCGATGGAGGTGGAATCTTTTGCAGGGAAGCATTGTAGCTTATGCCACTCCACGGATGTATTTTTAGATGAATTGGTGAATGAAGAAACGAATGTTACTTATTACCAATGTAATGATACGAGTAACTGTCTTGCAACATTGAACGAGAAAGAGAAAGTAGTAGAGGTGGGAATTGGAAATGCATGATAAACCTATTTTGCATGTGGTGAATTTGAAAAAGCAATATGGTCCGGGCTGTGCTGTTTGTAGTCATAATCATGAAGTTGCTTTAGAGAAAAACCGTTGTCCGGAGTGCGGGACAGTGTTTGCATGTAATGATTTATCGTTTGACGTTTACCCTGGTGAAATTTTAGGCGTAGTTGGTGAAAGTGGAAGTGGCAAGTCGACAATGATGAAATGTCTCTATTTCGACGAAGAAGTAAGTTCCGGTGAGGCGTATATTAGCTGCTATGAAGAAGGGGAAACGAATGTTTTTCAAGAGTCTTCACAAAAGTTGCGCCATATTCGCAATACGATATTAGGGATGGTCTATCAAAATCCAGTATTAGGTTTAAAAATGGACTTTTCATCAGTAGGAAATATTGCTGAAAAAATGATTGCAGCAGGTGATCGTAACGTAAATCGAATGGAAAACCGTTCCAAAGTGCTTTTAGAACATGTCCATATTCCAATTGCACGAATGAAAGATGAACCAAAAAAGTTTTCTGGTGGTATGCAACAACGCGTCCAAATCGCCAAAGCTTTATCGAATCATCCGCCTATTTTATTGTTGGATGAAGTGACGACAGGTTTAGACTTATCCGTTCAGGCAAGTGTTTTAGATTTAATTAAGACGATTCAACAAGAACTGGGCATTAGTATGATTGTTGTTTCACATGATTTAGCAGTCATTCGCATGTTAGCGGATCGTACGATGGTCATGCTCGATGGAAGGATTATTGAACAAGGATTGACTGATCAAATACTCGAAAATCCACAGCATGCCTACACGCAGCAGCTTGTGTATTCGCTCATTTAACGGAGGGGTTTTGTGTACTTATTAACGAACGGGCAAATTATTTTGGAAGATAAAATAGTGTATCATCATGCAGTTGTGATTGAAAATGATTGCATTTCAGCTATCATTCCAGAAACGGAACTTTCACAATATATTGGATATGAACGAATCGATGCAAATGGCGGATATATTTCACCAGGTTTTGTAGATATTCATTCGGATTATATAGAAAGTATTGTTTCGCCACGACCTACGAGTTTAATGGATTTTAATATGGGCATTCGTGAAGCAGAGCGAATTTTAATTAGTCACGGCATTACAACAATTTATCATTCACTTTCCATTTATAAAGATGATGGTTTTAGCCATAAACCCATTCGCAATCCGCAAAATGTAAACCGTCTAATTGATGTCATTAATGAAACGCATACAAGTCAGCATTTGATTCGCAATCGGATGCATGCAAGATTTGAAATAGACAATATAGAAGAAGTTGATAAATTTATTCAAAATATTAAAGATGAAAAAGTTCATTTGATTTCATTCATGGATCATACACCTGGGCAAGGGCAGTATCGAAATTTAGAAGTGTATCGTAATACAATAAAAGGTTACAACAATATTTCTGATGTTGCGGTTGAAGAAATCATCTCAAATAGCACGAAAAAAGACAAAATTACGTTGGACCAAATAAAAGAAATTAGCCAAATCGCGATTGAAAAAAATATCGCGGTTGCATCCCATGACGATGATGAAATTGAAAAACTATCGTTAGTGAAAAGTTTCGGCACGACAATTAGCGAGTTTCCAACGACGCTTGAAGTAGCCAAAAAAGCAAGAGAACTGGGATTATGGACAATTGCTGGAGCGCCGAATGTTATGTTAGGTGGGTCACATTCAGGAAATTTATGTGCGACAGAAGCCATTCGAGAAAACGCCATTACTATTTTATGCAGTGACTATTATCCACCAGCCTTACTACATTCCCTTTTTAAATTAAGTGAAGAGGGTGAACAAGATTTACATGAAATGTTTCAGCTCGTCACATTAAATCCTGCAAAAGCAGTGCAAGTTGACAATCAAATTGGCTCGATCAAGGAAGGGAAAAAGGCAGATATCATCGTTATTGAAAAAATGGATGATGGCTTCCCTATAGTTACGGCTACCTTTGTGGATGGAAAGCTCATAACAAGGACGAACTATCGGTCAACAAAAAGTCATATGCAGTTAACTTGATTCAGCATTCATCTCCTACTTCTATAAGTGGGCGATGAATGCCAAAAATGCAATTCTATTCAGTGGAGGTTCAAATCCCTGCTGAATCAAGTTAAGCCCCGGCGGATGTCACAGATTTTTATGGGGAGCTTTTCGAGCGAGCTCGAAAAAATCTGGACGCAATTACGCCGAGACGTAATTGATTAAAAAATTAAGATGGGAGGTAGGATTTAATGGCTCAATTACTAGAAGTAAAAGCATTAAATAAATCGTTCACCATTCATCATTTGGACAAGACGATACATGCAGTGAAGGATATTAATTTTTCGTTAGATGAAGGACAATTTATTGGGATTGTCGGAAAAAGTGGTAGTGGGAAATCGACCATTTTGAAAATGATTTACCGAACATATTTGCCAGAAGAAGGCGAAATCATCTACCACTCAAAGCAGTTTGGAAAAATGGATTTAATGTGTGCTGCGGAAAGGGAAATGATCTATTTACGTAAATATGAAATTGGCTATGTTTCACAGTTTTTAAGTGTGATGCCAAGAACCACAGCACGTGCAATTGTCGAAAACTCAGTTATTGAAATGGGAAAATCACGTCAGGAAGCAAAGCAAGTTGCGGAAGAAGCACTTCGTCATTTTGATTTAGACCCAGAGCTTTGGGATAACTATCCTGTTACGTTTTCAGGCGGTGAAAAGTTAAGGCTTAATATAGCGAGCGCAATTGTCAAAAAACCTCGTCTATTATTACTAGATGAGCCGACTGCTAGCTTAGATGATGCCTCAAAAGTGAAGGTTCGTGAGGCGATTGAAAAGCTGAAGCAAGAAGGAACAACGCTCATCGGTATTTTTCATGATTTGCAATTTATGGACGGGCTTTGTGATAAAGTATTTGATTTTCAACAAGGAAAGTGTTTGGAAGGAGAAATCGTATGATAGCCGATTTACATATTCATTCCAATTATTCCGATGGTTCAAATACAGTGGAAGAAATTATGGAAATGGCTAGTAAAAAGGGTGTTTCGCTTATTGGGCTTGTGGATCATGACACAATTCGGGGAATTGAACATGCCAGGCAAGCTGGAAATCAAAGAGGAATTACAGTTATTCCAGCAATAGAAATATCCGCTTATGACTTCAAAAGAAATCGCAAAGTGCATATTTTAGGCTATGGATTTCAAAAAGATGCAAAGCATATTCAACAGCTTTGTGAGCCGCTCTTACAGCGAAGACATGCAAACTCTCTTTGGCAAATTGAACAGCTGCAGGCGAACGGTTATGAGATTACTTGTGAAGAAGTAGTAAAGAATGCATCTCCAGGAGGCATTATATATAAACAGCATATGATGGCATGCTTAACGACTGCGCATTTCACGACGCCAGCGTATAAACGATTATATAAAGCGCTATTTAAAGGCGATGGCATTTGTGCACGAGATATTGAATACGTCGATGCGATTGAAGCGGTACAGGCCATTAAGAAAGATGGAGGATTGGCAGTTTTAGCTCATCCTGGTCAGCTCAATTCATTTGATCTCATTCCAGAGCTTGTACAAAATGGTCTGGATGGAATTGAACGGAATCATTTTGATCATTCAAAGGAAGATATGAAAAAAGTAGAGGCATATGCAAAGGAATTTAGCCTATTTTTAACAGGTGGCAGCGATTTTCACGGAAATTTTGGAACGGCTATTCAAATTGGAGAAGTCACTTGCCCAGCAGATGCGGTGCAAAAGTTTATGTCGATTGTCTAAAAAACAAACTACACTATTGAGGGAGAGTCTAATGAAAAAATCACTTTTATCAATTGCGATGTTACTTCTTTTAGCTACTATTTTAGGTGCTTGTTCGAATGAAAAATCAGCTAGCTCTAAGGATATTACAATGGTATGGTACCCGAACGAATCTGGAAATGACTTAAAAGCTGCACGTGATGAGATTGGCAAAGTGATAGAAGAAGCTACAGGAAAGAAAGTCGAGCATAAATTAACGACGGATTATGCAGTAGCCATTGAATCAATTGCTGGTGGTAAAGCACAACTCGCTTTCATGGGAGCTCAAGGTTATATTGAAGCAAAAAATAAAAGTGAAACAGTTGAACCAGTTGTTGTGCCAAGTGGAATATCGGGTACATTAGAGGATGCTGTTTATTATAGTTGGTTAGCAGCTCGACAAGCAGATACTGAGAAATATAAGACAAATGGTGAATTTTCGATTGATAATATTGAAAATTCTAAATTCTCATTCGTATCAAGTAGCTCAACTTCAGGATTTAAAGTGCCATCAAGTAGTATTATCTCTCACTTTTCAAAAGAAGAACAGTGGAAAGACTTAACTGCGGAAGATTTGATGGAAGGCGACAAATTCTTTAAAGAGGTTTTATATGGGGACTCACATCAAGGATCTGCTATTAACTTATTAAGTGAGCGCGCGGATGTTGCAGCATTTTGTGATACATGTGTAGGGAACTACATTGAGTTAGCTGATGGAGATGCAAATAGTGTCGGTGCAACTTATAAAGTGAGACAAGATGCTGCAGAGCCATTTAATAAATTACCAGGAGAAGAATTTACATTAATTAGCGTAACACCTGTATTAAATTCTCCATTTGTAGCAAATACAGAAACACTAGGTGAGGAAGATTTAAAGAAAATCCAAGATGCTTTAACATCTGATGTAGTTGGAAACAATGAAAAGATTTTCGTGCCTGAAGGATCTGATGTTTCGGGTCTCTTTAAAAAGACAGCGGAAGAACGTTTTATCGTTGCAGAAGATGCTTGGTTTAATCCAATTCGCGAACTTTCAAAATAATCAATAGAAGAACTTTTTCAAAGGGGCGTATTCATCAGGTAGCTTAACGATGTAGAGCGCTCCTTTGCTTGAAATGAAAATCTGATTTGAGGAGTTTTTAGCATGCCTTTATTAGAAGTGAAAAATATTACGAAACAGTATGAAAAAGATAAAAAAGTTTTGTCGGGGATTAGCTTTGATGTAAATGGAGGAGAATTTATTTCCATCATTGGTCCATCTGGTGCTGGAAAGTCGACATTGCTTCGTTGTATTAATCGTATGGTTGATTTTTCAAGCGGTGAAATCCTTTTTCATAATACTGATATTATGTCCTTGTCTAAAAAAGATTTACGCAAATATCGTACGCAAATCGGGATGATTTTCCAACACTATAATTTGGTGTCACGTTTAACGGTCATTGAAAATGTATTACATGGTAGATTGGGCTATAAAACGACTTTACAAGGTATCATGACTCGTTTTACAGAAGAAGAGAAAAAAGAGGCATTTCATCTGTTAGAGAAGTTGGGAATGAGGGAACATGCTTACAAAAGATGCGACCATTTGAGTGGAGGTCAAAAGCAGCGGGTAGGTATTGCACGTGCGCTAATTCAGCAACCAAAAATATTGCTTTGTGACGAACCGATTGCTTCCCTCGATCCAAATTCCTCTAAAGTAATTATGGATCATTTGAAAAATATATCACAAGAACTACGTATTACATGTATTGTAAATTTGCATCAAGTCGATGTGGCGAAACATTATTCTGAGCGAATTATTGGGCTAAATGGCGGTCAAATTGTTTATGATGGGGCTCCTCAAGAACTAACAACAACTAATATCCATCAAATATATGGATCAGAAGCTGAAAATCTCATCTTGGCATAGGAGTGAAAATGAATGAAAATCGATGTATATAGAAAAAAGAAGCGTCAATTTACAATTTTTGCTCTCATTGTCCTTTGCATGACATTCATATCGGCTAAGCTGACCAATTTTAGTTTCGTACAAGGGATTTCTTCAGTCCCGGAAGCCTTTAGGTGGATGGGCTCTAACCTTCTCATTACGCGTGAATCATTTGAGAAGATGCCTTCTATACTAGATAAATTGATAGAAACAATATTTTTATCGATTACGGCTACAACGACAGCTAGTATCATCGCATTGCTGCTGGCGCTATTAGGCTCACAAACGACGAAAGTTAATGGTTTTTTTAGTACATTGAGCCGCTTTATTGCATCAGTATTTCGGAATATCCCGATTGTAGCGTGGGCTTTAATTTTATTATTATCATTTGGCCAAAATGCGCTCACAGGTTATTTTGCTTTATTTTTGGCAACATTAGGATTTTTAACACGAGTCTTTACAGAGACAATTGATGAAACAAGTAACAGCTCGGTTGAAGCACTTCAATCAACAGGAGCAAACTATTATCAAGTAGTGTCAAAAGCGGTGCTACCAGAATGTTCCCCGCAAATGATTAGCTGGATTTTATTCATGGTCGAAACGAATATTAGAAGTTCTACACTCGTCGGAATTTTAACAGGAACAGGTATCGGTTTTGCCTTTGATTTGTATTACAAAAGCATGAACTATAATGTTGTGAGCCTCATTACGTTAAGTATTGTAGTAGTTGTCATTTCAATCGAGTTGATCTCCAACTATATTAGGAGGGTTATTTTGTAATGGATACCGTAAAAAGTAGTGTAACCTTTGATATAAGAACGAAGCCATCAGGAAAGATTAAAATAACAAATTGGAATAAGTCGAAAGTTGTGATGACAGGGACGTTACTTGTCTTAACCTTATTATCGATGTACGGATTTCTAACGTTTGACTATAAAGAAATTAACTTGATCCAAGCCACTTTGGATACACTGGCTAATTTGAAACTTATGTTTTTACAGGCAAACTTAAACAACTTTACTTTAGCAGAAGCCATTTATCAAATTGGTTTGACAGTAGGGTTAGCGTTTTTAGCGACGATCATTGGTGCGGTCATTTCATTATTCATTGCCTTATTTGCGGCAAAAAATTTATCTCCAAAACCGTTAGCTAATACGATCATCATTTTTATCGCGTTCATTCGTGCTGTCCCGACCGTTTTATGGGTGTTCATATTTGCCATTGCAGCAGGTCTTGGAAGTGAGGCAGCTATACTAGGGATGCTTCTTCATACAGTTGCCTTTTTAGTAAAAGCTTTTGCGGAGTCAATTGAAGAGCTGGATGCTGGCGTAATAGAAGCGTTACGTGCGAGTGGTGCGAACTGGTGGCATGTCGTAACAAATGCCGTCATCCCATCTACTATGACGTCACTATTATCATGGACCTTCCTTCGATTTGAAACGAATTTTACTGTTGCTGTAGCAATGGGGGCAGTTGCTGGTGCTGGTGGTATCGGCTTTGAACTGTTCATGGCATCAGGTTTCTATTTTGATATGAAAGAAGTAGGGTTTATTACGTATGCGATTCTTCTCATTGCTGTTATGTTAGAATTTATGTCAACGAGATTAAAAAAACGCTACATCGTGAAAAGTTAAAGACCTTAATATGCTAAAAAAGAGGTTTGGTCGTCTAATTCATAGACTTTCAAACCACTTTTTGTGATTGAAAGACTCACTTATGTATTTTTCCAACCAAACCTCCTCACATTTTAAAAGCATCCATAACAAATAGAACTTTCACAGAACCTAACCCCTACAAATGTCGAATTATGGTATTATGTAAGAAAAGAAATATAAAAGAAATAATATTCAGTAAAAAAGGAAATGCTTGTTGGTAGTAGGGGTGAATTCTATGTTTGATTGGCTTAGTATTGATAATCTTGAGGCGGTAATTGAACAATATAAATTATTAGGTCCATTTGCAGGAATTATTTTAACATTTATCGAATCTTTTATACCAATTTTGCCACTGTTCGTTATTGTAGTAGCAAATGCCAGTGCGTACGGATTATTTTGGGGATTCCTGTTATCTTGGTTAGGCACGGTGGCAGGATCCTATGCCTTTTTCCTGCTCATTCGCAAATTCGGGAATCATCGTATTTTTAAACCAATAAAAGGACAGCAGCAAATAAAAAAGCTCATTCATTGGGTAGATATCCGAGGGTTTACGCCACTATTTGTTTTACTTTGTTTACCATTTACACCAGTTGTTGTTGTCAATAGCGTTGCGGGTCTTTCAAATATAAAAAGGAAATATTATCTGTTTACATTGTTCGCTTCTAAGCCAGTCATGATTTTTTTGATGAGCTATTTAGGGAGTGATTTACGGGCGATATTAAGTGCACCAGTAAAAATCATCGTTTCTGGTCTTATTATTTTGGCCATTTGGGGCATCGGTAAATTTGTGGAAAGAAGTTTAAATAAGCGAGTAGAACGGGATTTACGAGCAATCGATCAAAATAAAAAAGATAAACTACAAGGAATGTGAGTACTAAAAAGTGCTCATATTTCTTTTTTCGCGTGTTATGTTCTAAATGATATGAGAACATACGTTCTTGTTGTATAATGGGATAAACAATTGAAAAAAGAGGTGGGAAATGTGTCATTACGCGTCATATCAGGAAGAGCAGGAACAGGGAAAACGGCATTTGTTCATAAAGAAATCGTAGAAGATCTGAAAGAGAATCCACTCGGGTCACCCATTTTTATTATCGTCCCTGACCAAATGACCTTCTCAACGGAATATGAATTAACAAATCATTATGGTCTTGATGGAATTATGCGTGCCCAAGTCATGACATTCAAACGATTAGCATGGTTTGTTTTGCAAAGTGAAGGGGGCATTACGAAAGAGCGAATTGATGGGACAGGTTATCGCATGTTAATTCGTCGTATTTTAGAAGAACATAAGGAAGAGTTTTTATTATTCCGCCAGGCAGCAGGCAAACGAGGATTTACAAAAGAAGTCGAACAAATTTTAAAAGAGTTTAGCCAATATAATATTAATGTTGAAACAATTGAGCCCCTAATAGATACGTTAAAGGAAACTGGTGCAAGTAAAATCCTTCTTCATAAAATGCATGATTTACAAATTATTTTAAAGCAATTAAATGAACGCATTGGGCTGGATTATGTAGATGGTGATGGTTATTTCCCACTGTTAATCGAGCGGATACCAAAGATGGAAAGCTTGCGTGAAACACATGTCTATTTAGACGGGTTTGTATCATTTACGGAGCAAGAATTTGCGATTTTAAAGCAACTTTTACTGTATACGAAGCGTGTGACGGTTGTTTTACCATTTGAAGATGCACAGCGTGATAAATTGGAAGGTGCTGTATTTTATCGTGCTGCGATGTCCTATGAAAAATTACAACATGAACTGAAAAAAATACAAGTTGAAAACAACATCACAATTGAAGAAGAGCAACGAATTCATCTCGACATGAATTATCGTTCGAAACATCCAGACCTCTATCATATTGAGCAAAATTTCCATGCACCATATTTCGCACCCATCTATGCCCAGCATCATATACAAGTCATTGAAGCTGCGAATCCTCGTGCAGAAGTGCAGGCAATTGCCCAGGAAATAAAACGTTTAGTTGTCGAAGAAGGCAAGCGGTATAAGGATATCGGGATTATGTATCGTCAAGCGGATGTGTATGATGCGATACTTGCGACGACGTTTAAACAATACGAAATTCCATTGTTTTCTAATGAAAAGCGGTCGATGTTATATCATCCATTAATCGAATTTAGTCGTTCTGTATTAGAAATTATTACAACTAATTGGAAGTATGAACCGATTTTCCGCAGTGTCAAAACCGATTTGTATTTTGCTCAAAATGCGAAAATTACCGAAATGCGTAATCAAGTAGATGTTTTGGAGAACTTTGTCATTGCCAAAGGAATTGTTCATGATCGCTGGTTTAATGAAGAAGTTTGGCATTATCGCCGCTTTAAATCACTCGAAAAAATTAATGCAATCCAAACAGAAGATGAACTGAAACAAGAGAAGCGTTTAAAAGAAGCGCGAGATATTATCCGCAAACCTGTGTCTGCTTTACAGCAAAAATTGAAGCAAGCGAAAACAGGTCGTGAAATTGTCATTGCGCTCTATGAATTTATGGATCAACTTGACGTGTATAAAAAGCTTGTCAAAATGCAAGAAAAGGAAGAGCAAGCAAATGCACTTCATCAATCTTTTGAGCATGAACAAGCATGGAATGGCTGGGTGCATATTTTAGAGCAGTTTGACTTAATGTTTGGTAATAAAGAAATAACTGTCGAGGATGCTGCGCAAATTTTAGATGAAGGCTTTGAGACGCTGCAATTTTCTAGTGTCCCGCCGACTTTAGATGAAGTAACCGTTTCGACACTTGAATTTGCTCGTTTTGATAATATGCAGGCGATTTTCATTATTGGCGTGAATGATGGGGTGTATCCGATGCGTATGGATGCTGGGGGACTTTTATCCGATGATGAACGCGCAACGTTTGAAAAGTCGGATTTTGAGCTAGCACCAGGAATAAAAAGTCGATTACTTCAGGAGAGCTTTTTATTTTACCGAGCGATTTCATCACCAACGGATAACCTGTTTATTACCTTTTCAAGTGCTGACGAAGAAAGTAAGGGCAAGCTCCCTTCGTTGTATATTAACCGTTTGCATAAATTATTCGAGGTGGAGACAGCGGATGGGGAAAAGCAAAAAACATTACCACATAAGCGTGTAGACATTGATCCGCTCGAGGAAATCGATTCGAAACAAATATTAAATTATTTACGTCATCCATCACCAGCAGTCGGCTTTTTAATGACGCAATTGAAAAAAGCGCAACTCGAGCAAAAGCCATTAAAGGTGGAGTGGAGCGCATTACAAGCATTTTATGAGCGCCAGCCAAAATGGCAAGAGGTGTTAGCATTTGTCACGAAGCCACTTACCCAGGTAAATGAAGCTGAGCCTTTGACCGAGGAAATGGCAACAAAATTATACGGAGAAGATTTTTTAGCAAGTGTATCCCGCATTGAAAAATTTTATAGCTGTCCGTATTCACATTTTGCTTCATACGGCCTAAAGTTGCAGGAACGTGCGGAATTTAAATTGGAAACGTTCGCAATGGGTGATTTATTCCATGAAGCGATTCGCAAAATTTTATCTGATAATGAGCAGCCGATTCCACTGAATAATTACCGCGCATGTTATGAGCAGGCTGATCAAACGGTCACTGCTTTGGTTAATTATTTCTCTTACAGTATTTTAAAAAGTAGTCATCGGTTTGAATACATTAAAACGAAGCTCGTGAAAATTGTCGCGCGCACATTATTTGCACTTATTAATCAAAGTGAGCTTTCCAAATTTAAAGCGATTGCCCACGAAAAACCTTTTGGAAAACGCGATGATAAAAACGCAGAAAAGGATGACCAAAATCCATTAAAGCCGTTAGAAATTGAACTTGAAAATAATCGTAAAATGTATGTGCGTGGACAAATTGACCGAATTGATGCGTATAAAGATGCGGAAAACCTATATTTACGTATCATTGATTATAAATCGAGTGGGCGAAAATTAGATTTTACAGAAGTGTATAACGGCATTTCGATGCAATTATTAACGTATTTAGATGTTGCATTACAAAATGTACCGATTTTAGCGAAGGAAAGTAAGTTTGTCAGTGATTTATCAGAGCTCGAAAATATTATTGTACAAGCAGCTGGTATGTTCTATTTACATGTGCATAATCCACTTATTCAAACGGAAGATTACACAGAGCTTGAAAAAATTGAAGGGTTGCGTCAAGAAAAGTTTAAATTAAGTGGCTATATGTTAAAAGACGTGGAAGTTGCGCAATTAATGGATACGTCATTAGAGCCAAGTAAAACGTCGATTATCGTACCAGCAGCATTTAAAAAAGATGAAAATCTTGAATTTAATGGGCGCTCGTCAAAAGTAATTGAGCCAAAAAATATGGAAAACCTTCAGCAATTTGTCCACCATAAATTACGTGATGCAGGCAATGAAATTTACCGTGGAAACACAGAAATAAAGCCTTATAGTTTGAGCAATCATACTGCATGTACGTTTTGTAACTATAAGTCCGTCTGTCAATTTGACCAAGCTGAAGCGGGCAATCGTTTCAATGAGTTGAAAAAACAATCGGAGCAAGAAGTATTTGAAAATATTGATAAGGTGGTATGCATGCATGATGATTCCAACTAAACCGGAAAATGTTCAATGGACAGATGTACAGTGGAAAGCCATCTATGCATCAGGTCATGATATTTTAGTATCGGCAGCGGCAGGCTCTGGGAAAACGGCTGTCTTAATTGAACGTCTTATTCAAAAGATTTTAGCGCCAGAAGGTCGTCGTATTGATGTGGATGAATTATTAGTCGTGACATTTACAAACGCTTCGGCAGCTGAAATGCGTAATCGAATGGCAGAGGCGCTGGAAAAATCGATCGAACAAGATCCGCATAATGCATTTTTACGACGACAGCTTAGCTTATTAAATAAAGCACAAATTTCGACGCTGCACTCTTTTTGCCTAACGATTTGCCGTGAATTTGCGTATACGATTGACTTAGATCCAGGTTTTCGTTTAGCGAGTACAGAAGAAGCGGCATTAATGCAAGATGATGTGTTAATGGACGTACTTGAAAAAGCGTATCGCGGGGATATGGACCATTTATTTACGAAAGAAGAGCTGTATACACTTGTCGATAGTTTTGCTACGGATCGCAGTGACCAAGCGATTGAAAAGCTCTTGCAGGAAATGTATAAAGTGTCGCGTGTACAGCCTGATCCATATGGATGGTTACGTGCATTACCAGAGAAATATGACATTGACGAACAAATGCCGATTGATGATTTAGTAATTGCTCAGGAAATTCGCCCGATGATTGTGGCGAACTTAAAAGAAATAGTCGCGCGTCTTGAAAAAGGGTACAAAATTGTTTCTGTACAGCCGGCACTACAAAAAAATGAAGCCCTTTTTGCAAATGAATACGGGGCAGCAAAGCAAGTACTTGAAGCGATGGAAAGTGGTACGTGGGAAGAAGCGTATGCATTAATGCCACTTATTAAATTTGAGCGAATTAAGGCTGTTACTAAAAAAGATACGGAAGAGGATCAGCGTTTTTATCAAGTTGCAAAAGGTTATCGTGATCAGGCGAAGGACATGCTCGCCACTTTATCGGAAACATTTTTTGCGCGTCATCCGAAACTATATGTGAAGGAAATGGCAGAAACAAAGCCCATTATGGAAACACTCGTTAAATTAACGATTGAATTTAGTGAAGCATTCAAACAAGCAAAGCAAGAGCGTGGGTTACTCGATTTTTCAGATTTGGAGCATTATGCGTTAGAAATTTTATCGCATGCTGAAATCAAAACGACACCACCAACGCCATCTGAAGTAGCGATAAATTTCAAGGAACGCTTTAATGAAGTGCTTGTGGACGAATATCAAGATGTCAATTTTTTGCAGGAAACAATTCTCCAACTTGTGAAAAGCGGAGGTGAGGCGGACGGGAATATGTTTATGGTCGGCGATGTAAAACAGTCGATCTACGCGTTTCGATTAGCTGAGCCACGTTTATTCCTTGAAAAATATAAACGATTTGATGAAAATCCAGTCAATAATGGCATGAAAATCGATTTAAATGCGAATTTCCGAAGTCGTTCTGAAGTATTAGACGGCACGAACTATGTATTTGAGCAAATTATGGACGAAGAAGTTGGTGATATTCAATATGATGAACAAGCAAAATTAAAGTTTGGTGCTAGTTATGATGAGCAGCAAATGCCAGTTGAGCTTGTTTTATTAGAGGGTGATGCCAAGCTGCAAACGATTGCAAATTCAGATGGTGATGGGGAAGAAGAGGAAAGTATTAGCGCGGCGCAACAAGAGGCACGCTATATTATTAATCGGATTCAAGAAATGGTCAGAGGTGGCGCGCAAGTTTACAACCCAAAAACAAAATTAACGCGTCCAATCAGTTACCGAGATATCGTTGTGCTCATGCGCTCACGTACGTGGTATGCGACGTTTGCTGAGGAGTTTAAGATGGCGGGGCTACCGCTTTATGCCGAAACAGATGGTGGTTATTTTGAATCATTAGAAGTGATGATTATGCTGAATACGTTAAAGGTAATTGATAATCCGTATCAAGATATCCCGCTCGCATCTGTTTTACGTTCTCCTTTCATTGGTTTAACTGAAAATGAGCTAGCGGCCATTCGTTTAATTAATGGGAAAGTACCGTTTTATGAAGCGTTGAAGCAATATATGGTCAAAGCATCTGGTGAAATGACGATTGCAACCGAGCAAAAGCTACAAAAGTTTTTGACGCTCCATGAAAAATGGCGTAACTTTTCTCGTCACGGCTCGCTTGCAGACTTAATTTGGCAAGTATATTTAGATACGAGTTACTTTGAAATGATCGGGGCAATGGTGAATGGGAAACAGCGCCAGGCAAACTTACGCGCGCTTCATGACCGCGCACTGAGCTATGAAAAAACATCTTTCCGTGGTTTATTCCGTTTTTTACGATTTATCGACCGGATGCATTCGCGCGGGGACGATTTAGGCATTGCCAAATCAATTGGAGAAGCCGATGATGTGGTCACGCTATTGACGATTCATAAATCAAAGGGCTTGGAATATCCTGTCGTTTTTGTGGCGGGGATGAGTCGCGGGTTTAACACGAAAGATTTAGGCAACCGCTACATTTTTGACCAAGACTTTGGACTCGCTATTAAGTCTGTCAATCCAGATTTAAACATCATGTCAACGTCACTGCCGCATTTATATGTAAAAGAAAAAAAGCTTGCCAAAATGAAGGCTGAAGAAATGCGCATTCTTTATGTGGCGATGACCCGAGCGAAAGAGCAGTTAATTTTAGTTGGTTCGATTAAAGATTGGGAAAAGCAAAAAGAAGAGTGGTCATTTTATCAGGAGTTAGAGGAAATGGTGTTGCCGAGCTATACGCGTTCGAAAGCGAATCATTATTTAAGTTGGGTTGGACCAGCTGTTGCAAGGCATCAGGACTTTTTATTTGCACAATATGGCAAGCGCAATGATGCAGTGCAGACAGCGAAATGGTTTGTGAATATCATTTCAAATGAAGCATTTCTAGCTGCGGCTGGAACAGAGGAAGAAATGATTGCGGCAGAGCAAGTAGCGCAAGTGGATGAATCGCTCGTGGAATTATTAACACAACGTTTTTTAAAGACGTATCCGTACGAACATGCGACGTTGAAAAAATCCAAAACTTCCGTAAGTGAATTGAAGCGATTAGAAAGTCTGCAACGAATGGAAGAAGAGCAAGTTTATAATTCGAGTGCAGTAAACTATGTGAAAGCGGCTGTTCCGAGCTTTATGTTAAAGAAAAAGGAACGTAAGCTATCAGCAACAGAAGTCGGTACGGCGGTTCATGCGGTAATGCAGCATATGCCACAGGAAGGCTTTCAAACACTGGCAGAAACGGCAGATTTCATTCAATCACTCGTTATGCGCGAGTTATTACAACAACTTGAAGCGGATGCAATCGAGGCGGAAAGGGTGTTTGATTTCTTCAATACAGATGTGGGCCAACGCTTTAAGCATGCTAAACAAATATTACGTGAAGTACCGTTTACATGGAGTTTGAAAGATGCTGATGGAGATGCGCAAATTATTCAAGGGGTCATTGATTGTCTTTTTGAAGATGAACTGGGTCAATGGGTGCTGCTTGACTATAAAACAGATCGAATTGAAAGTAGCATTTTAGACGATTTGGAGAAAGTTAAACGAAAAATGACAAAAACGTATCACATTCAATTAAACTATTATCAACAAGCTATTGAATCCATTAAACAAGTCAAAGTAAGTGAACGTTTCTTGTATTTATATAGTATTGGGAAAGAAGTGAAAATTGATTAGGGGGCTTTTTTGTGAACTTTCGGCCAGTAGGTACGCAGGATCGGGTAGCGACACTCGATATTTTAAGAGGATTTAGCTTGCTCGGCATTTTATTAGTAAATATGTTCGGTTTTTATTTACCAATGCCCCATATTACAGGGATAGAAGATTGGTTTACAGCTGCACAAGACATCATTTTACAACAACTTTTAGATATTTATGTGCAAAGTAGTTTTTACCCGTTATTTTCTATGTTATTCGGGTATGGTTTAGCAATGCAGTTTTTAAAAGCAAAAGCATCTGGCACAAACTTTTATAAATTTGCACCGAAAAGATTAGTCATTTTATTTAGTATTGGCATGATCCACGCCTTCCTTATTTGGTGGGGGGATATTTTAGCGACGTATGCATTTTGTGGTGTCTTTTTATTAGCATTAATACGCTTACCTGCTAAATGGCTATTATTTACTGCGATTATTGTGAATGGGTTATACCATAGTGCATTATTAGGCTTATATGCGCTTGGTGGTATTTTCAATCAACCAATGGAAGTGCTATCGGTAGATATTACCGCGGTTCAAAATGCAATTACGGCATATGGTGTCGGCACATGGATGGATGCTTTTATGCAACGTTTAGATGATTTAGCTATTCAAATGAGTCCATTTATGTGGATATCTTCCTTGTTCACGATATTACCTTATATGCTTATTGGCGCAGCGCTTGCGAAGTGGAAGTTGATTGAACGTGCGAGAGAAAAGCTTATCACTTGGGTTGTATTAGCAGTTGTTGGTTTAGGCGTCGGCATTTATTTAAAGAGTCTTCCGATTGCGTCAGCTCGTACGTACGGCTATGAATATTTACAAGTATTCGTAGGGGGACCGATTTTGGCGGTAGGTTACATCGCGGTCATCGTATTAATTTGTTTACTTCCTATTGCGGTGAAAGTTTTAGCGCCGATTGCTAAAGCTGGGAGAATGTCCATGACGCTATATATTATGCAATCGGTTGTTTGTACAACGCTATTTTATCATTGGGGCTTCGGATTATTTGGGCAAGTGGATGTCCAAATGGGGATTTACATTGCAATCGCCCTATTTATCGTTCAAATATTGTTTGCAGAGCTATGGTTTGCGAAATTTAAGCAAGGTCCACTTGAAGCAATGATCAAAAGATTAACGTATGGGAAGTTATTGTCAGAAAAGTAAGGTAATTTATCCGGTTTTGTTGTATCATGTAGAAAAAAGAAGGAGCTCCTCACATTATGAAATTGTTATCTTTTAAATTAAATGGACAAGTAAAGTTCGGCCCAAAAGTAAAAAAAGAAGAAGCGGTATGGGATGTTATTGAAATTCAAAAACAGTTAAAAATACTACCTTCGTTTCCCGAAGCTATTATTGATGGTATAGCATTAGGTTTTGATTTTGTAGAGCAAGCGCGCAAGTTAGTGGACGCTGCACAAAAAGCTGAAAATGGTGCTCAATTTAAATATGCTTTTTCAGAAATCGAGTGGCTTTCTCCAATTCCGCGCACACCTAAAAATATTTTATGTGTTGGAAAAAACTACAATGATCATGCAAAAGAAATGGGTGCAGAGAAAGCACCGGAAGATATTATGATTTTCACGAAATCACCTACTGCAATTGCAGCGGATGAGTCAACATTACCGGTGCATGCAGATAAAACGGATTCTCTTGATTATGAAGGGGAACTAGCAATTGTCATCGGAAAACGCGGAAAAGATATTCCAAAAGGGATGGCCTTTGATTATATTTTCGGTTATACAATTGCCAATGACCTTACTGCTCGTGACCTTCAACAAAAACATAAGCAATTTTTCTTAGGGAAAAGCTTAGATGGTAGCTGTCCAATGGGGCCGTATTTAGTGACAAAGGATGAAATTCCGGATCCACATGCCTTGTCCATTGTGACGAAAGTGAATGGAGAAGTACGTCAAAATGGTTCGACAAAAGATATGATGTTTACAGTGGCAGATATTATTGCGATTTTATCTAAATATGTAACATTAGAGCCAGGAGATGTTATTTTAACAGGCACGCCTGCAGGGGTTGGCAAAGGGATGAATCCACCAACGTTTTTAAAAGCGGGCGACGAAGTGAAGATTTCAATTGAAGGAATCGGCACATTAGCAAATCGTTTTCAATGATTATTATTAATGAAATGCGAATGTAATAGTTTCATAAACTAGCAATTAGCAAGGACATCACCTGCCCAATTATTGTGCAGGTGATGTCCTTTTGAATGTGTGAGGATGGAACTAAGTTAAGCGGATTCATTGAATTTACACGCGCTCACATGGTAGGATATTGCATGTAGAGAAAAAATAGAAAAGGTGGAAATATACATGAGTTTCTTAACTAGTGCGACACATTTGCATATTACAACATGGGTAATTGCTTTAGTACTCTTCTTTATTGCAGCATTTGCAAGCAAAAAATTAACAGGTGTACATATGGGCTTACGTTTAATGTACATTTTAATGATCGTTTCTGGGGGCGCATTATTCTTAGAATACCGTGATGCATATGGTATGAACTATGATATGAAAGTTCTTTTCGCTATTTTAGTAATCGGCTTCATGGAAATGATTTTAGTGCGTAAAAATAAAGGGAAATCGGTTAACGTATTCTGGGTATTATTCGCAATTGTTTTAGCTGTTACATTATATTTAGGCTTAAGCACAGGAATCGGTATGAATTTCTAATCTTAAGTAAAACAACCACTTCGAGCGAAATTTGTTTGAAGTGGTTTTTGTATGAAGAGGACTAAATTGTCACGGATTCGTCGCAATTACTTGAAATAACTTTGGAAACATAGCGACCTGCCCACAATTTTTTGGTAAAATTATGTTGGATTTGTGAAAGTGAGGGAAAGACAGTGGGATTTAAAAAATGGATCGGCGCAGTTACTGCGGGTGTTCTACTTTCTACTACATTAATGTTGACACCAGCTGTACAGGCAGAAAAGAATCATACGATTGCTGATGAAAGTATATACGATTTATTAGTAGACCGTTTCTTTAATGGAATTGGTGCGAATGATGACGAATTAGTAAATGCGAAAGACCCAGCGATGTTTGCCGGTGGCGATTTTAATGGACTTATAAAAAAACTTGAGTATATTTCTGGCATGGGCTTTACAACGGTTTCGATTGGTTCTGTTTTCGCAACTGAAAAATATGATGGCTCCATGGTGACAAGTTATTCTACTCTTGAAAAGCATTTTGGTACGGAAGATGAGTTAAAGGAAGTTGTCAAAAAGTATAATGATTTAGATATGAAAGTTATGGTAGACTTCCCGATTTCAAATGTAAGCCCGAATCATGAATGGGCAAGCAAACCAAATTTTGTGGCGAGCTCGAACGATGGACAAATTCAGTGGGATTTAGCGAATGCAGAAGTGCAAAAAGCGTTGATTGATGCAGCTGTACAATTTGTGAATACATATGATATCAATGGTATGCGCTTAACGAATATTGAAAATGCAGATGTATCTTTTGTGAATACATTGATTGATGAATTAAAAGAAGTAAAACCAGAACTATATGTGATCTCAAATACAGAAAGTGATGCTCATTTTGATGCGAAGTTTTATGCAGATACCGAGCAACTTTATCGTGGCGCGTTAAAAAATGTTGATTTAAATACAACGGTTTTAGATACGCATATTGAGGAGTTTATTACGGGAAAAGATGTACCGACTCAAGTAATGATCGACAATGTGTGGACAGATCGTTTTACGTTAGATGCGGAGAAAGAAAAGATGTACCCGCCAACACGTAATAAAATTGCGGTGTCAACTGCATTATTATTACCTGGCGTTCCCGTTGTACAATATGGTACTGAAATTGCGATGAATGGTACTGCTGGAGAAGAGGCGCACCAATATTACAATTTCAAAACAGATTCGGAGCTAGTTGACTATATTGGAAAACTGCAAACATTACGCAACAGTTCAGAAACACTGCGTAACGGTGAATTCAAATGGTTAAAGAATGAAGATGGCTATATGGTATTTGAACGTAAATCAGATACAGAAACTTGGATTGTTGTCATTAATAACTCAAGTAAAACGAAACGTATTAATATCCCAGTCTCAGAGCTTGGTGAAGGAAAAGAGCTTCGTGGAATGTTTGATAGTGAAATTATCCGCACAAATAAGGATGAGAATTATACTGTCATTTTAGACCGCGAAATGGTAGAAGTTTATCAAGTGATCGAAGCACGCGGGATTAACACATCTTATATCGTGGCGTTAAGCTTAGTTGTGGTTATTTACACAATATTCATGATTGTCATTATAAAACGTGGTCGCAAACGTCGTGCTGAACAAGCTCAGGCGAAGTAAAATCAAAAATCATCATTTCGGATTAAACAGAAATGATGATTTTTTGCGTGAGTTGCAAGTAATTATAATTTTAAACGTTCCTGTAATATCTTCGCAACGCCATCTTCATTATTGGATAGTGTAATTTCATTGGCGATATTTTTGAGTTGGTCAATACCGTTACTCATCGCGACACCAACCCCTGCGTATTCAATCATTTCTAAATCGTTGTCCTCATCACCAAAAGCAATAATGCGTTCACGGGGAATGCCCATTTCTTTTGCAATTTGGTCAATTCCAACAGCTTTACTTAATCCTTTGCGCACGATTTCAATAATTGGGTAAGGTGCACCCCAACGGCGATGTTCAATTAACTCAGCATGCACATCATGTAAATGCTGTCGAATAATCGGTACATTGGCATCATTTGCCTGAATTAATAAGCTAGTCGGATCTTCTAATAACGTTGTTTTTAAGTCGCCCATTTGTACACGAGGGCTGCCCATATTAAAAATATTTAACATTGCTTCATCTTCACGATGGATATACACATCATCAATGACTTCTGCAATCAAATTATTATATTCATATTTATGAATCGATTCGACTACATCATGCACGACGCGAATATCGACGGGGGAATGGATAGATTTCCACATAGGATTGCGCGGATGATGAACAAAAGCACCGTTAAAATTGACGATTGGTGTAACGAGTTTTAATTCTTCATAGTAAATTTGACTTGCTCGATAAGGACGGCCGGTCGCAATCATAACATGGTGACCAGCTGCTTGCGCTTTCATCAAAGTTTCTTTTGTTAGGGGAGAAATTTTTTGCTCATCGGTTAATAATGTACCATCCAAATCTAATACGATTAAATGTTTGTTCATTTGGAAAAACCTCCTTTTACCTTGCTTCAGCATTTCCCCTACTTCTATAGGTGGGGGATGAATGCCTAAATATGCAATGCTATTCAGTGGGGGGGCAAACCCCAGCTGAATCAAGTTAATGCCCCGGCGGATGTCACAGATTTTTTAGGGGAGTTTTTCGAGCGAGCTCGAAAAAAATCTGGACGCAATTACGCCGAGGCGTAATTGATATACTTTTCATTTTACCTTCAAAAAATAGCATCAGTCAAAGTTTTGTAACGTTTTCAATATTCTGCTAAAGTAATAGAGTAAAGTATATCGTATAGAGGTGAATACAGTGATTGTAAAAAATGAAAAGTGGAAGGCAATCCCACTATTACATGTTTATGATGAATCGATGGATAATGAGACGCCAGTTGTCATTTTTTTGCACGGTTTTTTAAGTGCAAAAGAGCATAATCTCCATTACGCGTATCAACTTGTAGAAAAAGGGGTACGGGTCATTTTACCGGATGCGCTCATGCACGGCGAACGTACGAACCATTTATCAGAAAGTGAAATGAATTTAAGCTTTTGGAAAATTGTTTTGAAATCCGTTGAAGAAGTCAATACCATCTATCAAGAATTGAAATTGAAGAACTTACTCGGTAACAATAATATTGGCATTGCGGGTACTTCAATGGGTGGTATTGTCACTTCAGGATGTTTGGCGGTTTATCCGTGGATCAAAACGGCGGGCATTTGCATGGGCACGACAAGTTTTACAAAGCTTGCGCAACATCAAGTGGAAGAGTTTAAGGCAAAAGGTATTGAATTTCAGATGACACCTGCGCAGCAAGAGGCAACCTTTAAAATGCTTTCGCACTATAATTTAGAGCAGCGTATAGAGCATGTTAAAAAAAGTCCGATTATTTTCTGGCATGGTCAAAAGGATTCGGTTGTACCATATCGTATGAGTCGAGAATTTTATGATCAGCTGGAGGACAGACAAGAGCAGTACCCGATTCACTATGTTGCTGAACCAAATGCTGGACATGCTGTGTCACGCAATGGCATTCTCACAGTTACGAATTGGCTGGTACAACATTTGGCATAACCTACAAGTTCTGATATGATTAAGTTAACATCATGGTGAAAGGGGAAACAAAAAATGGCGATTGATCAAGATATGAAAGATAGCATGTACGGCGCATTAGAAAACGTAATTGACCCAGAGCTTGGCGTTGATATTGTCAACTTAGGTTTAGTATATGACGTAGATTTAACAGATGAAGGTGCAGCAACAGTGACGATGACACTTACTTCAATGGGATGTCCAATGGCTCCAGTTATTGTAGACCAAGTGCAAACGGCATTAAGCGAATTACCTGAAGTGAAAGAAACAGAGGTAAATATCGTATGGCAGCCGGCATGGTCAAAGGACAATATGTCACGCTATGCGAAAATGGCTTTAGGTATCCGTTAAATAGTGAGAAAGATAGGCAAAAATGTTGTGTATTCAACGTTTCTGCCTTTTTTTATTTCTTGTAAATATTTTTACACTGCCGTAATTAATCAATTCGACATATGGTAAGCGGACAATTTTCACAATCAATTTCTCGTTTTAAATAATTTAAATCAAGAATAGTAATATAGCTTTTATCCATCTTAATCTTGTTTGTCTTTCGTAAATCCGTAAGCATTCGGTTGACCATTTCCCGACTCGTTGCGCACAAATTTGCAATCTCTGTATTTGTCAATGCAAGGTTAATATACACTTCATTGTCATTTCGATATTCACCGTACGTATTAGCTAAGCGAATTAAAGTTGAATAAAGAGCACCCTTTTTACCATGGAGCACTAAGTCACGTAAACGACTTTGGTTTTTTACATTTTCTGTTTGAATCCATTTTAAAAAGTCTATGAGCAGTGTCGGTTGTTCATTTAAAATCGTTTCAAATTGATTGTTGTGAATAGAAAATAGTGTGGAATATTCAAGAGTCTTTGCAGTCGTTGAATGATATTGGTCGCCGCAAAATAGTAAACTTTCTCCAATAAGGCTGTTCGAACTACAAATACGAATCGTTAATTCCTTGCCACTTTCTGTTTCCTTACTAATTTGAATAGAACCACTTTGAACTAAAAAAATATGGTCTGCCAATTCACCTTCTTGGAAAATATGCATCCCTTTGTCTGCTTTAATTAATGTTCGCTTTGAGTGAAATATTTCTGCAATTGTATGTGGAATCAATTGTAAAGTATCTACAAAAATCACATCCTTTTAGCTTATATGTAAAAATATTACTAATTGACTATGGAAATATCATAACACATTTTATTGCATGAAGGGATAAAAATATGGAGTGCAATTAATTTGAAGTTTGATTAATTTTGACCTACAATTAAATTAGTCAAAGAAGGTCAAACCTAAAGGGGAGTAGCGAATATGCAATTTAATCAAACACAAGATAATCGTCCACCACTTGAACAATTTGGAAGAAACTTAATTGAACAAGTAAAAAGTGGGAAAATGGACCCGGTAATTGGACGCGATGAAGAAATAAGAAATGTCATTCGCATTTTATCAAGAAAAACGAAAAATAATCCAGTGTTAATCGGGGAACCAGGTGTCGGTAAAACCGCAATTGTTGAAGGGTTAGCACAACGAATTGTTCGTAAAGATGTGCCAGAAGGGTTAAAAGATGTTCAGCTATATGAGTTGGATATGAGTGCATTAATTGCAGGGGCAAGCTACCGCGGTCAGTTTGAAGAGCGTTTAAAAGCGGTGTTAAAACAGGTGAAAGATGCTGAGGGAAGTATTATTTTATTCATCGACGAAATTCATACGATTGTAGGCGCTGGAAAATCAGACGGTGCCATGGATGCAGGTAATATGCTGAAGCCGATGCTTGCGCGAGGGGAACTTCACTGTATTGGTGCGACGACATTAGATGAATACCGCATGTATATTGAAAAGGACCCGGCACTTGAGCGACGTTTTCAGCAAGTGATGGTAAGAGAACCTTCTATTGAAGATACTGTATCCATTTTGCGTGGGATTAAAGATCGTTTTGAGGAGCATCATCGTGGTGTTCGTATTCATGACCGTGCCATTATTGCCGCAGCACAATTAGCGAATCGTTATATTACCGAGCGTTTCTTACCTGATAAAGCAATTGATTTAGTAGACGAAGCATGTGCAATGATTCGTATTGAGATGGATTCGATGCCACAGGAATTGGATCAAGCAACACGTCGTTTAACTCATTTGAAAATTGAACAGCAAGCATTGAAAAAGGAAAAAGATGCAGCAAGTAAAAAGCGTCTGGAAACGTTAAATGAAGAAATAGATCAATTAGAAAAATTAAATAAAAGTATGCAAGAGCAATGGGATATCGAAAAAAATGGCTTACAAATTGTTCGCGATAAAAAAGATCGATTAAAAAATTATATTGCGGAAGCAGAAGAGTTAGTTCAAACGAATAGTAATTTAGCGCGTGCAGGTGAATTGCAATACAGTAAAATTCCAGAGCTAAAAAAAGAAGTTGCGGTGTTAGAGCAGCAGTTAAAAGAGACAGAAGGCAATCGGATGTTACGTGAGGAAGTAACCGAAGAGGAAATTGCAAAAATTATTTCCCGTTGGACAGGTATCCCCGTAACGAAGCTTGTAGAAGGGGAACGCGAAAAATTACTGCGTTTAAAAGATACATTGCATGAACGTGTTGTAGGTCAGGAAGATGCGGTTACATTGGTGACAGAAGCAGTATGGCGTGCGCGTGCAGGAATTAAAGACCCAAATAAGCCAATTGGTAGCTTCTTATTTTTAGGACCAACAGGTGTCGGCAAAACAGAATTAGCAAAAGCATTGGCTGCACAGTTATTTGATTCGGAAGATCATTTCATTCGGATTGATATGAGTGAATATATGGAGAAACACTCCGTATCTCGATTAGTCGGAGCGCCTCCAGGGTATGTCGGTTATGAGGAAGGCGGTCAATTAACAGAGGCTGTTCGCCGTAATCCATATTCGGTCGTGCTACTTGATGAAATTGAAAAAGCGCATCCAGACGTGGCAAATATTTTATTACAAGTGCTAGATGATGGGCGTATTACTGATAGCCAAGGTCGTATGGTGAACTTTACGAATACGGTCGTGATTTTAACATCGAATATTGGCTCACATTATTTACTAGAAAATAGCGAACAATCGGAGGAGTTAGTGAATGCGGCATTGCGTCAGCATTTTAAACCGGAGCTATTAAATCGTATGGATGATATTATTATGTTCCATGCATTGTCGAATGAGCATTTCCATGCGATTGCTTGGAAATATGTTCATCAGCTACAAGCGCGTGTTGCAGAGCAAGAAATTACATTGCAAGTAGATGAGGCGGTTGTGGACTGGGTTGTCGAAAATGGCATCGATCCACAATTTGGTGCGCGTCCGTTAAAACGATTTGTGCAGCGTCATTTAGAAACGATTGTTGCAAGAGAGTTATTAAAAGGGGACGTAACAGCTGGAGAAACGCTGCGTATTCGCATGGAAGATGGAAAAATCCGAATCGAAAAATACATGTAAAAAAAAGACATCCACTCGGCACAGTTGTGCACGAGTGGATGTCTTTTCTAATTAGTGTTGTTCTGCTTCGAACTCTGGAGTTGATTCGTTTGGAATAACTGCTGCGATAACAAATACTAAAACACTGAATGCTAATGAAATAATAGCACCGTTTAGGAAGTTAAACTCAACATTTAATACAGAGCTTACTACATAGTTTAGCATAGACACTAATAAAAATGACCAAAAGAAAGTAACGATATATTGCATCAAATTCACCTCATTGAACTTATTTAAATGTTTTATTATAGAATTACATCCTCAATATCATACCATAAGCTCGCTCAAAAATAAAATAGAGAATCGAACAATTCGGTAAGTTGTCAAATATTTTTGATACATGGGAAGTATTTTTTTGAGAAATTAATCTTCTATAGGGAATCTAATTCATAATGCGCAAACTTCTCCTTGATCTATATATAATTAATTAAAGAATCTATCATTTAAAATTCCCTCTGAAAAATGGGGAGTTGATTTCCATTCCAGTCCGGACGCTTTCCACGGGCACGGCTCCAACTAACTTATTTCGAGAGGTGTCTCGAAATAAGTGGATTTTCCGCCCGTGCTGTTCCCGTAGGAGTCGCCTCCCCTCCATTCCAATCAACTCCTTCTATTCAAGTTTGTCCCAATACAATTCCTAATCATTTTTTTGAATATGAAGTTAGTTTCAGCTATTCAATCTCTTTATTGAAATATGCGCTCGATAATAAAATTTATTCCTATAATACCGTTGAGACTGCAAAACATGCCGTCTGCCCCCACCTTTATAGAATCTTTTTGCCACTTCAAAGGTTCAACTTTGCACAAAGTTTGTATGATTTTTGCTCCTCAATAGCCAAAAAAAGTGGGATATACTTTTCCTAATGGGATAAAAATCTATTGAGGTTGACGCCGCCTCCCACGGAAGCGGCGCAATAAAACTAGGAAGCTTCAGTAGGAAAAACGTTATAAAGGCTGGCCTTGCACAAAGCACACAGATGAGTCGTATAGATTTGTGCAATAAAGCTGTGCGCCTCATGTGCTTAGCCAGCCTAAACTAGCGCATACTTTATTAGAAGTTTTATTAGAAAACTTACATCACAAGGATAGATTCTTTTGTTGATCTTATATAATCAAAAAAATCTTTAAAAGATAAGAAAGTATAAAACGTTTGGGTCTCCGTAGTTATGAGGAATAAGCCAAATAGAACGGTGATGAGCATGAGGCGAAAAAAGGACCCGACCGAATTATTCTACTCGGATAGTGTGTCAAAGATGCGTTAGCGTATTTGTTCTTGTTTTCAGAAAAGTTATGGTCTATAATTAGTACCAGATACTAAACGTTAGTGGTATAAATAAAGGTGAAATGGGATTGAAAACCAAGGGGGATACAAAATGAATGCAGGGATTATTGGAATTGGGAAATACGTACCAGAGAAAATAATGACAAATGCTGATTTTGAAAAAATATTAGATACATCAGATGAGTGGATTCGTTCTCGAACTGGAATTGAACAGCGTCATATTGCAGAAAATGAAGAAACATCTGATTTAGCATATAAAGCAGCGGTAAATGCTTTAGAAAATGCAGGGATTACTGCTGAGCAAGTTGGATTAATTATCGTGGCGACTGTTACGCAAGATCAAAATTTTCCTAGTGTTGCATGCCAAATTCAAGAACGTTTAGGCGCATCTAATGGGGGTGCGATGGATATTTCAGCAGCTTGCTCTGGATTTATTTATGCAACGACCATTGCTCAACAGTTCATTAACAGTAATAGCTATGACTATATATTAGTAGTAGGTGTTGAGAAGTTAACGAAGAATATCGATTGGACTGACCGTAATACAGCTATCTTATTTGGTGATGGGGCTAGTGCAGCGGTTATTGGGAAAGTATCAGAAGGTAGAGGGATTTTATCTTTTGAGCTTGGCGCAGATGGCACGGGCGGAAAACATTTAAAATTGGATGAAAAACAACATGTGTATATGAATGGACGCGAAGTATTTAAGTTTGCCGTTCGTCAAATGGGGGAATCGGCTTTAAGTGTTATTGAAAAAGCTGGGCTGACAAAAGAAGATGTTGATTATTTAGTGCCGCATCAAGCGAATATTCGTATTATGGAAGCCGCACGTGAACGTCTAGGTTTACCAGAAGAAAAAATGTCTAAAACCATTCAAAAGTACGGCAATACTTCTGCTGCATCAATCGGGATATCGATTGTAGATGATCTTGAAGCAGGGAAAATAAAAGATGATGATATCATTGTCCTAGTAGGTTTTGGCGGAGGCCTCACATGGGGTGCCTTAGCAATGAAGTGGGGTAAATAAGTAGTAAACGTAGAATAAATCAAACTTGAATAAATCATCAAGTAAAAGGGAGAATTGAATGATGGAAAAAAGACGAGTAGTTGTGACGGGAATTGGCGCTGTAACACCAGTTGGGAATAGTGCCGAACAAGCATGGGAAAATGTAATAGCAGGTAAGTCAGGTGTAGGTCCATTAACACGTGTTGATACGAGTAAATTTCCTGTTTCAGTTGCAGCAGAAGTAACAGACTTTAATATAGAAGATTATATTGAGAAAAAAGAAGCGCGTAAAATGGATCGCTTCACGCATTACGCACTTGCAGCGTCCATGATGGCAGCAAAAGATGCAGATTTAACGATTACTGACGAAATGGCTCCACGAGTTGGAGTTTGGATTGGTTCAGGAATTGGTGGAATGGAGACGCATGAACAGCAATTCCTAACATTCCAAGAGCGCGGTGTACGTCGTGTTAGTCCGTTCTTTGTACCAATGATGATACCGGATATGGCATCTGGTCAAGTATCGATTTATCTTGGCGCAAAAGGTGTGAACTCTTGCTCTGTAACAGCTTGTGCATCTGGTACGAATTCAATCGGTGATGCGTTTAAAGTTATTGAACGCGGCGATGCGGATGTCATGATTACGGGTGGGGCAGAAGCGCCGATTGTAACGATGGCGATTGCTGGTTTTTGTTCAAACACAGCATTATCATTAAATCCAGATGCGAACACCGCTTCTCGTCCATTTGATAAAAATCGTGATGGCTTCGTTATTGGTGAAGGTGCAGGGATTTTAATTTTAGAAGAGCTAGAGCATGCAAAAGCGCGCGGGGCAAAGATTTATGGTGAAGTAGTAGGCTATGGTTCAACAGGCGATGCCCACCATATTACGGCGCCAGCTCCAAACGGTGAAGGTGCTGCACGTGCAATGGCGATGGCGTTAAATGATGCCAACGTTGCTCCAGAACAAGTTGGCTATATTAATGCTCACGGTACAAGTACACCGTATAATGATTTATTTGAAACACAAGCGGTAAAGACTGTATTTGGTGAGCATGCTTACCAATTGGCGATGAGCTCAACTAAAAGTGTAACAGGCCATTTATTAGGTGCAGCTGGCGGTATTGAGGCAATCTTTACGTTAATGGCGTTAAAAGAAGGTATATTACCACCGACAATGAACTTACATGATCCAGATCCAGATTGTGATTTAGATTATGTTCCAAATGAAGCACGAAAAGCATCGATTGACTTCGCATTAAGCAATTCTTTAGGCTTTGGTGGTCATAACGCTTGTCTATTATTCAAAAAATATACTGAGGCTTAATTTCTAAGAAAAAAGTTCTTAAAACGAAAAACAACGTGCGCAGTCATGACGCACGTTGTTTTTTCGTATAGTTGTACAAAGGATGGTGTCAATCGCACGCTTTGTCTTATTTTTATTTTGTTATGGAATTTGTGTTATATCTATTAGTAATATCATTTTGTATTTAAATTACCGTACGCTTGGTTATTCATGGCGTGCTGTCATGTTGTACATACTAAATAGTGCGGAAATTTATTTAGCAATTGGTACTTTAGGGATTATGTTTATCGTCGTTTTCGCCCTAACCCCATCGCGTTCTCCATTTTCTTAAGCGTTTTTGAAGCAATTGCATTTGCTTTTACAGCACCTTCATCTAAAATTGCGTCAAGTTCTGGTGAGTCGATTAATTCGTTATAACGATCTTGAATAGGTGTTAAATGAGTGATAACCGCTTCGGCAACACCTGCTTTAAAATCACCATAGCCTTTACCTTCGTATTTCTTTTCTAATTGCGCGATGGAAATACCTGATAAGGCAGATTCGATTGTTAATAAATTGGCAACACCTGGTTTATTTTCAACGTCGAATTTGACAATACCTTCTGAATCCGTCACTGCTGATTTAATTTTCTTCTCAATTTCTTTCGGTGTATCAAGTAGGCGGATAGTTGCCTTTGTATTTGGATCTGATTTTGACATTTTTTTCGTAGGCTCTTGCAATGATTTAATGCGAGCGCCTTCTTTTGGTAATTGAATATCTGGAATCGTTAACACATCATTGTAACGTTTGTTAAAGCGTTCAGCTAAGTCACGCGTTAATTCGATATGTTGTTTTTGATCATCTCCAACGGGCACGATATCGGTATTGTATAAAAGAATATCAGCAGCCATTAACGGTGGGTAAGTTAGAAGTGCTGCGGATACGGATTCTTTTCCGTGTGATTTATCTTTAAATTGTGTCATGCGCTCCAATTCACCGATTGATGCGACACATTGTAAAATCCAACCTGCTTGAGCATGTGCAGGTACTTCGGATTGTATGAATAATGTTGATTTAGCTGGATCAATCCCTACAGCAATATACATCGCAGCTAATGAACGAATGTTTTTACGCAACTCTAAACGATCTTGTGGAACGGTAATCGCATGTTGGTCAACGATGCAATAAATTGCATTGCCCTCGTCTTGTAATGCAGGGAATTGCTTAATTGCACCGATGTAGTTCCCTAATGTAATCGTTCCTGTTGGCTGTACGCCTGAAAAAATGGTTTTCATAAAAAATACCTCCTCGAATTTGGACAAAATAAAAACATCATGCGTCCTCTATATAAAATAGAAGGGACGAATGATGTAAAATCCGCGGTACCACCCAGCTTGCCAAAAAAATTGGCCACTCTTCTTCGTAACGTGAAGGCTCGAGCTTTACTACTGAGTAAAAGGTTCATAAAGCTAACTCGGAAGTCCATTCCATTTAATGAATGATCTGTTTGCACCGTCCACAGATTCTCTAAGCATTCTGAATTAAATGTACTACTCTTCGTCTTCGTTTTTTATAATATTGGAAATGATTATATCGTACTTAATAGAAAAATTGCAAATATTATTAGGGTGTTAAAAAAATTTGAATAAAAAACGTGAGATATGGTCATAGTAATATTATTAAAAACCTTTTTTATGGTGATTAGTTTGTAGTGTATTTTTTCTCAATTATTTTTCATAATTGAGAAAAAATTAGGGGCAATGTACGTTTAAGTAAACCATCTTTTGGGTAGTTTTTAAAGGGAACACATAATTATTATAGGAAATGGTCTTTTTAGAGAAAAAATGTGCATATTTTTTTTGCGGAAAGCAGCGTTTATTTGTTGACAATGTATATTCAAACGATGCCTTTTCCTGTATAATAAAAGCATAGTATTAAATTAATTCTAAATTAACGATTAAATCGTCCACATTCTAATTTGCATCATTCAAGCGTTTTTACCCGCTTAACGAAGTAAATTATAGCCTCAGGCGGATGTCACAGATTTTTATGGGGATTTTTTCGGGCATACTCGAAAAAATCTGGACGCAATTATGCCTCGGTGTAATTGATTTAATGAGGAGAGGGAGTGAGACAATGTTAGTAACATTATTTACTTCACCAAGTTGTACTTCATGTCGAAAAGCGAAAGCATGGTTAGAAGAGCATGATATCTCGTATACAGAACGTAACATTTTTTCTGAACCACTTACAATTAGTGAAATCAAAGAAATTTTAAGTATGACAGAAGATGGTACAGATGAAATTATTTCGACGAGATCAAAAATCTTCCAAAAACTAAATGTAGATGTAGAAAATTTACCTCTGCAACGATTATATGAGCTTATTCAAGAATATCCAGGATTATTACGTCGTCCGATTATTTTAGATAAAAAACGTTTACAAGTAGGCTATAACGAAGACGAAATTCGTCGATTCCTACCTCGTAAAGTACGTGCTTACCAACTACAAGAAGCGCAACGAATGGTTAACTAAATACATTTTATGATAGATGTTACTCATGCAAATTTGCTGCTGTAACATCTTTTTTTATCTGCGTAAACAGTCTAATTCTCCAAATGATGGAAGTGGGAGGTTTGTGCCTTGATTTCAGCGTAAAGGTACAATACAATTTCAAGTATTCAAATAATTTTGGTTCAACAATGTTTTTCCTTTTCATTTTAAGGCAATCCATCATACAATAGAGTTATAGATATCCTACTACTGTAAAATAGGGTATTTAGCTTAAAATTTGTAAAGCAACATGGATTTACATTGCACTTTAAGTGAAATAAATTTGGTTAATTCTGTTCAGTAGAAACCACTCACTGAACGCAATTTTACGGAAGTGAAATTGAGAATATATTGTATAGTTTTATGATTGACTGTGAAAGGAGTTGAAGTCTAATGGACATCGAACGCATTAATGAAAATACGTTAAAACTTTTTATTACGTATAGTGATATCGAGGATCGCGGCTATAGTCGTGAGGAGATTTGGTATAATCGTGCAAAAGGGGAAGAACTTTTCTGGGACGTTATTGGCGAGGTTAATACGGAAGATTACTTTGATTTAGATGGTCCTATTTGGATTCACATAAATGCATCTGAAGTCGGGTTGGAAGTTGTAGTGACACGTGCATCTGTCAATAATGATTCCGATGCTTCATCAATGGTAGGCCCTTTTGAAGAAAGTCATGATATAGCAGACCAATTAACAGATATGGAAGAAGCGCTTTTTAATTCTCTTGGCAAATCAAATAAAGAAGAGGAACCAATTGAAAATGCACGATTCCGTTTTAAGGATATTGATGAGTTAGTACCGCTTGCAAGACGTGCATCCTTATTGGGTGTTAAATCCGCGCTGTATCAATGTGAAGGATACTATTATTTATTTGTGGATTTACTCGATTTAGATCAGCAGGAAGCAAAAAATATTATTGCATTATGCAGTGAATATTTATCATCATCTAAAATGACAATTCATAGATTGGAAGAGTATGGAGAAGTGATTATTTCGGAAGATTGTTTCGAAACGATTATGAGTTTTTTCTAAAATCAAGCTTCCGTTGTCAATAAGCAAGCAAGTGCCGTTTTGATTCATTTCAAAGCGGTATTTTTGCGTGTTTTTATGCCGGGAATAGCTACATATGGACTGCGCAAAATTGATTTTTCTATAAAAATAAGGATTCAAAATGAAAGTTTGCCAACAGTAACATTTCGTAAGTTGAAATACATTGGTAAAGTCGCTACGATGATACATAGGGATGTGTATTATGCTCGTCGCATTAACTGTACAACAACAACTTTATCAACTAAATGGATCGACACCTCAAGAACAATTACAAGAATTGAAGAAAACGGCTCAATTTTATTGCCCGCAATGTAAAGCTTTGCTCATCTTAAAAGTGGGTCAAATTAAAATCCCTCATTTTGCTCATGTTAAGAAAAGTGATTGTGATGCGTTATTTTCAGAAGGGGAGTCCTATGCCCACTTGTTAGGAAAGCAACATTTACAAGAGCTTTTTCAACAACTGCAATTGCAGCCTGTACTAGAACCATATTTACCCTTAATTCAACAACGACCCGATTTACTGATAACAAAAGGCATACAAAAATATGCGATTGAATTTCAATGTAGCCGCCTTTCCCCACAACATTTCCAAAAGCGTACAGAAGGTTATAAAGACGTTCAAATTATGCCCGTTTGGATTATTCAAACACCTAATGATAAATTTAAATCCCGGGGTTTAACGAAACTTTCGATTAATCATACGAATGCGCAATATATTCAAATGTATAAAAATCAGAAATATTTACTAAGCTATGATGTACATAGTCGTACATTTTTTTATATAAGCAATTTATTTCCTATTCATGGTCAGCAATATTTTGGTTATGTTCAATCCATTCCTCTAATGAAGCAAATTTTCCCGTTTTTTGTTCCTAAAAAGATATCCGAAAATCAATTTAAAATAATGCTTACCAAGTTTGCTGCGTATCGACTCCATTTTTTGCATACAAGGCTTCACCTCAGTAAGAAAGGGGTGAATGATCGCTTATTGCGTGCGATTTATGAACTGAAGTTAACTGTATCTAATTTGCCGAATTTTATTGGGATTCCATTATCAAATAATGAACAATCCGATATTTTTTGTGTAGAATGGCAACTCCAACTTTTTTACTTTATGGAACGTCACCAATTAACACCGCAAACCTTTCATTTGAAGGCGATTCCATATTTTTTAGAATGGGCAAAAATGCAAGCACATGTCAATTTGCCAAAGGGGGTAACGCGATATTTAATGGTGTTAAGAAAGTTAGCAATTGAAACGGTTCAGAGTAAAGTAACACCCGAACAACTATTTACAATTTTGTACGAGGAATTATTTGCAATTCCTGTTTAAAATTGATTAAAATAGATTTATAATTTCGAATATCGTAACAATAAGGATGGGGGAAATACCGAATGTCTAAAAAAGTATTAACACGTAACGAGGTACCTGAGCATTTAACGTGGGATTTATCAACGATTTTTGCAACAGATGATGCTTGGGAAGTAGAATTAAAAGAAGTAGAAAAATTATCAGAGCAAGCGGCCAATTTTAAAGGAAAAGTAGCTGACAGCGCTGAAAGTTTATATAATACGTTGCAATTTAGCAATCAATTAATGGAGCGTCTTCATAAATTATATGTTTACTCTCATTTGAAGCACGATCAAGATACAACAAACAGTCAATATCAAGATTTAGACGGTCGTATTCGTTCGGTAGCAGCAAAAATGGGTGCCACATGGTCATTTATTACGCCAGAAATTTTAGCGTTAGATGAGGCGACATTGGACAGCTATGTAGCGAGCTATGAGCCACTAGAACTGTATAAACAAAGCTTAAAAGAACTAAATTTAGGACGCCCGCATGTACTATCGGCAGAAAAGGAAGAATTACTTGCACAGCTATCTGAAGTGTCTTCTGCATCAGGTACGACATTCAGCGCGTTAAACAATGCTGATTTAGAATTCCCAATCATTAAAAATGAGGACGGGGAAGAGGTTCAATTAACGCATGGGAACTATATCACAATGTTAGAAAGTGATAATCGTGATGTGCGTGAAGCGGCATTTAAGGCAATGTATCAAGTATATGGTCAATTTAAAAACACATTTGCCACGACGTTATCTGGAAATGTAAAAGCGCATAATGCCGATGCAAAAATTCGCAATTACGAATCAGCCCGTCAAGCTGCATTAAGTAATAACTTTATTCCGGAAAAAGTATATGATCAATTAATTTCGACGATTCATGACTTCTTGCCAGTAGTGCATCGTTACATTGCATTGCGTAAAAAAGTATTAGGTGTGGATGAGTTGCATATGTATGATTTATTTACACCACTTGTTAAAGAAGTAAAGATGGAAGTCACGTATGATGAAGCCAAGAAAATGATGGTAGATAGCTTTGCGCCGCTGGGTAAAGAATATCAAGACAGCGTTCAAAAGGGCTTAGATTCTCGTTGGGTAGATGTTTTAGAAAACAAAGGGAAACGAAGTGGTGCTTATTCATCAGGTACATTTGGAACGAATCCATATGTGTTAATGAACTGGCAAAACAATGTCAACAACCTGTACACATTAGCGCATGAATTCGGTCACAGTATGCACAGTTTCTATTCACGTGCAAACCAACCTTATCCGTACGCTGACTATTCAATTTTTGTTGCAGAAGTAGCTTCAACATGTAATGAAGAATTATTATTTGACTACTTAATGAAAACGTTAGATGATGATAAGCAAAAAATTTACTTATTAAATCAATGGTTAGATGGTTTCCGCGGTACTGTTTTCCGTCAAACAATGTTTGCTGAATTCGAGCATATGATTCACGAAATGGACCGAAAGGGTGAGGCGTTAACAGCAGAAAAGTTAACGGATATATATTACAACTTAAACAAACAGTACTTTGGTGATGATATAACAGTGGATGAAGAAATTGGTTTAGAATGGGCGAGAATTCCACATTTCTATTACAATCATTATGTTTACCAATATGCGACAGGTCAATCAGCAGCGACAGCATTAAGTAAGCAAATTTTAGAAGAAGGTCAGCCAGCTGTAGATCGTTATATTAACAATTTCCTAAAAGCAGGTTGCTCAGATTTCCCAATTGAAGTGTTAAAAGCAGCAGGTGTTGATATGGAATCACCTGAACCGATTGCACTTGCATGTAAAGTGTTTGAAGAGAAATTAGAAGAACTTGAAAAACTATTGTTAAATAATTAATTACGAGAAAAACACACTGAAAGTAAAGTGTGTTTTTCTTCTTTGTGTGAAGATTTGCTACTTATAAATGCATAAATGCTAATCTGAAAATTGGTAATGGATATGAAATAGTAAAACACATTATATTTGTATAGGAAAGTAGCTATAGCAAGGGTTATTGAAGATATTTTGAAGGGGGAACTTTGTCAGAAAAAGAATATATGTCATACAAAATGTTGAAAACGCTTACTATATGACGAATTTGTGAAACAATGCAAGAGGCGTTGAAACAGTTGTTATTCTATGATAAAGTAATATACGTGAAATAAATCACATAACAAACATACACCCCTTTGTTTGAACGTGAACATTTCTCCCATCCCCTTTGTGAAAAAGAGGCACCCTATCGTCGAGGATAGAGGTGCCTCTTTTGTTTTAAAAAAATGAAAAATGTAAAAAAAACAGCTCCCTCCTCTTAAAAGGAGTTAGCTGTTTGTATAAATAATCATATAAGAGCGGAATACATATATAACGTATTAAAGGGAAGTAAAACCTCCATCTTAACGCTTAAAGGAACCTAGAAGCATAGCTAAGACAGCCACAATCCATCGTAAAAGCTTAGTTGAAGTATTGACTTATCTTGCACGCCACATTGTAATATCGTCCGTCATGAGACGCTCTACTTTTTGTTGGAGCATGCGTTTTTTTAGTTCGCGTTCTGCAGATGCTTCACTGATTGTATAAATCTCAGCAACTTCAGCTGTAGATAACGTGTTAAACCGGTCGAATAATTTTTCAAGTGACGGGATTGGTTGACGAATTAATTCTTCTCCGAGCAACTCCTGCAAAATATGCACATAAACTTCATACGTATAAGACCCACTCACTTTTAAACCTTCATCCTCAATACATTCATTAAAAAATACGATACTTGGAACTTCATCAATTTCCATTTCATTTGTTAAGTGAAGATCACATTGGAAAGAACGAGCTGCTTCCTTTGAGCCAAAATCAGCTGTGAATTCATTCATGTCTAGATTCACTTCATGAGCAACTTCAAGTAATGTTGCGTGGGAATGAATATTGCGCGTATTTAATGCAGCAATTTCTTGCACTTTGTTTAAATAGCGAAAGCCTGCACGTTTGCCCTGTAATTCGGCTGCTTTAATTGCGATGGACGGTAATGCTGGATGCGTAATATCCAATTCTGCTCCTGAAACACACCCTTTAATACGGTTACTAATACTGTTTAATGATGCCAGTTCCGTACTGAGCACATAGCGACATGTAAAGTAATGTTCATATTCGACCTGTAATTTGCGTAGAGTGCCCTGCATTGCAAAGGCTTCTGGGCAAAGCGGGTCAATGAAAATATATAACTCTATGGGCTTATTACATGTAGAAGGTGCGATTGATTGTTGTAACAGTTGGACATTATTCACTCAAATCCCTCCTCGTCATTCGGAGCGTTGACCATATGGTGAGCAGTTAATGCAAGGCGTTTGAAATAGACTTCACGGAATTTACCATCTAAGCCAATTTCATCCATTGCCTCAGCCATACATTCAAGCCATGCTTGTGCACGATCAGGTGTTATTTTAAAATGCATATGTCTAGCGCGCATCATAGGATGGCCATGTTCTTCTGTAAATAGATTAGGACCACCAAGATACTGCGTTTGAAATTGAATTTGTTTACGAATCGTTTCAGTTAGATCTTCCGGAAAAATCGGAATAAGTAAAGGATGCTTCGCCACTCGAGAGTAGAACGCGTTTAATAGTTCAGATAGCTTTTCAGCACCGAGTTCCTCGTAAGGAATCGTATAGTTTCGATTCATTAGTATTACTCCTTTATGTCGTACTTCGACCATTTAACGAACAGACAATCCTTATGTAAATCAATTACGCCTTGGCGTAATTGCGTCCAGATTTTTTTCGAGCTAGCTCGAAAAACTTCCCTAAAAAAATCTGTGACATCCGCCGGGGCTTAACTTGATTCAGTGGGGGAACCCCCACTGAATCAAGTTAAATAAGGTTATACAATTATTCTAGCAACGTATTTCCATTTTCTCAAATAAAGTGCCCTAGCAAAAATTTATATTTTGTATTTTTAAGCTTTGAAATAGTTTAATACCTTTGTTACATAATTTTGTGTTTCTTTAAATGGCGGGATTCCACCATATTTTTTAACGTTTCCAGGTCCGGCATTATAGGCGGCAAGTGCTGTAGAAATGTCATTGTCAAATTGATCGAGCATTTGACGTAAATATTTTGCACCGCCCATAATATTTTGTTCAGGATCTTCGCGATCGGTCACACCTAAATATTTTGCAGTAGTAGGCATGAGCTGCATTAAACCAGACGCGCCAGCAGAACTAACGACATTTGGATTGAAATTAGATTCTTGCTTAATGACCGCCGCAATTAATTTTTCTGGTAAATTATACGTTTGAGCAGCTTGGGTAATGACATCACGATATTTTTCAGCATTCACAAGCACATCTGTATAGGCTTGTTGCCCTGTGTAGTCTGTAATGTACGGTGCGAGTGGTGATACATCACTGTTACCTACGTTCGGATTATTGAATGGAGCCACAGAGCCGTTCAATAAAAATGTAGCTAAATAGGGATTTGTCGAAGCTCCCCCAGTCGAAGTTCCATTTGATTGAAGCATCGATAATACATTTTGTGGAGAATTGGCCGCACCTAATTCATTAAAAGGATTGGCTGTATTCGTTGTTTGCTCATTTAATAAATTCTCGATTAATTCGGAAAATAGAGAAGAGCTTGAAGATAGAGGGTGTGAACTCGTATCATTTTGAGTCGTTAAACTTTGCATCGATTGTAGCTCTAATAACGTTTTCATTGATGTAAGATTCATAAAACACCTAACCTTTCTGTTGTTGTAAAGCCGTCATAAAACGCGCGATTTTCTTCGGCGTGGGCTTCGGCGTAATGTCATATTTTAGCAGAAATTGCGAGAAAATATTTTTTCCAAACGTTTCATCATTTGTTTCATATTCTACCTCATAATCTTCACAGTGCAAATAAAAAGAATGATCAAAGACTAGGAGGCCCCCTTCATAAGGTAATTCGACACGATCAGTTGTCAGTGTTCCAAATCGTTGTAAATCATCGAGTGGCACTTGTAAATCTTGCAAACGTTCACGAATAGTAAGGGGCGGAAGCGATTGCCCAGCTAACATTTGTTCCGCTTGTTGCGTATTTAATTGTTCTGTCGTTTCTAAATGTTGGTGTTCAGCTGTTTTTTCTTTTAATGTACATTCGATATGTGGACCAACCATTCGAATGCGTAAGCCACTTAGTACATTTTTTAAGTGTTGCGCTGGCGTGTCGAAATAATGATTAATTTGTCGTTCAATTTGGGTAGCTTCTACAGAAAAGGCAAGGAACAGTCGGTCATATTGTTCTTTTGTTAGTAAATTTTTAAATTCAATTTCGATTTGCTGGCTCATTTATAATCATCCTTTTTAATTTTGATTTTTTATCTGGCTTGTTCGTTTTTCGCATCATACTATTCTATATGGTAAAATAAGAAGAGAATATTTTGAAAAGGGAGTAGTATTCATTGCGTAAATTATATACAATTGAACGGTTTGAGATGATCAATCACGAACTACACTTTATTTTAAATGAAAAGGAACAACAGATACAATTAGAAGCAACGGGTCAAGTAATTGTGGATTCTGATAATGCGACTTTTCTTTACATAGTCGAAGACAACAATGCGTATAGTTACATAAGCTTTTCAAAGGAGGTTTGGCCGCAATTACTGCAAATGATTTTAACGGAACAGACACCATATTTACGTTGGAATACTGGTCAAATCGAATTAACAAATTTCGTTGTAGAATTAAACATGTTATTATTTAATATTGAAGGAAATGGGAATTACGGAGAATTATTTGTTGCGGCAGTTGAGCAACAATTTTCCCGATTTTTTGCCCTTAATGAAGTATAATAAACGTATATAATCGAACGTGTTCTTGAAATAATAGGGAATTCTCTACTATTTCATGTTAGGAGGTTTTATAGGTGGGACAATGGGATATTTTTTTAAGTCCATATAAACAAGCAGTGGACGAACTGAAGGTGAAATTTAAAGGGATGCGTTCGCAATTTGGTATTACGAATGCGAATTCGCCGATTGAATTTGTCACAGGTAGGGTTAAACCTTTAGCGAGCATTTATGATAAATCACGTGATAAAGAGCTACCATTCGAACCATCTGCACATTTAGGAAATGAACTACAAGATATTGCAGGAATCCGTATTATGTGCCAATTTGTCGATGATATTGCTACGGTAACTGAGTTGATTCGCCAGCGGGATGATTTGAAAGTAATTGAGGAAAAAGATTATATTTCAAATAGCAAACCGAGTGGCTACCGTTCACATCATATGATTATCGAGTATCCAGTAGAAACGATACAAGGTCGCATTGTCGTCGTGGCGGAAATTCAAATTCGTACACTAGCGATGAATTTTTGGGCATCTATTGAGCACTCATTAAACTATAAATATAAAGGCGTTTTTCCTGAAGAAATTAAAAATCGTCTACAAAGTGCTGCTGAGGCGGCTTTCCGTTTAGACGAGGAAATGTCATCTATACGCAGTGAAATTCAAGATGCACAAGCATATTTCAATGAATTTAAAGAAGCACCAAATCTAGCTATCCATACATCAACTGATAAAAAGGAGCGTGACAAAGAGTGAAATTTGCAGTTCAATCACGCCGAGACGACCAATCAAATGAATTGATGGAGCTCGCAAAATCGTATTTAACAGAATTTGGTTTAGTTTTAGATGAAGAAGCTCCGGATATTGTCCTGTCAATCGGTGGAGATGGAACGTTATTGCACGCATTTCATCGCTATTCGAATCGATTAGATAAAACCGCTTTTGTCGGGATTCATACAGGGCATTTAGGATTTTACGCCGATTGGAAGCCTTCAGAACTTGAGAAGCTGGTCCTTTCGATTGCGAAAAAAGAATTTAATGTTGTAGAATATCCTCTTTTAGAAGTGCAAGTGCACCGCAAACATTCAGAATCAAGTACATTTTTAGCGTTAAATGAAGTGACGATAAAATCACCAGATGTAACGCTTGTGATGGATGTTGAACTGAACGGGGAACATTTTGAACGTTTCCGAGGTGATGGATTATGTATTTCAACACCATCCGGCAGTACGGCATATAATAAAGCTTTGGGCGGGGCAATTATCCATCCAACATTGCAAGCATTCCAAATTACAGAAATGGCGTCGATTAACAACCGCGTGTTCCGTACGGTAGGGGCTTCACTTGTATTACCAGCGCATCATAACTGTGCATTAAAGCCAGTGAATGACCAGCAATTTAATATGACAGTGGACCATATTAGTATGACTGAAACCGATGTAAAGTCGATTATGTTTAATGTGGCGAATGAGCGTGTTCGTTTTGCGCGATTCCGTCCATTCCCGTTCTGGGAGCGCGTGCATGATTCATTTGTTGCAAATGAATAGAACGGAGCTATATGGATAACAGATATCAATTACAATTTACAGTAAAATTAGACGGGCAATTACTCCGTGAGGCATTAGCAGGTTTTGGCATTTCAAAGCGCACATTAACAGCTGTTAAATTTGATGGTGGGGCACTCTACGTGAATGGGGAGGAACGCAATGTTCGTCATCCATTGTTTAGTGGGGATGTCGTTACAGTCATTTTTCCGCCAGAGGAAGTAAGTGAAGGGCTCGTAGCAGAATACAGCGAACTTGCTATTGTTTATGAGGATGAGACATTGCTTATCATTAATAAACCTGCCTATATGAGTACCATTCCTTCAAGGGAGCATCCAAGTGGAAGTGTTGCAAACTATGTGCGCGGTTATTTCGAGCAGCAAGGGATTGCTTCAACGGTTCATATTGTGACACGGTTGGACCGCGATACTTCTGGTTTAATGGTGATTGCCAAACATCGTCATATTCATCATTTAATGAGTGAACAGCAAAAAAGTGGGCAACTTCAGCGTGAATATGAAGCGGTTGTGGAAGGGCATGTAAAGTTAGAAAAACAATCAATCAAAGCACCGATTGGTCGAAAAGATACGAGCATCATTGAACGGCAAATAAGCGCAGATGGACAAGCTGCACATACCGATGTAACGGTTTTAAAGCATGGGAATAAAAATTCACATGTGCGATTAAAGCTATACACAGGAAGAACACATCAAATCCGTGTTCATATGGCGCATGTCGGTCATCCATTAGTAGGTGATGACCTTTATGGGGGCAGTCTGCAATCGTTAGACCGTCAAGCGCTCCATTGTGTATTCGTTCAATTTCCACACCCACTTACTCGGGAAGAAATGACAATTGAAAGTCCATTACCAACCGATTTCATTCCACTTCTAAATAACTGAGTATGCATAAACCACCATTTTGATTTTGTTGAATGGTGGTTTTCTAGTGGGGAAAAATAAAGCTTCCTATACGTTTCATGTGCTTAGCTAGCCTAAATAACCTACAATATAAATAGAAACCATATGAGCAAATAGAAATTGTCTCGGTCATATGTACTTAAGCCAGCCCAACATGTTAATACTGCATTAATGACAAAAAGTCACTTGACGAGAGTCTGTATTACGTACTAAAATAATGCGTTATCAAAAAATCGAGAGGAGGGGAACAAGCATGATAGAAGAAAAATCCACGAATAAAGAAACTCAATATGACGGAGAATTGTTACGATTACTCTTGTTAGAAGAAAATATTGAAGTATTTCGCGAGCATTTTTTAGTGCTTCACCCGTATGATCAAGCCCAGTTTTATGAAAAGGTAGGACCAGACATACGACAGATCATCTATCGCTTTTTATCCCCTCAAGAAATGGCAACGATTTTTGAGGCAATTGAGCTAGATGATGATGAATATGAAGACTTTTTAAAAGAGATGGATACCGCATACGGCGCAGCAATGCTAGGTTTCATGTATGCTGATGATGCCGTTGACGTTTTAAATGAATTAGATAGTGAGCAACGTGAAAGCTATTTAGAAATGATGGATAGTGAAACCGTTGAAGAGATTAATGAATTATTAGGCTATGAAGAATATACAGCTGGTGCGATTATGACAACGGAGTATGTTTCGATTTTAGAAACATCCACTGTGCGCTCGGCAATGACCGTTCTCCGTAAAGAGGCACCAACAGCGGAAACGATTTATTATATATTTGTTGTCAATGATGCCCATCAATTAACAGGCGTTATGTCATTACGTGATTTAATTATTGCCAATGAAGATACACTGATACGCGACATTATGAGCGATCGTGTCGTATCTGTAAAAGTAACAGATGACCAAGAAGGCATTGCGCATATTATGAAAGATTATAACTTTTTAGCGATTCCCGTTATTAATGATAATTGTGAACTGCAAGGGATTATTACCGTCGATGATATTATTGACGTTATCGATGAAGAAGCTGAGGATGATTACTCCAAATTAGCTGGTATTTCGGATATGGATGATATCGATGCAGGTCCCATTAAAGCAGCAGGAAAACGCCTACCTTGGCTTATTATTTTATTATTTTTAGGAATGTTTACGTCCAGCTTAATGGGGATTTTTGAAGCGACATTAGATAAAGTGGCATTGCTTGCAACATTTATTCCACTCATTTCAGGAACATCTGGAAATAGTGGTACACAAGCACTTGCTGTTGCGGTTCGTGGTATTGCAACAGGGGATATTGGTGGGAAAAGTAAGTTTAAGCTTGTCCTACGAGAGCTTGGTACAGGTGTCATTATGGGACTTGTAAGTGGTGCACTTGTTGTCGGTGTTATTTTTATTTGGAAACAATCATTAATCATTGGCTTATTAGTAGGGGCAGCTATTTGTTGTTCCATTATTGTAGCCACATTAGCAGGATCATTCATCCCATTATTAATGCATAAAATGGGGGTTGACCCGGCTGTTGCTTCAGGTCCATTTATTACGACATTAAATGACGTAACAAGTATTGTTATCTACTTAGGTCTAGCTTCCGCGTTTATTAATCAAATTATGTGACGAACAGGATGAACGTCTATTGCATATTGTAAGAAAAAAGGATGTGTAATATGGAAATTCATCCGTTACTCTTTATTAATACACCAAGTTTTTACCGTGAAATAGTTGAAATTATTGATATTGAGGAAAGTACGTCGGTTTATGAACCACTTTCTACCCCACCTGAAAAGATTCAAAACGCATTAATTGCAAGGCAACTTCATTACTTCTCAAGACCTTCGAAAGACCCGAGACCATTATTGCTTGTGTTAAAGTCCGGAGAGAAAGTTGTCGCATCGATTGAAAAGTTGAATGAATGTGATGTGAAATTGCAATGTTTTGATAGTGTGCGAATTATTGATGGCAATGAAATCGTAGCAATTTATAGTTCTTCATAAAGAAATGGGAAGCCTTTGGTCGGGCTTCCCATTTTTGCACGTTTAAGTGAAATATATAATCATAAGCTAATGACATTGGTTAGCGATTAGTTACAAACTCCAAGATTTACGTCAGCGATACATTGTACTGCGCAGAAACAATCAAGATCAACTGTAATACAGCTATCTGATGGAGCAAAATGAACTACATCACATACTTTACGCATGTTAATTTCACAACCGTAGTCATTTAATAATTGTACAGGGTCTTTACATTCGTCTAAAGGAATAAGTACACGTAATGTCGCACAGCAACTATCGAATACATCCTCTACACGGAAATAAATTGATACACAAGCATCACAAGGCATATCAGTTGAGCTAAATGTTGAGAAGAACGGACAACCAGATTTCGTTAATAATGTGAATACGCGTGTATCAGCAGAATGACGTGCTGGACTAACGATGCCTCCTAGTGGTTCTAAGAAACAGTTCGTTGTACAACCTGAACATTCATTTTGAGTTGCTGCATTTTGAATTTCTAAAATAGAGCGCACAACTTCACATACACATCCACGTTTTGATGAATGGTTACTTGATTCATTACCTCTTCCACATCCCATATATTTCACCTCCTTAATCTTAAATTCTCTATACATTATGACCGATGTGAAAAATGAATCGGGCGATTGTATTGTTCTGTAAATAATGAATAAATAAAAAATGGAAAGGCAATACTTTGATAAAAGATTAAGAAACGGGGGATTTAATTGCGGAAATGGTTTGTCGTAGCATGTTTTGCTTTATTATTAGTTGGCTGTGGTGAGCGTGAAAAGGTTTTCGTATATCAATCTGTTAACGACGAAAAAAATAAGCAGGAAATTCAGCATTTATTAAAAGAAGCTAAAGGCATTGATGAGGCGAATGTTATCTTCTTAAATGATGAGTTAGTTGTGGCGATGCAGGTGAAGCCATGGGAAAAGTGGCATCGAAAAAAGGTGGAAGAAAAGTGGAAGAGTAAATTTGAGGAAAAATTTACAAATCTGAATGTGACCGTTTCGACTGATTTTAAACTGTTTTGGGAAACCTCGAAAATTACGGAAGAACAGGATCAACAAGCTGTTCATGAGAAAATACAGCATCTGAAGAAGTTGGCGAAGGAGGAAACGTAAATTGAAAGAGCAACAATATAACACATTAAAGGATCAATTATCTCCACCTACTCCTTATGGGCTTAATTTATTAAAAGCGTTTGGTGTAGGTGGAATCATTTGTACAATTGGACAAGGGATATCTTTCTTTTACATGATTTTCTTCGATTTTACAGAACGCACAGTGGGCAATCCAACCGTTGCGACAATGGTATTTATAGCAATGATTCTAACGGGTTTGGGATTATATCGCAAGCTCGGTCAGTTTGCAGGTGCAGGAAGTGCGGTGCCAGTTACGGGATTTGGAAATGCTGTAATTTCGGCAGCCATCGAATATAAATCAGAAGGGTTTGTACTCGGCGTGGGCGGAAATATGTTTAAACTCGCGGGTTCGGTCATTTTATTTGGGACAGTATCTGCATTTTTCGTAGCGCTTATTAAATTGATTTTAGTATCGGTAGGTGTAGCCTCGTGGTAATTGTATTCCATTCAAAACCGTCGATATTAGCAGCGGCTGCAATTGTAGGGCCTCTGGAGAAACGTAGCGTATTTCATTCTTATTTTGATAAAGTGCTTACGGATGAAAGATCACATAAAAATACAAATGAACAAGGACATGTCCAACTGATTTCAGAAGCATGTCAAGTTATTTTAAAGAAATCGAATTTAAATAATTTGGATATCGATTATTTTTTAGGTGGTGATTTGATTAATCAGATGACCCCGACAAATTTTGCTGCAAGGGAATTAGCAGTTTCATTTATTGGTTTATTTTCGGCATGTGCGACATCGGTTTCGTCAGTCATTATCGCGGCTTTACTGACGGAGCTTGGTGCTAGTGAATTTGCGATAGCTGGTGCGTCCAGTCAGCACAATGCGGTAGAACGGCAATTTCGTTATCCTGTCGCTTATGGATCTCAAAAACCAGCAACTGCTCAATGGACAGTAACGGGGGCTGGATTTGCACTCGTAGGAAAGCATCATGATGAATTTCCTTCTATTGAAGCTGCGACGATTGGAAAGGTAGTGGACTTTGGCGCAACAGATCCATTTCATATGGGGGGCGCAATGGCACCGGCTGCATTTGAAACAATCCAAGCGCATTTAAAAAAGCGCGGCCAAAAAATTCAAGATTATGATGTCATTATGACGGGTGATTTAGGGAAAATTGGATTGAAAATATTGAAGGCGATGTTCGCACAAAGTGGGGTAGCGAAAGAGGATTTGGCGAGATTTCGCGATGCTGGTGCGGAATATTATGGCGAAGACTCGGCATTCCAAGCGGGTGCTAGTGGACCAGGTTGTTCGGCATCGGTATACTTTAGCTATTTACTTGAACAATTTAAAAGTGGACGCTATAAAAAAGCGCTACTTGTCGCAACAGGTGCATTGCTATCCCCTTTATCATACCAGCAAGGCGAAACAATACCTTGTACAGCACATGCGATAGAAATTGGGATGGGGTGATCAGTTCATGGAGTTTACATTTTTATTCGCTTTTATAGTAGGTGGAGTAATTTGTATGATTGGTCAATTGTTGATGGATGTTGCCAAATTAACACCAGGACATACATTATCAATTTTGGTCGTATGTGGCGCAATTTTAGATGGCTTGGGATTATACGAGCCGCTTATTGACTTTGCTGGGGCAGGTGCTACAATACCGATTACATCTTTTGGAAATTCGCTGACACATGGAGCAATGGCAGAAGCGGAAAAGCATGGATGGATTGGCGTATTAACCGGCATGTTCGAGGTGACAAGTTCAGGAATTAGTGCAGCTATTATTTTTGGTTTTATCGCGGCAATTATTTTTAAGTCAAAAGGAAAAGTAGACTAGACGATAACCCTCTTTTTATTATTTTGGTGTGCATACACTACAAAATAGGAAGGGGGGATTTTTGTGTCTGGATATGGAGGTTGGCAACAACAACAATGTTGTAACTATGAGACACCGGCATATAATAACTGTAATAATAGCGGCACTTTCGTTTTAATCGTTGTATTATTTATCTTACTTATTATTGTTGGTAGCGTATTTATCTAATTTGAATCAGTGGGGTTTCAAACCCCACTGAACCAAATTAAGCCCCGGCGGATGTCACAGATTTTTTAAGGGAGTAGGATGTCAGTCTAATAACGTCACATCGTGTGACAACGGCTGATTGACCCAAATCCTGTGGCCCCGAGCTCGAAAAAAATCTGGACGCAATTACGCCATGGCGTAATTGATTTTGATTCTGGCATTTATCCCCCTACTTGTTTAAGTAGGGGATAAATGCTAAATACGTAATTTTATAAAGTGGGGTTCAAACACCGGCTGAAAGAGGGTTCACACTAAGCTGGAGGAACAAAAGCTAAATCTGTCACATCTTGTGATAATACCTTTGTGATCAATGGCGTGTTGACACAATGCCCCAGCGGTTAATTCAAAGATTTTTAAGGGGACTGTCGTGATGGAGGATGTTTAGCTATTATCGCATGGGTATGACGAACTTAGGCTAGCCTTTTTAACGAGTTCACCCGAAGAAAAATCTGTACGCAATTATGTCGAGGCGGAATTGATAGGAGGAAGATTTGAATGGATAATTCTTTTTTTAAAAAGGTAGAAAGTAAAACTGGCTTGGGTATTGATGAAATCATGAATTTAGCAAATGCCCTTACACACGCAGATTTTACTGATGAGAAGCAAGTGCGAAAAATTGTAAAAAAGGTTAGTAAAATCGCTAATAAACCAATTTCAAGTGATATGGAAGACAAAATTGTGCAATCCATTATAAAAGATGGGCACTCTTTAGATTTTAGTAAAATTGAAAAATTAATGCGCTAATGTGAACCTTCAATCAGTGGGGAATCATCCTCATTGATTGCTCGATTTCACCAGAATCCGCGGCAATGCGGAATAAAAAGGAGGATGTTTAATGCTGCAAATGCACATTAAACATCCTCTTTCTTAAAATATTTATCAATTACGCCTTGGCGTAATTGCGTCCAGATTTTTTTCGAGCTCGCTCGAAAAACTTCCCTAAAAAAATCTGTGACATCCGCCGGGGCTTAACTTGAACCCCCTACTGAATAGAATTGCGTATTCGGTATTCCCTTACTTATAGAAGTAGAAAACTTCTGCTGAAACAAGTTAAAGAACCTTTTCCATAGCACGATGTGGAATACCAGCATCCATAAATTCAGGGGATGTAACGGTATAGTTTAATTTTTCATAAAATGGCACGGCATAAGATTGTGCGTTTAATTTTAGGTTTTTAAAATCAAGTGCAGTCGCATGTTGTTCAACTGTGTCCATAATTAATGCACCGAGACGTTTTCCGCGGTAATGGCTTAGTACACAAACACGCTCAACTTTCCCAATTTTCGGTTCGATTTCTCGAAGTCGGGCAGCCGCGATTGTTTGATCTCCATCATTGACGATGAAATGAACAGCCGTTTCATCATGTTCATCAAGCTCTAAGCTGAGAGGAACCCCTTGCTCTTTCACGAAAACTTCTTTACGAAGCGAAAAAGCACGATTTCGGTCTTCCTCAGTTGTTACTAATTTTACTTCAAACACTTGTTATTCAGCTCCAGTCAATTTGTATGTTTCGTATGTTGTCCAAGAGCCATCTTCTAGTTGGTAGAGCAAATGGAAGCGATCTACAATGTCGTGCTCATCCACACCAATCATGCGTAATTGACCAAAAATATCGTCATGCTCTGAAGCGGTTAATTTTTGCGCAATTGTAATGTGTGGGACAAAGACATGCTTAGATGCACCAATATTCAACGTTTCTTGAATCGTTTTGTGCAAAGTTTCTAATTGTGAAGTAGGTTCGATACGGAAAAATAGCGTATTCGTTGTTGGATAAAATGAACTAATTCTTGAAGCATGAATTTGTAACGGCGCAAATTGTGTGGAAATTTCCTGTAACTTATTAGAAATATCGTCAATTTGAGACGCATCTGCATCAAACGCATCTTTTAATGTAAAGTGCGGCGTAACTAAAGAATAGTGTGGATCATAACGTTTACGATACGTGTTTGCTAAATCTTGTATTTTCTTTGATGGAAATGCAATAATACCATATTTCAAAATCATTACCCCCTAGAAATTAATTACTATTATCCTTTAATTATAACAGAAAATTTCTGCAATAAACATTTACAACGTTCATGAACCTAAAATTTTTGTTAATGCACGCCTTAGGTCAGGCTTCCAAGTTTTCCAAGTATGGTCACCGTCTAATTCTTCATAAAATGTTTCGATACCGCGTTCTACAAAGAGTTCATGCATTGCTCGATTTGGTGTTAGGAAGTCTTTTGCGACTGAATTACTTGGAAAGCGGACTTCATTTTCACGCAAGCCAATTGTATGATAAGTAGCTAATAAATCTGGGCTTTTTGCGTCACGAACGGTTTGCAGCACATGTTCATCTACATAAGGGGATTGTAAAATAGCTTTCCCAAAAATATTAGGATAATGGAGCGCTGTTAATAATGAAATCGTAGCAGCCATGGAGTCACCCATGAGCGTGCGGCCCGAGCCCATTTGATGCGTCGTGAACTCTTCGTCTAAATAGGGAACTAGTTCATGTGCTAAAAAGCGCATGTAAGCTTCGAATTGGTTGCCTGTTGGGATATATTTGCGGCGTCGATCTGCAGCATCTTTATAAGGAACACCCACAATGATAACGTTTTCAATTATGTAATCATCAATTAATTCATCAGTTAATCGAGGAATTCCACCTAATTGAAAGTAATCTCTACCATCTGATGTGATTAAAATGTTATATTCGTATAGTGGAGAATAGTTTGCTGGAATGTAAATGAGTAAATCTAATTCTTCATTTAGTGAACGGCTATAAAAAGCAATATCTTTTACTGTACCCTTTTCCAAAATAGTCACTCCTGTTCTGTGATTGTATCGAAATTGTATCACAAAGGAAAATAAAGGTGTAATATAGGAGATGGATAGTAAAAAATTATGATAAATACAATAAAAGTGAGGATTTATACATGTCTAATAAAAGAGTTCGAGTTCATTCTGATGAAGTGACGAAAGCAACCCATGAAGCGCTATTGCGTCGTCATGTAACAATTGAAGACATTGCAGAAATTGTTCATATTATGCAATCTCCATATAATGAAGGTTTAACAATTGAACATTGTGTTCAATCGGTAGAGCGCGTATTAAATAAACGTGAAGTCCAACATGCGGTATTAGTTGGTATTGAGTTGGATGAACTAGCGGAAAAAAACATGCTTTCTGCACCACTGCAAGCAATCATTGAATCGGATGAAGGACTGTTCGGTGTGGATGAAACATTAGCATTAGGTTCGGTATTTACGTATGGTAGTATCGCGGTGACGACTTTCGGGCATTTAGATAAACAAAAGATCGGCATTATCGAAAAGTTAGATACGAAGGCGGGCGGTTCCGTTAATACATTTTTAGATGATTTAGTCGGTAGTATTGCGGCATGTGCTGCATCACGAATTGCTCACCGCATGCGTGATCTAGAAGAGGAAGGCGAAACATTTGCTGATATTCCTCCAGTAGAGTTAGGCCCAACTACGAAACCAAAAACTGAAATCTAACTTATAGAAATCTAATTGATTGAAAGGATTTACCAAATGAAATTAAGTGATATTAAAACACTCATTACTAGCGGGACGATTATTCTTGCAGTCGGGTTATATTTAGTTTTTTCTAAACCGACCGATGAACAGCCGCAAACAAATGACAATATACAATATAATTCGGTAACACAAGAACAAAAGCATTATCGCATTACGCCTGAACTCGCAATGAACGAAACAGGAAAGCAACTAATTGACGTAGAGTTTATTTCAGCGAATGATGGCTTATCACTATAAAACTGTACATTAAAATATTGTACACATTAATATCGTAAAGTGTTGATATAACTGTAATTTCATGTAGGTCCCCAGATTGATGGTGTACACAATAAAATATAGTTAATTATAGATTTTAGTCATATCTTGATTAACTATGTTTGTATAAAAGTGTACATATTTAGATGATATAGAATAATTTAACACCAAGCTGTGATGTATAAATATTTCTTAATTATAAAGACATTATTATCTTCGGTTTTCGAGACTGAAGATTTTTTTATGTGTAGGATAATAATTATATTACACTTGAAAATCCTTTGTAGAAAATAAATCAAATTTATTGTGATATTAGTGTATTGATAATAGACTTAAATAAAATACTCAATAAATGTTAGAAGAGAGGTAAAGGAATTGAGTGACAAAGATATTAAGACTTTAATTACAAGCGGAACGATTATTTTGGCAGTTGTGCTTTATTTAATATTTAGCTAAAGCGTAAGTCTTCAGTTTATATTTAACTGAGGATTTTTGATTTATTATATGGTTAAGAAAGTAGGTAGGGCATAGATTTGAAAAAAATTATTATTGCATTGTTTATCTCTTCAGTGTTTTTAAGTGCATGTACTGAAGAAACTATTACAGATGTTATAGAAAATGAAGATATTCAAGAAATTGTAGCTTCAACTAAAGAGACTTCTGAAAAGCATGATATCAGCAAGTTTGAGGAATATGAATTACAAGAAGTCATTGACGGTGACACAATAAGAATAAAGTATAATGGTAGCTCTGAAAAAGTGCGTTTTCTTCTTGTAGACGCTCCTGAAACAAATCATGAGACATTAGGAGAACAACCATATGGACCAGAGGCAAAAGAGTTTGTAAAGCAGTTATTAGCTGGTCAAGATTCGGTGTATTTAGAATTTGATGTTTCTTATCGTGATAAATATAAAAGATTACTAGCATATATATATACAAAGGATGGGATTAGTTTACAAGAGCAACTACTCAAAAATGGGTTAGTACGTGTAGCGTATATTTACGATCCAAACACGAAGCATGTAGACTGGTTTAAATCTATTCAAAAAATTACACAAAAAGAAGCTATTGGTATTTGGTCAGTTGAAAACTATGTAACGAATCGTGGTTATGATAAAGACGTTTATTATTCTGCTATGAAAGAAGAAAATCAATCTAAAGCAGATGAGGCTGATTCAAATAATCCAAAAGGTAATGGTAATTGTGAAATTAAAGGTAATATTAATTCCAAAGGAAATAAAATTTATCATATGCCAGGGCAACGTGACTATGAGAATACAGTAGCAGAGGAAATGTTCTGTACTGAAGAAGAGGCTGTAGTTGCCGGGTTTATTCCAGCAACAAGATAATTTAAAATAAGTATTATTTAATAAAGTTTGGAGAGTTAATGATGTAATTTGTTATCTTTAAATGAAGTTTTAAGAGTCCTTACTATAGGGACATAAAATAAAGGGATGGCACCTCTAGTACCTATTACTCTAGAGGTGCCTTTTTATGTTTTTATTTCTCAGATAAAAATAAATCATAAATTTTGATTAAAGTTTGTTTGAAAACGGTAATATATCTTTGGAGATTGTGAAGAAATGTACTTAAACTAACGAG
>NZ_LMBZ01000005.1:335-4731 GCF_001439635.1 Solibacillus cecembensis | reverse complement strand
ACAATAAAATCCACTTTTTTCTCTTTTAAGAATTTAACGGTTTCATAAATATCTTCAGTTCGTAAGCCTAATACAACTCCTGTAATTTTATTATCTTGATTAAAGGTTGTATTATTGTTCTCTTCTAAAATAATTGGTAACTCTCCGTGAACAAGTGATGCAATGTTAGCTCCATACTGCTTGTCTAATTCAAAACCTAAAGTATTGGTATAAAATTCAATTGCTTTGTTTAAATTTGGCACGTAAATACTTATAATACAAACTTGATTTACCATTTTATCCCACCTATTTTCAGTATTACTGGAAATATTCTACACACGTTAGTGAGAATCCTTTTTATAAAAAAATTACTCGAGTGTCTTATTCAACTAACGGGGTGCTGTGTATAGAAAATAAAGTTGTACAAAAATGATAAGTAAAACCTTCATTTCACGACACCTTAAATGTTTAAATAAAAAATAAAGCTGTACAAAAATCCCTGTATAAATTTATTAGTGCATAATTCGCGAAAATAAAGTTGTACAAAAAATACGTTTATTTATTATTAGAGCAATTATTTTGTAACATACCAATATTGTTCTCTGACAATTTAATCGTAACATAGGTAGTCTTCAATACAACTGTTTAATATAATGATATCACATAATAAAGTTGTTTAATTGTGAAGACAAAATACTGAATTACACCACCTACATTTGAGGGAGGTGTAAAAATAAAGCGGGACTCTCTGCCTCCCTAAAATCCCCGCAGAAAGCACATTATGGGTATTTTTGCATATCCCCCCGAAAAGGTTTATTATGAAAATCCCTCCTGAATCTTTTACATTTCAGGAGGGATTTTATACTAGTGCAGTCGTGGCACCTTCTTCATTCGAATCCCCGAGCCTCTTTCTAAGCCCGGATAGGCTCATATTTAATTGGGAATATCAATCTTAAATTCCTCATACATAATTGGTTTTGGAAACTTATAGGTTTTAATCTGCAAGCCTTTCTTCTTGCTTGCTGCAAATTCTTGCTTAAATGTATTACCCTCAATTCGCTCTGCTAATGTAAATAGGCTTTTCCCATTAGCATCCTTTAGCCATAATGAATTCCTTGAAGATTTATCGTCTACAATTACATCACTTTCGACATCAAAATACATGACAATTTTATCTTGTTCATGAATTATCTTTGTTACAAGAACTTTTCCAAATTCACCTTGATCGACGGTGAAAGGCAGAGTTTGTTCATCCAATGGTATGATTACTTCTTCCAAGCGTTTTTCCGACATAGGAATGGTGTAAGGAACAACTCTTACTTTTTTGCTGCCTTCTTTTAAAGGTGCATACAGAAAATTAAGCTTTGCTATTTCTTTTCCATTTTTGGTATCTCCAATACCACTTGCTGTTACCGTATCTAACACATTCCCATTATCATCGATCACGTAAAAGTTTAATGAATATGGATCAAGCTTATTATTCCCTTCATCCTTTACCACTTTCACATTAAGATCTGTTCCAGCTGGGCCAACTTTTAAAGAACTTATTTCTACTTCTGCCCCTTCGATGGTTTTCACTTCCTGCGGTCGAATCACTGTTACTTCATTTGATTGTTTCACGGGAAAATTAAATTCCCACTTGCCTGGAATCAGATCAACCGCATCAATTCTCAATTTTATATCAAATTCTTCCGGAAGTTCCTCAGTCGGCGTAATATCCATCGTCCCTTTATATTTCTGTGGTGTGACAAATTCTCCTGAATAACTGGAAATGAAATTGATTTCCTTCCCATTTACTTCAATCGTTGGATGTTCGATCTGACCAGTTGCGGACAGAGATTCTTGAGTATATCCGAATGTTAAACGAGTACCGTCATAGAAAAATTCATTCATTGTTAACGTAATCCCATTGTCCTTTGAAGATTGGCCAACCACCTGAGTTAAGCCTATTTCTCCTGCAATTCTTAGTCCCTCATCCCAAGAGTCGTTGAAAAAGTTTCCGATAATCGGAATATTAGAGGCAATCTTCGCCATTGCAGGAGAAACACTTGCTGACCCAATAAAAACACCTAAGCCTAAAACTGCGGCACTTAGTGAATAGAAAACCACTTTTTTCTTTGACGTTTTTGTTCGTTTTTCATTGATTGTATTTGCAATAATCGAATCAAGCTTATCCATTGGGACAGATACCTTATCCATTTCTTTTTTCAAATCTGGCCATTGTTTATTACTCATTAACAGAATCCTCCTTTAATTTTTCTTTTAACTGATTAATCCCTCGATGGATATTTGTTTTTACTGTTCCTTCTGGACAATCTAGAACATCTGCAATTTGCTTAACCGTGTAATCCTTATAAAACCGTAGAATTAAAACCGTTTTATATTTTTCATCTAATTCCATAACAGCCCCTATTAAATCAGGATCTTTTTGATTTGACAGGTATGGATCCAGCTTTTCTTCTATGCTTTTTCTCTCCATTGGAATAATTCTTTTCTTTTTGTTTAAAAGATCAATCGCTGAGTTGATAAGGATACGAGACAACCAAGTTGAAAAGTAACGTTCATCTTTCAGATGCTTTATTGAAACAAAAGCTTTATATATAGTTTCTTGGAAAACCTCCAGTGCATCGTCTTCGTTTTTCATATAAATGTAGGCTATTTTATAAAGTCTGATCTTTTCATCCTCTATCAGCTCTTGAAAAGCTTTGTTACTTCCCTTTTTAGCACGCTGAACCTTCTTAATATCTTGCAAATTTGTTCCCCTCCTTTTCTCTAACTGTTAGACAAAACAGGGATGAATAACGTTTCAATTTTTTTCATTTTTTTTGATTAAACAATTTTGTTCTCTAATTTGCTTATAAAATAAAAAAATTTGCTCCCATTATGTTTTTTCTTTAATTCAGCTAATTCTTTTCTAATCGCATTTTCTACAATTTCATAAACGTTTTTACCATGAATAACTGCTTGTATTTTTAAATCCTTTATGAGTTCTACATCTATATCAAAAGAAGATCGTTTTCTAAATACATTAGTTCGTTCCTTTATTGGTTCGTTTAAATCAATCTTAGAATCAACGTTAGTTCGTTCTTTCGTTGGAATGTTCGCTGTAGTTGCTCTTTTACTTGAAACTATAAACTTCGTATGCTCTTTGTTTAATGGTTCTTGACCAGTTCCAGTGAATGTCCAACCGTTTTTTCGATTATATAAGTAGCCAGCGTCTTTAAGGGCCTTACTTAATCTTTCTTTACCTACAGTAAGTTCTTTGCCTATGTACAGGTTGTGAAGATTATACAACTGAAAATGAGAAGATTGAAGTAAAGTTGGAGTGGAACGGGGTATTGGAAAATAAGTAATAGTGAAAGGAAACTTACAACCAAAAAAGGGGGTGCATTTGTTGAAGTACATTCGAAAAGTGAAATAAAGAGGAAGTTAGGAGCGTATCCTATGCTTCCTTTTTCTGTTGTTATGTAAAGTAAATTTGTATGGGAGCGTATAAGTTTTATGGATTTTTTTAAAAGTTGCTATTCAACTAACGGGGCAGTTTAGTGCAACAAGGAGTACCTTCAAAATTATGGGGATTTACAATGCTAAGTTAAGAAATGTGACCAAACGAGGGTTTGGGAAGGTTATACTTTAACTAATGGGGCAAGTTTATTGAAGATGAAATTACTATCTACTCCATATCAATAAGAATTATAAGGAGGGTTACGACACTATGAAAGTTCGTCTTACAGACTATAGTGTAAATTGGTCTCAAATGTTTCAGAATGAAGCAGAGTTTCTTAAAACAATATTTGGCGACGAGATAATCCAATGCGAACATTTTGGAAGTACGTCCGTTTATGGAATGAAAGCAAAACCTGTAATCGATATGATGTGTATCGTTAAGAGCATTGAGAAAGTTGATTTATTCAACAACCAAATGGAGTATCTTGGTTATGATGTTGTTGGGGAATGGGGTATTACAGGTAGAAGATTATTTAGAAAAGGTGGCGAGAACAGAACCCACCATATCCATTTTTATCAACTTGATAATCCTGAAATTGAACGGCATTTGATCTTTCGAGATTATCTAAGATCTCACCCTCAAGAAGTAACCAATTACAGTCGCTTTAAAGAAGAGTTAGCTCAACGTTACGATACTACAAGCCAGTACAGTCCAGCAAAAAAGAAATTTGTAAGTGAAATAGAGCAAAAAGCTCTCAGTTGGTTTTCAGAAAGTTAGAGGAAAGTATATCCCTATGTAAAATGAAAAAGTGTATTTAAATTAGACTGTATTAATACAACAAGCAGGTCGAAAAGTCCCCAAACATGAACTGCACCCCAATTGTTAGACACAACTAACAAGGAGGTGCAGTTANTCTATGTCTAAAATTAGTGCAGAAGAAAAATTAGCTGCGGTTCAAAGATATGTAAA
>NZ_LMBZ01000005.1:0-330 GCF_001439635.1 Solibacillus cecembensis | reverse complement strand
TGGAAAAGAAAGTTCAAGAACAGTAGCGGCAGATATAGGTGTGTCCCATCGTTACCTATTAACTTGGGTGAAACAATATAAATACAATGGCGTAGAAGCTTTTGTAAGACGATATACAAATTATACGAAAGCGTTTAAACTAGACGTACTTAACTATATGATTGAACATGGTACGTCCTTACACGAAACAGCTGCTATTTTTAATATAGCGGCTACTTCATCGATACGAAGTTGGAAAAAACAACTTGAAACCCAAGGAGAGGATGCCCTTCAGTCAAAGAAAAAGGGGCGTCCATCCATGAAAAAAGAACCGAACAAACCGTCAAAACA
>NZ_LMBZ01000061.1:1771-2360 GCF_001439635.1 Solibacillus cecembensis | reverse complement strand
GCTGGAATTGTCGATTTATTTAACCATTCCTTATTGATTGCTTCATAAAAATCGTCATTTAAATGGGAGCCTGCAAGCGTCCACATTCTGTCGATTATGTTTTGGAACTCATCGATCGTAATATTGTCATTTACGCCTAATGTGCCATCAGGTTTGGCTGTCAGTACGCCTGCTTTTGCCAGTTTATCGATATCTTTCTTAGCCCAACCAGGTACATCGGTAAATTCAACGCCAAATGTTCCACTGCGCAGATCATTTCCTACAGGCTCTGGTAATTCGCCGAAAGCCCTGCTCAACATGACTAAAGCTTCAACCTTCTTAGCTGGCTCATTCTCTCTTAAATCTCCGTTTTTAGAGCCTTGCATTACGGCTTCTTTATTAATTCCTTGTTGATATNGTCTGCTGCCATCAACAAGGCTTTAACGATTTCTCCTCTTGTGGCTGGTGGCGACGTTTCATCGGCATACACCGATAAGCTAACGGATAGGACCATTATTATGGTCATTAGTAAGGATAAGAACTTCTTTTTCATCTTCGTGCTCCTCTAAAGTTTATTTGTATAAATAAAGATAAATGAATAGAATTTAGC
>NZ_LMBZ01000061.1:0-1754 GCF_001439635.1 Solibacillus cecembensis | reverse complement strand
TTGAAAATATATAAGGGGCTTTTTCACTTTCAAGAGAGCATTATTTAGGATTCTGGTGCAAATACAATTTGTTAGAAACATAGCATCTCATTACGCTTCATATCTGTGGATTATGATACTATGCCAAATAACCTATGTTTGAATTCAATCTCATTTTTGGAGATTTCACCTCTTGATAAAACGAACTCACTACTTGAAAATGCCGTAATCTTGTTCCACTATATTGTTTTGGTACTTCTGTTGTCTGATTTGCATACCATCGGGTATACTTTTCACCATTTTTAACTGCTCAATTGTAATAGGATAAGCAGGATTCTTCTCGACTGTGATGACACGTGGCTTAGAAACATGATTAGACCGCAAAGTTCTCTTAAAAAGTCCTTTGCAGCCAGTTTATCTCTTTGATAAAAGTAACTTCTTAGTTAAACTAAAGGGGGCTTTAGTGCAACAAGTATTTAGGAAATTTTCCTAAATGACGCTTTGGGTGCATTTTCCCATTCAACTAGCGGGCCATATTGTTGAAATAAAACGAAAATGAATCCTTTTAAGAGTGTTCATTTTTACGGAAATATGTAAAGAGTATTTGACATTTGTTCGTACGGTTATATAATAATAAGTGTCAAATGTTCTTTACATTTGGGGATGAAAGGACTGAGTTAAAGTATGGATTGGATGATTTTAATTGCGTTTTTGGGATTTCTAGCTATCTGTTTGATTTTGATTATAATTACGCTCGTATCATTAACAAGGTTGGGTGATGAGAGAAAAAAATTCATTAAAATGAAAGCCCAGTCTTACACATTTATAGTTATAATCGGTTATCTAATAATAGAAATTGGGGAAAATATATACAAAACTATTTGGGGTAACGGCTCTTATGCACAAATAAGTCCATTTAGCCTTCTCGTAACAATTTCAGGTGTATATCTAATTTCATTATTCTTTTCCAAAAAGAAATATGGTGGTTAAATGAATAATCATATTAAGGAATTGAGAAAATTAGCTAAATTATCCCAAGAAGAACTTGCTAAACTCTGTAAGGTTTCCAGACAAACAATAAATGCGATTGAAAATGATAAATATGATCCTACTTTACAATTAGCATTTAACATAGCGAGCATATTAGAAACTACGGTAGATAGGCTATTTATAAATAAATGAAAAGAGCAACAATCGGGTGCAATTGTTTAATAAGCTTCAATTTTCTTCTTCAACTAACGGGGGCTTTAGCAGAACAAGGCTGCCTTTAGGGTAGCTTTTTCTTATTGAACTAACGGGGCAGTTTAGTTTAATACGAGAATGGGAGTTTTTATGTCTCATTTGACACAAACTGTGACATAAAAAAAAGACGGGTTTCCCCGTTTAATTTTTTAGCTTGTTAGCAATAGTCCTTAGTATTTCATTTTTTTCTTGCTGTATTTTAAGGAATTTAACTAGAAACCAAATTACGAAAACAATTGGGCATAGATAAATAAAGATTGGTATAAAAGTGAAAATCGTGTTCATTTACGAATCCCTCCTATTCAATATGGACAATTATACCATGTCATTTGTTTGTTTAAAATTTATTATGTAATGCACAGTTCGACCATAATGAATAATAAAAGAGAAGGCACTTCTTGAACTAACGGAGGCTTTTTTACTTCAATAAGGAGTAGTTCCTTTTTTACTAACGAAGCAGTTTAGTGCAACAAGGAGTACCTTCAGAATTATGGGGATTTACAACGCTAAGTTAAGAAATGTGACCAAACGAC
>NZ_LMBZ01000060.1 GCF_001439635.1 Solibacillus cecembensis | reverse complement strand
TTTGTATACTTTAATGAATTGGCAACAATCTGATTCACGATAAATGATAACCATTTTGTGTCGCTCTCAACAAGAAGTTGCAAATTTGTACGTTCAAACTGAATACGTTTTGTNAATAAACGTTTTGGCGTATTTTTTCATACTAGCTCCCGTCACAGTTTCTAACGAAATAGATTGAATAAAATAATCTTTTGAAAAAGAATCAAGACGCGAGTAATACAGTGCTTGATCGACAAAGTAATCGATTTTCCCTAGCTCGTCTTCCAACTTACCCATTAAAATATCTTTAGACTTACCACTACGCATCAATAACTGACTAGCGGAAATTGGTATTTTAACTTCATGAATCCACGACATAATATAATCATGATATTCTTTCTTTTCTTCATGTAAAATGTACATTTTCTCCAGTTGCTCTGTGTACAATTTTTTTAATATCTCTGTATATAACCCTTGTTCATACGTCTGTGGGTTTGGGATAGCACTGACTGTATCATTCTCTAACTGAAGAGAATTTTCAAGCTCCTCATAAAATCTTTTATGATAGAAAAAACCTATTATAAGATAGCTAATAATAAAAATAATGCTCACAATATTGATATACAGAAGATTCATCTTCGTGCCGCTTAACCCGTCACTCAAGTAAATCATGCTAGAGACAAAAAACATAATTATAACGTACAAGAGTAAAAAATAGCGACGTTCTTTTACGTAAAGAAGGATGCTCATGAAATAATATAACCTAGCCCTTTCTTCGTATGAATAAAATCTTCTTTTCCTAGTTCAGCAAGTTTTTTTCGGACACGAGCAACATTTACTGTTAGTGTATTATCATCAACAAAGCTATCATTTTCCCATAGGCTACGCATGATTTCGTCCCGACTTACAATAGACCCTCTATTTTGCATCATAACCTGTAAGATTTTAAATTCATTTTTCGTTAATTCTAGATTTTGTTGATGATAAGTTACTTCTCCATTTTGTAAATTTAATATAACCCCTTCATGTTCAACAACGTTAACTGCCATTTGTGTGTAAGTATATGTGCGACGTAAAATAGCGTGGATTTTAGCGACTAGTACATCTGTATAGAACGGTTTTTGTACAAAATCATCCCCACCCATATTGATTGCCATTACCATATCCATTGGATTATCACGAGAAGATAAGAAAATTATCGGTACTTTTGATACTTCTCTAATCTTTCTACACCAATAAAATCCATCAAAAGAAGGCAGATTAATATCAAGGAGAACCAGTTGCGGAGATTTAGTTAAAAAATCATTTAAAATATGGTCAAAGTTCGTCGTTGTCCATACCTTAAATCCCCATTTTTCCAATTCATCAGCAACTGTTTCTCGTATTACTGGTTCATCTTCGACTAATAAAATTTCCATTATAAAATTGTCTCCTATTCAGGACTTAACCTTAAAATATTATTAAGTTTTAATTGTAAGCAGTAAGTATTTCTTCTGGTTTCCGATATAAAAGTACCATACAATAATCTTAATGCACAACGGAGGAGGATTACTATTGAAACCATTGTTACAAGCAAAACATGTCAGAAAGGTATATGCAAATAAAGGTAGTATTTTTACCGCCCTCCATCATATTGATATAACAATTTTTGAAGGGGAATTCGTCGGTATTATGGGACCATCAGGCTCTGGGAAAACTACATTATTAAATATATTATCAACAATCGATATGCCGACAGCAGGAGAAATTATTATTAATGATTCAACTATTACAAAAATGAAGGAAGAACAACTTACTACTTTTCGCCGCGATTCACTAGGCTTTATATTTCAGGAATACAACTTACTGGATACGTTAACTATAAAAGATAATATATTATTACCTCTAGCTATAAGAAATACTACCACAGCTGAAATTGATCGTCGTGTAGATGAAATTGCGACATTATTTAGTATTCAGGATTTGTTAAATAAATATCCATTTCAAATTTCAGGTGGGCAAAAGCAGCTTACAGCGGCAGCACGAGCTATTATAGGTAACCCAAAATTAGTTTTTGCTGATGAGCCTACGGGTGCACTGGACTCTAAATCAGCAACCGATTTGCTAAACAGTTTCCAAACGCTAAACGAAAAAAATTTAGCTACTTTTTTAATGGTGACTCATGATCCTTTTGCGGCAAGTTATTGCAAACGTGTACTCTTTATAAAAGATGGACAAATATACACGGAACTTGTAAAGGGGGATATGTCACGGAAAGAATTTTTTCAAAAATTGCTCCACATTCTATCTGCTCTTGGGGGTAGCGTAATTGACACTATTTAGTATTATTAAGAAAAATATGAAAGGCAACTTTAAAAATTATTTATTATACATTGCTTCCATGATCCTTAGTATTGCCATTTATTTTACGTTCGTGTCCTTGCGTTACAACAATCACATATTAAATTTATTTGAGGAAGACAAAAAAATTAAAGATGTATTCGATGCTTCATCTGTTGTTTTAATGATATTTGTAGCAGTATTTATTTGGTATTCAAATTCATTTTTCACAAAAAAACGTAAAAAAGAAATTGCATTGTATTCCTTACTGGGTGTTCAGAAACGTAAAATTGGAGCCATTTTATTTTATGAGAATCTCATTATGGG
>NZ_LMBZ01000058.1 GCF_001439635.1 Solibacillus cecembensis | reverse complement strand
TGAACGATATCTATCTTTTAAATGCAATAAATTCGCTGTGCTTTCCTATTAGCTCATGTTTTCGCAACTGTATGATATTGTTTGTTTTTAGGGAAATGTAATATAACTTTAGTGTATTCATTCTCTTTTGATTCAATAGAGATATCATGACCTAATTTATAGGATAGGCGTTTAGCTAAATATAAACCCAATCCAGTTGATTTAGTATTTTTCCTACCATTAAATCCAGTAAATCCACGTTCAAATACACGTCCAATATCTTCAGCTTTAATACCAATCCCATTATCTTGAATAATAAAACGTTTTTCATTTTTGTCTTCTTCTCCGATAAACTTAATTTGCCCATAGTCANTTTGTATACTTTAATGAATTGGCAACAATCTGATTCACGATAAATGATAACCATTTTGTGTCGCTCTCAACAAGAAGCTGCAAATTTGTACGTTCAAACTGAATACGTTTTGCNAATAAACGTTTTGGCGTATTTTTTCATACTAGCTCCCGTCACAGTTTCTAACGAAATAGATTGAATAAAATAATCTTTTGAAAAAGAATCAAGACGCGAGTAATACAGTGCTTGATCGACAAAGTAATCGATTTTCCCTAGCTCGTCTTCCAACTTACCCATTAAAATATCTTTAGACTTACCACTACGCATCAATAACTGACTAGCGGAAATTGGTATTTTAACTTCATGAATCCACGACATAATATAATCATGATATTCTTTCTTTTCTTCATGTAAAATGTACATTTTCTCCAGTTGCTCTGTGTACAATTTTTTTAATATCTCTGTATATAACCCTTGTTCATACGTCTGTGGGTTTGGGATAGCACTGACTGTATCATTCTCTAACTGAAGAGAATTTTCAAGCTCCTCATAAAATCTTTTATGATAGAAAAAACCTATTATAAGATAGCTAATAATAAAAATAATGCTCACAATATTGATATACAGAAGATTCATCTTCGTGCCGCTTAACCCGTCACTCAAGTAAATCATGCTAGAGACAAAAAACATAATTATAACGTACAAGAGTAAAAAATAGCGACGTTCTTTTACGTAAAGAAGGATGCTCATGAAATAATATAACCTAGCCCTTTCTTCGTATGAATAAAATCTTCTTTTCCTAGTTCAGCAAGTTTTTTTCGGACACGAGCAACATTTACTGTTAGTGTATTATCATCAACAAAGCTATCATTTTCCCATAGGCTACGCATGATTTCGTCCCGACTTACAATAGACCCTCTATTTTGCATCATAACCTGTAAGATTTTAAATTCATTTTTCGTTAATTCTAGATTTTGTTGATGATAAGTTACTTCTCCATTTTGTAAATTTAATATAACCCCTTCATGTTCAACAACGTTAACTGCCATTTGTGTGTAAGTATATGTGCGACGTAAAATAGCGTGGATTTTAGCGACTAGTACATCTGTATAGAACGGTTTTTGTACAAAATCATCCCCACCCATATTGATTGCCATTACCATATCCATTGGATTATCACGAGAAGATAAGAAAATTATCGGTACTTTTGATACTTCTCTAATCTTTCTACACCAATAAAATCCATCAAAAGAAGGCAGATTAATATCAAGGAGAACCAGTTGCGGAGATTTAGTTAAAAAATCATTTAAAATATGGTCAAAGTTCGTCGTTGTCCATACCTTAAATCCCCATTTTTCCAATTCATCAGCAACTGTTTCTCGTATTACTGGTTCATCTTCGACTAATAAAATTTCCATTATAAAATTGTCTCCTATTCAGGACTTAACCTTAAAATATTATTAAGTTTTAATTGTAAGCAGTAAGTATTTCTTCTGGTTTCCGATATAAAAGTACCATACAATAATCTTAATGCACAACGGAGGAGGATTACTATTGAAACCATTGTTACAAGCAAAACATGTCAGAAAGGTATATGCAAATAAAGGTAGTATTTTTACCGCCCTCCATCATATTGATATAACAATTTTTGAAGGGGAATTCGTCGGTATTATGGGACCATCAGGCTCTGGGAAAACTACATTATTAAATATATTATCAACAATCGATATGCCGACAGCAGGAGAAATTATTATTAATGATTCAACTATTACAAAAATGAAGGAAGAACAACTTACTACTTTTCGCCGCGATTCACTAGGCTTTATATTTCAGGAATACAACTTACTGGATACGTTAACTATAAAAGATAATATATTATTACCTCTAGCTATAAGAAATACTACCACAGCTGAAATTGATCGTCGTGTAGATGAAATTGCGACATTATTTAGTATTCAGGATTTGTTAAATAAATATCCATTTCAAATTTCAGGTGGGCAAAAGCAGCTTACAGCGGCAGCACGAGCTATTATAGGTAACCCAAAATTAGTTTTTGCTGATGAGCCTACGGGTGCACTGGACTCTAAATCAGCAACCGATTTGCTAAACAGTTTCCAAACGCTAAACGAAAAAAATTTAGCTACTTTTTTAATGGTGACTCATGATCCTTTTGCGGCAAGTTATTGCAAACGTGTACTCTTTATAAAAGATGGACAAATATACACGGAACTTGTAAAGGGGGATATGTCACGGAAAGAATTTTTTCAAAAATTGCTCCACATTCTATCTGCTCTTGGGGGTAGCGTAATTGACACTATTTAGTATTATTAAGAAAAATATGAAAGGCAACTTTAAAAATTATTTATTATACATTGCTTCCATGATCCTTAGTATTGCCATTTATTTTACGTTCGTGTCCTTGCGTTACAACAATCACATATTAAATTTATTTGAGGAAGACAAAAAAATTAAAGATGTATTCGATGCTTCATCTGTTGTTTTAATGATATTTGTAGCAGTATTTATTTGGTATTCAAATTCATTTTTCACAAAAAAACGTAAAAAAGAAATTGCATTGTATTCCTTACTGGGTGTTCAGAAACGTAAAATTGGAGCCATTTTATTTTATGAGAATCTCATTATGGG
>NZ_LMBZ01000057.1:2800-3122 GCF_001439635.1 Solibacillus cecembensis | reverse complement strand
TTCACCTGTTCCTTGTATTTGTACATAATATTGTTCAGCTGCAATTTTGTTTGGCGTAGCTACGTTACAACCAGCCAGTAAGCTAGCGATAAGCGTTAAAATAGCACTTAAGACAAGTATATTTTTCATAGTTAAACTCCTCATATATAAATTGTGCGTGTAATTTGTTTTCTTGATTTTTTACATCTTCATAAGTAACTCTGTGTATTGCAATAAAAAAACGCTTCTTAATTGAATAGCGTTCTTTTATCTCCATTTAGGAATTGAGCAATTATCTTTCTCTAAATATTAGTTCCTNNTTAATTTCTTTACGATTCGGTAT
>NZ_LMBZ01000057.1:1618-2795 GCF_001439635.1 Solibacillus cecembensis | reverse complement strand
ATAGCTCCAGTAAGTTAAGCAACGCCAAACCCATTCTACAGGTCCGAAATTAAAATGTTTTAACCAAACATTGCTTAATATAATTTGTACAATCCATGTTAACAAGCAGAAAATAACCGTAAGAACATTTAGAGGTAATAAATTGATAACCAAAGGCAAAATAAATATTCCTGCAAAAGTTTGTCCTAAATAGTTACTCATCGCCATTCTTCCATAAGCTTGAAGTGGCTTGAGCAAAGTTCTTCCTGCTTTACTTTTTAATAAAGCAACTAGGATCAAAATGTATGTTAATGTTAATATAGGTTGTAAAATAGTTAATAAACTAAATGATAACTTTCCACTTGTAGATAGTAATTGTACAGTAACACCGACAATTGAGATGCTTCCTAAACCTACTAAAAGTATTGCATGAAGTTTTGGTTTATTCTTTACTTTTGTAAGTACGTCCATTTTCATAAGAGAAAACCCTTCTACGAAATAAACTAAAAATGAAGCAAACGTTGTAACTAACTGCAACATATTAATGAATAGTGGCATGTTTTCTTTACCGCCATACATATAATCGTAAATAAGAATGTTTGCGATAATGCCAAGTAAATGAAAACTTAAAGAAAATATAAACAACCATTTGCTAGGGACTTTATGAAGTAGCAATAATATAAGTCCAACGATTGCATAAACAGTGAGAATATCCCCACCCCAAATATTATAGTGTACTATTCCAATCACGAGGAGTATTAACATACGTCTAATGTACAGAGAATACGGTTGGTTTTTCTTCTTTGCGCTTGCTAAGAAGAGTGCAGAACCTGCTCCAAAAAGCAGAGAGAAAATAGCGTAAAATTTCCCAGTTGCCAAAATTTGAACTAGGTCGCCACCTTTCTGAGGGAAACCAGCTTCATAAAGAAACATATAGATATTCACTAAAAAAATTCCAATCAATGCAAAACCACGTATTATATCTAAATCGACAATACGATTTTTTCTGGGTATACTTTTTGTTATTTCTGTCATAAATATTATCCTTTCGATCTATAATTTTTTTCTGTTGTATTTTCCATAAATGCTTTCAAAGTGTTTATCATTCGTAGAAAATCTATAGTTAGTGTAAAGGGAATACATACTACAAAACATAGATGTAACTGACTGCAATCTTACATAGTTGTAAGAAATCGAA
>NZ_LMBZ01000057.1:700-1517 GCF_001439635.1 Solibacillus cecembensis | reverse complement strand
AATATCCATGCCAAGGGTGTTTGATAGAATACGTAAAGCAATAATACTATGTAAACCACCGATACAAACTGGCAATAGGAAAATAAATGCAATTTGCTTAGCAATCGATTTAAAAATCTCTTGTTTACTTACCCCTAGAATACGTAATATAGTGTACTTTTTTTGATTTATGAGCGCTTCTGTTAATTGAGTAAAGTAAATGATATTACCCGTTGCAGCCATAAAGACTATGCCTAAAAATACACCAGCAAAGATGACTAGTCCATTAGCTTCCACAACCGCTCTGTAGGCAGTATATTTTGCAATTAGTTTAGTTTCATTAGGAAGTAATGTTTGAATGGAAGCTGTTAATTGTTTTGCATTTTTGTCGTTAGATACTTTAAAAGCCTGTAANAATATAGGGCTTTTGCTCATTTACTATAGTAGAAAAAAATTCATCTGATACAACAATCGTAAATTCACGTAATGAATCATTTATAATGTTATCTTGTATTNTTCCCAACAAACTGCAAATTGTAATCGCTATTTGATAAATAAAGTTTTGCCTCACTACTCGTGTATTCTGTTTTGAAATTATTGCTTTTATTTGCATCGAGAGCGATTGCTTCTGTATCTTGGAGCGATACTTGNNGCTAACATTTGAAATGTACTTGCTGAAATTAAATTTAAATACCCCGGATTCTTTGAAAAGTCAAGAGGCATAATACCATTCACGTTTAATTCTGCCTTTACTTTTATTAAAGGAATCATAGCTTTTCCTTCAAGTGTATGGTTCGATGTTTTGATCATTTTCTCAATATGCTGATCCACGTAAAAA
>NZ_LMBZ01000057.1:0-673 GCF_001439635.1 Solibacillus cecembensis | reverse complement strand
GATAATAAATGCTATAAGATGCACCTATGCCACATAATGTGATTGCACTTAATAACGTGATGACTGTTAATGTTTTAGCATTTGATTGAATCCGTGATAAGAGTTGAGAAACACTTACTACATTAATACTACGATAATAGTGCTTTTTATACTTCCGTAAGCCCATTAATAAAAATACAGTAAAAGAATTGAAGATGAAATATGTCCCGATTATGGAGCCTCCTAAAACGATGCACATATACAGTATCCCATGGCTTAACCAAAAAGAAGCGCCAATCGGTTGAAGTGCAACCCAGTAAGATGTAATAAGTAAAATGATCCCTAATAAAGCGATACTTAAAGATTCTTTAGGAATACGCTCATTTTGATGTTCAGTTTGAAGTAATTCAATCAATTTAAATTTATATATTATTTTGTATCCATGGAAAGAAGTTATCAAAATAATGACACCAAATACAAAAGTGGTATCGATTATTGCGTTCACAGAAATAAAAAATGAAATAACGGTTGGTAGATGCATTAATTTTAGGAGTAACATCGCAAATATTTTTGATAATATGGCTCCAATTCCTACCCCTATCGTAAGTGCAATGATCCCCATAATGAGATTCTCATAAAATAAAATGGCTCCAATTTTACGTTTCTGAACACCCAGTAAGGAATACAATGCAAT
>NZ_LMBZ01000056.1:1619-3125 GCF_001439635.1 Solibacillus cecembensis | reverse complement strand
TTCACCTGTTCCTTGTATTTGTACATAATATTGTTCAGCTGCAATTTTGTTTGGCGTAGCTACGTTACAACCAGCCACTAAACTAGCGATAAGCGTTAAAATAGCACTTAAGACAAGTATCTTTTTCATAGTTAAACTCCTCATATATAAATTGTGCGTGTAATTTGTTTTCTTGATTTTTTACATCTTCATAAGTAACTCTGTGTATTGCAATAAAAGAACGCTTCTTAATTGAATAGCGTTCTTTTATCTCCAGTTAGGAATTGAGCAATTATCTTTCTCTAAGTATTAGTTCCANNNTTAATTTCTTTACGATTCGGTATNATAGCTCCAGTAAGTTAAGCAACGCCAAACCCATTCTACAGGTCCGAAATTAAAATGTTTTAACCAAACATTGCTTAGTATAATTTGTACAATCCATGTTAACAAGCAGAAAATAACCGTAAGAACATTTAGAGGTAATAAATTGATAACCAAAGGCAAAATAATTATTCCTGCAAAAGTTTGTCCTAAATAGTTACTCATCGCCATTCTTCCATAGGCTTGAAGTGGCTTAAGCAAAGTTCTTCCAGCTTTACTTTTTAATAAAGCAACTAGGATCAAAATGTATGTTAATGTTAATATGGGTTGTAAAATAGTTAATAAACTAAATGATAACTTTCCACTTGTAGATAGTAATTGTACAGTAACACCAACAATTGAGATGCTTCCTAGACCTACTAAAAATATCGCATGAAATTTGGGTCTATTCTTTAGTTTTGTTATTACGTCCATTTTCATAAGAGAAAATCCTTCTACAAAAAAGACTAAAAATGAAGCAAACGATGTAACTAATTGCAACATATTAATGAATAGTGGCATGTTTTCTTTACCGGCATACATGTAATCGTAAATAAGAATGTTTGCGATAATGCCAAGAGAATGAAAGCTTAAAGAAATTATTAACAACCATTTGCTAGGGACTTTGTGAAGTAGCAATAATACAAGTCCAACGATTGCATAAACAGTGAGAATATCTCCACCCCAAATGTTTAAGTGTACTATTCCAATCACCAGGAGTATTAACATACGTCTAATGTACAGAGAATACGGTTGATTTTTCTTCTTTGCGCTTGCTAAGAAGAGTGCAGAACCTGCTCCAAAAAGCAAAGAGAAAATAGCGTAAAATTTCCCAGTTGCGAAAATTTGAACTAGGTCTAGGCCGTCACCTTTCTGAGAAAAACCAGCTTCAGTAAGAAACATACTGATATTCACTAAAAAAATTCCAATCAATGCAAAACCACGTATTATATCTAAATCGACAATACGATTTTTTCTGGGCATACTTTTTGTTATTTCAGTCATAAATATTATCCTTTCGATCTATAATTTTTTTTGTTGTATTTTCCATAAATGCTTTCAAAGTGTTTAGCATTCGTAGAAAATCTATAGTTAGTGTAAAGGGAATATATACTACAAAACATAGATGTAACTGACTGCAATCTTACATATTTGTAAGCGATCGAT
>NZ_LMBZ01000056.1:697-1515 GCF_001439635.1 Solibacillus cecembensis | reverse complement strand
AATATCCATGCCAAGGGTGTTTGATAGAATACGTAAAGCAATAATACTATGTAAACCACCGATACAAACTGGCAATATGAAAATAAATGCAATTTGCTTAGCAATAGATTTAAAAATCTCTTGTTTACTTACCCCTAGAGTACGTAATATAGTGTACTTTTTTTGATTTATGAGTGCTTCTGTTAATTGAGTAAAGTAAATGATATTACCTGTTGCAGCCATAAAGACTATGCCTAAAAATACACCAGCAAAGATGACTAATCCATTAGCTTCCACAACCGCTCTGTAGGCAGTATATTTTGCAATTAGTTTAGTTTCATTAGGAAGTAATGTTTGAATGGAAGCTGTTAATTGTTTTGTATTTTTGTCATTTGATACTTTAAAAACTTGTAGNAATATAGGGCTTTTGCTCATTTACTATAGTAGAAAAAAATTCATCTGATACAACAATCGTAAATTCACGTAATGAATCATTTATAATGTTATCTTGTATTNNNTTCCCAACAAACTGCAAATTGTAATCGCTATTTGATAAATAAAGTTTTGCCTCACTACTCGTGTATTCTGTTTTGAACGTATTGCTTTTATTTGCATCGAGAGCGATTGCTTCTGTATCTTGGAGCGATACTTTNGCTAACATTTGAAATGTACTTGCTGAAATTAAATTTAAATACCCCGGATTCTTTGAAAAGTCAAGAGGCATAATACCGTTCACGTTTAATTCTGCCTTTACTTTTATTAAAGGAATCCTAGCTTTTCCTACAAGTGTATGGTTCGATGTTTTGATCATTTTCTCAATATGCTGATCCACGTAAAGC
>NZ_LMBZ01000056.1:0-673 GCF_001439635.1 Solibacillus cecembensis | reverse complement strand
GATAATAAATGCTATAAGATGCACCTATGCCACATAATGTGATTGCACTTAATAACGTGATGACTGTTAATGTTTTAACATTTGTTTGAATACGTGATAAGAGTTGAGAAACACTTACTACATTAATGCTACGATAATAGTGCTCTTTATTCTTCCGTAAGCCCATTAATAAAAATACAGTAAAAGAATTGAAGATGAAATATGTCCCGATTGTGGAGCCTCCTAAAACGATGCACATATACAGTATCCCATGGCTTAACCAAAAAGAAGCGCCAATCGGATGAAGTGCAACCCAGTAAGAAGTAATAAGTAAAATCATCCCTAATAAAGCGATACTTAAAGATTCTTTAGGAATACGCTCATTTTGATGTTCAGATTGAAGTAATTCAATCAATTTAAATTTATATATTATTTTGTATCCATGGAAAGAAGTTATCAAAATAATGACACCAAATACGAAAATGGTATCGATTATTGCGTTCACAGAAATAAAAAATGAAATAACGGTTGGTAGATGCATTAATTTTAAGAGTAACATGGCAAATATTTTTGATAATATGGCTCCAATTCCTACCCCTATCGTAAGTGCAATGATTCCCATAATGAGATTCTCATAAAATAAAATGGCTCCAATTTTACGTTTCTGAACACCCAGTAAGGAATACAATGCAAT
>NZ_LMBZ01000055.1:392-3844 GCF_001439635.1 Solibacillus cecembensis | reverse complement strand
ATACTTCTGAGGCTCTTTTTAAAAATGGAACAATCGATGGAAGACTTATTGCAGAAATTTATATGGATATAGAGTGGAAATTTAAATCTTAAAATATGTCCTTGTTGAACTAACGAGGCAGTTTAGTTTAACAAGGATTTCAAATGGTCCCCAAACGACGCTTTGGGTGCATTTTCGCTATTCCACAATCGGGCGCTTTCCTTGAATAAGAAAACGCCCTTTTTTGCGTTTAGGGCTAATTATTATCTAAATTGTACTAAAATTATTTAGTTATTTATGTTCTAAATAGAAAAATATACAACAAAGTAATTAAACAGTTTCGCTAATTTTCCTAATATATAAGAAAGCTGAGGTTTATAATGAAATATTTTACTAAAGAATGGTTCGAGTTGTGTCAAAAAACAAGTTTCCACCTTAATTTAGTGGAAGATCAGAAGGCTGAAGTATTTTCAGAAGAATACTTTCAACAGGTTTACCATAACGAATTAATGGATTGGCTTACTTTACGAGAAGAAATGTATACAATCGATTTTAATAAAGAAGAGACAACCGAAGAATTTCATAACGCCTTCATCGTAAATCAAATGATTTTAAATAAGCAATTACCAGAAACGATTTTAGAACAGATAGCTGATTTAAGAGTTTTTGCTTTATATAAAGCATCTCGTAAGGTCATAAATACTGTAACGGAATATTGTGAGGAAAATGAAAGGTCAGTAAAAGCAATTGGTGAGAAATATAGAAGCTATTATAAAGAAGCATCGGCTTCATTTAATAAAGAAATTGTTGAGGATTTTCGATTCCATGATTGTAAGGTTATAAAATCAATTCAAAATGAAACAAATTTAACATTAATCTTAAATAATTCAGGTGGTTTTACAGATGTAGATGAGGTAACCTTTGAAAATTTTCATCTAATAAAACAAGATGGTTTATTAGAAAATACATGGTGGTTGTATGAGGAAGTTTATAAGGTTAATAATCAATACGAATTTCATGCATTACTTGAAAATAGAGAGAATGAGTTAATTGACTTTATTATCTCAGCGGATCGAGTTTCCTTTACTCGTAAGGTTTCTTAGTAGAACAAATTTTTTTAACAATCGGGCGCTATTGTGAAATAAGCGTCTCTATTTTCATAAATAATTTATACATTATGCAATATAAACTTTAAGAACGTTCCCAAATCAAAGTTTGGAAACGAGCGTAAAAGCTACGAATGTTATTAAATCAACGTTTCGTGGCTTTTCTTATGAACATTGTTTATACGTCTTTTTATACAAATGGCGCAAACGATTGATATAGCAGTATTTTTACTTGTTTGGTTTGTTCTTCACTTTGCATAAAATAGTGTATATTTCTTAACGTTGTAAAACCGCATAAATATGACGCTACCCCGGCATTATCAGAAAAAAGCTGCCTATAGTATAGCTTTTCTTATTGAACTAACGGAGCAGGTTAGTTTAAAAGTGTTGCTTAACTTGTGTTCAACAATCGGGCCATATTGTGGAGTAAAAGTCTTTTATGCAATGTTACCAAACTAGGATTTGGGGGCATTTTTAGATAAAACAGGAAAATTACCCTTTAGAATACTTTCTAAGAGGCAATCTCCAAATAGCTTACGTTACTTATTTTCATTTATTAAAGACACAGTTTCATCTTTGCAATAAAGAATTTTGTATAGATAAATATTCTGTAGGATTGAAATGAAACTGCTGACGATCCAATACAATGTAATAGCTGTTGGAGCCCTAAAACCAAATATCATAATCATCACTGGTAATATATATTGCATGATAGTCATTTGAGGGTTTGTATTTAATGCTGGTCCTGTTTTTAATACGAGATATTGCATCCCTCCTGCTAGTATCGCAAAAAGGATACTTGAGGTTGTTAAAGGAACAGTAAAAATTGAACCTAATTCATACATGGGTGTGACATTCATTCGGCTAATTGCATGATAAAGTCCAATTAATATCGGCATTTGAATGAGTACCGGTAAACACCCAGCTATTGGATTAGCACCTGTACTTTGCATTAATTTCATCATTTCCTGCTGATATTGTTGTTGCGTTTCTGCATCCTTTGATGAATATGTCTTTTGGAGTGCCTTTAATTGAGGCTGCAATGTCTGCATAGCTCGTGAACTTTTAATTTGTTTCAATGTTAACGGTAAAATACAAATTCTCACCAAGACTGTAACGAGTATAATTCCCCCCGCATAGCTTCCTGTAAATTCAGCTAAAAATTGAATAATACTTACAATAGGCCAAACAATAATTCTATTCCAAATACCTTCATGTTCGCTTGAAATGGGCTGATTGAATTCTGAACATCCCGCTAATATTAAAACGCTAGCTAACAATAAAATGTACTTCTTCATGTGATCACCTTATTTCTATTGAATTCTCTTTACATTTTTAGTATAAAGTCGTTCAATAAGTTTAAAGTGATTTATTCCATATAGAATATTGGGAGTTGAGGAAAATGAACATCGGAACTACACTTCAAAGAATTAGACAAAGCCGGCAGCTCACGCAGGCGAATATTGCCGAAAATATTATGACTCAAGGTGCTTATAGTAAAATAGAAAAATCACAGCTATCAATAAATTTGGACCAATTTATCCCACTCATTATAAAAATGAATATCCATTTACAAGAGTTCTCTTATATTTTAAATGGCTATCAGTTAAGTGAAAGAGAAACATTGATTAAAACGTTTACTTCCCTAGAAATAGCAAATATTCACGATTTACACCAGATGTTAAAAGCAGTACAAGACTATTTAGTTAATAATCCTGAAGATCAATATATTCTCTTTTTACAAATTATTTATGAGGCATTTATAATACTGCAACAGGAAAATGACTTGGAAAAATCTCGGCAAATGGTAGTACCTATCTGGCGACAGTTGCAAATCTTAGATGATTGGTATATGAATGATTTTGAATTGTTAAATGCCATCCTCTTTCTTTTCCCACTTGAAGTAGCAATTGAAATGACAAAAACGGCGGAGCGACGACTGGAAAAATATACTGATTTCCCTTATGATGTATCGTATTTACATGCTTATTTTCGAATCGATCTTTCATTTCACTATATTGAAATGCGTCTGTTTGAAGAGTGCCTAACTTTACTTGAAGAAACTGAGCATAAATTTTTACATAAAATGCAACCTAAAATTGCGGCTATTCTTTTTGAAAGAAAAGCAATTTGTCTGTTTTACTTGCAACGTTCTTACGAAGTTGAATTAAAGAAAATGGAACAATTACTGACTATTTATAAACATGAAGATACGAATGAGCTATTACTAAAAGAATTCAATCTGTTAACAAGGAACTTATAACAATCAACTAAAAATGACTTTCTCTCTTTAAAAATCCAAAAAAATGTCCCCAAACATGAACTGCACCCCAATTGTTAGACACAACTAACAAGGAGGTGCAGTTT
>NZ_LMBZ01000055.1:0-387 GCF_001439635.1 Solibacillus cecembensis | reverse complement strand
TCTATGTCTAAAATTAGTGCAGAAGAAAAATTAGCTGCGGTTCAAAGATATGTAAANTGGAAAAGAAAGTTCAAGAACAGTAGCGGCAGATATAGGTGTGTCCCATCGTTACCTATTAACTTGGGTGAAACAATTTAAATACAATGGCGTAGAAGCTTTTGTAAGACGATATACAAATTATACGAAAGCGTTTAAACTAGACGTACTTAACTATATGATTGAACACGGTACGTCCTTACACGAAACAGCGGCTATTTTTAATATAGCGGCTACTTCATCGATACGAAGTTGGAAAAAACAACTTGAAACACAAGGAGAGGATGCCCTTCAGTCAAAGAAAAAGGGGCGTCCATCCATGAAAAAAGAACCGAACAAACCGTCAAAACA
>NZ_LMBZ01000053.1 GCF_001439635.1 Solibacillus cecembensis | reverse complement strand
ATAAACAACGATTTAAATACGAAAAATATTGGATAGAATTTGTTAGGGTTTTTAATGACTCTGTTCAATAATCGCCATGATTGCATAATATGTAACTCCTTTCTTCTTCAACTAACGGGGGCTTTAGTGCAACAAGGATTTCAAATGGTCCCCAAACGACGCTTGGAAATGTTTATAAAGGGATTTAAGAGTGTTTTATTGAAAAGTACAGTTAGTATCAACCAATATATTGAAAGTAAATATTTGTAGAGGGAGTAAATATGAACAATATAAATGAATTAGAAGAAAGAATTAAACGTATTGAGGAAGAAATTCACCATATTAAAAGACTTGATGAAATAACTTATAGAGTTGAGGCAAAGTTAAATAAAGCTGTAGGATTATTAATTAGAGTGGTTGAGAATAACGAACAAATTGATAAAAATGATTTAGATTATTTGCTTTTAAAATATAATGTGGATGCTCTGAAGTATTATGAAATCCCTTCAATAATTAATAAAATAACAATTAAGCATAAAAGAACTGGTGAATATCCAAACTTTTACGAACTTCATCAATGTGTAACAGAAGCACTTTCTCTCACTGGAGAAGATAAACAAGTTTTTTCAATTGAAGTAACTGAAAACCTGTTAAAAAGACATATGGAAATTGAAGAATCATTTACACATCTACCAGGATTTATACCAGTATGTGAAAAAATTCTTTCAACAAAATGATTTGTGTAATGTATTTAATCTAATAGGATTTTTATTGCAACAAGGATTAATAAAATATACAAAATAAAACTAAAAAACGTTCTCAAATTAAAGTTTTGGGACGAAATAAAGCACTTAAAACGTTGTCATACCAATGTATTAAGTGTTTTTCTGTATTCCATTCAAATACACCTTTTTTTGCATTATCGTTTGAACTTAGATACAACAAAGCTTTCAATGCTGTTAAAAAGAAACTGCACTGGCTCAAGTCTTGATTAAAATCTTGCATACGCAGCTCATTTCTTAACGTTGTAAATCCGCAATATTTCTGACGGGCCCCCTATTGAGATTGTGAAAGAACATACTTAAAGTAACGGAGCAGTTTAGTTGAAGTAGCAGGTTACTTGGAACAAATACACCAAAATGGAGTTTTAAATTTCGAATGAATAACTGAAAGAAATTGTGCAATATTGATAAATAAAAAAACTCCCAGTATTACACTGGGAGTTAATTCTAATTATTCAAATCTTTAAGTCCTGGGCTGTGTTCATTTGGCATCACTGGCATAACTGGTACTGGAAACCCTACTGGTGGAGGAGTGACATTGAGTGTTCCACCATTTCTACTAGGGGTTTGTCCTTGGAAGATTTCTCCGATACGAGTTGGATCTAACCTAAAATTAAATTGAGCATTATGGTAACCCATCTCAACAAACTTTCTACACTCAGGATATTTATTGATATCGTAATTAGGTACTGGGAACAGCTTACCCCAATCTACACCTAATGTTTCTAATGCTTTGGCAAAAGCATTTTGGTGAGCATTATCTCGCACTATTAGGAAAGCGATTGTTTCTCTAAATGTTTGATTTGAACTCATTTCATAAATGCGAGTTTTTTGTAGCACTCCTGTTGATTCAAGAACAAGGTTATCTAATAAATCAGCAATGAGATTTCCGTGCGCATACACCCAAGAGCCGTTCCAAGGATTACCGGTAGCATCTACAGGTAAAGATGATTGTGCTCCAACAATATAATGGTGTGGATTTGCATGTCTAACTGTATCATCTAAAGGAGCTTGATCAATGCCGCTATTTCCTGGTGACGATGACTCACCCGAATCGTTTAACAGTTGATTAATTGTATTTTGGACAAGCTCTACGTGTGCAATTTCTTCTAAAAAAACACCCCGAAGTAAGTCACGGTATTGTGTTTCTTTACCTCTAAAATTAGAGCTTTGGAAAAAATACTGCATCATAGTTCGCATTTCACCATAATGTCCACCTAAAATTTCTTGCATAACCCGTGCAGCTACGGGGTCTGGTTTATCGGGTTTAATGATATTAATTAACTCTTCTTTGTAGTAATACATTTCCAAGTCCTCGATTCGAAAATTAGTTTATTTTTCTGGATGGTCAACATGTAATGGTGGAGGTATTAACCAACCTTTTTCTTTATTAAGGCGTAATAGTTTGGCGCCAAGCAGTGCTTTAGCTGTATGGAATTGACCATACATTAAGCTGATGTCTTCTCTAATAGACATACCCATTGCTTGACTACATGCAACCAAACTAGCAGCAGCGTCTAATGATAATGCGGCACTAATTTCAGGATCATTAAACTTTGCACCAGGAGGGATATCTTCTAGTCTTGCATCTGCACGTTCAGGCGGTGCAGGAGGTAATGCAATGCCATTGGTTTTTAGAATCTCTTCTAAAGGTTTATTTTCCTCTTTTGCACCTTGAACAAATTCTTCTATGATTTTTTTTAAANTCACCAGCATGATTATAAAATGTTTGATACCCAGCAATCATGCCATAGTTTGCAGCAAGATTTGTCCAGATACTGAACACCTCACCATAATGTAATGGTTGGTCTTTTGGATTACCGCTAAACATACCCATACTTGCACTTCCTTTTCAATTTTATTATTCCACTATCAAACAAGGATAGTATGGTCAAAATCAGACATACAATTCAAAAAAAAATTAGTTTCACTGAACAATATGAGGAAATTAATAATTTGGTTAATTCACTACATATTAAGAATATCCAAGAAATTTTGAAGAATCATACTTTATCTAATGGGGTACCTTATTCGAGGTCGGGTTGCTCTAAACCAATGTAAACAAAGTATGAAGATAATAACAATGTCGATGATATCCCCACCGTAAAACATGAGCATGCCTCCAAGTTCTGCTTGATCTACGAGTACCCCATTAGGTGGGTGCGCATAGATGTACTTTGATAGAACATCATGTCCAGCTAAGGCAACAATAAATACAATTGCTCGGTACAAAAAAGAAGTTCGGTGGGGGACTGGATCAATATAGATCATTGACACTGTAAATAAATAGCCAGCTAAAAATACATGGAAATGCACTATTAGATGCAAAAGGATACTCTTGTGCATAAGCGAGTATAGATTGGTGGTGTATAATAACCAAAGCACTCCTATATTAAGAAAGGATGCAACAACAGGATTGGTAAGCATACGCGATGGCCAACTCCTTAGAACCTTTGAAAGCCTTATTGCAAAGGAAACGCTAAGTGTTCGCAGTATAAGCGTCATCGGCGCAGCCAGTGCCATTAGCAATGGCGCAAGCATTCCCAAAAATAAATGACCAAACATGTGAGCTATGAAATCTACATGTGCACGATTAGCTAGAGGACCCGCAACTGCGATAGTAGCGAAAAGAACTCCAAAAGCCCAGCAAACAGTACGGTATATCGGCCATGGTTTGTGCCGCCTACTGGAAACCACTACGGCAAGGATATACATAACCAAAGCCATCAAAAACGGTAGTGCCAAGAGTAGCTGAGGTATTACATGGTAGATGTGAGTTCCATCGGTATGGTGAATGTGGTTATTGATGTTCATGTGAGACATCCTTACCCGGTTGTTGTCTACTTCTTGTACGAACAACAAGGCTGAGACCGATTATAATCATTAAAACAGCTAGTGTGTTCCATATCAGGTCATAGATAATTATTTTCTCTACTTAACGAATCTGGTGTATCCGCATTAATTTGTGCTGTATTGTACCATCATATAACTGGAACCCACCTGCACCGATTAACACTCCTCCCCACCACCTCGTGATCCACAATGCGTTACGTCGCCGAAGATCAGCGAAAATAAACAAGCCCCCAATGGTAGCAAACCAGCTAAAAGCGTGAAAAAGACCGTCGGAGATAAGTCCAATATCGGTCGTAGATTTGTCATAAAAATGATGCCACCGTAGTAATTGATGAAAAACTGTCTCATCTATAAAGGCGGCTAGACTAATTCCAAATAGAAATCCAGACCACAGATTACGATTTGAGTAAATAGATCGACCCTTATTTTTGTATCCGTTTTTAACCATTTTCTTCTCCTAAATAATTTATTTGTCTGAATAAATTTAGTGTATCCTTCAACTACCTCAAATAATCGTTATTATTATGAAATGGCAGTCTTAACTGAACTAAGGGAGCATGTTTGGAATGGTGATGTTTCCATTGTAGGCAGTAGACAATATAGAGATTTTGAGGAATATTTGTTTTTGTGGATTTAAAATAAAGTCGCGAAGCTTTACCCATTTTGTAAACTGAATTTATAGAAGTAATCGAAATAATATATGGGGGTTTGTGGAAAAACGCACATAAACTAACGAGGCAGGTTAGTTTATGTGTAATAAACAAATTAGTATCAACTATTAATAACAGATGTTAAACTTAGAATAAGTAGTAGTGGTTAAATAATAAATAGAGGTGTATTCATGAAGTTAGATGAATTTACAATTGGACAGGTGTTCGAAACTAAATCATACAAATTAACAAAAGAGGATATTATGTGGTTTGCAGGTGAATTTGACCCTCAATATATGCATTTAGATGAGGAAAAAGCTAATCAAGGAATATTTAATGGAATCATTGCCTCCGGAATACATACGTTAGCTATTTCATTTAAGCTTTGGGTTGAAGAAGGAAG
>NZ_LMBZ01000052.1:220-4688 GCF_001439635.1 Solibacillus cecembensis | reverse complement strand
ACCGCCCTTTCACGGCGGTAACACGGGTTCGAATCCCGTACGGGTCATCATGCATAATAAGAAAAACGCTACATACGCTAAACTCGTATGTAGCGTTTTTTGTTGTTTAACTTGATTCAGCAGAAGTTCCCTACTTCTATAAGTGGGGGATGAATACTAACTATGCAATTTTATTCAGTGAGGATGCAAACCCCGGCTGTAGTAGAGGGGCTCAGGCTAACTCCCCAATGAGCGTGCTCTAAAAAATTTGGACGCAATTAAGCCTCGGCATAATAGATTAATTAATAAGTTGAAGCATTAGAAACTCAGGTATTAAAGCAAGCAATTCTAAAGTTTAAGAACTGGCGAATGACAATGCTATTCAAATTCTTGAAATGGAATCGGATAAAGACCACATCCATTTACTGATTGAATGTAAACCTCAACACTATATCTCTAGTGTAGTTAGAGCTTTTAAAGGGGGATCGGCTCGAATCTTATTTAAGAAACACCTTGAACTCAAGCAACGTCTTTGGGGCGGTCATTTGTGGAAATCTAGTTATTTTGTAGCTACGGTTAGTGAAAATACTGAAGAACACATTCGGAATTATATAAAAGGTCAAAAAAAGAAATGAGGTGGATTGCATATGCAGAAATTACAATTTGAAGCAACATGGGATAAAACCCTTTCAAGTAAGGATCGTGAGTTAATCACGCAAGTTTTTAACAAACTAACAGCACAATCGGATACAGTGAGCTGTGATTTGATTCGTAGTGCACGCAATCATCATAATCAGTTGCTCGTAACAGTGCTGATTCACAATACTACTGTAAGCGAGCAAAGGTATATAGAGCGAGGCGTCAGTTTGCAAACCGAGAATGGGCGGTATACGCAAAAGTTTACGCAGCCAAAGCTTATTATTCCAAGTTATACAAGTATGCCATGGACATTTATTTTTGAACATGTTGCGCTTGATGCTGGAGATGTTGTGACAATCACAATTCAATAAAAGAACGCGAATTTCGTATGAGAAAACTACGAAATTCGCGTTTTTATTTTAAAAAGTAGATAAACCTGTTGCTTCTTGAATCCGGTACATAAGCTTTTTCCAAAGTGCTTGATCTTCATACACTTCGAAGTCTACTGTATATTGTCCGTCTTCATTGTTCCATAGGCGACTGAAATAGCGGTCAATTTGTTGCGCGAATTCATGCGAGCTTGGCATTTCCATATAGAGATTACTTTCCAAGTTGTAGTCAGCCAAATTGCGGCGTGTAAAGTTTGCCGACCCACCGATTAATGCTGCCTGCTCGGCTGATTTAACATACAGGAATTTACTATGATATTGCTCGCCATTCGTGTCATAAAAACGTATATCTACATTTTCTTTTACAAGCTCTGCGGCAACTTGGCGGTTCGGAATTCCGTTTTTCTCTAAGCCGAATGCATCTTTATTTGGATCAACAATGATTTGCACATTGGCTCCTCGATTGGCTGCTGCCTTTATTGCTTTTACAATGTCACGGTCCGAAATATAAAAGACGCCAATTTTTACATCACTGCCTTGAGTAGTCCCATTTAAGAGCGCCAACATTGTCTTTTTAATTTTGCCCTCTGTCACCAGCTTCGTTTTGATATCTGAAGTTTCTGAAGGGTATTGCCAATCCACTTCTACTAATTGCTTATTGGATAATGCGGCGACAGCTTGTTCCGACTCATACAAATCTTGCAAAATCGCCCCCGTTACGACGAAGCCCATATTGGAATGATTACTACTCCCATCATGTGTTACATTGGCTGAAGTTAATAATGCTTCTTGCTCATTCATCACAACTTTGCGGTGATTGGCTTTAAAATTGAGTAAGTCTAAGTACGAGCCAACAGATGATTTGGCGCCATCTGGATTAAAGGCGTTCGGTAAAAAGCCATTTTGCGATACAGGCCACCATTGTAGGTACGTCCGCCAAATACTAGAGTAAATCGGATTGGAGTCTTGTAAAGGCTTCATATTAGTGAAAATGACAGTAGCCCCGGCTTGCTCCAATTGTAAAAAAGTTTTAGGCGTTGCCGAACCATAAAGATTATTAATTGCATCGGTAATAATGGTGACATTTAATGCAGGATTAGCTTTCATTGCTTGTAAAACGGTGTTTGTTATGTCATTTGCACGTGTTGGGTACTCACCCTTAGAGCTGTCATAATCATCATTATATAAAAACATGTCGATTAATAATGTGTGCTCCGCTTCGTTAATAATGCGAACTGCTTCATCGTATAGCTGCTGCTCCATTACGCGCCCGTTCTTTTCATATGTAAGATCATAAACGAAGCGAACTTGGCTATCGTCATGGAACGCACCCTCCATTGAAATTCCTTTTGGCAAAGGCTTTAATGAATGAATCGCTCCAACAATAAGTGGAATGAGTAAAAGAATCGTGAGTAGGATGAATCGTTTTTTTCGAAGCTTTTTCATAGTATCCCTCATTTCAAATTAAGTAATAGCTATTAATAACTACAGTCAGTACCTACTACTAATTTACGTTTTACATCGAAAAAAGTTCCGTTATTTGTAAAAAAAACTTAATTGCAAATGACGTAGGGGAAGTAAATCCATTGCTACATATGAAATTCTACCAATTTTATTTTGTGAATAGTCTGAATTCAAATTTTAGAATATACTTGTAATGGAAGTAACGAAACGGGCTTAACTATAACTAAGAAAGTAGGTTTGGATATGCAATCAGTTTATATAAACGAAGAAAAGCAAGTATACCCAATTATTTTTGAAATGAATTATGGTCAGTTGAGAAGTATCAATTGTTATCTATATAAGCATGGTTCTAAACTTACATTAATTGATGCAGGGGTGGATATACCGGAATATCGCCTATTTTTTGAGGCGCAATTAGCTGCTTATGGGTTTCAAATTGGAGATATCGATCAAATTTTATTAACTCATCATCATGAGGATCACATTGGATTAGTCAATTATATTATCGAGCAAAATCCAATCCCTGTTTATGCACATCCGTTAGCATTGCCACGCCTTGATTTTACGGAGGAATATCAAATTCAGAAGAAAACGTTTTTTTCACAGTTATATAGGCAATATGGATGTGAAGAAATAGCACAGAAAAGACTTCTAAAAATGCAGCAAACAATGGAAAATAGTGAGCACTTAAAAATTAAAACAACAATTACGGCACTTCATCATGATGATATGCTAGATGATTTACAGGTCATTGCTGTGCCTGGGCATTCACCAGACTCGATTATGTTTTATGATCAACAAACGAAATGGTTATTTGTAGGGGACCTAGTGATGTATAAAGGAACGACGAATGCAATAATCGATCATAACGAAGAAGGACAGCTATTGCCGACTGTTATGCAATACCGGAACTCGCTTGAACTTTGTTTGAAATATGATGTGAGCACTGTATTTTCAGGACACCAGCAAGTTTTTTCGAATTTACATGAAATTATACAAAAGAATTTATCGCGTATTGAATACAAATTGAATCGTGTAACAAAAAAAGTTATAGAAGGAAATGAAACAATCCTTCAGTTGGCATCGGCTATTTACGGAGAACGCATGAATAAAGAGATGACACTTATTTTATCTGAAATCATTGGTTATACGATGTATGCTGAAATGATGGGGGAAGTGAAACGGGTTCAGAAAGAAATGGGCTGGCATTTTTACAGATAAACGCTTTTTAAGCATGTTGCTACATAAATTGCCAAGTTCAAAAAAGCAGTAAAAGAACGAAAAAATACATTAATTCAAGTTATTGATAGCACACGCTTATTTTGTGTATTGGTTTACAAGTTGGAAGTTGGGCCCTTCATGCAGAAGGATTCAGTAGTAGTAACAGCTAAAATCAGGCTAAACCACCTACCAAATCCTGTGACAATGCTGAGTGGCTCATGTGTCTAGTCAGCCTAAAAATATCATATTTTTATTAAACCATGATTGAAAGGAAGAATTTTTAGTTCAATTAATTTAGTGTAAGTGCGAAATCAATAGTATATGAAATAATAGAGCAATAGAATAGAGTGGATTATCGTAGTGGAAATGAATTGATTTGCGAATTGAAGTTGCGGAATGAACATGATTTATCCAAAGTAATAAATATAATTTAATGAAAAATAGAGGATTAAGTAAAATATTTGTAAAACAGTAGTTGAAAAATAGTTGTAATCGTATTAAACTTTCGTTATGCTAAATAAATATATTTTAAGGGAAAGCGCCAATAGTAATTAGCACGTTTAAAAAGAAAATAAACTTTTTAAAAAAAATACTGAAAAACTATTGCATTTCAATTAAAATCCTGATATTATAAATCTTGTCCTTAACAAACAGGACTTACGTTAATAAGCAATTATTAATAGCCCATGGAGGATTAGCTCAGCTGGGAGAGCATCTGCCTTACAAGCAGAGGGTCGGCGGTTCGAGCCCGTCATCCTCCATCACTTTTTCTAAAC
>NZ_LMBZ01000052.1:0-160 GCF_001439635.1 Solibacillus cecembensis | reverse complement strand
ATTAGCTCAGTCGGTAGAGCATCTGACTTTTAATCAGAGGGTCGTAGGTTCGAATCCTACATGGCTCACCAGTTTTAAATATATCTGCTGCGGGTGTGGCGGAACTGGCAGACGCACTAGACTTAGGATCTAGCGCCGCAAGGCGTGGGGGTTCGACTCC
>NZ_LMBZ01000051.1:3330-3417 GCF_001439635.1 Solibacillus cecembensis | reverse complement strand
ATATTCGGAATCATTCCTTCTGGAATGAAACATTAACGTTTGCTGTTCAGTTTTGAAGGTTTATGAATACATTTTATAACTTCTAAG
>NZ_LMBZ01000051.1:0-3315 GCF_001439635.1 Solibacillus cecembensis | reverse complement strand
CTAAGGATATATTCGGAATCATTCCTTATGGAATGAAACATTAACGTTTGCTGTTCAGTTTTGAAGGTTCATCTTAAATGATGAAATNCCTATAGCTCAGCTGGTTAGAGCGCACGCCTGATAAGCGTGAGGTCGATGGTTCGAGTCCATTTAGGCCCACCATATAAATTATTTTATATACCTCTTAATACATNGGGGCCTTAGCTCAGCTGGGAGAGCGCCTGCCTTGCACGCAGGAGGTCAGCGGTTCGATCCCGCTAGGCTCCACCAATATNTTGTTCTTTGAAAACTGGATAAAACGACATTGAAAGCAATAAACAAACAAATGATCAAGAAATTGGTCGTGCAATCTTTTAAAATCTTACTCATTTGAGTAAGTGTAACTTATTGGTTAAGTTAATAAGGGCGCACGGTGGATGCCTTGGCACTAGGAGTCGAAGAAGGACGGCACTAACACCGATATGCTTTGGGGAGCTGTAAGTAAGCTTTGATCCAGAGATTTCCGAATGGGGGAACCCACTATGTTTAATCGCATAGTATCTTCACGTGAATACATAGCGTGTTGAGGACAGACGCAGGGAACTGAAACATCTAAGTACCTGCAGGAACAGAAAGAAAATTCGATTCCCTGAGTAGCGGCGAGCGAAACGGGAAGAGCCCAAACCAAAGAGCTTGCTCTTTGGGGTTGTAGGACATTCAATACGGAGTTACAAAAGAATGAGATAGTTGAAGCGGCTTGGAAAGGCCCGCCATAGAAGGTAAAAGCCCTGTAAATGAAACTTCATTCCCTCCTGAATGTATCCTGAGTACGGCGGAACACGTGAAATTCCGTCGGAATCTGGGAGGACCATCTCCCAAGGCTAAATACTACCTAGTGACCGATAGTGAACCAGTACCGTGAGGGAAAGGTGAAAAGCACCCCGGAAGGGGAGTGAAATAGATCCTGAAACCGTGTGCCTACAAGTAGTTAGAGCCCGTTAATGGGTGATAGCGTGCCTTTTGTAGAATGAACCGGCGAGTTACGATTACGTGCGAGGTTAAGTTGATAAGACGGAGCCGCAGCGAAAGCGAGTCTGAATAGGGCGAATTAGTACGTGGTCGTAGACCCGAAACCAGGTGATCTACCCATGTCCAGGGTGAAGGTGAGGTAACACTTACTGGAGGCCCGAACCCACGCACGTTGAAAAGTGCGGGGATGAGGTGTGGGTAGCGGAGAAATTCCAATCGAACCTGGAGATAGCTGGTTCTCTCCGAAATAGCTTTAGGGCTAGCCTCGTGATTGAGAATACTGGAGGTAGAGCACTGTTTGGACTAGGGGGGCATCTCGCTTTACCGAATTCAGACAAACTCCGAATGCCAGATATTTATACACGGGAGTCAGACTGCGAGTGATAAGATCCGTAGTCAAGAGGGAAACAGCCCAGACCACCAGCTAAGGTCCCAAAGTAATCGTTAAGTGGAAAAGGATGTGGCGTTGCTTAGACAACCAGGATGTTGGCTCAGAAGCAGCCATCATTTAAAGAGTGCGTAATAGCTCACTGGTCGAGTGACGCTGCGCCGAAAATTTATCGGGGCTAAACGATTCACCGAAGCTGTGGATGCATCCGTATGGATGCGTGGTAGGAGAGCGTTCTAAGGGCGTTGAAGTCAGACCGGAAGGACTGGTGGAGCGCTTAGAAGTGAGAATGCCGGTATGAGTAGCGAAAGACGGGTGAGAATCCCGTCCACCGTATGACTAAGGTTTCCTGAGGAAGGCTCGTCCGCTCAGGGTTAGTCGGGACCTAAGCCGAGGCCGATAGGCGTAGGCGATGGACAACAGGTTGATATTCCTGTACCACCTCCTCACCGTTTGAGAAATGGGGGGACGCAGTAGGATAGGGTAAGCAGAGCGTTGGTTGTCTCTGTTCAAGCAGTAAGGCGTGTGTGTAGGCAAATCCGCACACTGATACGTTGAGCTGTGATGACGAGTCCGTATGGACGAAGTTCCTGATTTCACACTGCCAAGAAAAGCCTCTATCGAGGTGAGAGGTGCCCGTACCGCAAACCGACACAGGTAGTCGAGGAGAGAATCCTAAGGTGTGCGAGAGAACTCTCGTTAAGGAACTCGGCAAAATGACCCCGTAACTTCGGGAGAAGGGGTGCTCTTGAGCGTGCAAGCGCATGAGAGCCGCAGTGAATAGGCCCAGGCGACTGTTTAGCAAAAACACAGGTCTCTGCAAAACCGTAAGGTGAAGTATAGGGGCTGACGCCTGCCCGGTGCTGGAAGGTTAAGAGGAGTGGTTAGCGCAAGCGAAGCTACGAATTGAAGCCCCAGTAAACGGCGGCCGTAACTATAACGGTCCTAAGGTAGCGAAATTCCTTGTCGGGTAAGTTCCGACCCGCACGAAAGGCGTAACGATCTGGGCACTGTCTCAACGAGAGACTCGGTGAAATTATAGTACCTGTGAAGATGCAGGTTACCCGCGACAGGACGGAAAGACCCCGTGGAGCTTTACTGTAGCCTGATATTGAATTTTGGTACAACTTGTACAGGATAGGTAGGAGCCAGAGATCTCGGAGCGCCAGCTTCGAAGGAGGCGTCAGTGGGATACTACCCTGGTTGTATTGAACTTCTAACCCATGCCCCTTAACGGGGTAGGAGACAGTGTCAGGCGGACAGTTTGACTGGGGCGGTCGCCTCCTAAAGAGTAACGGAGGCGCCCAAAGGTTCCCTCAGAATGGTTGGAAATCATTCGTAGAGTGTAAAGGCATAAGGGAGCTTGACTGCGAGACCTACAAGTCGAGCAGGGTCGAAAGACGGGCTTAGTGATCCGGTGGTTCCGCATGGAAGGGCCATCGCTCAACGGATAAAAGCTACCCCGGGGATAACAGGCTTATCTCCCCCAAGAGTCCACATCGACGGGGAGGTTTGGCACCTCGATGTCGGCTCATCGCATCCTGGGGCTGTAGTCGGTCCCAAGGGTTGGGCTGTTCGCCCATTAAAGCGGTACGCGAGCTGGGTTCAGAACGTCGTGAGACAGTTCGGTCCCTATCCGTCGTGGGCGTAGGAAATTTGAGAGGAGCTGTCCTTAGTACGAGAGGACCGGGATGGACACACCGCTGGTGTACCAGTTGTTCTGCCAAGAGCATCGCTGGGTAGCTATGTGTGGACGGGATAAGTGCTGAAAGCATCTAAGCATGAAGCCCCCCTCAAGATGAGATTTCCCATTACGCAAGTAAGTAAGACCCCTGAAAGACGATCAGGTAGATAGGTTCGAGGTGGAAGTGTGGCGACATATGGAGCTGACGAATACTAATCGGTCGAGGACTTAACCA
>NZ_LMBZ01000049.1:4901-5731 GCF_001439635.1 Solibacillus cecembensis | reverse complement strand
GCTCTTTCCATTGGGGAATGACAGGATTCACGAAGGTGTTCGATCTCCCGTTCGGTTAAATACTTGGGTATCCGCTTACCTACCTTGGGTTCTTTAATTTTGGTAGTTGGATTCTTACTCAGGTAGCCTTCTTCATGCGACCAGCGAAAAAACGATTTCATAAAGCAAATACGATGTGCAAGACTGGCAGGTTTTAAATGCTTACCGGATATAGAAAGATATTCCTTCAATTGATTCGTATCCAGCAATTCCAACTCTACATCTTTAAAATAACCAATTAGTAGCAAAGACTGTAACTGGTATGCCTTCAATGTTTGAGGAGAAAAACCTTCTATTCGCTTATCAGCTTCAAACAAAGTCCATGCTTTTGATAGTAACAATTCTATTCCCCCTAATAAAGTGATATTAATGGAATTATTCCCAAGTTAATAGAATAATAGACATATGGAGTGTTTTTACTAACGGGGCAGTTTAGTTGAATAAGCAGGGTACTATAAACCGATATACCGAAGTGGAATTTTATATTTCATCACTATATTTAATGAATATTTGAAAGAAAAAGTGCGGTAGATATATTTCCTGAATACTCAGTTTAATTTAAAAATCCCCAGTTTTATACTGGGGAACTAATTATTTGGTGGTTCTAATTATTTTTCTGGATGATTTACATGTAATGGTGGAGGTACAAGCCAACCTTTATCTTTATTAAGGCGTAATAGTTTGGCACCAAGCAGTGCTTTAGCTGTATGGAATTGACCGTACATTAAGCCAATGTCTTCTCTAATAGACATACCCATTGCTTGACTACATGCAACTAAACAAGCGGCAGA
>NZ_LMBZ01000049.1:0-4880 GCF_001439635.1 Solibacillus cecembensis | reverse complement strand
GGAGGGATATCTTCTAGTCTTGCATCTGCACGTTCAGGCGGTGCAGGAGGTAATGCAATGCCATTTACTTTTAGAATTTTTTCTAAAGGCTTAACTTCCTCTTTTGCACCTTGAACAAATTCTTCTATGATTTGTTTTNTCTTTATCACCAGCATGATTATAAAATGTTTGATACCCAGCAATCATGCCATAGTTTGCAGCAAGATTTGTCCAGATGCTGAATACCTCACCATAATGTAATGGTTCGTCTTTTGGATTACCGCTAAACATACTCATACTTGCACTTCCTTTTCAATTTTATTTTTCCATTTTGGAACAAGTGTAGTATGAGTTAAATCAGAAATATAATTCTAAAAAAAATAATTTTACTGAACAATATGAGGTATTTAATAAATAAGTAAATCCACTTTTCATTGCGATTATCCAAGAATTTTGAAGACTCATACTTAAACTAACTGGCGCTTTAGCAGAACAAAGCTGACTTTAAGGGAAGCTTTTTCTTATTGAACTAACGCAGCAGGATAGTTGAATAAGGAACGAGTTAACAATGCATAAGTTTTGATATTTTAAAATAATCAAAAGGCATCAAGACTTTGAAGGCATAGGGTAAAAAAGTAAACGGAAATTCAGATGCTACAGGTAGGGCATACGTATTTGCGGTATTTGCAAAGAACGCTTATTGTAGTAGTATTCTTTATGCTATTCTTAAAATTGAAAAACTCAAATGTAGTAATTTAAACAAGTGAGAGTGTGAAATACAGAGGTGAAATGAAATGGCAAGTGCAAGAGATAAAATATTAAAAGCAACATTTGAATGTATCTCTGAAAAAGGAAGTGCATCTATATCACTTAGAGATATTTCAAAAAAAGCTCAAGTTTCTTTAAGTCAAATTCATTATTATTTTTCTGGTAGAGAAGGTCTATTAGTAGAAGCTGCTGCTGAATTAATTAAAGAAGAAATTGTTTCCTTAAAAACATTTCTTAAAGACACTAGAAATCCCTTAAGTAGAATCGAAAAGACCATTGATTATGTGTGGGTACAACATAAAAATGATAACCCGTTATTTAAGGTGTATTTTGATTTGCTTTGTATGTCGATTTGGAATCCGGTTTTGGCTGAACAGACGGAAAAATTACAAGAACAAGTAATTGAGACCATTCTGGATACTGAAATGAGTTTAGGAGTCGCTAGTGAAACATTAGCAAGATTTATTCTTGTGTTTACTGATGGACTTGGGTTGCAATTATTACAAGGTACTTCGCAAGAAAAGTTAGAGGAAACCTTTCTAATGTTTAAAATGATAGTAAGACAATATATACAAATGCAGGAGGATGAGTACTTATAAAAAAATAGAAACAAAACAACAAAGTCAGAATTATTTATGAGGTTTTTGTTGTTTGGATGACTGGATTTTATCATGATAAGATTCATATACCACGCAGCCCTATTTCGTATACTTGATTTCCGATAATTCAAGTATACGAAATAGGGCTGCGTGTTTTTTTATGCAAATGTAGAGTGTCTATACCCTCCAAATATTAAAGTCATAAAATAAAAAAGTTGCAATTTCTTATGGGACTATTATAATAAACTCATAACAGTTCGGACGAACGTCCGAATTTGGTTTACCACAATTAAAGGGGGATTTTATAATGAGATTAAAAGGTAAAGTCGCAGTCATCACAGGTGGCGCAAGTGGAATTGGACAAACAACTTGTCTAAAATTTGTTGAAGAAGGCGCTAAAGTCGTTGTAGCTGATTTTAATGAAACGACAGGTACAGAAACAGTAAAAATGCTTAAAGAAAAAGGCGGAGATGCTGTATTTAAAAAAGTGGATATAAGTGATCATAAACAAGTAGATGAATTAGTAAATTTCACGGTTGAAACATATGGTCGAATTGATACAATGTTTAACAACGCAGGTATTGGGATGGGAAAACATATTCTAGATCTTGAACCAGCAGACTATGAAAAAATTATTAAAATTAATCAAGATGGTGTGTTTTACGGAATTTCAGNCTGCAGGTCGTAAGATGAAAGAGTTAGGGATTCAGGGAACAATTATTAATACAACTTCCATTTTCGGATTTATCGCCAATGCAGGTACTTTTAGTNTATAATGCATCAAAAGGTGCTGTTCGATTAATGACGCAAACTGCTGCAGCGGATTTAGCTGAATTTGGTATTCGTGTGGTTGGTGTTGCACCTGGTGTAGTCGACACACCAATTTATGATCCTTTAAAAGAAAAAGGAATGACACACATTGTAACAGATAAACAGATGACGAAAAAATTCACACCTCCAATGGATATTGCAAACGTAGTTGCATTTTTAGCGTCAGATGAAGCTCGTGCAATTAACGGATCAACTGTTATGGTTGATGATGGATATACCTCTTTCAAATAAATCAATATAAAAGTTAGCTCATTGCGAATGCGATGGGCTTTTATATTTATGTACAAGTTGCTGCTAGGAAGAAGCGGGTGTTAGCAAACAACCTAAAAATGTAATTTTATCATCAATCCAGAATAATGGGTTGCCAGAAGAAATTACTATGTGTTTATTACAATGAGCTCAAGGAAAGGTAAAAGATGTAAAAATGTATAATAAGAAATTTGAAGAAGAAGCAAAATATGCACTATTTGTGAATGAATACACTTAAACTAACGGGGGCTTTAGTACAACAAGCGTTTCGAAAATTTTCCCAAACGACGCTTTGGGAAGNATTCGTAAAGGAACTATACCAACATTTATTGAAATAGTTCCTTTAGCTTTTATATTTAAGGGGTGGTTAACTTTGTTAAAGATTTTGCAAANTTTTATTTTCAATTATTGCTGTAGCTTTTGCCGGTTGTTTTCTATTCACAAAAAATTTTTATTTCATTGCATATATGATTATATTTTCAGGGTTAACAATGCTTGTGTTCGGGCTAATAGAATTCAAAAAAAATAAAAAAATAATGGGTTGGTTTCTGGTAGTTGTATTTATATTATCAATATTCGTAGCTATCCAATATTTTATAAACATAAAAACGTTCCCAAATGTAAGTTAGGGGATCACCCCCCTCCCATTCAATTGAATAGGGGGGGTGGCTGCTTATGAACAGTAAGTACCCAAATGAAACTTAGGGAATATTTAAGACATATAAAAGGGTGTGCGAATTAACTATCGGACACCCTTTTTACAAGATTAAAGCTCATTATGTAATAATCTTGGCTACTAACTTTTCATTTTTAAAATGTAAATTTTCATTATCCTCTAAAGTATACAAGTTGGCTTTCGGTCGATGAATTGCCCAATTATTGAACGCAAGGCGTCTAACTTTGTCATTGTAATGTGGACATAAGCTACCACTTAACAATCCCAATCCCTCAAACTCTTCGTATTCTGTTTCATTCTTTTCACTGAAACAAGATTCAAACCAACACATTGCTCCAGCACTTATACCAGCTAAAATTACGCCTTGTTTATAAGCATTTCTTAATACATGATCGAAGCCTGTTTTCCGCCAAATTTCAAGCATAAATTGTGTGTTTCCACCGCCTACATAAATAATATCTAAAGCATTAACAACTTCTTGAATATTTGTCGATTCCAAATCTTTAATTGTCAAATGGATGGGTTGTTCTACTTTAAAAGCTTTATAAAACTTATCAATATAACCTTGTGCATCATTACTTGCAGTAGCAATAAATGCAATTTTTAATTTACCTTGCTTTCTAGGTATTTTTAATAAGTAATCATCAATAAATGATTTATCTTCTTCAGAAAAACCACCACCAGATATAGCGAGAATAGTTCTTGCCATTTTCCTAAAACCCCCTTTTCCTAAATTTACTAAAACGAAAAATAAAATGATATAAATTTATACAATAACATTCAAAATAACGTTCCCAAATCAAAGTTAGGTAACAAAATCTCGTTTTAGTGCTTTTTTTATTGAACTAACGGAGCAGATTAGTTGAATAGCGTTGTTTAACTTTTGTTCAACAATCGGGCCACTAAATGGAATAATATTACCAAGAAAAATTAGATTCCTATGTTAATATTGGTAATAGATTACAAAAATATACTAAACCTAGGTGATAGTGGGAGAGAATGAGATGATTTATTTGAAGAAAGCAATGACACTTCTGGCTTTCATTTTTATTGGTATTTTTATGATAGGCTCTTTTCCTTCGATTACAAGTGCTTGTTCGTGTGCATATATACCAAGTGTAGAAGAAGAATTTGAACGTTCAAAAGCCGTATTTAGTGGGAAAGTTGTTGATATAAAAGAGAGACAAAATTTAAAAGGATATACAACTAAATCAGTTCTTTTTGAGGTAACGAACACCTGGAAGGGTGTTGAACAATCACAAATTATCATAACTACTGGTCAAGGTGGTGGAGATTGTGGATATAATTTTATAAAGGGAGAAGAATATCTGGTTTATGCTGACGAATCAATTATGTACGGGGCAAAATCACTTGTATCAATCATTTGTGATCGTACTGGTATGTTGAGTTCTTCAAAGGAGGATTTGGAGGTACTCGGAGAAGGACAGCCCCCGATTGAAGAAGTTAATTTAAGTGGTAAACATAATAGAAATCATTTATATATTTGGGCTACAGTGGCAGTAGCCATTAGCAGTGTTGTATTTTTCATTTTAAATAAAAGAAAAAGGTTGGATTAGTGGTTGGATTAATGGTTATTGCAGAAAGGATTTTTGAACATTGCGATTTATGTTGATGTTTTTGGTACCTCTCCAATCGGCGCGATTGTTTAATAAGCGTATCTGTTCTTATTCAACTAACGGAGCAGGATAGTGTAAGAAGAATTAAGTGGAGGGATTATGTTGAAAGAAACTACTACTAATGAGTTTGATAATACTTTA